>JAHBWA010000028.1 GCA_019637195.1 Labilithrix sp. | reverse complement strand
CGCGCTGCCCACCGCTCGCGCTGCCCGCCGCTCGCGCTGCCCGCCGCTCGCGCTGCCCGCCGCTCGCGCTGCCCGCCGCTCGCGCTGCGCGACGGTCGCGCAGGCGGCACACGTGCTGGCACACGCGCGCGCGTCGTGTCGGTCGGGCGAGCACCGCGTCTTAGCCGCCGTCGATCGCGGCGCCGATCGCGTCGGTTGGATTCGGTAGCAGCCCGTTGCCGGGATTGACCTCGGACGTCTGGTCGCCCGCGCCGCCACCGCCCGTGCCTCCCGCGGTGTCGCCGCCGCCCGCGGTGTCGCCGCCACCGCCCGTGCCTCCCGCGGTGTCGCCGCCGCCCGCGGTGTCGCCACCGCTGCCCGCGGTGTCGCCGCCGCCCGGGTTGCCGCCGCCGGCCGCCGCTGACGGTGGGTTCGTCCGTCCGGGGTTCGTCAGGGGCGGCGGGAGCTCGTCGCCTCCGCCGCAGGCCTCGGCGGCGAACAACGCCGCGCCCATCATCATCGCAAGTACCACTGAAAGTCCTCTGTCCACGGTGACCACGGTCGGCTGCATCGCGCGTGCCTCCCCGGCCGCGAGAGAGAGCACCCGCGAAACGCAGGCGCGCCGCGGGATCCGGCGCGGCGCGGCGCTCGGACGACGTGCCCCGCGGGGACAGTGTGGCGCCGACGTCCGCAGCTCGACCGTCGCGCGGACGCCGCTACTCCGCGGCTTCGATCGAACCGCCGCGTGAGAGGGCCGCGAGCGCGCGGCCCGTCGCCGTCTTCTTCTTCGCGAGCGCCTTCGGCTCGCCCTCGAAGACGACGCGTCCGCCCGCTTCACCGGCCTCCGGACCGAGCTCGACCACCCAGTCGGCGTTGGCGATCACGTCGGGGTGGTGCTCCACGATGACGAGGGTGTCGCCGCGCTCGACCAGGCGATCGAGCACGCGCACGAGGCGCGCGACGTCCGAGAGGTGGAGGCCCGTCGTGGGCTCGTCGAGCACGTAGACCGTCGGCTCGTGCGCCGCGCCTGCGGTGAGCTCGCTCGCGAGCTTGAGCCGCTGGGCCTCGCCGCCGGAGAGCGTGTTGGAGCCCTGGCCGAGCGCGACGTAGCCGACGCCGAGCTCGGCGAGCGTACGGAGCGGCCGGGCGATCTTCGGATGAGCTGCGAAGACGTTCGCGGCGTCCTCGGCCGAGAGCCGGAGGGCGTCGCCGATCGACAGGCCCGCCCACCGCACGTCGAGCGTCGCCGGCTCGAACCGCGCGCCCTGACACGTCTCGCACGGCGTGACGACGTCCGGCAGAAACGACATCTCGGCGACGATCGAGCCCTGGCCGTCGCAGGCCGGGCAGCGCCCGCCGTGCGGCGTGTTGAAGGAGAAGCGCCCGGGCGTGTACCCGCGGACCTTCGCCTCGGGGAGCGAGGCGAAGAGCTTGCGGATCTCGTCCCAGACGCCGAGGAAGGTCGCGGGCACGGAGCGCGGCGTCCGTCCGATCGGCGATTGATCGACGGCGAGCGCGCGGCGGACCCCCTTCGGGACGTCGATCGCGCGGTGGGGGCCGGGAGTGGGCGCGACCAGGCCGAGGTGGCGCCGGAGCGCGGGGAAGAAGACGCGCTGGACGAGCGTGCTCTTGCCCGAGCCGCTCACGCCGGCGACGACGCACATGCGACCGACCGGGACGCGGAACGTGACGTCGTCGAGGTTGTTCGCGCGCGCGCCCCGGACCTCGATCCACGCGTCGCTCGGCGGCCGGCGCGGGCGGACGACGCCGAGCGGCTCGCGCAGCGCCTGTCCGGTGGGCGACGCGGCCACGGCGAGGACCGCGGCGGGCGCGCCTTCGGCGATGACGTGACCTCCGGTCCGCCCGCCGCCGGGGCCGAGATCGGTGAGGTGATCGGCCGCGAGGATCGTCTCGGCGTCGTGCTCGACGACCAGCACCGTGGAGCCGGTGTCGACGAGGGCGCGGAGGTTGGCGATGAGGCGCTGAGTGTCGCGCGGATGGAGGCCGATCGTCGGCTCGTCGAGGACGTAGAGCGCGCCGGTGAGGCCGCTCCCCAGCTGCGCGGAGAGGCGGAGCCGCTGCATCTCGCCCCCCGAGAGCGTGCTCGCCGCGCGGCCGAGGCCGAGGTAACCGAGACCGACCTCGACGACGAACCCGAGCCGGCGGACGAGCTCGGCGAGCGGCGCCTTCGCGATGGTCGCGCTCTTGCCGGTGAGCGTCAGGCGCTCGACCTTCGCGAGCGCCGCGGCGACGCTCATGTTCATCAGGTGCGGGTACGTCGTGCCGCCGAGGCGGACGCTCCGCGGGATCGGGGCGAGGCGATCGCCCTCGCAGGCGCGGCACCTGGGGCGCGGCTTGCCCTCGTCGACCTCGGCGTCGCCCTCGCCGCCGCGGAGGCCGCTCCCTTCGCACGCCTCGCACTGGCCCTGCTTCGTGTTGAACGAGAACCAGCGCGGGTCGAGCTCGGGGATGCCCGTGCCGCAGCGGGTGCACGCGCGCGAGGTCGAGAGGATCTCCTCGCTGGCGGCGGGCTCGGCCGACGGCGTGCCTCGGGCCACGCGGACGGCGCCGTCGCCCCAGGCGAGCGCGCGATCGAACGCGGCGCGATCGAGGTCGGCGAGCGGGCCGTAGTGGAGGATGAGGTCGATCGAGTGCTCCTTCGTCTTCGCGAGCTTCGGCGGCGGATCGATCGCGACGAGCGCGCCGTCGACGCGGGCGCTCTGGAGCCCCGCGCGCGCCGCGTTCGTGAAGACGTCGAGGTACGTGCCCTTCCGGGCGCGGACCGCGGGGGCGTAGAGCGTGCGCTTGCCGTCGAGCGCGCGGACGCGCGCGAACAGCTCGTCCGGCGAGCTCGGCGCGACGTGCCCGCCGCATTTCGGGCAGTGCAGATCGCCGACCTTCGCGTAGAGCAGGCGCAGGTAGTGGGCGATCTCGGTGACCGTCGCGACCGTCGAGTTGGCGCCGGCGCGCGAGGTCCGCTGCTCGAGCGCGATCGACGGCGGGACGCCGGTCACGAGGTCGACGTCGGGGCGCGGCAAGGTCGGGAGGAACTGGCGCGCGTAGGGCGTCAGCGTCTCCATGAAGCGTCGCTGGCCCTCGGCGAAGACGACGTCGAACGCGAGCGAGCTCTTGCCGGACCCGCTCGGGCCCGTGACGACGCACAGCTTGCCGTGCGGAACCTTGCACGAGACGTCCTTCAGGTTGTGCTCGCGCGCGTGGTGCACGGCGATCGCGTCCGGCGCGCGGGCCGCGGGCCGAGCCTCGCCGCGTCTCGCGGCGCGCCGCGTCGTCTTGCCGGCGCGCGCTCTCCCTGCGGGGCCCGCCTCCTCGGCGCCGGCGGGGGCGCTCCGCGCGCGCAGCGCCTCGCCGGTCTTCGTCGCGCTCGCGGCGATCGCCTCGGGGGTGCCCGCCGCGACGATCTGCCCGCCGCGCGGTCCGCCGCCGGGCCCGAGATCGATCACCCAGTCGGCCTCCCACACGACCGACAGATCGTGCTCGACCATGATCACCGTGGCGCCGCCGTCGACGAGCGCGCGCAGCGCCCCGACGACGTGCGCGGCGTCCTCGGCGTGGAGGCCCGCGCTCGGCTCGTCGACGACGAAGAGCGTGCCCGCGGTCTCGCTCGAGAGCGCGCGGGCGAGCTTCAGGCGCTGGGCCTCGCCGCCCGACAGCGTGGAGAGAGGCTGCCCGAGCGGGAGGTACCCGAGCCCGACCTGGACGAGCGGCTCGAGCGCGCGCTCGAGGACGTAGTCGCGCTCGTCCTTCGGCGAGAGGAACGCGAGCGCCTCGTCGACGGTCATCGCGAGCACGTCGGCGACCGTCCGCCCGGCGCCGCCGCCGCGCGGGCGCGATGTGACCGCGAGGACGTCGGCGTTGAAGCGCTTGCCGTGGCAGACCGGGCAGAGGAGCATCACGTCCGCGAGGAACTGCATCTCGACGGTCTCGTAGCCCTCGCCCGAGCAGGTCTCGCAGCGTCCCTTGCCGGGGACGTTGAAGGAGAACGACGCCGGAGAGAGCCCTCGCCGCCGCGCCTCGGGCTCGGCCGCGAAGCGCATGCGCACGCGGTCCCACGCCTTCGTGTAGGTCGCGGCGTTGCCGCGCGCGGTGCGGCCGAGCGGGGACTGGTCGACCAGCACGGCGCGCGAGAGCGCCCCGTCGCCCTCGAGCGACGCGAAGCTGCCGGCCTTCGGCACGCCGCTCTCGCCCGTCCGGCGCGCGACGGCGCGGTAGAGGACGTCCTCGGCGAGGGTGCTCTTGCCGGAGCCGCTCGGCCCGGTGATCGCCGTGAGGACGCCGAGCGGGACGCGGAGCTCGGCGATCGCGAGGTTGTTCTCGCGCGCGCCGCGGAGCTCCATCCACGCGTCGGGCCTCCGTCGCCGCCGCGCGGCGTCGCGCGGCCGGCGCCAGGCCTTGCCCGTCGCGGTGTCGCTCTTCGCGAGCTCGGCGGGCGTGCCCGAGAAGAGCAGGCGGCCGCCGCGCGGTCCGGCGCCCGGACCGAGCTCGACGACGCGATCGCATCGCTCGACGACGTCCCGATCGTGCTCGATGACGAGCACCGTGTTGCCGGCCCGCGCCAGCTCGTCCATCGCGCGCGCGAGGCGCGGGACGTCGGTGGCGTGGAGGCCGACGGTCGGCTCGTCGAGGACGAAGAGCGTCCCGGTGAGCGACGCGCCGAGCGCGGTCGTGAGGCTCGCGCGCTGGGCCTCGCCGCCCGAGAGCGTGCGCGCCTGGCGATCGAGCGGGAGGTACGAGAGGCCGACGGCGTCGAGGTACGCGAGCCGCGACGCGAGCTCCGCCTTGACGCGCTTGCCTTGCGCGTTGACGGGCGTCACCGACTCGAGCCGCGCGCGCGCGTCCTCCACGGTGAGGGCGTGCCAGCCGCCGAGGTCGAGCCCGGCGACGTGGTAGCTGCGGGCGATCTCGTTGAGGCGCGCGCCCGCGCAGGTGGTGCAGGGCACGTAGTCGCGGTAGCGCGAGAGGAAGACGCGAATGTGCATCTTGTAGGTGCGCGTCTCGAGCCACTTGAACCACGCGGCCACGCCCGGGTACTTGCCGCCGGACCAGTCCCCTTCGCCCTCGATCACGAGCCGGCGCTGGTCGTCGCTCAGCGACGACCACGGCACGTCGAGCGGGATCCTCCGCTTCTTCGCGAAGCGCCGGAGCACGTCGCGCTCCCACTCGCTCGAGCGGCCCGACCACGCCTTGATCGCGCCGTCGTCGATCGACCGTTCCTTGTCGGGGATGACCTTGTCCCAGTCGACCGCGATGACCCGGCCGAAGCCGCGGCACGCGGCGCACGCGCCGAGCGGAGAGTTGTAGGAGAAGAGCCCGGGCCGCGGCGCGTCGAACGCGCGCGCGCACGACGGGCAGACGAGCCCGCGCCCGATGGGCACGTGCCGCGCGCCGTCGACGCCGTCCTTGTCGGCCTCGGCGCGGAGCTCGGCGCGCCCGTCGCTCCGCTCCCAGGCGATCTCGATGGCCTGCTGCAGGCGGCGGCGTTCGCCCTTGGCGAGCTTGAGGCGGTCGACGACGACCTCGACCGCGACGTCGGGTCGGCCGGCCTCGCTCGGCCGGACGTCGTCGATGTCGCGAACGGCGCCGCCGACGACGAGGCGCCGGTAGCCGTCCTTCACGAGGGCGTCGCGAAGCTCGAGGTAGGCCTCCGCGCTCTCGAGCCGGACCGGGTAGCTCACCGAGGCGCGCCGATCCGCCAGATCGGCGACGGCCCGCGCCGCGGCGCCCTCGGCGCTCGTCGCGATCGCCGCCTCGCCGCAGGCGGGGCAGGTCGGCACGGCCTCGCAGGCGAACAGCGCCGCGAGGTAGGGCTCGAGGTCCGTCAGCGTGGCCACGGTCGAGCGGCTCGACTTCACCGGCGCGCGCCGATCGACCGCTACGGTCGCGGCGACCGGATCGAGCGCGCGGACGGGCGGCCGCTCGAGGCGCTCGAGGAACTGCCGGGCGTACGGGCTGAAGCTCTCGACGAAGCGGCGCTGACCCTCGGCGTAGAGCGTGTCGAGGGCGAGCGACGACTTGCCGGCGCCGCTCGGCCCCGTGAGCGCGACGAGCTCGCCGGGCGCGAGATCGAGGTCGATCGACGCGAGGTTGTGGGTGGTGGCTCCGCGGAGCCGGATGGGGAGCATGGGGTTCGCGGGAGAGACGACGAGCAGGGGCGCGCGCCGTCGAGATCGAGCGCGCTCGAGGCGCGAGCGAGGGACGACGGCTCTACTTAGATCGCGCCTCGATGCGGGGCAATGCGCCCCGACGCTCGAGCTGGCGCGGTCGTGGAGCGACGCCCGGGGCCGCGGCGATCGCGCCGGCGGGCCCGTTGGCGCATGGCTTGCTCGCTGTCCTCCGCACAAAGGAGGACACGGCCATGTCGATTCTACTGTTCATACTCTTCGGTTTGATCGTCGGTTTCCTGGCGCGCGCCATCATGCCTGGCAGGCAGTCGATGGGCTTCGTCGCGACCGCCCTCATCGGCATCGCCGGCTCGTTCCTCGGCGGGATCGTCGGGAACCTGATCAGCCACAGGCCGATTCTCCAGCTCCACACCGCGGGCTTCGTCGGCAGCGTGATCGGCGCGCTCGTCGTCCTCGCGATCGTGATGTGGGCGGGACGTCGTCGCGGCGCGTTCGCCTGACGCCCAGGGAGCTCGTCGCAGCGGGCGCGCGCCGGCCGGCGCGGCGCGCGCGTCATTCGTTCGCGGGGACGGCGACGTCGATCGTCGAGACCTTCCAGGCGCCGTCCTTGCGAAGCAGAAAGTGCACGTCGCGCTTGTCGACCTTGCGCTCTCCGCCTCGCAGCGCGGTGACGAGCGCGACGCCGTCGACGGTCGCGACGGTCCCTGCCGGGTCCACCTTGATCGAGAGGCTCGCGAACGTGCAGTCGGCGCTCTGGAACATGAGGCCGGCCTTGGTCGCGTCCTCCTCGAGCTTGTGCCGGCCTCGCACATCCATGTTCAGCTCCGCGACGTGGACGCGCACGTCGTCGTCGACGACCTCCTTCATGCGGCTCCGCAGGCGACCCATTCGCGAGAGGAGCGTGTCGCCGTCCTTGACCGCGACGATCGCCGCGAGCTCGCCGAGCGTCTTTCGGATCTGGTCCTCCTCGGACGCCCGGAAGAAGGTGAACCACAGGGCTACGGCGGCGATCGCCGCGCAGCCGAGCACGACGGCCCATCGCTTCATCGGAGACGGTCCTCGTTCGCGGGAGGGGAGGGCGCTTCAGGCTCGCCCGTCGGGAGCTCGAGGCGGAACGTCGCGCCGGCGCCGTCGCCGGCCACGAGGGCGATCGATCCGCCGTGGGCGGCGGCGATGCGTCGCGCGAGCGCGAGCCCGAGCCCGGTGCCGCCCGCCGAGCGGGTGACGAGGGGCTCGAAGAGCGTCTCGGCGATCTCGGGCGCGACCCCGGGACCGTCGTCGGCCACGACGATCGCGACGCGTCCGTCGGGGCCGGGGACGCGCTCGGCCCTCGTGAGCACCCGCGGTCGCCGCGGAGCGCTCGCCCGGATCGCGTTCTCGTAGAGCGCGTGGAGGAGGCGGGCGGCGAGGCCCGGGTGGGCGCGCACGGGCACCCCGGGGGGGGTGAGCTCGTCGACGAAGTCGGCGCCCGGCTCGGGGAGGAGCTCGCGGGCGGCGCCGAGCAGCTCTGCCACCGGGACCGGCTCGGCGTGGGCCGGCTCCCCCCGGGCGAGGGCCATCAGGTCGTCCACGATCGCGTGCGCCAGGCGGGCGCTCCGCTCGATCTTGGCGAGATTGGGCTCGCAACCGGCCGGATCCTGCCGGGCGAGGTACACGTTCGCCGAGACAATCTGCAGGGCGTTGCGGAGCTCGTGCGCGATCTCTGCCGCGATTTCTCCGATCGCGGCTAAACGTTCCCGCCGCGCCGCCGGATCGTCACCCAACGCTGAGTCTCGGTCCGCCGGCACGCCACCTACCGTAAGCCTTTTCGTTTCGCCGCGAAACGGCGTAGCATTTTCCGCGACTAAGTGTCTGGCAACGAGTCGAAGATCCCGGTCGGGACCCTCCTGGTCGGCAAGTACCGAGTCGCCCGCGAAATCGGACGTGGCGGCATGGCCGCCGTGTACGAAGCGGAGCAGCTCTCGCTCGGCAAGAAGGTCGCGGTCAAGGTGCTGGCGAGCGAGCTCGCGGCGTCCACGATCGTCATCGAGCGGTTCTTCCGTGAAGCCCGAGCGGCCGCGAGCGTGCGCAGCCCGTACATCGTCGACGTCTACGACTCTGGTCGACTCGACGACGGCCGTCCGTTCATCACGATGGAGCTGCTCGAGGGCGAGTCGCTCTACGACCGGATGGCGCGCGTGCGCATCATCGATCTCGAGACGACCATCCGCTGCATCGTCCACACGGCGCGCGGCCTCGTGAAGGCGCACTCGTCGGGCATCGTCCACCGCGACCTCAAGCCCGAGAACATCTTCCTGACGAAGGGCGAGGACGGCGACGACATCTGCAAGATCCTCGACTTCGGCCTCGCCAAGTTCTACGCGCCGGTGAACCCCGAGGAGAAGGCGCAGAAGCGCCTCACGCGCGAAGGCGCCGTCTTCGGGACGCCGGCGTACATGTCCCCGGAGCAGGTGAAGGGGCAGGGGAACGTCGATCACCGCGCCGATCTCTGGGCGCTCGGCTGCATGGCGTACGAATGCCTCATCGGCCGGCCCGTCTGGAACATGGATCAAGGCGTGGCGATGACGTTCGCGGCGATCGCGACCGGGCCGATCCCCGTCCCCTCGCAGCAGCGCGCGGACCTGCCGCCGAGCTTCGACGCCTGGTTCAAGAAGTGCCTCGAGCGCGACCCGAACCTGCGCTTCCAGGGCGCGAAGGAGCTCGCCGACGCCTTCGTCGAGGCGTGGGGCCAGCGCCCCGTCTCGAGCGCGAGCTACCCGGGCCTGCAGCTCCCAGGGTCGGGCGCCCACGGACGCGCGGCGCCGCCGGGGGGCGTGGGGCCGCAAGAGGCGCCGGCGCCGATCCCGTCCACGAGCCGCCGCGGCGACGCGCCGGCGAACGGCGGGCGCGGGACCTTCGGCAGCGATCCGTCCAGCCCGATGCCGCTCGTGACGCGCGCGTCGACCGACATCCCGACGACCACCTCGCAGCACGAGGTGCCGGCCGCCCCGGCGAAGACGTCGCCGCTCCGGCTGGGCCTCGCGGCGGCGTTCCTCGCGGGCGGCATCTCGGTCGCCATCTTCGTGTGGGTGCGCTTCCTCGCCCCGCAGGTCTTCGCGCCGATCGTCCAGTCGGTCGCCTCCGCCACGCCGCACGACGTCGCGAGCGGGCAGAAGGACCCGCCGCCGCTCGACGAGCCCAAATGGGTGCCGTCGATCGCCGAGGGCCAGCGGCTCTTCAGCGTGGGCGACGTCGTCGCCGCGCACAAGAAGTTCAAGGAGGCCACCGAGGCCGGCCCGGCGGGCGTCACCGTCTCGAAGGTCTTCATCGACCAGACGAAGATCGCCGATAAGGCGACCGGCCCGTGCAGGGTCTCCGCCTTCTCCCGGCCTCGCTTCTCGAGCACGAAGCCGGCCGAGCGACCGGCCATCGCGCCGATCTCCAAGGGCGCGCTCGTCACGTGGATCGACGACCACGAGCGGCCGGGGACCAACCACGCCTACGGCGTCGTGATCGATCCGACGGGCAAGGCGATCAGCCCGGTGCGTGACCTGACGCCCGACGCGACGCAGGCCGAGCGCCCGCAGCTCGCGACGCTGGGCACCGATCGCCTCGTGCTCCTCTATTGGGACGAGAAGGGCAAGGAGGCCGGGGTCCGCGCGCGTCTGCTCGACGGGGACGGGCGCATCGACCAGTACAAGGGACAGGTCGTCCGCGTCGGCGGGACGAAGCCCGGGCAGTTCTGGCCGGCGATCGACAAGGGCCCCGAGGGGTTCTGGGTCGTCTGGCAGGACGATCGGGACAAGGACGGCGAGCACGACCTCTTCGTCCGTCACCTGTCGAACGACCTCGACACGCTGAGCGCGGAGACGCGCCTGACCGACTACGTCGCGCCGCCGAAGTCGAAGTGGGGAGCGCCGCGCGTGAAATACCCGAGCGTCGCCGTCTCCGCGAACACGCTCATCATCGCGTACAAGCTCGAGAACGATCGCGAGAAGACCCACTCGATCACGCGCATGCGCGTCCCGCTCGCCGAGGCGGAGAAGGGCCTCGAGGAGGTCAAGAGCTCACGCGAGGACCGCGTCCTCGGCGACGTCTCGATGGTGTCGGAGGAGAAGGTCCCGGCCGACGCTCCGGCGATCGCCTGCGGCAACGACGGCTGCTTCGTCGTCTGGCACGTCGAGGCGGGCGGGGCGTCGATCGCCAAGATCGACCCCATCGCGAACAAGGTCCTCTGGCGGAAGAAGCTTTCCGACAAGGGCGGGCGCCCGGCGCTCGGCGTGAACAACGGGCAGGTGTCCGTCGCGTGGTACGAGAAGCCGTACATCAAGTTCTCGGTCGTGAACGACGGAGGTCCGGTGCTCCCGCCGTCGTCGGTGTTGCGCATGTACGAGACCGCGAACCCGCGCCCTTCGATCGCCGCGGGCGCCACGAAGAACGAGTGGTACATGGCGTGGCAGGACTCCGACACGGCGAAGGGCCCGGCGGAGGTCTTCGCGGCCCGTCTCACCTGCCGCTGATCGGCGCGGGAGATGGTCGCGGAGCCCGACAAGAACGCGGACGTCGCCGTCGATCCGCCCGTCACGTCGCCCGAGGACGCGCCGGCGGCGTCTTCGCTCTCGTCCGAGGTGCCCGCGGGCTCGCGCCGTCGGGCCGTCGTCGAGGCGCTCACGGTCGCGGCCGTGGTCACCGGTGCCGTCACCGCCGGCTCGGCGCTGCTCCCGGACAGCTACGTCGCGATGGCTGTGGGCCTGGTCTTCCTCGGCGCGACGTGGGCCTTCGTCTGGCGCGGCGACGACGCGGGGGTCGAGGCGTCCGGGCTCGCGCTCGGCGGGATCGTCCTGCCGGGCAAGCTCGATCTCCAGCGCCTCGTCCGCAGCGCCGCGCAGGCGCTCGGCTGGGCGCTCCTCTTCGCGGCCGTCACGTTCGTGCCGTTCTACTTCGGGTGGCAGAGGTTCTGGCACCCGCGCGGCGCGTTCACGCTCGACCTCGAGCCGATGAAGGCGCTGAGCGACGTGTTCGGCCAGCTCGTGATCATCGCGCTGCCCGAGGAGGCGTTCTACCGTGGCTACCTGCAGTCGCGGCTCGACGAGGCGCTGCCCGGCTTCGGGTGGCGGACGGATCCGACGACCGGGGCGAGGTCGCCGAGGCGCCTCAGGCTCTTCGGCGCGAGCCTCGGACCCGCGCTGCTGGTGACGAGCGCGATCTTCGCGCTCGGTCACTTCGCGACGATCCACGATCCCGCGCGCCTCGCGGTCTTCTTCCCGTCGCTGGCCTTCGGCTTCCTCCGCTACCGCACCAAGGGCATCGGCGCCGGCATCGCGTTCCACGCGATGTGCAACGTCTTCAGCGAGCTGCTCGGCAGGGGCTTCCGCGTCTACTGAGCCGAGCCGCTCGTGACGAGGAGCGCCCGCGAACGCGCGAAGCGCGGCTGGCGCGTCGAGTCCGGGTGACGCATACTGGCCGCCCCCGACGGGGCGACGAGACGAATCATGCCCACGACCGAGCTGCCGCTGTCCCTGATCGACGCCGTCATCGTCCGCGCCCTGGAGGAGGACCTCGGCGCGGGGGACGTCACCACCGAGGCCTGCGTCTCCGAGGACCAGCGCGCGAGCGCGAGCGGCGTCGCGCGCAAGGAGCTCGTCGCGTGCGGGATCCACGTCGCCGGGCGTGTCTTCGCGACGGTCGATCCGACCGTGCGCTTCACCGCGGCGGTCGCCGAGGGCGCGAAGGTGAAGGCCGGCGCGGTGCTCTTCACCGTCGAGGGCCGCGCGCGCTCGCTCCTGACGGGGGAGCGCGTCGCGCTGAACCTCGTCCAGCGCATGTGCGGCGTGGCGACGGCGACGGCCCGGTACGTCGCGGCGCTCCCCGACGGGACGAAGACGCGCATCACCGACACCCGCAAGACGACGCCGGGCCTGCGCCTCCTCGAGCGCTACGCCGTACGCCGCGGCGGCGGGCACAACCACCGCAACGACCTCGGGTCCGCGGTGCTCATCAAGGACAACCACATCGTCGCGGCGGGCGGCGTCCGGACGGCCATCGCGCGGGCGCGGGCGCGCGCGCCGCACACGAGCAAGATCGAGTGCGAGGTCGACTCGCTCGAGCAGCTCGAGGAGGCGCTCGTCGCGGGCGCGGACATCGTCCTGCTCGACAACATGGACACCGAGACGGTCAGGAGGCCGTCCGCCGGACGCGCGGGCGCGCGTTGCTCGAGGCGTCGGGGGGGATCACGCTCGAGCGCGTCGGCGAGCTCGCGCGCGCGGGCGTGGACGCGATCAGCGTCGGCGCGCTCACGCACTCGACACCCGCCGCGGACATCGGTCTCGATTTCGCGCCGGTCGACGCGCCCGGATCGAGGCCGCCCGCGCGCTAGCGCGGGCGAAGGGTGATGTCCGGCGCGAGCCACGTGGCGACCGACCTCGCCCGCGTCGCCGACGCGCTGCGCGCTCGCGGCGGCCGCCTCGGCGAGCCGCTTCACATGCTCGTCGAGACGGGCTCGACGAACGACGACGCCAAGGCGGGCGCGCGCGCGGGCGCACCGCACGGCGCCGTCTGGATCGCCGAGAGCCAGACGCGAGGGCGCGGACGACAGGGGCGGGCGTGGGTCTCGCCCATGGGGGAGAGCCTGCTCTTCTCGGTCCTGCTGCGGGTCTCGTGCGCGCCGGCGCGTGTGCCGCCGCTGTCGCTCGTGTGCGGCCTCGCGGTCCGCGACGCGGTCGCGCGGGCCCTCGGCGAGCGCGACGGAGAGCGCGCGCTCGTGAAATGGCCGAACGACGTCGTCGTCCGCGACCGGAGCGGAGCGGGCTGGCGGAAGGTCGCCGGCGTCCTCGTCGAGTCGGCGCTCGCGGGAGCGAAGGTCGAGCACGTCGTCGTGGGAATCGGCGTGAACGTCCACACGCGCGACTTCCCCGAGGAGCTCGCGGCGATCGCCACGTCGGTCGCGCGCGAGGCGGCGAGCCCGCCCGATCGCGCCGAGCTCCTCGCCGACGTGCTCGCGTCCCTCGAGCGCGACGTCGAGCAGGTCGCCCATCGCGGCCTCGGCGCCGTCCACGGGCGGCTCGCCGCGCACGACGCGCTCGCGGGCCGCGCGGTCGAGGGCGACGACGGCGTCCTGGCAGGCACGGCGTGCGGGATCGATCCCGACGGCCGGCTGCTCGTCCGTCGGGCCGACGGCGCGATCGCCAGGGTCGCGTCGGGCGAGGTCCGTCTTCGCGTCACCTGAGCCGTACGGCGTCCACCCGAGCGGCACGGCGACCGGTCTCGCGCCGCGCCGTGGCCGTGCTAGCTTCGCGCGCGTGACGCCGCTCGACGAGCTCGCTCTCCTGCTTCGACCCGCCGGCGGCGGGCTCTACCTCGTGTCCACCGGGCGCGCGGAGCAGGAAGCGCTGCAGAGGCAACTCTACGGCGCGTCGAGCGCGACCGAGGTCGACGCGCGCTTCCGCGACGCGCTCGCGCGCATCGCGTCCGCCAAGGCGATCGTCCTCGGGATCCCGTCGGACGTCGGCGCCGGCTTTCGCCGCGGCGCGAACCTCGGTCCGCAGGCGATGCGCTCGCGCCTCCTCGAGGAGCTCCCCACGTTCCCCGATCGCGCGGCGGAGCTCGGGATCGTCGACATCGGCGACGTCTTCGTGGTGCCGCAGCTCCTCCACGACGACATGCTCGCCGAGACGCAGAAGGCGGCGACGCGCGCCGCGCTGTACCCGTCGGTCCCGGAGGCCGAGCGCGCGAGCCTGCCGGTGTCGCCGCTCTCGATCGCCGAGCGCGCGCTCGACCTCGTCTTCCAGCTGAACCCCGCCGTCGCGCCCGTCGTGCTCGGAGGCGATCACTCCACCGCGTGGCCGGTCGTCTCTGCGCTCTCTCGCGCGCGTCGCGATCGCTGGGGCGTGGTCCAGCCGGACGCCCACACCGATCTCCTCGAGCACCGCCTCGGCATCAAGATCTGCTTCGCGACGTGGTCGTGGCACATGAACGAGCTGTTCCAGCGCGACGGCCGCCTCGTGCAGGTCGGCACGCGGGCGTCTCGCCACGATCGCGGTCACTGGGAGTCGTCGCTCGGCGTGCGCCAGTTCTGGGCGGACGAGTGCAAGCGGGATCCCGACGGGGTGCTCGACGCGCTCGTCGCGCACCTCGAACGGCTCGGCGTCACCGGCGTCTACTTCTCGAACGACATCGACGGCACCGACAGCCGATGGGCCGACGCGACCGGAACGCCGGAGCCGGACGGCCTCGAGCCGGACTTCGTCGTCGCCCTGATCCGGCGGCTCGGCGAGACGGTGGGCGTCCTCGGAGGTGACGTGATGGAAGTCGCGCCGCCGCTCCGCGACCGCCCCGACTCCTCCGAGCGGACCGTCGCGCTCGCGGTGCGCTACCTCCGCGAGACGCTTGCCGCGATCCTGCGCGCCCCGGTGTGATGCAGGCGCGAGCGGCGTGGCCTGGGCGCGCGTGAGTGGGCGCGAGCGGCGCGGCGCGAGCTCCGCCCGGGTGGTATGCTCGACGCGATGCGTGTCGTCGTCGTGGCGGCGGTGGCCACCGGGTCGCTCTGGGCGTGCTCGGCGTGGGATCTCAGCGCGTACTCGAGCGGTGCGCCCGCGCCGGGGGGAGGGGACGCGGGCGGGGACGACGCGGCGAGCGGATCGAGCGGCGCGCCGGCCCGCGACGCGGGCGATGACGCGGCCGACGGCGGCTCGGGGTATCGCGCGGAGGTGATGGCCGACGCGCCGATCGGCTACTGGCGCCTCGGGGAGAGCTCCGGGCTCGACGCGACGGACGAGGTCGGCGCGCACCGGGGCGGCTACCAGGGGGGCGTGACGCTCGGCGTCCCGGGAGTGACCGACGACGGTGACACGTCGCTCGGGCTCGCCGGCACGAACGGCAGCGTCCAGATCGGCGACGTCCTCGACTTCGACGGCAACGTCCCGATCTCGCTCGAGGCGTGGATCTGGGTCGACGTCCTCGACGCCGATTACCGCCGCGTCGTCACGAAGCGCCGGGACGACGTCGGCTACAGCATCTTCTGCCACCAGAGCTCGGGCGGCTGCACCGTCGAGCTGCGGGCGGCCGACGGGGCCTCCGCCTTCTGCGACGTCACGCTGACGACGGGCCGCTGGTACCACGTCGTCGGCACCTACGACGGAGCCACGATCCGCGCCTACCGTGACGCGCTCGAGGTCTGCAGCCGGCCGGCGTCGCTCGTCTTCACCAAGGTCGACGCGCCGCTCGTCCTCGGCGCGTGGTCGGGCGGCGGCAACTACCTCGAGGGAAAGCTCGACGAAATCGCGATCTACGACCGCGCGCTCTCGCCCCAGCGCGTGGCTGCGCACTTCGGCCGCGGCAGGCCCTGATTCCGTCGGCCGGGAGGCTCGCGAGGCGGCCGGCTCGGGGCGGTCGTGACGTGCCGCCCGCCGCGCCGGCAAGGCCATCGTGAGGCGCGCCGTCGTGACGCGCCGCCAAGGCGATCGTGATCGTGAGGCGCGCCGTCGTGACGCGCCGCCAAGGCCGTCGTGAGGTGCCGCCGCTGAACGCGCCGCGGGGCGTGTCGAGGGGGCGCCGCGGGCGGCTCGTTGGTACTAGAATGCGAGGGCGATGCGCCTCGAGCTTGCGAAGACCGTCACGCTGGTTGGGCTCCTCTCCATGGCCGCCTGCGACAAGGGCGGCGGGGCGCCGGGGGAGAGCGCGACTCCGAAGGATCCCGCCCCGAGCGCCCCGAGCGCCTCGCCCGCGGCGAGCGCGCCCGCCGCGGCGTCGACCGCTTCCGCCGCCTCCGCTCCGCCGTCCGCGAGCGCGCCTGCCGTCGCCGACGCGGGCAAGTCGAGGGACGCCGGCGCGACGGCGAAGCTCGAGCCCGCGAGCAAGCGCGTCACCGGCGACAACTTCGCGCTCGACCTCGCGTCACCGGGCTGCAAGGTCGCGGCGGAGTGCGCGATGACGATCAAGCTCGTCGCGTCCGGCGACTACCACGTCAACGCGGAGTACCCGTACAAGTTCACCGCGACGCCGGCGCCCGGCGTCGAGCTGCTCGGGAAGGGCGACGCGGCGACCTTCACCCGCGCCGCAGGTGACTTCGTCTCGCACGACGAGAAGGTCGGCACGATGACGGTGCGTTTCAAGCCGTCGGCGCCGGGGCCCGTCCGCATCGCGGGCACCTACAAGTTCAGCGTCTGCTCCGCCGATCAGTGTCAGATCGAACAGGAGAAGCTGGAGCTCACGGTCCCCGTCATGTGACGGCTCGCGTCGCGACGCGGTCCCGTCAGTCGCGCGTCGCGAGCGCCTTCTTCTCGTCGGCGTCGTCGAGCGCGCCGTTCTCGCTGGCGACCTCGAACGCGGCGTCGGCGCCGAGGTCGTCCTCGCGCGGGACGATGCCGGTGATCGCGGTGATGGTGCGCTCGAGCGTCTCGAAGAAGCGGACCGCGCGGAGGGGGCCGTTCATCCAGCCGACGGTGATGCAGTAGTTGCGGTTGTACGGAGCGGCGTGGTGCGCCGCGTGGTGCTCCGGCGCCAGGATGAGCCGCGCGCGCTGCAGGAGGGCCACGACCCCCGACGGCTTGTCCTGGTGGGCCCACTTGTGGATCTGGCTCGTGAACGCGGTGAAGAGCGTCGCGCAGACGAGCGACTGGCAGACGAACACGTCGAACAGCGTCGCGGTCTCGATCGACCGCAGGGTCAACAGGCCGCTCACGCTGTAGATCGTGGTCAGCGAGATGTTGTGTCCGTTCGTCTCGATGAAGTCGTGAGTGGTGATCGCCTTCTGGTCCACGTGGTGGTGGCGGAAGGTGCGGATCGCCAGGCGACCGAAGACAGGGGTGTCCAGGTTCCCCCAGCTGTCGAACATCCAATGAACGAAGCCCGAGATGAAGTCGCTGAGGAGGATGCCGACGAGCGCGGCGAGCGGCATCCACCACCCGGAGAGCGGCGGGCACTTGACGATGCGGGCGATGAGCCAGCCGCTCGAGGCGAGGGCGACGATGATCCCGCAGATCTCGTAGGTGCGGTGCTGGGCCGTGTAGCCCGCCGCAAGCTCCGAGGCATCATGCTGTTTCACCGGCTCACCCATCCGTCCCACGTCCTCCGTTGCTCGCGCTCGCGCTCGCGATCGGCACCCAGCCCCGCTCCAGAATCCAGGGTCCAGGAGCGTAGATCAAGCGTGAATATCGCAAGCGCGACCTCCGCGCGCGCGAATCCGCGACCGCCGCCGCGGATTTCCCGAGGTTTGTGGCGGCCGGCGTCATGCACGCGCTCGAAGCCTACGCCTCGGCCCTCCGCGCGGATCGACACGCCGAGAGCGGCGCGCGTAGGATTCGCGGCCCGTGTCCAGGCCCCGCTCTGCTGCTCGCCGCGTCCGGATCCCGCGTCTCTCTCCCGTCGTGGCCGCGCTCGCGGCGCTGACCGCGCTTGCGTGTGGTCCGGCGGGCCAGCCGACGCCGGCGCGCTCGGCTCCGCCGGTCGCGCGCGGATCGGGCGCGTCCGGCACGGCGGCGGCGCGGGCGGCCGCCTACCCGGACGACGCGGCGATCGCCAGGGCCGGCGACGACTACCTCGCGCTCTTCGCCAGCATTCACCCCGAAGAGGCGACCGCGCTCGGGCTCCACGACAACGACGCGGAGCTCGACGATCGCTCGATCGCCGGGCACGACGCCGGGACCGATCGGCAGGAGGCGCTCCTCCGCTCGCTCGAGGAGCGGTTCGCGGACCCAAAGGCGAGCCCGTCCGCCCGGACCGACCTGGCGCTGCTCCTCGGCGCCCTCCGGTGCGACATCCAGAGAAAGCGCGTGCAGCGCCCGCTGCAGCGCAAGCCCGACGTCTACGTCGAGCCCCTCAACGCGATCTTCCAGATGACCGCGCGCGAGTACGCACCCGCCGCGGAGCGAGCCCAGAACGTGATCGCGCGGCTCGAGAAGATCCCCGCGGTCGTCGAGCAGGCGAAGGCGAACGTCCTCAACCCGCCGCGCGTGTGGACCGAGATCGCGATCGATCGCGCGTCGTCGGCGAAGCCGTTCCTCGCGCAGCAGCGCCCGTTCCTCGCCT
Organism: Labilithrix sp.; assembly: GCA_019637195.1. Classification (GTDB taxonomy): domain Bacteria; phylum Myxococcota_A; class Polyangia; order Polyangiales; family Polyangiaceae; genus Labilithrix. Next base: position 61,116 of record JAHBWA010000028.1, on the reverse strand, counting down.
CCGCGCTGCCCGCCGAGACCGCGAGGATCGACGCCGCGCTCGCGGCGGCCACCCGCGCCTACGAGGACTACGGGAGGTTCCTCCAGAAGACGGTCCTCCCCCGGTCGAACGGGGGCTTCTCCGCGGGCCGCGAGCTCTTCGAGCTCCTGCTGAAGCACGACTACTTCCTCGAGGAGGGCGCCGACGAGCTGCTCGCGATGGGCAAGAAGCTCTTCGCCGAGACGAACGCGCAGATGCTCGAGGTCGCAAGGCGGATCGACCCGAGCGCGAAGGACTGGCCCGAGGTGACCGCTCGGCTCAAGGCCAAGCACCCGCCTGCGGGCGAGCTCCTCGGCGCCTACCGGCGAGAGGTCGCGCGGGCGCGGGCGTTCTTGGTCGAGAAGGACGTCGTCGCGTTTCCGCCCGACGACGACCTCGAGGTGGTCGACACGCCGGCGTTCATGCGGAGCACGATCACTGCGGCCTACGACCAGCCGCCTCCCTTCGACGCGCGCACGTCGAAGGGTTTCTTCTTCGTCACCCCGGTCGACGAGAAGCTCTCGAAGCGGAAGCAAGAGGAGATGCTGCGCGAGAACGACTGGGGCGACATCGTCGACACGTCGGTCCACGAGGCGTACCCGGGCCATCACCTCCAGCTCTCGTTCGCGCGGAGAAACCCGTCGCGTATCCGTCGCGCGTTCGATCGCGCGATCTTCTCCGAAGGCTGGGCGCTCTACTCGGAGGAGCTCATGGCCGAGCTCGGCTACTACGACGACGCCGAGCGGCTCATCCAGCTCGAGTGGTCGCTGGTCCGGGCCGCGCGCATCGTCCTCGACGTCGGGCTCCACGTGGGCGACATGACGTTCGAGCAGGCCGTGAAGGTGCTCACCGACGAGGTGCACCTCGAGCGGTCGCTCGCGCTCTCCGAGGTGAAGCGCTACACCGAGAGCCCGACGCAGCCGAGCGCGTACATGGTCGGTCGTCAGAAGATCTTCGAGCTGCGCGAGCGCGCGCGGCGGCAGGGCGGCGCGAGCTTCTCGCTGAAGGCGTTCCACACGGACCTGCTCTCGCGCGGGACTGTTCCGCCGAGCCTCCTCGCGAGGGAGATGTTCGGCGACTGACGCGGCGCCGAGCCGGTGGGCGCGACGCCGTCAGGCGTGGGCCGGCCGTCAGGCGTGGGCCGGGAGGAGGAGCGGGGGCTTCCCGGCGCGCGTGCGGAGGCGCTGGATCCCGTCCTGGATCGCCGGGCGCAGGAGCAGCCACCGCATCAGGCGGTGCTTGACGGGGAGGTCGACGATCGACACCCCGATCAAGATCGTGAGGATGCCCTGGCCGGGGAGGACCAGCATCGCGATCCCCGCCGCGATGAAGGTGACGCCGAGGAGGTTCTGCGCGATCCGCTTGGCGAGACCGCGCTCGGGCGGCGGCCGCACGAAGTAGTCCGCCGGGAGGCGGCGCACGAACCACGGGATCGCCACGAGCGTACCGAGGAACATCGCGACGCTCATGATCCCGATCACGAGCTCCAAAGGGTGGCGTGTCATCCTGACGCGCAATCTCGTGCAATCGACGCGCCACGGCGATCGCCACGGCGATTGCGGAGCGAGGGCTGGTGCGGATCGTGCGTCGCTCGCCCTCCGTGGCACGCGAGGGCTCGGCATGACGACGACTTTGGAGCGCTACGGCGTCGCCACGCTGGGCGAGCGCACGATCGCCTCACCGCTCGGCCTATCGGGCGCCGACCCGCGCGGCGCGCGCTCGAGGTACGTCGCAGAGGGGACCCGCGTCCTCGACCAGGTCGAGCTCGCGCCCGGCGCCTCCGTGGACGTGGAGCGGGCGCTCGAGAAGGCGGGCCCGCGCGAGCGGATCTACTTCGAGCCCGAGCGCATGCGCGCGGGCATCGTCACCTCGGGCGGCCTCTGTCCGGGCGTGAACAACGTGATCCGCGCGATGGTGTTCGAGCTCGTCCACCGGTACGCGATCGCGGAGGTGCTCGGATTCCGCTTCGGGTTCGCCGGGCTCGATCCGGCGTCGGGCGGCGTCGCGCCGATGGCGCTCGGGCTCGACGTGGTCCGCGACGCGCACCGGTTCGGCGGGACGATCCTCGGGACGTCGCGCGGCGCTCACGATCCGGCGGTGATGGTCGACACGCTCGTCGCGCGCGGCGTGGACGTCCTCTTCGCGATCGGAGGCGGCGGCACGATGGCCGGCGCCCACGCGATCGCCGGCGAGATCGCGCGGCGCGGCGCGCGCATCGGCGTGATCGGGCTCCCGAAGACGATCGACAACGACATCGCGTTCGTCGACAAGACCTTCGGGTTCGAGACGGCCGTCGCGGTGGCGCGGACCGCCATCGACGCCGCCCACGCGGAGGCGCGCTCCGTTCAGGGCGGGGTCGGCCTCGTGAAGCTCATGGGGCGCGACGCGGGCTTCATCGCCGCGCACGCCGCGATGGCGAGCCACGACGTCAACGTGTGCCTCGTCCCCGAGGTCCCGTTCCGGCTCGACGGCCCGACCGGGCTGCTTCGCCACCTCGAGCGCCGGCTCCGAGAGCGCGGGCACGCGGTCATCGTGGTCGGCGAAGGTTGCGGCGCGGAGCTCCTCGGCGCCGGGGCTGCCCCGCGAGACGCCTCGGGCAACCTCTCCTTCCAGGCGTCGGAGCTCGACATCGGCCTCCACCTGCAGCGGGAGCTCTCCCGACACTTCGAGGCGCGCGGCCTGCCGATCACCATCAAGTACATCGACCCGAGCTACATGCTCCGCGGTCTCCCCGCAGGCGCGCTCGACGCCGAGTTCTCCGCCGACCTCGCGCGTCACGCGGTGCACGCCGCGATGGCAGGGAAGACCGACATGATGATCGGCCGGCTGCACCGCGTCTTCACCCATGTCCCGCTGGCGCTCGTCTTGTCGAAGGCGAAGCGCATCGACCCCGACGGCGAGCTCTGGCTCGCCGTGACCGAGGCCACCGGGCAGCCCTCCTTCGTCTGAGCCTTCCCAAACCCGTAGCCGCGAGGACGCCATGCCGAGGACCGTCGCCGACATCATGAACGAGAAGCTCCTCTACATCCGCGACGGCGATCGCCTGGCGCTCGCGCGGCGACACATCATCGAGTTCGGGATCACCGCCGTGCCGGTGCTCGACGAGACCCACCGCCCGGTCGGGGTCGTGTCGCTGCGGGACCTCGCGGGCGATCGCGAGCACTTCGAGCCGTCGGGCAAGGTCGAGACGGTCCGCGCGAGCGCGAGCATCGAGGAGGCCGCGAAGCTGCTCGCCGAGAGCGAGTACCACCACCTCGTGGTCGTCGACGCCATGGGCGTCGCGGTCGGAATGGTGAGCGCGCTCGACTTCCTCCGCGAGCTCGTCGGGCTGCCGCCCCGCCACCCCGAGCGCTTCCAGCGCTTCTGAGCCGCGGCACCCGTCGACCTCCTCGAGGTCCGCCGGCGGCCGTGGTAAGTCCTCGGCCGCCCATGCTCTACACACGCGCCCTCATCCCCACGGTCAAGGAGGCTCCCGCGGACGCCGCGAACGCGAGCCACAAGCTGCTCGTCCGCGCCGGCTACATCCGGAAGATCGGCGCCGGCTTGTACGACTACCTGCCGCTCGGCCTCCGCGCCCTCAAGAACATCGAGGCGGTCGTCCGCGAGGAGATGAACCGCGCCGGCGCGCAGGAGATCCTGATGCCCGCGCTCTTGCCGGCCGAGTACTTCAAGGAGACCGGTCGCTGGGACCTCTACGGCGCGACCCTCCTCCGCCTCGAGGACCGGAAGGGCGGGGAGTTTCATCTCGGCCCGACCCACGAGGAGATCGTCACCGACATCGCGCGACGCGAGATCAAGAGCTTCCGCGACATGCCGGCGAACCTCTACCAGGTGCAGTCGAAGTACCGCGACGAGCCGCGCCCGCGCGGCGGTCTCCTCCGCTGCCGCGAGTTCCTGATGAAGGACGCCTACTCCTTCGACGTCGACGAGGAGGCCGCCAAGGCGAGCTACGAGATCATGCGCCAGGCGTACTGCCGCATCTTCGACCGCCTCGGCCTGACGTACCGCCTCGTCGCCGCCGATCCGGGGGCGATCGGCGGCTCGACGAGCGCGGAGTTCCAGGTGCTCGCCGACTCCGGCGAGGACGCGATCGTCGCGTGCGACACCTGCGAGTACGCCGCGAACGTCGAGATCGCGACCGTGAAGGCGCCGCCCGTGACCGACGAGGCCGAGGCCGCCGCGGACAAGGCGAAGGTCCACACGCCGAAGGTCGGGAGCATCGAGGACGTCTCGCGCTTCCTCGGGAAGCCGAAGGAGAAGTTCCTCAAGTCGCTCGTCTACCTCGCCGGCAAGGAGCTCGTGCTCGCCGTCGTGCGCGGCGATCACGACGTCAACGAGATCCGCCTCGCGCGCACCCTCGGCGTGGACGAGGTCTTCATGGCGACCGACGCCGACGTCCAGAAGGCCACCGGCGCCGCCGTCGGCTTCGCCGGCCCCGTCGGCTTCCAGGGAAAGATCGTCGTCGACCGCGCCGCCGCCGCCGTGAAGAACGGCGTCGCGGGCGCGAACGAGACCGACCACCACTTCACCGGCTTGAGCCGGGGGCGGGACTGGGACGGCGAGGTCGCCGACATCCGCCTCGCGACCGACGGGGACGGCTGCGCCGTCTGCGGCGAAGCCGGGCGCGCCGGCAAGCTGAAGACGTACCGCGGCATCGAGGGCGGTCACATCTTCATCCTCGGCACGAAGTACTCCGAGGCGATGGGCGCGACCTACAGCGACGACAAGATGGAGAAGAAGCCGATCGTCATGGGCTGCTACGGCATCGGCGTCTCGCGCCTCGTGGCGACGACGATCGAGCAGCACCACGACGCCGACGGCATCCGCTGGCCGATGAGCGTCGCGCCCTACAAGGTGCACCTCGTCAGCATCGGCAAGGACGAGCCGGTGCTCGCCGCCGCGCGCAAGCTCTACGAGGACCTCGTCGCCGCGGGCGTCGAGGTCCTCTGGGACGACCGCGACGAGCGGCCCGGCGTGAAGTTCAAGGACGCCGACCTCCTCGGGATGCCGCTCCGCGTGACGATCGGCGCGAAGGCGCTCGCGAACGGGAACGTCGAGCTGAAGCCGCGCGCCGAGCCCGATCCGAAGAAGGCCGAGCTCGTCCCCGTCGCCGACGTCGCGCGCGTGCTCGTCGAGCGTGTCCACGCGGCGCTCCGTCCGGCCGCCCCCGCCTAGCCGTTCGGAGGCTCCGGCCCTGCGGGCGACGGCTCGCGTTCGGCGGTCGGCGGCGGCTCGACGGTCGGCGGCAGCACGGGCTCTGCGCGGGGCGGCGCGTGCTCTGCGGTCGGCGGCGGCTCGTGCTCTGCGGTCGGCGGCGGCTCGTGCTCCGCGGGCGGCGGCACGGAGGCGGCCGCGATCTTGAGCGCGACCGGCGTAGCCGCAGGCGTCGGGATCGACCACGACGGCGCGCGCGCCGGCTCCGCGGGGAGCTGCCGTGGATCGTCCGTGAGGTCGAGCGGCGACGTCGCGGCGCCGGCGTCCTCCTCGAGCAGATCGGTCCGGATGCGGCCCGCCACGAACAGGATCGGGAAGGAGAGGAACAGCCCCTTGAACCCGAACAGGTGCTCGCACGCGATCAGGCTCACGATGAGGAGGAAGCCCGGCATCTTCACGTGGCGCGCGGTGAGCCGCGGGTTCAGGTAGTACGACTCGATCTTGTGGAGGACGAAGGTGAGGCCCAGAAAGAGGCCGACGCCGAGCCACCCCTTCTGCTGGTAGGCGAGGAGCGAGAGCGTCACGCCGGCGACGACGTTGCCGATGACGGGCACGAGCGCCGAGACGAAGATGAGGAGCATCAGCGGCGCGACGTTCGGCACCCCGATGATGAGGAGCACCGGGAGCGTCATCAACGTGTTGCAGGCCGCGACGATGAGCTGGAGCTGCACCGTCACGACGGTCGCGTCGGCGACGTGACCGAGCCAGCGGCCGAGCGTACCCGTGAGCGAGCGCCGGTCGACGCGCGACCAGAACGTCGCGATCTCCTCGGCTTCGAGGACGTAGACGAGCGCGAGCACGAAGCCCACGACGATGTGGACGACGAACTGTCCGACGGCGGTCGCGGCGGAGAGCGCGCTCCCGGAGTACTCCTTCGCGCCGTCGACCAGCTTGTCCATGCCGCCGACCTGCTCCTCGACCCGCAGCACCAGCGGGTGCTCCCGGAGCTCGGCGAGGTGCTCGGGGAGGCCCTCGTGCATTGCCGCGAAGGTACGGACCGTCTTGCCGATGCCGAGCCACGCGAGCACCGCGAACACCACCGTGAGGGTCGCGAGCACGATGAAGACGCACTTCTTCCGCGAGAGCCCGGTCCGCGCCGAGAGCACGCGCGCCGACCACCCGAGCGCGCGCTCGAACGTGACGAAGAAGACGAGCAGGATCGCGAGGTGACGGAACAGGTAGAGGACCGTCCCGAACGCGAGCAACGCCAGCAGCCGGCGCGGCGTCCGCTGGGCGAAGAAGTCAGCGACCCGATCCATCGTGCACCGTCCCTGGGCCGCATGGTAGCCGACAACGCGGCGCGACGCGTTGTCGCTACTTTCCGATCGCGTCGAGCATCGCGAGGAGGTTGTTCGCGTTCGTGGCCATCTCGCTCACGCTCATCGGCGATGCGTCCTTGACCTCGAAGTGCTCGAGCAGCTCGTCGTCGATGTCCATCAGGAAGCGGCAGGGCGTGCGCGGCACCGGCTTGCCGCGCATCACGCGGTGCTTGCAGCGGAGCAGCTCGAGCCGCTGGCGCGCGCGCGTGACGCCGACGTAGAAGAGGCGCCGCTCCTCCTCGATGTCTTGCGGGTTTCCACCCGCCGCGGCGCCCGGCACCCCGCCGGCGTCGGTGGCTCGCGTCTCCAGCGTCCGCATGTGAGGGATGAGCCCCTCCTCGCAGCCGATCAGGTAGACGACGTCGAACTCGAGCCCCTTGCTGCCGTGGAGCGTCGAGAGCGTGACGACGTTGCCGGGATCCTCGTCGTCGTCCGACGTCTGCAGCGTGAGCGAGTGGAGGAAGGCCATCAGGTCGCGCTCGGCGGTGACGTCGCCGCCCTTCGCCTCGACGCGCTGCTCGCGGCGCCCGAGGATCCCGAAGAGACCCTCGACGTTGCCCCAGCGTCGGGCGCCCGCGTTGGCGGACGTCGACGTGGCGTCGATGTCCTTCTTCAGGCCGATGGCCTCGCACAGCTCGCGGGCGACGCCGCTCGCCGGCGCGCGCTGGACGAGGAGCTTCTTTCGGAGGTCGCCGACGATCCCCTCGAGCTGCTTGCAGCCCTCGCGCGCCGGGTTCGAGATCCCGTCGAGTCCGTCGACGCGCTCGACCGCCTCCCAGAGGGACCAGCCCTTGGCGGTCGCGTGCTGCGAGAGCTTCTCGACGCTCGTGTCGCCGATCCCGCGCGGCGGGTAGTTGATGACGCGCCGCAGGCTGATCTCGTCGGCGCGGTTCAGCGCGAGCTTGAGGTAGGCGAGGACGTCCTTCACCTCCTTGCGCTCGAAGAACTGCTGGCCGCCGATCATCCGGTACGGCACGCCCTGTTCGCGGAGCTGCTCCTCGAGCAGCTTCGCCTGGCCGTTCGAGCGGTAGAGGATCGCGCAGTCCTTCGGTTTGCGCTGCTCCTCGCGGATGATCCGCCGGAGCTCGCGCGCGACGTACGTGGCCTCGGCCTCCGGAGACGGCGCGACGCCGAGCTTGACCTTGTCGCCGCCGAGCTTCTCGGTGAAGAGTCGCTTCCTGTACTTGGAGTCGGAGCGCTTCTCGATGACCGAGTTCGCGACCGCGAGGATCGGCGCCATCGAGCGGTAGTTCTGCTCGAGCTTCACCACCTTCGCGCCGGCGAACTGCTCCTCGAAGTCGAGGATGTTCCGGACGTCGGCGCCGCGCCAGGCGTAGATCGACTGGTCGTCGTCCCCGACCACGCAGATGTTCTTGTGGCGGTCGCACAGGAGCCGGAGCACCTCGAGCTGCGCGCGGTTCGTGTCCTGGTACTCGTCGACGAGGACGTAGAGGTACTCCTTCTGCCAGCGGTCGAGGATGTCCGGCCGCTCCTTCCAGAGCCGCGCGACCTCGACGACGAGATCGTCGAAATCGAAGGCGCGGAAGCTCCGGAGCGCGCTCTGGTACTTCGGGTAGACGACCTTGGTGATCTCGTCGTACTCGTCGCCCTCGCGGACGCCGAGCTCCTCGGGCGTGAGGAACGCGTTCTTCGCGTTCGAGATGCGGGCCAGCACCGCCGCCGAGTCGACCGCCTTGTTGGCGTGGATGCGGCTGAGGATGTCCTTCACCGCGCCGACGCAGTCGCCCTGGTCGAAGATGGTGAAGGTCCCGCCGAGCGACTTGCGCTCGCGGCCGAGCACCATGAGGCCGAAGGAGTGGAAGGTGGAGATGACGATGCCCTTGGCCCCGTGCTTCCCGCCGAGCCGCTGCTCCTTGACGATGTGATGGACGCGCTCGGCCATCTCGCCGGCGGCCTTGTTGGTGAAGGTGAGCGCGCAGATCATGTGCGCCGGGACGCCGCGCTCGAGGAGCCGCGCGATCCGGTGGGTGATGACGCGCGTCTTGCCGGAGCCCGCGCCCGCGAGGACGAGCATGGGGCCGTTCTGGTGCTCGACGGCCACTTGCTGGGCCGGGTTCATCTGGGGGACTGCCACGGTGATGCTCCGCGTAGGAAGACACGAACTCGGCGCGGATGGAAGATGGACTCCTCCGTCGGACGAGCGGCGGTCGTTCGGTCGGGACAATCAGCCGAACCGGCGTATCCTCGCGGGCGCATGCCCGCCCTTCGTCGATCTCACCGCGTCCTGACCCTGCCCTTGGTGCTCGCCGGCGCGTCGGTCGCGGCTTGCGGCTCGCCGCCGCCTGTCGCGCCCGCCGGCAAGCCCGCGCCGAGCGCGACCGTGGCGAAGGACAAGCCGATCGACGTCTCGCCCGTACCCGAGCCCCCGGGGCTCGTCGTCGTCGGGCGCGTCAACAAGCCCGACGCGATCGTCGCTGCGGTCAGGGCGTGGACGCGGCTTCCGCTGCCGAGCGGCGCGGACCTCGTGCGCTCGATCGCGGACGACTCGGTCGCCGAGGTCGTCGATCTCTCGCAGCCGATCGACGGCGCGGTCACGGTCGGTCTCTCGCGGCGCGGCGTGGACCCGATCTACGCCTTCTCCGTCGCGGTGAAGAGCTACGACGAGGCGAAGGCGAAGCTCGCCGCCGGCCACCGCCTCATCGCAGGGGAGAACGGGCAGTTCAAGGTCGAGGGGCTCGGGAGGCGCCGCGGGCCGCAGCCGATCGCGCCCGGTGGTCGCGCGCCGAGCTCCTCCGACGACGAGGACGAGGACGACGACGGAGAGGGCTGCGTGCTCGCCCCGGCCGCGCAAGGCGCGCGCCTCGTCTGCGGTCAGAGCGCGGCGCTCGAGGCGCTGGTGCCGTACCTGAGCCGGACCTTGCCGCGCGAGCGGTGGGCGAGCGACGTCCACGTCGAGGTGCGCCCGGAGCCGGTGCGCGCGCCGCTGCAAGAGCTCCGCGCCAGCCTGCCGGTCCTCGCGCGCTCCCTCCTGGGATCGCAGAGCCCGGCGGTGCGCGAGCTCGTCGACGCGTCGCTCGGCGAGGTGATGGACATCGTCAACGACGCGCAGAAGCTCTCGGTCGACGCGCAGATCGCCGACAGCGGCGTCGTCGCGACCACGCGCTTCGACTTCCAGTCGACGACCAGCCTCTTCGCGCGCCTCCTCACGACCGATCGAGGCGACGCGCCGCCGGCGGCGTTCTGGCACCTGCCGGGGGAGACCGATCTGGCGTTCTTCGGGCGGGGCGCGGACCCCAAGCTGTTCGATCGCCCCCGCGAGCTGCTCGCGAACCTGATGCTCGACGCGACGGACTCGTTCGGCATGCCCGAGGCCGAGCAGAGGGCGGTGAAGGATCTCGTCGCCGATCGCATGCTCGCGCTCTTCACGGGCGGCCCGGGGGTCTACGGCAAGGGCTTCGACGAGGCGGCGCTGGAGAAGGCGAGCGCGCAGCTCGCGGCGGTGAAGCCGGGCGATCTGGCGGGCGAGGCCGAGGCGACCTTGCGCGTCGGCGAGCAGATCGTCGGCTGGCACCTCTACCAGGTGAGCGAGCCCGTCGCGAAGGTGGGGCCGATCCTCAAGGACTGGCCGGCGCTGTGGAACCGTCCGGCGTTCGCGAAGTGGGCGAAGACCAAGTCGACGGCGACGGCGCTTCCGCGGATGCGCGTCGCGCCCTCGCCGGCGGGGGTGACCTTGCCGAAGGACACCGTGCACCTCGAGATCTCGATCCCGCGGGAAGACCTCCTCGACCACGGCGGCGGCGGGGCGGGCGCGGCCGATTCGGTCTCGCGCCCTCCCGGCAAGAGCGCGCCGAAGCCGGCCGCGCCGAAGAAGATCGCGCGCAAGCCCGTCGTCGTCCACGTGCTGGCCGTCCCCGACGGCGGCGCGACGTGGCTCGCCTTCGGGTGCGACGCCAAGCTGGTCGCGCAGAAGGCCGCGGCGAGCCTCGCGTCGGCGCCCGACGCGCGCTCGCTGGGCAAGGCGCCGAATATGGAAGTGCTTCGCGAAGGCAAGCTGAACGGCGGCGGCTTCGCGACGGTGCGCGGCGTCGGGCTCCTCATGGCGCTCGCGGGTCAGCCCTCGAGCTCGGCGTTCGCCAAGCTCGCGGCGCTCCCTCACCGCGGCGCCGATCCGATCCTCTTCACGGGGCGCGCCGAGGCCCCGTCTGCGGCCGCGAAGGGCGGCGCGTCGGTCGGGACGGTGCGCGTGTCCCGGGCGGTGATCGAGGACATCGTGAAGCTCGCCATGAGCCAGTGACGGCGGCGGCGGTTCGGGCCGCGCCCCGCGGCGCAGCCGGGCCGCGGATCGGCGCAAAACTGGACCCGAACGTCGATGTAGGTAGATGTGTGGTCAGTGCTTCGACTCCGGCCCTTCCGCCTCGTCCCCTTCGCCGTCGCCTCCGTCGCGCTCGCGCTCGTCTCCCCCGCGGACGCGCGCGGCTGGCAAGAGATGCACGAGACGTCGGACGACGTCCGCGTCGAGGTCGGCGCTGACGGAGTGGCCACGGTGCAGCACCACCTCCGCTACCGCGTCGTCGCGGGGCACTTCAAGACGTTCGACCTCTCCGGCGTCGACGCGCGCGGAGAGACCACGCCCGAGATCTCGCTCACCCGGGCGCAGCGCGATCCCGAGGCCAGGGGCGGCGCGGAGATCCCGGCGCACGTCGAGGCCGCGCCGAAGGCGCCCGGGACGCTCCGCGTTGTGATCGACGAGGGCAAAGGGCTCGGGCGCGGCGCGTACGTCCTCGACGTCAAGTACCGGCTCGATCTCGTGGCCACCAAGATGCTCACCCGCGACGGCGCGATGTGGAAGCTCGCGTGGACCGCGCCGCCGGCGCCCGAGGGTCGCGACGGCGCGCGCGTCGTCTTCGACCTGCCCGCCGCGCCCACGGAGCCGCGCCTCGCGGCGACCGCCGAGTCGACCACGACGCTCGCCACGCTCCGGCGCTCGGTCGAGCGCGACGAGCTCGAGCTCGTTCGCGCGCACGTCCCCCGCGGCGAGGCCGTGACGTGGGCGGCGCGCATCGATCCGAAGGCGTTTCCGCGCGTGACGGCGCCGGAGCTCCGTCCGCCTCCGGCCGCGCCGATCGAGGCGCCGTCGATGCTCGGCTCCAACCTCACGCGCGCGCTCGTCGCGTGCGGGTTCGCCGCGCTCGCCGGCGTCCTCGCCGCGCTCCTCCGCAAGAAGCAGAAGGCGGTGCGTGAGGCCGCGGCGCTCCGCGGGGCGCGCGCCCGCCCGCTCGTCCCGATGCCGTGGAGCACGGGGCCGTTCGTGTACGGGATCGTCGCCGCGCTCGCGCTGGCGATGCTCCTGTGGTGGAGCCCGATCGCCGGCGCGCTCAGCGTGGCGGTCGCGATGGCGCTCGCCGCCCATCGCGCTCCCGAGCCCGTCGCGCGGCCGCGCGGGCCCGGCGCCTGGCGCACCGTCGCCGACCCGCGCGCCCTCGTGCCCGGGCGTCCGCGGCCGCTCCCGACCGACGCGCTCGACGTCGGGACCGCGCGCGCGCGCCTCGTGCTCGCCGCGATCGGCGTCGGCGTCGGCGCCGGCGCGTGGCTCCTCCGCGCGCACGTCCCGCAGATTGCGATCGCGCTCCCGCTGGCCTCGGCGGCGCTCCTGCCGATCTTCGTCACGGGCACGCGCGCGCAGCTCGCGCCGACGCCGACCGAGCTCGCAGCGCGCATCCTCCGCCCGACCCGCGACGCGCTCGCCTCCGCGCTCGACCTCGCGCACGTCGAGGTCGGGACCATCGGTCGGGTCGTCGGCCCGACCGGCGACGCCCGCGCGGCCGCGTCGCTCTCCGCGCTCGACGAGATCCGCCTCGTCTGCGCTCCGCGCGAGCGCACCCCCGGGCTGCGCGCGATCGAGCTCGCGCTCGCGACGTGCTCGCGCGGGCTCGGCGCCGTGCCCGAGGTGCTGGTGCGCTTCGACGACGCCTCGGCCGCCGCCGAGCGCATCGCCCGCCTCGCGCCCGGGACGCCGGTGGTGCCCGGGCGGACGCCGGAAGAGCGCGTCGTCCGGGTGAGCCCCGAGGAGGCGACGCCGCGCGCGACGGCCGCGCTCGTCGCGAAGTGGGTCACGTCGCTGGAGGGTCGGCGCGCGACCGATCGGCCGGATCCTCCCGCGCCGCCGCGCTGGGAGGGCCGGGAGAGGCGCGGCCTCGGCCGCATGCGCGCGGCGGTCGGCGCGGCGCGCGCCGCCGTCTCTGCCGGCGTGCGGGGCGGCGGAGACCGCGCCGTCGTCGCGACCCCCGCGTCCTGACCGCGCCTTCACCGCCCGTGTCGGCGCTGTGGTAGAAAGAGCCGTCGCATGACGACCGGAACGGAGCAAAGCGAGGACGACGTCACGCCGGCGTCGCTGGTCGACGCGCTGCTTGTCTACGCCGAGCCGCTCGCCGCCGACGCGCACGCCGTCGTGCTCGGCGACTCCGAGAGCCCGATCGCCGAGCGCCTGCTCGAGCTCGGCGCTCGCGCGGTGCACGTGTTCGATCCCGACCCGGCGCGCGCCGTCTCCGCCGCGCGCGCGGCTCCGCGCGGCGTCACGGTCCGCGGCCTCGTCGAGGATCTCGACGTCCGCGACGGCGCGTTCGACCTCGCGGTCGTGCCCGACCTCGCCGAGCTCGACGACGCACGCGCGGCGGTCGCGCGGCTCCGCCGGGCCGTCGCCGGGCGCGGCGCGGTCGTGGCGATGGGGCGCGCCAAGCTCCCGGCGGGCACCGAGGAGGCCGAGGCGCCGTTCGGCAGCGAGCTCGGCTCCGCCTCGCTGACCTACGGGGAGCTCTACGACGTCTTCGCGGCCGAGTTCGAGGACGTGTCCCTCGCCGGCGTCGTGCCGTTCGCGGGCGTCGTCTTCGCCGAGCTCGGCGGAGACGGAGACGAGGCGCCGGCGGTCAGCGTCGACACACGCCTCGCCGCGTCGGCCGCGCCGAGCGTGTTCGTCGTCGTCGCCTCGCAGAGCGCGCCCGGCGACGAGCGCGGCAGGCGTCCGGCGCTCGATCCCTACGCGATCGTCCAGATCCCTCCGCCGAGCGAGCCGGGGCCCGACTCGACGCTCGCGCTCGAGGCGAGCCTCGCTGCCACGCAGCTCAAGACCGAGCTGCTCTCCGTGCAGCTCGACGAGATCCGCGAGCGGCTCGTCGTCGCCGACGTGCGCAGCGTCGAGGCGGCCGCTCGGCTCGACCGCGCGTCGGGCGAGCGCGACGCCGCGCTGACGCGCGCGATGGAGCTCGAGACGGTGCTCGCGGCCACCCAGCAGACGACGGCCGCGCTGGAGCAGCGCCTGCTCGAGGCCGAGCGCCGCGTGGTCGACGCCGAGCAGGCGATGTTCGAGCGCGACGACCGCATCGCCGCGCTCGTCGCCGAGCGGGGCGCGGTCGAAGCGCCGACGATCGCGGTCGACGTGGTCGAGGTGGTCGACATCGGCGCGATCGTCGCGCGGGCGGAGGCGGCGGAGGGCGCGCTCGCGGCCGCCCTCGCCGACATCGCCGCGCGCGAGGAGAACGCCGCGACGCACGTCGACACGCGGCTCCCGGACATCACGGGCATCATCGCGCGGGCGGAGGCGGCGGAGGGCGCGCTGGCGCACAGCGTCGCCGACCTCGCCCACGTCGCGGAGGCCCACGCGGCCGAGACGGCTGCCTACGAAGAGCAGCTCCGCGAGCGCGCGCGCGTCGTCGCCGCGCTCGAGAAGGAGCTCGTCCGCCGCGAAGAGCTCGTGAGGGAGCTCGTGACGTCGCTCGAGGACGCGCGCGACGGGCTCGTGACGGGCGTGTTCGAGGTCGCGGCCCCGCTCCCGCCTCCGCCGCCCCGCGCCGATCCGGCCGTCGCCGCGGAGGTCGTTCGCCTCCGGCAGAAGCTCGACGAGCTGGCCGCGGAGGTGGCGCGCCGCGAAGCGGAGCTCACCGCCCGCGCGTGGCGGATCGCCGAGCTCGAGGGCGAGCTCGCGCGTCTCGCGGCCGACGCGGCTGCTCCCGAGCCGGCCGCCAGCGCGCCTCCGAAGCAGCTCGCGCCCGGCGACGCGGCTGCGGCGCTCGCGCGCGCAGAGGGTGAGCTCGACGCCCTCCGCCAGGCCCTCGCGCAAGAGCACGCGGCCCGCGTCGCCGCGGAGTCCGGCGAAGAGCTCGCGCGGGCTCGCGCGGAGCTCGCGCGCCAGGCGGCGCTGCTCGAGCAGGTCCGCGGGCGCGCCGAGAGCGCCTGACGGGAGCTGGGGCGCTGCCGCGTCGCGCACCTCGAGCGAAGCGGCCTTCGCCCGTGCTAGGGTGGTTGACACCCAGTGCCCGCGCCTTACCTTGCGGCTCGCGGCACGGTTCTGTTCCATGTCGGAAAAGCGCGATTACTACGAAGTCCTGGGTGTCGAGCGGACCGCGAGCGCCGATGAGGTCCGCAAGGCGTACAAGCGCGAAGCGCTGAAGCATCATCCGGATCGCAACCCGGGCGACGCGACCGCAGAGGTCAAGTTCAAGGTCGTGAACGAGGCCTATCAGGTCCTCTCCGACGACGAGAAGCGGCAGATCTACGACCAGTTCGGTCACGCCGGTCTCGAGGGCGGGATGGGCGGCGGCGGCGACGCCTCCGACGTCTTCGCGCACATGCAGGACCTCTTCGCGGAGATGTTCTCGGGCGGCGGCTTCGGCTTCGGCGGTGGCGGCGGACGCCGTCAGGCGCGGCGCGGCGCCGATCTCCGCGTGCAGGCCCGCCTCAATTTGCGGGAGGCCGCGTTCGGCCTGAAGCGCGAGATCACCGTCAACGCGCCCACGCGCTGCGAGGACTGCCAGGGCTCGGGCGCGAAGCCCGGGACGAAGCCCGAGGCCTGCGGGCATTGCCGCGGCAGCGGCCACGTGTCGAACGCGCGCGGCTTCGTGATGTTCACGACGCCCTGTCCGCGCTGCCACGGGCAGGGCGTGGTCATCAAGGACCACTGCAAGGCTTGCAAGGGCCACGGGGCGATCGAGAAGGCCCGCAAGGTCGTCGTCGGCTTTCCGCCGGGCATCGACGGCGGTCAGAAGCTTCGTATCCCCGGGCAGGGCATGCCAGGGCCGAACGGCGCCCCCGCCGGCGATCTCTACGTCGAGATCGACGTCGAAGAGGACGCGCGCTTCGAGCGCGACGGGGCCGATCTCGTCACGCGCGTCCACGTCACCTTCGCCGACGCCGCGCTCGGGGCGGAGATCCGCGTCCCGTCGATCGGCGACTCGGTCGAGGATCCCGCGGACACCACGGTGCCGTGCCGGATCCCCGCGGGGACGCAGTCGGGATCGGTCTTCCAGATCAAGGGGCAGGGCGTGCCCCGGCTCGACGGCCGCGGCCGTGGCTCGCTCGTCGCGGTCGTGCAGGTCGACGTCCCGACGCGCCTCTCGGCGCGCGCGAAGGAGCTCCTCGCGGAGCTCGAGACCGAGCTCCGCGAGGGCGCCGCGGAAGGCGCCGGCAAGGCACGCGCGGTCGGCGCGAAGTAGTTGTAGCCTTGAGCGATGTCCTCGCTGGACGCGCTCAAGGCCAAGCTCGCCGCCACCGCCGCGCTGCGGCCCGTCGGGCGTGTGCTCGGCGTCACCGGGCTCTCGCTCCGCTTCAGCATGCCGGGCGTGCGCGTCGGCGACGTCGTGACGGTGAAGCGGCGCGGCGAGCCGCTCGCCTGCGAGGTCGTCGGCTTCGAGCGCGGCGAGGCGATCGGGATGCCGCTCGGCGCCATCGCCGGGATCGGCCCGGACGACGAGGTCGAGTCCACCGGCGCCGGGTTCGCGGTCCGCGCGTCGGACGCGCTGCTCGGCCGCGTGGTCGACGGCCTCGGGCGGCCGATCGACGGCCGGGGGCCGATCGAGGGCGGCGCGGTCGTCCCGGTCGACGCCGATCCGCCGATCGCGCTCGAGCGCCGGCCCGTGAGCCGCCCGCTCGCGACCGGGGTGCGCGTGCTCGACGGCCTGCTCACAATGGGCGAGGGCCAGCGCGTCGGCCTCTTCGCCGGCTCGGGCGTCGGCAAGAGCACGCTGCTCGGCGCGATCGCGCGGGGCACGGCGGCGGACGTCGTCGTCGTCGCGCTCGTCGGCGAGCGCGGCCGCGAGGTCGGCGAGTTCCTCGAGCACGCGCTCGGCGAGGAGGGCCGCCGCCGGAGCGTCGTCGTCGTCGCGACGAGCGACGTCGCCGCGCTCGAGCGCCTCCGCGCCGCGCAGGTCGCGACCGCCTACGCCGAGCATTTCCGCGATCGAGGCAAGAGCGTGATGCTCCTCGTCGACTCGGTCACGCGCTTCGCCCGCGCGCAGCGCGAGGTCGGCCTCGCCGCCGGCGAGCCCCCGGCGCGACGCGGCTACCCGCCGAGCGTCTTCGCGATGCTCCCGCGCCTGCTCGAGCGCTCGGGGCAGGGCGCGCGCGGCGCGATCACCGCGATCTACACGGTGCTCGTCGAGGGCGGCGACATGGACGAGCCGATCGCCGACGAGGTGCGCGGCATCCTCGACGGCCACGTCGTGCTCGATCGCGCGGTCGCCGCGCGCGGCCGCTACCCGGCGGTCGACCCGACGGTGTCGCTCTCGCGCGTGATGGACGCCGTCGTCGCGCCCGAGCACCGCGACGCCGCGCGCCGCCTCCGCGCGCTCGTCGCGCACTACGAGGCCAAGCGCGACCTCGTGATGCTGGGCGCCTATGCGAAGGGCAGCGACAAGGAGCTCGACGAGGCCATCGCGAAGATGCCCAAGATCGAGCAGTTTCTCCGGCAGTCGCCGGCCGATCGCGTCGCGTTCGACGAGACCGTGGCGACCCTCGGCCGCGTCGTCGCCTGACGCCGCGTGCTACGCCTTCTGATCAACGCTCGAAGCGGAAGACGACGCACGTGACGTTGTCGGGCGCGCCGGCCTCGAGCGCGCGCGCCACGAGCGCGCCCACGGCGGCCTCGGGATCGGCGTGCTCGCGGAGCGTCGCGGCGATCGCGGCGTCCGGCACGACGCCGGAGAGGCCGTCGGAGCAGAGGAGCACGACGTCGTCGTGCTCGAGCGGCGTGTGCGTGAGGGCGACGTCGAGGCGAGTCGAGCAGCCGACGGCCTGCAGGATCACGTTCGCGCCGACGATCTCGTGGGCGGCCGCGCCGGCGGGGATCGCGCCGGACGAGCGCAAGAGCTCCGCCATCGTCTGATCGCGTGTGATCTGGCGGAGCGCGGCTCGGTGGAGCACGTACGCGCGGCTGTCGCCGACCTGCGCGCAGACGAGCGCCCCGTCGGCGATCGCGGCCAGCGTCGTCGTGGTGCCCATCCGCGCGAGCCGCGGCAGCGCCCGGCCCTCCTGCTTGATCCGCTCGGAGGCGGCCTCGATGCTGGCGACGAGCCCGCGCGCCAGGCGGCCCTCGCCGGCGCCGCCGAGCCGCGCGGCGCGGAGGAACGGCAAGATCGTCTCGACCGCGAGTCGGCTCGCGATCTCTCCGCCGGCCTCGCCGCCCATGCCGTCGCAGACCAGGCCGACGAACGCGCCCGGCTCGGGCGCGAGGACGGCGGCGGCAGGGGGCTCGAAGGCGACGCTGGTTCCCAGGTCCGCGAAGGCCGCGCAGTCCTCGTTGTTCTCGCGCTCGCAGCCGCGGTCGGTCCGGGCGGCGACGCGCACCCGCGGACGGGGGGAGGGGTGGGGGCCGGGGAACGGATCGGGCTCGAGGTAGCGACTCATGCTGTCAACTTGAAACAGAAACTAAAGTTGTCAACCGAAGTCTCCAGACGGGTGACGTCGCTGCCGTCGCCGCGTAGGCTGCTCGGGTGAGCTCCCGCGAGCGCGACCCGGCGCCCGAAGCGACGTCGCCTGCGGGCGACGACTGGCAGACGCGGCTCGGCGAGGCGATGGAGGTCCGCCGGCTGAGCGGCGGCGAGCTCGCGCGCCGCGCCGGCTTCACGTCGCAGTACATCAACTCGCTTCGCTCGGGCGATCGCGGCGCGCGCCTGCCGCTCGACACGGCGCGTAAGCTCGCCCACGCGCTCGGCGTCTCGGTCGACTGGCTGACGAAGGGCGACGGCCCGCGCGAGCGGCTCTCCGACGTCTTCGTCGTCGGCGCCGGCGGCTCGGGCTCGGCCACGCGCGCGCCGGCGCCTTCGGACCTCTACCCGAGCCGCGCCGAGGCGATCGCGCTGCTCGCCGCCTACGTGGCGCCCGAGATCATCGAGGCGCTGCGCGCGGCGGTCCCGGACGACGGCGTCGATCCCGGCCGTGACTACTGGATCAACTACGCGAAGGATCTCGCGCGCGATCTCCGCCGCATCAAGGAAGATCCCGACCTGAACGCGAAGGACGCGCCGCCGCGGTCGGCCTACGTCCCGGTGTCGAAGAAGAAGACCTGAGCGCCGCCGTTCGAGCCGCGCCCATGGACGGCGGACGGAGCCGTCGCGAAGAGACGGCCCGGCGCGCGGCGCGCGCGGCCTGGGGTAGAGTGCGCGCGCCATGACCGTCCTTCAGGTCGCCGATCTGCGCTTCGGCTACGCCGGCGATACGCTCTTCGAGTCCGTCACCTTCACCCTCGCGATCGGCGAGCGCGCCGCGCTGGTCGCGCCCAACGGCGCCGGCAAGTCGACGCTCCTGCGCCTCATCGGCAAGGAGATCGAGCCCGACGGCGGGACGGCCGTGATCAAGAAGGACACGACCGTCGGCTACTACCGCCAGTCGCACGAGGTCGCGGCCGAGGGCGACGTGCTCTCGGCGTTCATGTCCGGCTTCCGCGACATCGTCGAGGCGCGCGAGGCGCTCGTCCGGGCGCAGCACGAGGCCGCGAGCGGCGACGCGCAGGCGCTCGAGCGGCTCGCCCACGCGACCGAGCGCTACCACGTCGCCGGCGGCGACGCGCTCGAGCACAAGGTCGCCGCGATCGCCGCGAAGCTCGGCTTCGAGTCCGTCGATCTCGCGCGGCCGGTCGCGTCGCTGTCCGGCGGCGAGCGCGGGCGCCTGCACCTCGGCGTCATCCTCGCGCAGCAGCCCGATCTGCTCCTCCTCGACGAGCCCACCAACCACCTCGATCTCGACACGATCGCGTGGCTCGAGGGCTGGCTCCGCGGCTATCGCGGCGCTGTCCTGGTCGTCTCGCACGATCGCGCGTTCCTCGACGCGGTCTGCCCGACGACGCTCGAGCTCGGGTCGAAGGGCCTCCGCGTCTACCCGCTCCGCTACAGCGAGTACGCCGTCGCGCGCGCCGAGGACCTCGAGCGCGAGCGCGCGCTCGCCGAGCGTCAGCAGGCGTTCGTCGACAAGACCGAGGACTTCATCCGCCGCAACATCGCCGGCCAGAAGACCAAGCAGGCGCAGAGCCGCCGCAAGATGCTCGACAAGCTCGACCGCGTGGAGCGCCCCGAGGACGTATGGGCGCTCGCCGAGCGCGTGAGCTTCCGCTTCGCGCCCGCGGCCCGCTCCGGCGACATCGTGCTCGACGCGAAGGGCCTCGAGGCCTCGCGCGGGGGCCGCACGCTCTTCGCCGGCGTCGAGCTGCTCGTCCGGCGCGGCGAGCGCATCGGCATCGTCGGCCCGAACGGGGCGGGGAAGTCGACGCTCCTCAAGCTGCTCGCCGGTCGCGGCGATCCTTCGCTCGACAAGGGCAGCGTCCGCCGCGGCACCAACCTGCAAGAGGGCTACTTCGACCAGCACCTCGGCGAGGTCGATCCGAAGCGCACCGCGGTCGAGGAGGTCCGGCGCGTCCGCGGCGACTTCACCGTCGAGGCGGCGCGCCAGTACCTCGCGCGCTTCCGCTTCTGGGGCGACGATCCGCTCCGCGTCGTCGCCGGGTTCTCGGGGGGCGAGCGCTCGCGCCTCGCGCTCGCGAAGCTCCTGCTCGAGCCGCGGAACCTCCTCTTCCTCGACGAGCCGACGAACCACCTCGACATCCCAGCCGCCGAGATCCTGGAGGAGGCGCTCGTCGGCTTCGAGGGCACGGTCGTCCTGGTCTCGCACGATCGCCGCTTCCTCGACACGGTCACGACGCGCGTGGTGAGCGTGCGCGACGCGAAGGTCGACATCTTCCCCGGTGGCTTCTCCGACTGGGCGAGCTCGACGAAGCCGCGCGACGAGAAGGCGAAGCCGCGTGACGATCGGAAGGAGCGGAAGGAAGCGAAGGCGGAGCCGGGGAAGGCGAAGACGAACGCGCCGCCCGCCGCGATGGACGATGCGGCGCGGCGCAAGCAGCACGAAGCGCAGAAGTCGAGATCGCGCGACCGCGAGAAGCAGCAGCGTCGCGTCAAGGAGCTCGAGGAGCTCATCGCGGCGGGCGAAGAGCAGCTCGAGGCGATGCGCGCGAAGCTGAAGGAGTTACATCCGGTACGCAATTGGGCCAAGCTCGCGGAGCTCGCCACCGAGGAGCAGGCCGTCGCGCGGAAGGTCGACGTGATGATGGCCGAGTGGGCGAAGCTGTCTGCCGGCGGGTGACGTGGCTCGTCGCCGTGGGTCGCGCCGAGCCCGGCGCGCGAGCGTGGCCGGTCCGCGCGCTCGCCTCGGCGCCGCTCGCTCGGACCGACGTCGGTGGCGTGACTGCCCACGCGGCCGGCCCCGTCCAGGCGTGACCGCCCACGCGGCCGGCCCCGTCCAGGCGTGACCGCCCACGCGACCCGTCCAGGCGTGACCGCCCACGCGGCCGGCCCCGTCCAGGCGTGACCGCCAATTTTCTTTGACGACCTGCCTTCCGGGGCGACACCTATGGTGACGTGCAGGCTGTTGCGCGCGCCTTGGTCTCGGAGTCGGGGAGCGGGCGTGCCGAAATGGACACGAGCGAGGAAAGTACTGACTTTCTCGGGCTCTACGAGCGGTACTTCCCGCTCGTCTGGAGGTGGGCGGCGCGTCTCGGGGTGCCTCAGCACAGCCTGGACGACGTCGTTCAGGAGGTGTTCCTCACGCTCTACAAGCGCCTCGACGACTTCGAAGGCCGGTCGTCGCTGCGGAGCTGGATCTTCGCGGTAACCTATCGGGTCGTCTCCAACTTTCGGCGCCGCCGGAGCAGCCGCCCGGCCGGGGACGGTGATGCCGAGGTCGACGCCATCGCCGCCGAGGGGGTCCACCCCGAGGCGGCCGCCACGCAGAGCGAGGCCATGACGCTCCTCCAGTCGATCCTCGATGGGCTCGACGACGAGAAGCGCGAGGTGTTCGTCATGGCCGAGCTCGAAGGGTTCAACGCGACCGAGATCGGTCACCTGCTCGGCGTCAGCAGCAACACGGTCGCCTCGCGTCTCCGGCACGCACGAGAGCAGGTTCGCGCGGCGTGGGAGCGCGCCAAGGCACGGGACGCCTGGAGGTTACGATGAGCTCCGACGACGAGTTCGAGCAGTTCCTTCGATCGGCCGACGCGCTCGGCGCGCCGAAGCCGGACGACGCGATG
The DNA here is from genome assembly GCA_019637195.1 of Labilithrix sp. GTDB lineage: Bacteria > Myxococcota_A > Polyangia > Polyangiales > Polyangiaceae > Labilithrix. The sequence goes on along the minus strand of JAHBWA010000028.1, from coordinate 39,261 downwards.
CGCGTGAAGGCGGGGCTGTCCCCGAACGTCTCGTGGAAGCGTCAGCTGCCTGCCGCGATGGCGACCTCGCTCGAGAGCTCGCCCGCCGCCGCTCCCGGCCCGCGGTTCCGGCTCCCGCGCTTCGTCAACCTGGCGGCCGTCGCGATCTCGGTCGCCGGGCTCTCCGCGGCGACCGGCACGTTCGTGGACACGTCCGGCGAAGCCGCGGTCGTCTCGACGATCGGGTCGAACGCCGCCGCGCCCGACGTCGCTCCGAGCGCGCCGCCGCCAGCGCCCGACGATCCGCCGCCGTCGGGCGAGCCCGTCGCGCTCCCGACGATGAACGAGCCGCCAAAGCGGCCCGCCGCGCCTTCGGCGCCCAAGGCGGCGCGGGGCGCTGGCGCGCTCGACGTCGAGGTCGCGCTCCTCGCCGAGACGAGCGCGGCGATCCACGCGGGCCGTCCGGCGCGCGCGCTCGCGCTCGCCGACCAGCACGCGCGCGAGTTCCCTCGCGGCGTCCTCGGTCCCGAGTTCGACGCCCAGCGCGTCGTGGCGCTCGCGGCGCTCGGTCGCCACGAGGAGGCGTGCGCTCTCGCTTCGCGGTTTCTTTCTTCCCACCCCAACTCGCCACTCGCCCCGCAGGTGCGATCGTCATGCTACGAATCCAACCGATAGTCCTTCTGGCAATCGCCGGGCTCTCCACGTTCATCAGCCTCGCGAGCTGCGCGCAGAGCGACGTGGTCGTCGCGAGTGACCTCGACGCCGCCGTGGCGCCTCAGCCGCCGCCCGAGCCGGGCTTCATCCCACCTCCCCCGGAAGCCGGCGCCGACGCGGGCAACCGCGCCTGCGAGGGGCTCAGTTGCAACATGGTGGACATCCTCTTCGTGGTCGACAACTCGATCTCGATGGGGAGCGCGCAGAAGAGGTTGAAGGAGGCGTTCCCGGCGTTTTTGAACCAAGTCAAGACGCAGCTCAAGGACGTCGACTTCCACCTGATGGTCGTCGACAGCGACGCCTCGGGCTACGAGCGGCGGTGCGCCAGCTCCTGCCCCAGCCCCGAGTACGACGGCTCGGTGGGGACGGACAATATCTGCCAGGGCTTCTCCTGCGCGTCGATCTCCGCGCGCGGCGCCTGCGACATCACGCTCGGCGCGGGCGTCGTCTATCCGGTCGGCAGGAACACCTCGAACCGCGACTGCAACTTCCCGAACGGGCGCCGCTACCTCACGTCCCAGGACGACGACGTGGAGGAGCGCTTCCTCTGCAGCGCCGCCGTGGGGACCGCCGGTGACGGAGACGAGCGCCCGATCGGCGCGATGCTCGCCGCGCTCGAGGTGGAGTCGCGCGAGGGGGGCTGCAACGAAGGGTTCTTGCGCGACGACGCGCTGCTCGTCGTCGTCGTCGTGACCGACGCAGGCACCTCGGCGACGGAGCTCGACACCGCGCGGGCCCTGGAGTGGCGGGAGCGCCTGCTCGCGCTCAAGTGCGGGCGTGAGGAGGGCGTCGTCGTGACCACGATCAGCCACGACGGCACGCAGATCGCGCCTTGGTACTCGAGCATGACGATGCCGATCATGAACGCGAACTGGGACAACAACCTGCCGATGCAATGGCGGGAGTTCTGCAGTCAGGTGCCGGGCGGTGATCCGTGCTGCTGCCAGAAGACGTGTCCGAGGCCGCCGCTCCCTCCGGAGCCGGGCTGCATCCCCGACCCGGTCGCGCGCGCCTGCGAGGAGTGCGCAGGCCAGCCTCCCCCGATGGACGCCTGCTGGTTCGCCTTCACGGGCTACGGCGCGTCGCTCGTGCGCTTCGCCGACGCGTTCGGCGAGCGCGGCAGCCATCGCGAAATCTGCGAGGACTTCAGCGACGTCCTCGACGGCACGCTGGAGTCGGTCAAGAAGGCCTGCGTGAACCTGAAGTAGGCGGGAGCGCCCTCCCGCGCGTCGAGGACGACGAGACGAGGTGCCCGGCGTCTCGACACCGACGCGACGCGCGCAGCGGCGACGCTCTCCCGCAGATTCATCTAGATTGATGCGCCATGGTCGGACTCGTCCGGGGCGTCGCGTCGATCGGCGTCGCCCTCGCCGTCACGTCGTTCACGATGAGCGCGCGCGCCGCGCCGGCGAGGGTGCGCGTCGATTGGCCGAGCGTGCCGGGCTGTCCGGACGCGAAGAGCGTCGCCGCGCGCGTGGAGCGCGAGATGGCGCGCGCTGCGGCGGTGGATCCGGTCGTCGCTCGGGCGGAGATCGAGCCTCCCAGCGCGCCAGGCGACCCGTGGCGGGTCTGGATTCGAACCTGGACGAGCCGCGGAGCCGGCGAGCGGACGCTAGAGGCCGACACCTGCGCGGAGCTCGCGCGGGCGTCGGCGCTCCTCGTGGCGCTCGCGGCGATCCGGACGACGGCGCCGGCGCGCAGCGACGAGCTCGCCGAGCTCGTGCCGTCCCCCGCGTGGACACCCGAGCCCGGGGAGGACACGTCGTCGGCGCCGATCGGCCTGCCGCCGCGGCCGCAGCCGTCGGGGCCGAGCGAGGAGCCGAGCGCCCGCTTCATCGTGAGCGCGGGGACGTGGACGGCGGCGGGCCTCCTGCCGTCGCTCGCGTGGGGGCCGACCGTCGCCGGGAGCTACGAGCTCGGCCCGTGGAGTGCTCGGCTCTCCCTGCGCGCCGCGGTGCCTCGACAGGAGCTCCTGGGCTCGCTCGGAGCCACGTTCGACGCGCTCGGTGGGGGCGCCGATCTCTGCCGAGCGTTTCCTCCAGGGCGGTCGGAGACCTTCACGTCGCGCGTGTGCGCGGGGATCGACCTCGACGCCATCCGGGCCCGCGGGGAGGGCGGGACGACGACGGACGCCGTGCGCGCCGAAGCGGTCCCGTTCTTCGGTCTCGGCGCTGCGTGGTGGCCCGCGCATCCGATTCAGCTCGGCTTCGACGTTCGCGGCGGGCCGTCTCTCCTGCAGCCGTCGTTCGTCGTGCTGTCCGCCGCGGAGGGCTTGCGGGGGCTCCACCGCCCGTCCGCCATGCGCGTCGAAGGGGTGCTCGCGTGCGGCTTCGTGTTCTGAGGCCGGCGCCCGACCGTGCGCGGGGCGCGCGGCGTGCGGCCCGCGTGGCTGAGCTTGTCTCCGGGCGTCACTCGTCGCATCCTCCCGAGCCGTGACGTCCCTTCGGCTCGCCCTCCTCTCGCTCTTCGTCCTCGTCGTCGTGGCCTGCAAGCGCCCGGCGCCGACGACCGACGTTGTGGCGCTGCCGATCGTCACGGACGCGAGCACCGAGCTGCTCTTCACGTGGATCGACGACAAGGGGGAGTTCCACGTCGAGCAGAAGGTCGCGGACGTACCCGTAGGCGCGCGCGACGTGGTCCGCGTCGCCGATCCGGTGAAGGATCCCCCGAAGCTCGACGACGTCTTCGTCGCCGATCTCCGCAACCCGACGGGGCCCGGCAACACGTACGCGGTCCGCACGATGAGCCGCACCGAGTTCGAGAAGGTCGCCGTCGATCGCCGAAGCAAGGACGCGGGTGTCCTCGCGCCGCGCGGCGCCGAGAGCGCGCCGCCCGAGGCGGCGCGGCCGGCGGTCATCATCTACGGCGCGTCGTGGTGCGGGCCCTGCCACCAGGCCGCGGCCTACCTGAAGCGCCGCGGCGTCCAGTTCGTCGAGAAGGACATCGAGCAAGACGGCGGCGCCGCCCGCGAGATGCAGGCAAAGCTCGCCAGCGCCGGCATGCGCGGCGGCTCGATCCCCGTCCTCGACGTCCGAGGGAAGATGCTCATCGGCTTCGACGAGCGCGCCGTCGACCGCGCGCTCGGCAAGGCGCTCTAGCGCCCCGCGGGGCACGAGCGAGGCTGAGCCTCGTCACGGTGCGGTGCGCGAGGGCGCCGGCGGGGCCGCGCGGCTCACCGCGGCGCGCGCTTGCGCGTCACGACGCGCTCGTAGACCTCGCGCTTCGGTCGCCCGCTCCACGCGGCGACCCGCTCGGCGATCGTCTTCGAGTGCGCGCCGCCCGCGAGCTCGCGATCGATGCGCGCGTCCAACTCGTCGTCGTCGATGCGCTCCTCGCGCCCCTCCGGCGACCACGCCCCGAGGACGATCGCGACCTCGCCCCGCCACGCGTCGCGTTCCTTGGCGAGCGACGCGAGCGTCCCGCGGACGAGCTCCTCGTGGAGCTTCGTGAGCTCGCGCGCGACGCACGCCGCGCGATCGGGCGTGGCCTCGGCGAGCTCGGCCAGCGTCGCGGCGGTGCGCTCGGGCGACTCGAACAGGATGACGGGCTCGGGCGTCGCGCACACCTTACCGACGGCCTCGTGCCGCGCGGTCCCGTCCCGCGGGAGAAAGCCGACGAAGCGGAAGCCGCCGCCGCCCGCGAGCCCGCTCGCGACGAGCGCCGCGAGCGCCGCGCTCGGCCCCGGGATCGGGACGACCCGGATCCCCGCGGCGATCGCGCCCTTGACGAGGGCGTCACCCGGATCGCTCACGCTCGGCGTCCCGGCATCCGTGACGAGCGCGACCGACTCACCTGTGGCGAGCGCGTCGACGACCATGGCCACGTCGCGCTCGCCCGAGTGCGCGTGGAGTGCGGTCGTCGGCTTCCCGGCGATGCCGAGGTGCGACAGGAGCTTCCTCGTCTGCCGCGTGTCCTCCGCAGCGATGCGATCGCAGCGCTTGAGGACCTCGATCGCGCGGAGCGTGACGTCGCCGAGGTTGCCGATCGGCGTCGCGACGACGAACAGCGTACCGGGGCCGCGCTCCGTGCTCACGGCCCCAGGCTACTCGTTCGCGGGCGCCGTCTCCGGCAGAAACGTCGGGCGCTCAGCGCCGCGCGTCGATCAGGGCTGCCCCGCGCCGTGCGCTCAGAGCGAATCGGTGGCGTCGCCCATCTCGCGCTTCAGGTAGTCGCGGAGGCGGGCGAGGAGGCGCTGCTCGAGCTGGCGGACGCGCTCGCGCGAGATCCCGAACTTGTCGCCCAGGTCCTGGAGCGTGAGCGGATCGTCGGCGACGAGGCGCATGTCGAAGATGGCGACGTCCTTCTCCTTGCCGATGAGCGTCTTCCTGAACTCGGCCAGCTTGTCCTTGAGGAGCGACTGGAGCTCCTCGTCGGCCATCTGCGTCTCGGGGCCCGCGCCGGTGGCGGGCATCATGTCGACCTTGGCGATCGCGCGGCCGTCGGCGTCGCCCACGGGCGCGTCGAGCGACTTTTCGCTCTGCGCGAGGCGGACGTCCATCTCGGCGACGTCGCTCTCGGGGACGTTGAGCTGCTTGGCGATCTCGGCGTTCGTCGGATCGACGCCCATCGCCTGCAGCTCGGCCCGCTTCTTCCGCAAATTGAAGAACAGCTTCCGCTGCGCCTGCGTCGTGCCGAGCTTCACGAGGCGCCAGTTGTTGAGGATGAACCGCAGGATGTACGCGCGGATCCACCAGGCCGCGTAGCTCGAGAGCTTCACGCCGCGGTACGGGTCGTACCGCTTGACCGCCTGCATGAGGCCGATGTTGCCCTCCTGCACGAGGTCCATGATGTTCTTGTAAGCGCGGCGGTACTCGTAGGCGATCTTCACCACGAGGCGCAGGTTCGCCGTGACGAGCTGCGCCGCGATCGCCGGGTCCTGCGTCTTGACGAACTTGGCGGCGAGCTCGTGCGTCTGCTCGGGCGTGAGCAGCGGGTGGCGCTGGACCTCGCGGAGGTACGCCGCCATCGGATCGAGCCGTTCCATCGAGCCGCTCGACATCGGCTTCGACAGCGGGCTCGAGCTCACGCTCGTCTCGCCCTCGTCTTCCTTCGGCTCGGCGAAGGCGTCTTCGTCGTCCGCCGTCTCCGCGCCTGCGATCTCGTCGTCCACGCCGGCGGGCTCGGCCTCTGCGGCCTCGTCCTCGTCCTCGTCGCGGGGCTTCGTGTCCTCCGACTCGCTCGGAGGCGGCTCGGAGCCCTTGCTCTTTCCAGCAGCGCCGCGGGCCTTGCCCTGAGCGGCGGTCTTCCCTTGAGCGGGACGCTTCACGGTCGGCGCACGCGGCACGTCGGCGGGTCTATCACGCTTTCTCTTCCGAGTCAGCGCGACGGACCCCGCGTCGGCGTCGTCGAGGGAGAGCGAGGGAGGGGCGGGGTGGGTCATCAGGAGGGGGGCGCGTTCAGGAGCAACGTGGCGAAGAGCGCCAAGGCGGCGATCACGGCGAGCAACACCTCGTGCTCGAGGTGCATTCCGGGCGATCGCGCCGAGGGCGGCACCAAGCCACCGTCTTCGCCGCTCTCGTCCATCACGTCGGATGCCAGGAGGCGCTGCTCGGGTGCGCGCTGGCTCTCGAATGACGCTTGCGAAAGTCCGGCCGGTCGGTGAGCGGGGCGTTGGGGGAGGGAAGAGCTCATCAGGCCCCATGGGTAAGGTCTGTAACGCATTGCGTCAATGGGACAGCGAAGGCTCGTAGTTCCAGCTACTTGGGCAGAGCCGAAGCTCAGGCGACGCGTTGACACGGGAGCTGGGGACCGTATGCTGCCCCGCTGTGCCAGCCCCGCCGTCCGGCGCGCTGCGACTGTCCAGCGCCGACTTCGACGCTTTCCTCGAGCCCACGACCGCGGCGTCCCGCGCCGGATCGACGGCGCCGAGCGCGGCTTCGTCACGGTCGTTCGGCGGTCTCGGCCCGAGCCACGGCGCCGCCGCGCAGCGGCGCGCGCTCCGCGAGCGCATCGAGGCCTGGGCGCGCGCGCTCTCGCCACGCCTCGCCGAGCTCGGCATCGCGGTCGAGGTCGTCGTCCCGGACGAGGTGGAGCAGCACCTGTCGTCGGGCGCGCCGCGCGCGATCGCCCAGCGCGTCGTCTTCGTGCGCGACGCCTACGCGCGGAGCTTCGTGCCGCGCACGGAGCCCGAGCTCGATCCGCTTCGGTCGCACGCCTACCTGGCGCTGACGATCGACAGCGTCCACGTCGCCGTGAGCCTCGAGGTGTGCCCCGAGGCCGAGGCCGACGTGAAGAACACGCGCGCGCGCATCGCCGATCCCACGGCGCTCCTCGAGCTGACGTCGCTGCTCGAGTCGATGCCGGACGAGTTCGCGATCGGCGTCATCGGCGTGCCGAGCTTCCCGCGGGCGCAGGCCGCCTCGGCCGAGGACATCCGCGCGCTCCTCGACGACAGCCAGCGCAACCGCCGCCCGCTCTGGATGGGCTGGTCGGTGAAGCGCGAGATCGCCCTCGTGCACGCCGAGGAGCTCGACGAGCTGCTCGCCGACGCGCTCGTCGCGCTCGGACACGTCTACAAGCTCGTGGCGTGGGCTCCCGACAACGACCTCATCGCCGCGACCCGACGCGGCGCCTGGCGCGCGCGCCGCGCGTCGCGTCTCGAGGAGCGTCGCGAGCGCGGCCGCGAGGAGCGCCGCAAGCGCCGGAAGGGCGTGCGCAAGGGCCCGGTCCGCAAGGAGGGCTCGCGCCGCGAGCGTGAGGACGCGCGGCGGGTCCTCTCGACCGCGGAGCGCGAGGCCGCGCCGAAGGAGCGCGCCGCGCGCGGGGAGCGCGAGGCCGACGCGGAGCGCGCCAAGACCGACGCGGGCGCGGTCCGTCTCGTCCCGCCGCGCCGTCCGATCCTCCCCACGTCGCTGCGCGCGCGCGGAGCACCGGCGGGCGCCGACGTCGATCCGTCGCTCCCGGTCGAGAAGGGCGCGAAGGTCCGCGTGCTCGCCGGGCCGTTCGCGAACCGCCTCGGCATCGTCCAGGAGCTCGCGCCGCACGACCGCGCGCGCGTGAGGCTCGGGCTGCTCGTCGCGACGATCGACCTGAAGGACCTCGCCGCGAGCTCCGACGGCGCGCGCCCGATGCTCGGCTCCTCCCACCGGCGGCCGCGCAACGCGCGCGGGCGCTGAGGCCGATGCGACCGCCCGAGTCGAGCGCTCGCGATCGCGGCCCCCGCTGGGAGAAGCTCCGCCTCGTCCGCCACGAGCGCGCGGGCTTCGACGGCCGGTTCTACGAGCGCGATCCGTCGCACTGGCCGATCGCCCGGGCGGCGAGCACCTTCGCCGATCGCGCCGAGTGGCCGGACCCGTCCGAGTACGGCGTGGCCTTCGCCGGCGAGGGCCCGGTTCGCTTCGAGCTCGCTCCGGCCCGTCGCCGGAGGCCCGCTGGCGCGCCCATCGAGCGCGCGAGCCTGTACGACGCGGTCATCGTCGGGCGCCGCGTCGTCCCGACGCGCGCGCGCATGTGGCACGACTACCTGAACGCGCTCGTCTGGGCGACGTTCCCCCGCGCGAAGCTCGCGCTGCACACCCGGCAGCACCGCGCGATCGAGCGCTGGATCCCCGAGGGCGCGACGCAGCTGCCGAACGCGCGGACGCGCGAGCTCGACGCGCTCGCGCTCGTCGACGAGGGGGGCGTGCTCGTCCTCGATTTCGGCGCCCGGACGGTCCCGATCCTGTTCGGTCACGCGCTCTTCGAGGGGCTCGTCTTCGGTCAGCCGGCGATGGTCGCGCGCGCGGTCTCCATCGACGCTCGCGGTCACGAGCCCGGGGGGGACGCCGCGGTCCTCCGCCTCGCCGACGCGCTCCTTTCGGTGACGCTCGAGGACGAACGTTGCGTGGTCTCTCCGGACGAGCTCGCGCGCTTCGCGCTTTGACGTGCCGCGGCGCGCGGAGATTCTCACCCCGCGACGCCCCCACGCGATCCGGCATCGAACCACGCCGGCCCTCTGCTATGTAGGCCGCCGGTAGTCGGATCCATGGCACACGATCCCGGAGCCCTCCCGACGACCCTCGGGGGCCAGTTCAAGCGGCACCTGCCGGCTTACCTCGCGGGTGGCGTCCTGCTCGGGGTCTTCCAGCTCGCGCTCAACCGGATCGACTGGCTGTCGAAGGACGCGATCGACGCCGTCTTCGGCGGCGCGCCCGAGCGGGTCACGGGGCCCGCCGTGATGATCTTCGGCCTCGCGGCGCTGTCGTTCGCGTCGCGCGTCGGCAGCCGCTGGTTCATCTTCAACGCCGGGCGCGACGCCGAGTACGAGCTCCGCGCGCTCCTGCTCCACCGGCTGCACCGCCTCGGCACCGCGTTCTACCGGACGATGTCGGCGGGCGAGATCATGAGCCGCTCGAGCAACGATCTCCAGCAGGTCCGGCTCCTGCTCGGGTTCGGCATCCTGAACATCGTCAACGTCGTGTTCGCGTTCGCGAGCGCGCTCGAGGTCATGGTCAACATCAGCGTCCGGCTGACGCTCGTGTCGTTCGTGATGCTCCCGGCCATGGTGCTCATCACGCGCTCGTTCTCGCGCCAGATGTTCACGAGGACGCGGCACAACCAGGAGACGCTCGGGAAGCTGTCCGAGGTGTTGCAGACGAACCTCGCGGGCGTGCGCGTCGTCCGGAGCTTCGCGCTCGAGGCGCGTGAGCGGCGCCGGTTCGCGGCGGCGAACGACGCCTACCTCGAGGCGAGCCTCTCTCTGGCGCGCCTCCGCGGCCTGATGTTCCCGGCGGTCGGCGCGGCGAGCACGCTCGGCGTCCTCGCGTTCTTCTGGTACGGCGCCTCGCTCCTCGAGGTCGGCGCGGAGGACGGGGGCATCACCCGCGGCGACTTCTTCGCGTTCTGGCTCGCGTACGGACGGATGACCTGGCCGATGATCGCGTTCGGGTTCTCGATCTCGGTGATCCAGCGCGGGCGCGCCGGCTACGCGCGCCTCGCCGAGATCTTCCGCGCCGTCCCGGAGATCATGGGCGGGGCGCTCCCGAGCCCGAAGCACGTCGCGGGCGCCATCTCCGTGCGCGGGCTGTCGTTCGCGTATGGTGAGCGCAAGGTCGTCGACGACGTCTCGTTCGACGTCCCCGCGGGCAAGTCGGTCGCGCTCGTCGGCCGCACGGGCTCCGGCAAGAGCACGATCGCCATGCTGCTCGCGCGACTGCTGCCGACGCCTCCGGGCGCGGTCTTCGTCGACGACCAGGACGTCTGCGATCTCCCGCTCGCGGCGGTCCGCGCGAACGTGGGCTACGCGCAGCAGGACGCGTTCTTGTTCTCGACTACGGTGTCGCGGAACGTCGGCTTCTCGCTCGACGACTGCGACTCGGAGGACGCCGTCCGGCGGATCCGCCACGCCGCGCGCGAGGCCCAGGTGCTCGAGGAAGCGCTCGGGCTCCCCGAGCAGCTCGAGACGGTGGTCGGCGAGCGCGGCGTCCAGCTCTCCGGCGGACAGAAGCAGCGCATCGCCCTCGCCCGCGCGCTCGTTCGCGAGCCGAAGGTGCTCGTGCTCGACGATCCGCTCTCGGCCGTCGACGCCAAGACGGAGGCGGCGATCCTCGCCGCGATCGATCGTCAGGCCGCGGAGCGGACGGTGATCCTCGTCACCCACCGTGTCGCCGCCGCGTCGCGCTGCGACCAGGTCGTCGTCCTCGACGAGGGCCGGATCCTCCAGCAGGGGACGCACGACGAGCTGATCCGGGAGGGCGGCCTCTACGCGGCGTTCGCGGAGGAGCAGTCGGCGAAGACCGCGCTCGACGAGCTCGAGTCCGTCCCCTCGGGGTCGGTGCCGGCATGAGCGCCGAGGACCCGAAGGCGAAGTCCGGCGCCGCGCCCGCGAAGGCGAGGTCCGGCGCCGCGCCCGCGAAGGCGAGGTCCGGCGCCGTGCCTGAGAAGGCGAAGTCCGGCGCCGCGCCCGCGAAGGGCGGGACGCTCCGCGACTTCCACGAGGAGGAGCGCCTCGGGCGCGCGTACGACGGCGTGCTGCTCCGCCGCCTCTGGCCGTTCATGCGGCCGCACGCGCGCTATCTCTTCGCGTCGATCGCGATGCTCGTCCTCGCCGCGGGGCTGAACCTCGCCCGGCCGATCGTCATGGGCCGCGTCGTCGCGGGGGCGGAGGCCGAGGAGCCCGGCGGGCTGATGAAGCACGGCCTCACGCTGGCGCTCGTCGTCGTCGCCACCCAGCTGCTCACGTTCGTCCAGACGTACTCGATGCAAATCGCCGGCGCGCGCGCGATGGCCGACCTCCGCACGCACCTGTTCGAGTTCATGCAGCGGCTCGAGCTCCGCTACTACGATCGCACGCCCGTGGGGCGCCTCGTGACCCGCGCGACGAACGACGTCGACGCCGTCGGCGAGATGTTCGCGTCCGGCGTGATCAACGCGATCGGCGACCTCGTCGCCCTCGTGGGTATCGTCGTCATGATGCTCGTCCTCGACGTGCGGATGTCGCTCATCTCCTTCGCGTCGCTCCCCGTCGTCGCCGTCATCGTCTGGTTCGTCCGCTCGCGCGCTCGTCAGGCTTTCCGCGAGATCCGCGTCAAGACGGCGCGCCTCAACGCGTTCCTCAACGAGCAGGTCTCGGGGATGCCGGTCGTCCAGGCCTACGCGCGCGAGTCCGTGATGGCGGCCGAGTTCGACGAGATCAACGTCGAGTACCGCGACGCCAACAAGCGGAGCATCTTCTACGAGGCCGTCCTCGACGCCGCGATCGAGATGGTCGGCACGCTGTGCATCGCGAGCGTGCTCTGGTGGGCGGGCTTCCGCCGGGTGGCGGATCCCACGATCACGTTCGCGCTCGTGGTCACGTTCACCCAGTACATCAAGCAGTTCTTCGAGCCCGTGAGCCTCCTCGCGCAGCGCTTCACGATCCTCCAGTCGGCGATGAGCGGCGCGGAGCGGATCTTCCAGCTCCTCGACGAGCCCGCGCTCGAGGCGCCCGCCGAGCCCGCCCTGCCGGGGGCCGAGGGGCCCGCGGACGAGGCCGTGGCGGTCGAGGGCGTGACGTTCTCCTACAAGCCGGGCGTCCCGGTGCTCGAGGACGTGACGCTCCACGCGAGGCGCGGCGAGAAGATCGCGCTCGTCGGCGCGACGGGGGCCGGCAAGACGACGATCACGAGCCTCCTGCTCCGCCTCTACGACTTCGAGAAGGGCACCGTACGCGTCCTCGGCCGCGACGTCTGCTCCTACGATCGCGGCGAGCTCCGGGAGCTCTTCGCGGTCGTGCCTCAGGACGTCTTCCTCTTCGCCGGGACCGTCGCGTCGAACGTCGCGATGAGCGACGACGCTCCGGATCTCGAGCGCGTCCGGCGGGCGCTCGAGCGGATCGGCGCGCTCGACGTCTTCCTCGCGCGGCCCGGCGGCCTCGAGGCGCGCGTCGACGAGCGCGGCGCGAACTTCAGCGCGGGCGAGCGGCAGCTGCTCGCGTTCGCGCGCGCGCTCTACCGCGACGCGCCCCTGCTCATCCTCGACGAGGCGACGGCGAGCATCGACTCCGACACCGAGGCGCGGCTCCAGGCGGCGCTCGAGGCGGTCGTCGAGGGGCGAACGTCGCTCGTCATCGCGCACCGCCTCTCGACGATCCGCGCGGTCGATCGGATCGTCGTCTTCCACAAGGGCCGGATCGTCGAGACCGGGACCCACGACGAGCTCCTGGCGAAGGACGGCGTCTACGCGCGCCTGTATCGCTTCCAGTTCGCGGTGGAGCAGATGGAGACGATCGCGACCGCGGAGCCGCCGAGCGCGTCGCTCCCCGCCGGCGCCGCCGAGTAGGAGCCCGGCGTCGCGCGCGGGCGCGCATCGGCGCCGAATTCTTTGTTCCTTGACGCGGGCCGTGGCAAACGTGAATAAGGATGGCATTCGAAGGCGTTAGCTCTCACGACACCATGGACGCCAGCGCGCTAGACGAAGAGAAGACCGAGTCCTCGCCGGCGCTGCCGACGCGACGCCGGTCGGACGCCGCCGACAGCGTGCGCGTCCTCAAGCCGCGCCGCGCCGCCCCGGCCGACGCCGTCCGCCCGACGCGCGCCGAGGTGAACCTCGCCGCCCTCCGCCACAACCTCCGCGTCATCGCCCGCCACGCCGGCCGCGCGAAGGTCTGGCCGGTCCTCAAGGCCGACGGCTACGGACACGGCGCCCCGGCGGTCGCGCGCACGCTCGAGCGCGCCGGCGCCGAGGGCTTCTGCGTGGCCTTGCTGGAGGAGGCCGTCGAGCTCCGCGACGCCGGCGTCGGCGCGCCCGTCCTCGTCATGGGCGGCTACTACGGCGGCGCGTACGAGGAGATCGTGAGCCGCGGGCTCGTCCCCGTCGTCTACGATCTCTCGCACCTCGAGGGGCTCGCGCGCGCGTCGCGGCAGGTCGGCCGTCCCGTCGACGCGCACCTCAAGATCGACACGGGGATGGCGCGCCTCGGCGTGCGCATGCGCGACCTCGAGTCGTTCGCCGGCGAGCTCGGGCGATTCCCCGAGGTCCGGATCTCCGGGCTCATGACGCACCTGGCGTGCGCCGAGGCCCCGCCCGGCAGCGAGGGCGAGGGCTTCACGGCCGAGCAGGTCACGCGCTTCGAGGAGGCGACGGCGCGCCTCGCGCGCGCGGGCGTCTCGCCGCCCGTTCGGCACGCCGCGAACAGCGCCGCCGTGCTCCGCGGCGAGGCCCTCTTCGACGCGGTTCGGCCCGGCGTCGCGATCTTCGGCGTCTCGCCGCTCGGCCCTGGCGGTCACGGTGAGCTCCGCCCCGCGATGCGCGTCCGGTCCGAGATCGTCGATCTCCGCACGATCGACGCCGGCGAGCCGGTCGGCTACGGCGGCCTCTTCCGCGCGACGCGCGCCACGCGCATCGCGACGCTGCCGATGGGCTACGCCGACGGCCTCTCGCGCCACCTCTCGAACCGCGGGCAGGTCCTCGTCCGCGGCGTGCGCGCGCCCATCGTCGGGGCGGTCTCGATGGACATGTCGATGATCGACGTCACGGACGTCCCCGGCGTCGGTCTGCACGACGAGGTCACGGTCCTCGGCGCGCCCGAGGGCTCGTCCCAGGGCCGCGACGCGCTCTCGGCCGAGAGCATCGCCGCGCAGGCAGGCTCGATCGCGTGGGAGGTCCTCACGTCGATCTCACGCCGCGTGCCGCGCTTCTACCGCGAGCCCTGACGCGAGCCCAGCCCGACCTCGGCGCGAGGCGAGGCCGCGGCGACGCGCGTGAGGTCGGGGGGCAGCGTGGGCGCGCCGCCGCGCCACGGCACCTGCGGCGCCGTTTCCCCGCTGCGCCGCGCGTGCCTGACGGCGTCGGGCTCCCAGGCTATAGTCCCGCGACCGTGGCGGAGACCGAAGAGCTCGTCGAGACGCCGAAGCCGAACGCGTTCGTCGGCTTCGTCGACGCGTTCTTCGATCCGGTGTTGAAGCTCCTCGACGACGTCGGCGGCACCGCGCTGCTCCTGTTCCAGTCGATCACCTGGCTCGTGCGCCCGCCGCTCCGGATCGGCCAGCTGATGATCGCCATCGAGTTCATCGGCGCAGGCTCGCTCTTCATCGCCGGCCTCGTCGGGATGTTCACCGGGATGGCGTTCACGCTGAGCTCGATCATCGGCTTTCGCCAGTTCGGCGCCGAGGGGATGGTCGGCGGCGTCGTCGCGCTCGCGCTGGCGCGTGAGCTCGCGCCGGTGCTCGCGGCCGTCGTCGTGACTGCGCGCGCCGGGAGCACGATGGCGAGCGAGCTCGGGAACATGCGCGTCACCGAGCAGATCGACGCGATCACCACGATGGGCGTGAGCCCGATCCAGTACCTCGTCGTCCCGCGGATCCTCGCGACGCTCATCGTCCTGCCGCTGCTCGCGCTCTCGTTCGGCATCGCCGGCATGTTCGGCGCCTACCTCGTCGCGGTCGTCCTCCAGGGCATCGATCCGGGCATCTTCTTCGACCGGATCGAGCAGTTCATCAAGTGGAACGACATCCAGATGCTCCTCGTGAAGAGCGCCGTCTTCGGCCTCATCGTGAGCACGATCTGCTGCAAGAAGGGCTACTTCGCCTCGGGCGGCGCGCGCGGCGTCGGAGAGGCCACCGCCAAGGCCGTCGTCGCGAGCATCGTCGCGATCTTCGGCGCCGACTACGTCGTGACTTCGCTCATGACCGAGCTCTGACGCGCGCTCCGCGGGCGCGCTACTTCGACATCTCGAGCATCCGGTCGATCGGGACGCGCGCGGCGCGGAGGAGCGCCTCGTCCATCTCGAGCCGTGGCTCGAGGTCGCGCAGGGCGAGGTAGACCTTCTCGAGCGTGTTCTTCTTCATGTGCGGGCACTCGTTGCAGGCGCAGCTCGCCTCCGGCGGGGCGGGGATGAGCTCCTTGTCCGGCGCGGCCTTCGCCATCTGGTGGAGGATGCCCGGCTCGGTCGCGACGATGAAGCTCTTGGCGTCGCTCTTCGTCGCGAAGTTGAGGATGCCCGTCGTCGAGCCGACGTAGTCCGCCATCCGGAGGATGACGTCGTCGCACTCCGGGTGCGCGAGGACGAGCGCGCCGGGGTGGCGCTCCTTCAGGCCGATGAGCTTGCGCTCGCTGAAGGTGTCGTGGACGATGCAGGTGCCCGGCCAGAGGACCATGCTCCGCCCGAGCTTCTTCACGAGGTAGCCGCCGAGGTTCTTGTCGGGCGCGAAGAGCACCGTCTCGTTCGCGGGGATCTGCCCGACGATCTTCTCTGCGTTGGACGACGTCACGATGTAGTCGGAGAGCGCCTTCACCTCGGCCGAGCAGTTGATGTAGCTCGCGAGGACGGCGCCCGGGTGCCGCGCCTTCCACGCCGCGATCTTCGCGGCGGGCGCCCCGGACGCGAGCGAGCACCCCGCCTCCATGTCCGGCACGATGACGACCTTGTCCGGGTTCAGGATCTTCGCCGTCTCGGCCATGAAGTGGACGCCGGCGAAGCAGATGACGTCGGCCTGCGTCTTGGCCGCGGCCTGCGCGAGCTGGAGCGAGTCTCCGATGAAGTCGGCGACGTCCTGGACCTCGCCGTCCTGGTAGTAGTGGGCGAGGATCACGGCGTTCTTCGCCTTCTTCAGCCGGCCGATCTCCTCCTCGAGGTCGAGCGAGGGATCGATCGGCGTCGCCGCGGCGCGGCCGGCGATGGGGAGGGAGCGCGTCATCATCGCCGCTCAACCTAGAGCCGCGGGCTGCGCCGGTAAAGGTGCCGCGCTCAGCGTGAGGAGAGGAGCTTCTGGGCCAGGTGCTCGCCGAGCGACGTCCGCATCAGCTCGGCGACGACCGACTCGACGCGCTTCTGCTCGGCGTCGCCCTCGAACACGAACTGGATGCCCATCCCGGCGGGCGCCTCCTCGGTCGCGTCGGACTCCGGCACCACCCACTTGACGCGGCCGGTGAGCTCGAGGCGGACGGGCGCGCCCTCGGGGGAGGGCTCGGGCACCGTCAGGACGAAGACGAACTCGGTCCCCACGTCGAGCGGCTTCGTCGTGCGGATGAACGTCCCACCCTTCGAGATGTTCTTGGTGTAGTCCGCGAAGAAGGTGTTGAGCCGCTTGTAGTCGACCTTCAGCGTGATCGCAGCGCGATCCTGGTCGCGCCGGTCGTCATCGGCCGCGCCGGGCTCTGCGTCCTTCGCTTCCGCCATCTGGAGGTAGGATACCTGATAGGTTCGAGCGATGTGGAATGTCTTGGAGCGCACTCGAGGCCTGCGTGAGGGGCTCCGCGAGCTCCCGGACCGGGTCCGCGTCTCGACGCAGCTCGGGCGTCAGAGCGGCTTGCTCTGGTCTCTGACCCGGCCCGGCCTGGTCGAGCTCGCGAAGGTGTTCACGAGCGCGTCGCAGAACCCGTCCAAGATCTACCGCGTCCACGCGCGGAACTCGCCCACCAAGCCGGCGCTGATCTGGCGCGACCGGACCATCACGTGGGCGGAGCTCGACGACCGGATCGACCGGCTCTCCGCCGGGCTCGCGCGGCGCGGCATCGGGCGCAAGCAGAGCGTCGTCCTGATGATGAAGAACCGCCCCGAGCACATCGAGCTCGGCGCGGCGGCGGCGCGCGGCGGCGCCGCCGCGGTCAGCGTCTCCTGGCGCTCCACCGCGAAGGAGCTCACCTACCTCCTGAACCACTCCGGCGCGCGCGCCATCGTCACCGAGCCCGAGCTCCTCCACGTGGTCGAGGAGGCGAGCCCGGAGCTCTCCTCGACGCTCCTGGCCAACGTCTTCGTCGTCGGCTCCGAGGGCGTCCGGTCGTCGAAGGTCGTGGCCGCTCCGCTGGACGCCCTGCTCCAGGAGCCCGAGCCCGCGGCGGACGCAGGCGGAGACGACGACGCCGCGGTGGTCGTCTACACGTCGGGCACGACGGGGAAGCCGAAGGGCGCGGTCCGCAAGTTCCCGAAGGACACGATGCAGGCCGCGATGCGGTTCATCAACGAGACGCCGATGCGCGTCGACGACGTGCACCTCGTGGCATGCCCGCTCTACCACTCGACGGCGTTCGGCTTCCTCTCGCTGTCGCACCTGCTCGGCGCTTCGGTCGTCTTGATGGACGAGTTCAAGCCCGAGCCGTTCCTCGCGCTCGTCGAGCGCTACGCGGTGACCACCACGGCGGTCGTGCCGACCATGCTCCACCGCGTGATGGAGCTCCCCGAGGAGACGCGCATTCGCTACGACGCGCGCTCGCTGCGCGTCGTCTTCGCCGGGGGCGCGCCCTTGCCAGGGCCGCTGGCGATCGACTTCATGAATGCGTTCGGCGACATCCTCTACAACTTCTACGGCGCGACCGAGACGGGCCTCGTCACGCTCGGCAAGCCCGAAGACCTCCGCGCCGCGCCCGGGACGATCGGCCGGGCGGTGCCCGGTAACGACGTCCGCCTGCTCGACGACGACAAGCGGGAGGTGCCGGCCGGCGAGGTCGGCGAGCTCTACGTGAAGAACAAGCTCCTCGTCGCGGGCTACCACAAGGACGAGGAGGCGACCCGGTCGAGCATGGTCGACGGCTACTTCAGCGTCGGCGACCTCGCGCGCCGCGATCGCGACGGCCGCTACTTCATCGAGGGCCGCAAGCGCGACATGGTCATCTCCGGCGGCGTGAACGTCTACCCGGCCGAGATCGAGGGCGTGCTCGAGCAGCACCCCGACGTGGGCGAGGTCGCGGTCGTCGGGGTGCCGGATCGCGAGTGGGGCGAGCGCGTCCGCGCGTTCGTGGTCCCGCGCGCCGGCGCGACGATCGACGCGGGGGCGCTGAAGTCCTTCGCGCGCGAGCGCCTCGCCGGCCCCAAGGTGCCGCGCGACTTCGTGGTCCTCGACGCGCTCCCGCGGAACCCCACCGGCAAGGTGCTGAAGCGCGAGCTCCGCGAGCGGGCGGTCTGATTCTCGATTTCGCCCCGGGCGGGAGCGGACGCACCACGCAGGAGAGGTTTGGCGGGTCGGGCCGCCTCGGAGTGGTGCGGGGGCTCGTGCGCGTGTGGATCTCAGCGTGACTGCACTTCACACCACAACGGCATCGACATGGGCCGTGCGGCTCGGAGGTGCGGTAGGCGTGGCCGCGCCTTAGGGCGGGGGCGTGAGCGACAAGTTGATGGTGCAGGTAACGGGACCTCGTCCTTCCGAGGGATGCGGTGGACGCGCCGGGAATCGAAGGACTCAAGTGGCGTCGGCGAAAGCCGGGCTGCGACGTGGACTTGCCAACAACGGTTCGACATCGCTGCGCTTCTTCTTCGTCTGGCTCTGCCCCGTTTCCAAGAAATTCGCCGCAGGGCGTCAATAACAACGCGCCTTGCCCTCGCGTTGCGCCTGGTTTGTCGGGGACCGCAAATCGGTACGGTCACGCCGCTCGACTTCCGCGCTCCTTCTTCGGGCGAACCTTCTTCGGTTCCAACGTGATCTTGAGGCGTGCACCGGTCGCCTTGGCGTAGCGCTGCAAGGTCGCCAGGCTCGGTTTGGCGGCGCCGCTCTCCAGGCGGGCGACGGTGGATTGCGAGGTGCCCATCTTCTTGGCTACCTCGGCTTGCGTCAGTTTCGCCCTCTTCCTCGCCGCGATGAGCATGCTCGCGAGCGAGAACTCCTCTTCGAGCGCGTCGTAGCCCTCGCGGAAGCCCGGCTCCTTCATCCACCGCTTGGCGATCTTCTTCAGGGAAACAGTGCGCTTCGGATCCAACTGATCCTCCAACGGAGCCGCCGAACGTCTTCGGCGGAAGGTCTACCAGCTCGCTCCGGCGATGCCGGAGCGGTAGGCGCTTCAACGGAGCCGCCGCTTCTCGCGGCGGAGGTCGTGCGAGCTGCATGCTCTCGCATCAGGTTACGTCCTTCGCCCGCCTTCGTGCCGTCTCCAGCGCGCTCTGCGGCGTCTTCTGCGTCTTCTTGACGAAGGCATGCACGACGACGACGCGCTCGCCCTTTGCCGTCACGTAGATGGCGCGCGCGATGCCGTCCTTTCCCTTCATCCTCATCTCCCAGAGCTTGTCTTCAAGGTGTTTCACATACGGCTCGTGCATCGCCGCCATCCCGTGCTCCTCGATGAGCTGCGCGATGCGGAGGAAGTGCTGCCGTATGTCTTGCGCCAGAGCGTCGAGTTCTTTGACCACGCGATGGTCGAGGATCTCCACGCGCCAGGACACGATCTCACCGTATCTCAAAAATGAGATGTGCGCAAGCGGCATGGTGCGCCTGCTCGTAGGCGCGTGGTGCGACATGCGAGATGGCTCTCGCGCCGTTTGTTTAGCGCTTGGAGCCCCCGGGGAACGCGGGAGTGGCTCAACTCGTCCTTCGGCGCCTGAATCCGCGCGAGATCCCGAAAGATCGCGTGTTCGGTCTCGGGGGGCCGAGGCGTGGTAGGCTGAGAGCAGTCTCTTGACCGTCAAGCCTGGCGATATCCTGCGTGACAGGCTCCGCGTCGACGCGTTGATCGGTCGAGGCGGCATGGGGCAGGTGTTTGCCGCGACCGACCTCGAGTCGCGCGCGCAGGTCGCCATCAAGGTCGTGAGCCGCCTGCTCGTCGACGACGTCCTCATGGTGCGCTTGCACCGCGAGGCCGAGGCGGCGCAGCGCATCCGGAGCGAGTTCGTCCCGCGCGTGCTCGAGGTGAGCGACACGGACGAGGGCGAGACCTTCCTCGTCATGGAGCGCCTCGTCGGCGAGCCGCTCTCGCAGCGCATCCGCGATCGCGGCGCGCTCTCGTGGAACGAGGTGCACCGCCTCGGTGAGGACGTCCTCTGCGGCCTCGTCGACGCGCACGCGGCCGGGATCGTCCACCGCGATCTGAAGCCGAGCAACGTCTTCCTCGCGCTCAAGAGCTCGCGCGTGCGCGCGATGGTGCTCGACTTCGGCGTCTGCAAGATGGACGGCGTCGACGCCGAGCGCCTCACGGGGACCGGGGAGTCGATCGGCACCGTCGCGTACATGGCGCCCGAGCAGATCCGCGGCGCCGCCCGCGTCGACGCGCGCGCGGACCTCTTCGCCTTCGGCGTCCTCGTCTTCGAGATGCTGAGCGGGCGCCTCCCGCACGAGGGGCCGAGCCAGATGGCGATCCTCGCGAGCAAGCTCGAGAACGCGCCCGCTCGCTTGACCGAGTGCTCGCGCGTCCCGATCCCGGAGGGGGTCGACGCGCTCGTCACGCGCGCGCTGGAGCGCGATCCCGCGAAGCGCTTCGCGAACGCCTGGGACCTGCTCGAGGTCTGGCGCGCGCTGCCGAGGCTCGGCGACGCCCCGATCCCCGCGCCGTCCGTGCGTCCGTTCGACGGCGCGGCGCCGATCGGCGCGGACCCGCCCACCGAGGTCTCGCGTCCGCCGGCGGAGCTCCTCGCCCTCTCGTCCGACGCGACGAACGAGGAGCTCCTGCTCGATCCCACGTACGTGCCGCCGCTGTCGCTCTCGAGCCGGCGCGCGTCGCTGTCGCTCGAGCCGCATCCGACGCAGACGGCGCTCACGACGCACCACACGTCGATCCACCAGAAGAGCGGCGCGGGGCGGCTCGCGCTCGTCCTCGCCGCGTGCGGGCTCGTCGCCGGGATCGTCGTGGTCGGCGTCTCGTTCGCGCGCGGACCCGACGAGCCGAGCGATGGGGTCGGGACGCTCGGCGTGTCGCCGCCCGAGGCCGCTTCGCTCGGCGTGTCGGCCCCTGGGAGGCCGGCGTCGCTCGGCGTGTCGCCCCCCGGGCCCGCCCTGTCCGAGCCGCCGGGCGTCGCGCTGCCGGGGGACGTGTCGGGCGGCGCCGAGCCGGCGTTCGCGCCCTCCTCCGAGGGGCTCGGCGCGGCGGACGAAGGCGCGGCGTCGGACGCGTCGGACACGGCGCTGCTCGAGCTCCCGGCCGATCCGCCTGCGTCCGGGGCGGCGCGGGCGTCGAAGCCGAAGCCGTCGCGGTCGCGCGCCCGGCCGCCGGCGTCGAAGTCGGGCGGCCCGCGCATCACGACGCAGCCTCGCTACTGACGGTGGCGACCTGATAGACTCGGCGGGGTCGCCCGTGCCTGCCCGCTCGACAATGCTGGGGCTCTTCCTCGTGCTCGGCGCGACCACGTACGCGGCCGAGGCGCGCGCGGGCGACGCCGCGAACGACGCGGTCGGCTCGGTCGACGCGGAGGCGCGGGAGCGGTCCCGCGCGGCGTTTCGCCGAGGTGTCACCGAGCTTCGCGCCGAGGATTGGGCCGGAGCGCGCGCCTCGTTCGAGGAGGCGTGGTCGCTCGTCCAGCACCCGAGCATCCTCCTCAACCTCGGGATCGCGCGCCTGCGCACGGACGATCCGGTGCTCGCCGAGCAGGATCTCGTGCGCTTCCTCAGCGAGGACTCGGGCGCGACGAAGGAGGAGCTCGCGAGCGCGCGTGAGGCGCTCGGCGAGGCGCGATCGCGGATCGGGACGCTGCGCGTGACAGCGACGCCCGCGATCGCGCGCGTCGTCATCGACGGGCAGCCGGCCAGCGTCCGCGCCCCGGCCGGCGCAGGCCTCGGCGGCGTCGCCGAGGCGCGGCTCAAGGCCGGTGAGCACACCGTCGTCGTCGAGGCCGAAGGCTTCGGCGCGGATCGGCGTACGGTCGAGGTGCTGCCGAAGAGCGAGACCGAGCTCGAGATCACGCTCGCGGGCGGCGCGCGACCTGGGCGGTCCGACGGGATGCCGGCGCGCGCGATCGTCGGGTGGTCCTTGGCCGGCGTGTCCGGCGTGGCGCTCGCGGCGAGCGGGATCATGGCCCTCCGCGCGATGTCGCTGTCGAACGACTACGCCGACCGCGCGAGCCCTTCGTTTCAGGATAGAGACGTCAAGGACGAGGGGATCGCGTTCCGGACCGGCGCGGACGTCGCGCTCGTGACGGCGCTGCTCGCCGGAGCGGGCGCCGTCGTCTTGCTCGTCACGGACATCGGCGCCTCGAGCGACGGCGGCGTCGCGCGCCTCGACGCGCAGCGCCCGGCGCTCGTTCGGTGGTGACGGACATCGGTCCGCGAGCGTGAAGGGCGGCGGGGCCCGGCGCGCCTCCACGGCGAGCCCGCGCGTCGCGCCGTCGATCGGCGCGGCGTTGCCGGGGGATGCCGTCTTGCGCTAGGAGGGCGCGATGCAGCCGAAGGATCCGGTCGACGTCGCGCGGCGGTGCCTCTGTCTCGAGCTCCTCTTGCAGCGGCTCGGCCTCGAGACCGACAGCAGCGATCCGGAGGGCGAGCGCGACGACGTCCGGCGCCGATGGCTCGCACGCCTCGGCGATCTGGCGCTCGAGCCGGTGCTCTTGCCGGACGAGCGCGCGCTGCTCGAGCGTCCCGTCGGTCAGCTCTCCGAGGACGACGTCGACGATCTCCACGGGCGCGTCTCCGGGTCGCTGGTCCTCCTCTGGGCGCTCGGGCGGATCGCGACGCGTCCCACCTTCGCGGCGGTCAGCGAGCTCGAGTCGATCGTCGCCGAGCACGGGCTCCTCGGGACCGGATCGATCGCGCGGGCGAACGAGACCGTGGCGAGCGTGGCGCTGCGCCCGGCAGAGGAGCTCCGCGAGGCGCTCGCCGCCTACACCCGGACGCGCGGCAAGGCGCGCGAGCCGAGCGAGCCGGAGAAGATCGTCGCCGGCGTCGGCGCGCACCACCTCGAGTGGGTCCTCGACCGCGAGATGCCGTTCGACGTCGCCGACTGATCCAGCGCGGAGCGCTTCGCCGCCGCCGGCGGATCCGCCGCAAAGCGGGGACGCCGCTCGCCGTCGCCGGCGGATCCGCCGCGAAGCGCGGAGCCTTCGCTGATACGATGCGCGACGGTGGCCGATCCCACGACGATGTCGTTGCCGGCGGCGAAGGATCTGCGCGCGCGCGCGGATCGCGTCATCGCAGGCGCGGCGCTCCGGGGGACGCCGCGGAGCCGCTTCCTCCGGGAGCAACGCCGGCGCGTGGCCGCGCGGCTGCTCCCGACGCTCGCGCTCGTCGCCGTCGCGACCGGGACCGCCGCGGTCGTCGATCTGCTCCAGGTGCCCGCCGCGTCGCGCGCGGTGACGCTGGCGCAGGGGCTGACCGCGACGCTCCTCGCGGGCCTGGCGCTCGGGTGCACCGTCGCCCGCCGGAGCTACGTCGCGCTCATGGCGATCGCCGTGAGCGGGGTGTGCACCCTGCTCGTCGGGTGGGCGATCGTCACCGCGGGGACCGGCGGGGCCAAGAGCGCCTACGCGCTGTCGGTCCCGCTCGGGCTCACGGTGCTCGTCATCTCGGTGCCGCTCCTGCCATGGCACGTGCCGCTGGTCGCGGCGGTCGGAGCCGTCGCGTTCGGGCTCGCCGCGCCGGGCGCGCCGCCGTCCGCCTTCCTCCTCTTCGCGCTGCTCGGCGGGGGAGGCTTCGTCCTCGCGCGGACGCGCCGGCGCCGCGCGCTCCACGCCTTCCGCCGGGTCGAGCGCCTCGCCGCTGCGGTCGCGCGCATTCGGCGCGTCCAGGACCAGCTCGTCGTCGTCGAGAAGCTCGAGGCGCTCCGGGTGCTCGTCGGAGGCATGGCGCACGAGCTGAACAACGCGCTGGCGGTGAGCCTCGCGTCGACGGAGCAGATCGTGAGCGTCGCCGAGCGCGATCCGCCCGCGGCGGCCAAGGCGGCCGAGCGCGCGCAGCGGGGGCTCGTCCGGATCCGCGCCACGATCGATCGCCTCAAGCGCTTCGCGATGGCGGAGGAGGGCGTGCTCGAGCCGGCCGACCTCGCTGCGATGCTCGACTTCGCCCTCGAGAGCGCGATCGGCCGCGCGCGCTCCGGCGTCATGATCGATCGAAGCTATGAGGAGGGGCTCCCGCCGATCGACACCCACGTCGCGGCCCTCGCGGAGGCGCTGTTCCAGGTGGCGCGGAACGCGGTGGAGTCGATGCCGAAGGGCGGGACGATCCGCGCGTCGCTCCGCCGCGCCGGCGATCGCGTCGAGCTCGCCGTCGCCGACCAGGGGCAGGGGATACCTCCCGCGCGCCTCGCCAAGGTGTTCGACCCTTTCTACGCGCGGGAGACCGCCGACGCGACGTTCAGTGGCGGCCGCCTCCTCGCGTCGATGCCCGGGCGGAGCGGCCTCGGTCTGTCGGCCGTCTACGGGCTGGTGAGCGCCATCGGCGGGCGGGTGGAGATCCGCAGCGAGGTCGGGCGCGGGACCGAGGTCGTCCTCAGCTTGCCGAGCGCGCCGGCCCGCCGATCCTCGCGCGCTCCGGCGACCCGGGCGTGAGTTTGTGCCCGCCTTCTTAGGGAGCCGAATCGACCGCCCTGGACGCAAATCGGGGGACTTCACCGTGGGGGAATAGCCCCCAACTGGTCATCGTTCGGGGGCAAGAGACCCGTGCTAGGGCCCGAGCGCTCCGAAACTTCACGCTGCCGGACGTCAGTCGTCGCACACCTGGAGCACGCGGCGGGGTGTCGGATAGCTAACGGGCTCGGGCAAGAAATCGGGAACCCGGGGCAGATTTGGGCATTCTGTTGGGCTCAGTTTTTGCCTAGGGTGCGCCCATGCGATCGAAGTGGCTGACAAGGGGGGCTTTCGCGGCCCTCGTCATGGGCGTCCTGGGTAGCTCCGCGGGCTGCGCTGAAGAGCGTGACCCCATCAACCGAGTGCAAGCGGGCGCGGTCCCGAAGGCATTCTTCGTCGGGGATCTCGAAGACTTCAGGGACGACCCGGAGTTCCGGACGAAGTCGTTCAACGTCGACAGCGCGGCCAACACCGACAACTACTCGGGGACGATCGGCGGCGCGTCGGCCGTCGAGCGCGTTCGCTGGGAGGTCACCGAGACGCTGCTCCTCGCCCGCCGCGCCTACCAGGAGAGCCCGAACGCCGACAACCGCGGTCTGCCGCGGAAGGAGGTCTCGCCGGGCAAGTGGGAGTTCCCGTCCAAGCCCGACGGAACGATCATCGCGGCGTATCCGATCGTCAGCCACTTCGACATCCGCCGCGGCTACAACCCGGGCACCGGCGAGGAGATGAACACGGTCGAGGAGAACATCTTCGACCGCCCCTGGTACCAGCGCGAGTACATGCGCGTGGACTGGAGCCGCAACATGGCGCAGAGCACCAGCGGCGACACGAGCTGGGTGTTCGGCTCCACGACGGCCAACGCGATCGAGTACTCGCCGACCAACGAGTTCGACCCCGAGGATCGCCCCCACTTCGAGATGTCCGAGGGCTACTTCGACATCACGAACAAGTACACGATCACGCCGGAGATCGTCCCGAGCTGGGGCGTCCCCGAGTGCGTCATCGTCGGCTTCTTCAACGGCTCCACGTCGTTCGACTGCACGCCGACCGAAGTCAAGATGCGCCACTCGTTCGTGAAGCTCACGGGCCAGGAGGACTTCGAGCCCTTCGAGGAATCGAACGCGCACCGTGACATCGTCGGCAACTGGGGTAACGCCGGCAACTCGTTCCTCCGCGAGTACGGCGCCGCACCGATCACCGCGTGGGATCCTCAGTACGGCCACACCGACAAGAACACGAAGACGTTCTACGCCATCCACAACATCTGGGAGAAGAGCCACCAGGACGTCGCCTGCAAGACGAACCTCGACGAGGACCGTGACGGCACGGCCGACGAGTGCACCGCCGACCGCACGAAGTACGCCGGCCACTCCGGCTCGCAGTGCGACATCCACATCAACAAGTGCACGATCCCGGTGCGCGACCGCGCGGTCAAGCCGGTCGCCTTCTGGCTCAACCTCGACGCGCCGGCGGATCTCGCCGACGAGGTCAGCGAGGACGGCAAGACCGTGATCCGCGAGGGCGCCTACGAGGAGCTCACGTCGACGTGGAACCAGCTGTTCTCCGTGGCCGTCGCGACGCGCCGCGAGATCGAGTGCCGCCGCACCCGCGACGGTAGCCGCGCGGACTGCCGGGCGGAGTACTTCGAGGGCGAAGGCCCGACCGCGAAGCAGATGGTGAAGTTCGGCGCCTGGGGCGTCGACACGCCGATCGCCCAGCCGGTCGACAAGGGCCTCCCCGTCGTCACGACCTGCCACAACCCGGTCCGTGAGTACGATCTCCCGCTCTGCGGCAAGCCCGGCGAGGTCATCCGCCTCGGCGACATCCGCAAGAACTACGCGATTTATTGGCCCTACGCGTCGCGCGCGCCGTACGGCGGCGTCGCCAGCATTGGTGGCGACCCCCTCACCGGCGAGATGCTCGGCGTCACCGCTACGACGATGATGCGCTCGGCTTCCTACGCCGCCGCGCAGCAGCGCGACATCATCGCGATCGCCCTCGGCGATCTCAAGATGGAGGACCTCGTCAGCGGCGCGCAGGCGGGGCGCTACGTGAACCGCGTCAAGATGGGCGAAGTATCCGATGCGATGTGGAAGGCCAAGTCGCGGCAGGAGCTCGCGGCGGCGGTCCAGAACATCGATTTCGCCGCCGTTCAGGCGGCGGTCGGCGAATCGCCGGCGACGGTCGCGTCGATGACGGCGACGGAGCGTCAGCTCAAGAACGCGCTCAAGGCGCACTGGAGCTCTCCGCAGGGACCGCTCATGGCGGGTGCCGAGGCGCGCTTCGACTCTCTCCTCGCGCAGATCAGCCACGTTCCGGAGATGAACGAGGTCTCGAACAAGAGCCTGAAGCGCCTCGTCTCGCAGTCGCAGAACAAGAGCACGGCCGTCTACCAGGCGATCAGCGCCATGTCGGCCAACGATCCGAGCCGCGTCCAGGACCTGCTCTCAAAGTACGAGGCGTACCTCGGCCACAAGGGCGTCTGCTTCCACGATTCGATCAACACGTCGGCCGCGGGCTCGATCTACCTGCCGAGCCTCGCTCCGTACTTCAAGAAGCTCTACGGAACGCTCGACCCGCTCGAGCGCGGCGACCGGATCTACAAGGACCTCCTTCGCGAGTCGACGAAGGGCATCCAGTTCCACGAGATCGGCCACGCCATCGGCATGCGCCATAACTTCGCGAGCTCGTGGGACTCGCTCAACTACCCGCCCCAGTACTGGCAGCTTCGTACCAACGAAGGCGAGTCGATGGAGCCGTGCACCGAGGCCAACCGGAACAACTGCCTCGGCCCGCGCTACCTCGACCCGATCACGGATGACGAGGCGGGCCGCGGGAGCGAGCCGCGCCCCGGCATCGAGTACTTCGCGAACACGTCGACGATGGAGTACCAGATCGAGCGCGGCGGCGAGACCGTCGGCGCCGGCACGTACGACCTCCACACGATGAAGACGCTCTACGGGCGCGCGCTCGAGACGTTCGATTCTTCCCAGGTCAAGCCGGATGACCAGCAGTACTTCGCCGTCACGATGCTCTCGCAGGGCATCCCCGGGTCGCTCGTCTTCGTGCCCAACGTTGGGTACGGCGTCCACTACACGAAGCTCGCCGGCCTCGCGAAGGTCTTCGATCCGAAGCGCGACTGTCGACCGGCGACGGACGAAGAGAAGGAGCAGGCCAAGTGGCGCATCGTCCACGGCAAGATCTGCTCGCAGTCGCCGAAGAACCACCTCGCCTACGAGGACATGAAGACCGAGGAGATCTCGTTCAAAATCGGCACGCAGACGGCGAAGGTCGGCATCGACGCGGTTCGCTGGCGCGGCGTCGACGAGACCAACAAGCCGCTCATCCGTTGGCAGTACCGCTACGGTGAGGACTACAGCTCGGGTGGCTACATCCACGCCAAGCCCTTCGACTCGGGAGCGGACATCTACGAGGTCACGATGAACGTGATCAACCGCTTCGAGAACCAGTACCCCTGGTCGTACTTCCGCAGGCAGAACAAGGAGTTCGCCTGGTGGTCGCTCCCGTACGGCGTCGCGAACACGACGTTCGCCCGCCTCCGCGGCTACCACTGGACGACGACGACGAACATCGGCCGCTCCAGGGGGCCGGCCGACCTCGAGAACGACGACCGCGAGCGTCCGGACGTCCTGGCTTCGGCCGCGATGTTCAACTTCCTCCAGCGCGTCATCCTGACGCCGGAACCGGGCACCTACGGGAGCGTCACGCGCACCCCGACGCGCCCCGGCGCGGCGCAGATCTTCGACCTCGAGGATACGTCCGGTGGTGACGGTCTCGGCGGTGCGATCGGCACGCTCGGCATCGTCGACGGACGCTTCGTCCAGGTCGACTTCGACAACGGGCTCGGCGGCAGCTGGGACTACTTCCACTACCCGATCCACACGGGCTTCGACGACGAGAAGGTCCTCGCGCTCCGCGAGCTCGTCGACTCCCGCCCGACGCTCTCGACCGTCTCGCGTGAGAACGCCCTCGACGGCCGTGACCCGTACATCAGCTTCCGTACGGACACCCCGCACGCGCTCGACCGCCTCCTCGGCGGCCTCCTCTCGGAGGACTGGGAGACGATCGCGCCCTCCATGAACGCCGACGGCGAGTCGCACACGGTGTTCAGCCTCCTCGCGAAGGACTCCACGCAGCTCACCCGCCCCGCCGACAGCAAGGGGATCCTCTTCCCCAACATCGGCTACGCCAACGAGCTCGGCGCCGGCATCTACACGCTCCTCTTCTCGCGCTTCAGCACCGACATGGTGCTCGCCCAGAAGATGCGCATCCGCCTCGACGGCGACAACGTCCCCGTCATCGCCGACGAGCGCCGCGCGGCGTTCGTGGACCCGATCACCGGCCACCGCTACCTCGCCACCCGCTACGGCACCGAGGTCATCGGCGGCCGCGCGGTGGAGCGGGGCATCGCCTCCCGCATGCTCGCTCGCGCGAACGACCTGCTCGCGGACGCCTACTCCGGCGTCGGCGCGCCGGACGCCACCGGCGAGCGCACCGTCACCCTCGGCGCCGACGGCCTCCCCGTCGTGAAGGACGCGGCCGCGGAGAAGAACCTCCGTCGCTACATCGGCCTCCTCGATGCGATGCGCCAGATCGGCAACCTCCTCGGCGGCGGTCCGATCGGCAGCGGCGCCGGCGACTGAGCGCGTCGCTCGCTGAGGCTGCTCGCGAAAGCGAGCAGCCGTAGCCCCCGACGACCCGCGGCGTCCACGAGACCCGCGGGTCGTCGCGTTTCCATCGCCCGGGCGTCCTTCGCCGCGCGCTTCGCCTTCTACCCCGCTGCTAGCACCGGCGGCGGGACTCTCGCAGCGGGGCGCTCGCGTTCATCGTGCGGCTTCACGGCGCGCGATGCGCCGCGTCCGAGGACTTCCTCCGCGACGTCCCCGCGCTCGAGGCGTCGCCGCTCGGCCGAGGCCCTGGCGCGGGCGCCCCGAGGCCACGTGCTAAGGTTCGAGCATGGCGGAAGCGGCCAAACAGCTCGCGACTTACGCGCAGTACCTCGCTGCCGACGCGGAGAGCGCGAGGAAGCTCGAGTACGTCGCCGGTGCGATCGTCGCGATGGCGGGCGGCTCGGTGGAGCACGGTCGCCTCGTTTCTCGCCTCACGGTCCTGCTCGCGGCTGCCCTCGAAGGTCGGCCCTGCGTCGTCCTCCCCGCCGACGTCCGCGTCCGCGTTCGCGCGGCCGATCGCGCGACATACCCCGACGTTCATGTCGTGTGCGGCGCCATCGAGCGTGATCCTGACGACGACCACGCGATCGTAAACCCGCGCGTCATCGTCGAGGTACTGTCGGCGTCGACCTCCGAGTCGGATCGCGGCGACAAGTTCGCGGACTATCGTCGTCTGAGCTCGCTCCGCGAGTATGTCCTCGTCTCCCAGCGCGAGCGGCGCGTCGACGTCTACCACCGCGACGGCCGCCGGTGGGTCCTCGACGAACACACGACGGGAGACGTCGTGCGGCTCGAGTCTCTCGACGTCGCCTTTCCGATCGACGCTCTCTACGCCGACGCGCTCGGATCCATCGTGGTCTGAGCGCCGGCGCGGAGACCGCGCGGCGCCGGTCGCGCTGGGGAGCGCGTGGGCGGCCTGCGTTCGGTCGATGCGGCCCGCGCGCTCAGCCGATGACGTGGACGCGGATCGAGTTCGTGCTGCCGCTCACGCCGAGCGGGGCGCCGAACACGATGACGACGCGCTCGCCCGGCGAGGCGAGGCCGTTGGCCATGAGATCGCCGGTGACCCAGTCGACGAGGGCGTCGGTGTCGGTCAGCTTCGGCAGCTCGCGGGGGATGACGCCCCAGAGCAGGGCCATCCGGCGGCGCGTCTGCGGGTTCGGTGAGAACGCGATGATCGGCACCGGCGGACGCGCGAGGCTCACGTTCGTCGCGCTCGAGCCGCTCTCGGTGAAGGCGACGAGGTACTTGGCGCCGATCTCGCGGGCGGTGTTCACCGCGCCGCGGGCGATCGCTTCGGCGACGCTCGTGGCGCGCGTGGCGTAGGGGAGGGCCTCGAAGAACGGGCTCTTCTCGGCCTCCTGCGCGATCGCGCTCATCATGCCGGCGGCGAGGCTCGGGTGATCGCCCGTCGCGGTCTCGCCGGAGAGCATGAGCGCGTCCGCGCCGGAGAACACGGCGTTGGCGACGTCGCTCGCCTCGGCGCGCGTCGGCCGCGTGCTGGTCGTCATCGACTGGAGCATCTCGGTGGCGACGATGACGGGGCGCCGGACGCGCCGCGCGACGAGGAGGATCTGGCGCTGGATGACCGGCACGCGCTCCGGCGGGAACTCGACGCCGAGATCGCCGCGCGCGACCATGACGCCGTCGGAGGCCGCGACCACGCTCTCGAGGTTCTCGACGGCGTCGGGCGTCTCGATCTTCGCGATGATCGGCGTGGGCTTGCCCCACTCCTGGCAGATCTCGCGGACGAGGCGGAGATCGTCGGCGCGCCGGACGAACGAGAGCGCGACGTAGTCGACGCCCTGCGACAGACCGAAGGAGAGGTCCGTCTTGTCCTTCTCGGTGAGCGGGCTGATGCGCATCGTGCGCGTCGGCAGGTGGACGCCGACCTTGCTGCGCATCCCGCCGCCCTGGGTGACCTTGACCGTGACCTTGCCCTTCGCGGTCGAGAGCACCTGGAGGACGATGCGGCCGTCGTCGAACATGATGCGGTCGCCCGCGTGCACGTCGTCGCCGAGGCCCTCGTACCGGATGTAGATCTTCGACTCGTCGCCGACGCCGTCGCCTTCGAGGAGGGTGACCTCGGAGCCGGACTTCAGGTCGAACGGGGCAGGGAACGTGCCCGTGCGGATCTTCGGGCCGCAGAGGTCCTGCAGCGCGGCGACCGGCTTGTTCTTCGCCGCGCTCGCTTCGCGCAGGCGGGCGAGGCGGGCGCCGTGCTCCTCGTGCGTTCCGTGTGAGAAGTTGAAGCGCGCGACGTCCATTCCGGCGTCGATGAGCGTCTTCAGACCCTCGACGGAGTCACAGGCGGGCCCCAGCGTGCAGACGAGCTTCGCGCGACGAACGGCCATGCGGGGGGGAGCATCCACCGATGCGTCGGGCTTGGCAAGCCCTGTCGCCCGTGCGACAAGCACGCTTCTCCTCATGGGTGGCGCAAACGTGTCCTCGAAGCTGGCGTTCGGATCCGCCTCAGCGGTGTCATTTGGCTCGTCTAGCGGCGCTTCCGTGGGGGCACCTGCGGCATCGGGCTCGGCTGGCGCGGCGGTCGCGGGACAGCCGCACGGCCCGGCGGTGAGCCGCCTGCCGACCGGAGAGCTCGCGCTCGGCGGGGTGTCGCTGAGCGATCTCTCACGGCAATCGGCCGAGGTCGGCGGCGACGCCGGCGCACGCGTCGGCACGCCTACGTACGTCTACGACCTCGACGGGATGGCGCGCGAGGCGCGCGAGCTCGAGGATGCGTTCGAGGGCGCGCCCCACCTCGTCGCGTTCGCCGTGAAGGCGAACAGCGCGGGGCCGATCGTGCGCGCGCTCGTCGCGGAGGGCTGCGGGGCCGACGTCGTCAGCGGCGCCGAGCTCCTCCTCGCGATGCGCTGCGGGGTCTCGCCGGCGCGCCTCGTCTACAGCGGCGTCGCAAAGCGTGACGACGAGCTCGACCTCGCGATCGGCGTCGGCGCCGCAGGCATCCACGCGATCAACGTCGAGAGCGTGGAGGAGATCCCGCGCATCGCGGCGCGCGCGGCCGAGCAGGGGCGCGTCGCGCGCGTCACGCTGCGGATCAACCCGGGCGTCGACACCGACGAGCTCGACACGCACAGCTACATCGCGACCGGACACGACGAGGCGAAGTTCGGCGTCCCGCTCCCGAGCCTCAGAGACGCCGTCGCCGCCCTCGACGCCGCGAGAGCCTCCGTCAAGCTCGTGGGCGTGACGGCCCACGCCGGCTCGCAGCTCACCTCGGTCGACGCCTACGTCGCGTCGGCGCGCGCCGTCTTCGAGACGGCGAAGGACCTCCGCGCGGGCTTCGCCCTCGAGTTCGTCGACACCGGCGGCGGCTTCGGCATCGACTACGGCGAGGGCTGCCCCGTCCGCCCCGCCGATTTCATCCGCGCAGCGCGCGTCGCGCAGCGTGAGCACGGCCTCGGCGATCTGGCGCTCTACTGCGAGCCCGGTCGCGCGCTCGTCGGCGCGCACGGCGTCCTCCTCGCCAAGGTGATCCAGCGCAAGATCGCGGCGGGCGAGCCGACGCGTCGCTGGATGATGATCGACGCCGGCATGAACGACCTGATGCGCCCCGCGCTCTACCAGGCGCGGCATCGCGTCGTCCCGGTCGTCCTCGCGGAGGGCGCGCGCCTCTTGCCCTTCCGCGTCGTCGGGCCGGTGTGCGAGAGCTCGGACGACTTCGGCGTGCACGACCTGCCCGACGGCGATCTCGCCGAGGTGGCGCTCCTCGACGCGGGCGCCTACGGCTACTCGATGGCGAGCCGCTACAACGGCCGTCCGCTCCCGGCGGAGGTGTTCCTCCGCGGCGGCAGCGTCGCGACGATCCATCCGCGCAAGCCGATCACCGACTGGGTCGACGATCGCCGCTGATCGCGCGTCTGCGGCCCCGCCGCCTCACGCTCGCCTCGGCCGAGGGCGCGTCGGGCTCGCTCACCTCGGTGGAGGGCGCCTCACGCTCGCCTCGGTGGAGGGCGCCTCACGCTCTCGGAGCGCGACCGCGGCCTACTCTCCGGTCTTGAGCTTCGGCATCCGCGTCGACGACGAGCGGCGTCGCTCGCCGGACGTGTTCGGCGGCGGCATCGAGCGCGCCCGCACGACCTGGCCCTCGACGGTGACCTCGACGCCGACCGTCCGGCAGCGACGCGCGAGCCGGTCGAGATCGACCTGTGAGGACACGAGCAAGCCGCCTTGCGGCGACGGCTCGAGGAAGAGCTCGGCGGTCGAGCGGCGCGTGCGCAAGAGCTCACGCACGTTGGCGTCGTCGACCCACAGAAAGCCGATCGACGGGACGAAGCTTCCGCGGCCCACCACCACGCTCGCCTGCGCCAGCGTCCGCGAGAGCGTCTCCGGCAGCGGCGCGATCGCCTCGATGCGCTGGCGGAGCGAGTCGGCCTCGTAGCCGGCGGACAGCGCCCGCGCGAGCGTCTGCGGCGCGACGACGAGGTCGAGCGACTCCGCCACGCGCCCGACGTCGACGAAGCCGTAGATGCCGAGGACCGAGCTGACCTTCGCGGTCGGCCCGAGGCGGAGGACGTGCGTGTCGAGGAACTTCGACGCGTCGCCGTCCTCGGCCGGCGTCTTGTCGGCGACGAGCGCGCGGCCGCGCGGCGTCAGCCGGAGCGCGAGCTGCGGGGCGCCGCCGGCGTCTTCGCCGTCGTCTTCGCCGAGGTCGAGGATGCCGAGGGCCGGGAGGCTCTCGAGGACGACTCGGCGCGCGACCTCCATCGGCTCGGGCACCTCGACGGAGACGCGCTCGGCCCAGCGGCGGAGCAGCCGGTCGACGCCGGGGATCCGGTGGTCCGTCGAGAGGTAACCCTCGAGGCTCGTCCACGGGATCCAGCGGCTCTCGCCGAGGTCGCGCAGCGCCTCGAGCACGAGCTCGCGCACGACGCTGCTCGCGCTCGAGTCACGCTGCTCGGCCGGTAGCCGGAGCGTCTCGGGCTCGGTGCGCGCCTCGTCCCACGCGCCGCCGCGCCGCCAGGCGTTGAAGAGGAGCTTGGCGAGGTCGCCGATGTGGAGCGCGCCCGGCGGCGCGCTCGCGCTGAGCGCCGACGCGTCCCAGAGGCCCACGGCGCGCGACAGCGCGATGAGGAGCGCGACGTGGTACGGGTCACGGCCGAAGCGCGTGCCGAGCTTGGTGACGAGCGACTTCGGCGTGCCGATCCCGGCGCGGACCTCGTTGCCCGGCTCGCGCGCCGCGAGCGAGAGCGCCATCGCGAACGGCGCCGGATCCTGCGAGAAGCGAGCGCGTCGAGGCGCGTGGTCGCCTTCGCTGACGAAGCTCTTCACCTGCTGGCGTCGCGCTTCGCGCTCGGCGTGGCGCGGCGCGCCGATGATTTGCCCGACCTCGGTCGGCACGACGTGCCGGTTCGGGTGAACGGGGATGAGCAACCCGCGCCGCTCGAGCGAGAAGCCGACGCCGCGACGCGAGGGCGTGGCCCCCGACGCCGTGCGGAGGCGGAGCGGCTCGCGTTCGAGCTCGAGCAGCTCCTCCGTGTCGACCTCGCCGCCGAGCTCCTCGACACCCTCGAGGACGCGGCGCTCGGTGGCCGAGAGCTTCTCGATCTCCTCGGCGAGCTTCTCGGGATCGCCGAGCGTGTCCCACCCGGTCTCGAGCGAGAGCGCGATCGGCGGAGTCGCCGGGCGCCCGAGGTAGTGGCCGGCGATCGCGCTCACCGTCTCGAACGGGGCCTGGGCGAGCAGCGCGCGGATGCCGCGCGGGTCTTCGCCCTCCCACGAGCGTAGCTGGACCAGGTACGCCGCCGGGAGCATGAGCTCGATGCGGCTCTTGCTCTCGGCGCGCGCGAAGACGATGCCGCGCTCGGCGAGCGGCTGCAGCGCGGGCGGCACGCTCGCTACGACCAGGACGCCGCGCGCCTCTGCGACGCGGTGAAGCAGCTCGACGCTCGGCGCCGGGAGCCTGGCGGGGTCACGCAGCTCGGGCAGCGCGACGAGCGCGCGCGCGATCTGCGCCGGGGGATCGAGCCGCTTCGCGGGATCGATCCGGACGCCGAGGCGCGACACCAAGGACTCGAGCTCCGTCTTCGGGAGCGCCTTCAGGATGTCGACCAAGCGGAGCGGCATACGCAATGTGGCCCCCACGGAATCCTTGCATCATTATCCCAGATCGCAGCGCGCTTCCATGCACCGATTCGCGCGCCGCGCGCCTTCAGCTGGGGTTGTCGGCGGGTGTGTACGGCTCGACATCACGACGCGGGCTTTGTGGCAGGGTGGCGCATGAACCCGCGAAGCGCGTCTGGTGTTCCGGCGATCCAGTCGCTCCCGCGGTATCGGATGGGTCTCGTCCTCTCGTCGATGAGGCGTGGTATCTACGGAACTCGTGTCCCGTCGGGCTCCTACGAACGTCCCGTCCCGAGAGCCGCGGCGCACGGATCCGCACCGCGTGCGGCTCACCTGGCCGGGGAGGCAGTGGCGTGAGGGGGACCCGGCCCCCACGTCGATCCTTCCCGCGAAGGCGCTCACGACGGTCGAGATCGCCGGCGATCCAGGCGCCGCCCACCGGCTCGTCCACGGCGACGGCCTCGACGCGATCGGCGCGCTCGAGGCCGAGGGGCTCGCGGGTCTCGTCGACCTCGTGTACGTCGACCCGCCCTACGCCTCGGATCGCGACTACGTCGCCGAGGCCCGCCTCGACGGTCCCGCCGACGGGCGCGCGCGCCGAACGCTGGCGTACGAGGACCGCTGGTCTCTGGAGCGCGGCGGCGTCGGCGCCTACCTCGACATGCTCGCGCCGCGCCTCGACGCGCTGACGAGGCTCTTGTCGCCGCGCGGGACGATCTGGGTGCACCTCGACTGGCGCGCGGCGTACCTGGTCCGCGCGCTCCTCGACGAGATCCTCGGTCGCGACGCCTTCCTGAACGAGATCGTCTGGCGCCGAGCGCCGAACCTCGGCCGTCAGGCGGCGAGCGCGCAGTTCGGTCGTACGCTCGACACCATCGTCGTCTACGGTCGCGAGCAAGCGACGCTGCGCCCGCCGACGCGCCTCGAGCCGATCGAGCCGGGCGCGATCCGCTGGGACGACGAGGGCCGCCCGTTCACGAGCGCGCCGCGCGGCGACTACAGCGACGCGTCGATCGCGAAGCTCGACGCCGAGGGACGCATTCACCGGACCAAGAGCGGTCGTGTGTACATCAAGTACTTCCTGGCGAAGAACGCCGAAGGCGTGCTCTGTCGAGAGCGTCGCGTGGACGCGCTCTGGACCGACATCGCGCCGCTCCGGCACGCCGCTCCCTCCGAGCGGACCGGCTACCCGACGCAGAAGCCGCGCGCCCTGCTCGAGCGGATCGTCGCGTGCGCGACGGAGCCGGGCAGCTGGGTGGTCGACGCGTTCGCGGGGAGCGGGACCACGGGGGTCGCGGCGCACGCGCTCGGGCGCCGCGCGATCCTCGTCGACCGGAGCCCCGTCGCGATCGCCACCGCGCGCGCGCGGCTCCTCCGAGACGACGCTCCCGTCCGCGTGGAGCACACTGCGGGCACGCGCGCGCCCGAGGCGAAGGGCGTGAAGGTCCAGCTTGAGGACGACCGCGTCCGCCTGATCCAGCCTGCCGAGCCGCTCGCGTGGGCCGTCGGCACCGAGGAGCGCGGCGTCTTCCGCGCGGCGTGGCACGCCGAACGCGTGCCGGGCATGAAGCCCGTCCCCGCGGTGCTCGAGGCGCGCGTCCCGTGCGGCCCCAACTTCTGCGTCCGCGTCTTCTGCGACGACGGCAGCGTCGGCTCGTGGGGCCGCGCGCGCGCCGGCGCCCCAGAGCTTGCCGGAGGAGCTTCGACATGATCCTGCGTGACGCCGTCCACGGTCTCATCTCGTTCGAGTCGGAGGAGGAGAGCCTCGTCCCCCAGCTGATGGACACGCCGGAGGTCCAGCGGCTCCGCCGGATCCGGCAGCTCGGCGTCGCGTCGTACGCGTTCCCGGGCGCGGAGCACACGCGCTTCTCGCACGCGATCGGCGCGGCGCACGTGATGAAGCTGCTCCTGGCGCGGCTGCGGCAGATCCACGGTGAGCTGCCGTTCTGGCAGCAGGTCACGAGCGAGCGCGCGCAGGAGGCGCTCGCCGCGGCGTTCCTCCACGACGTCGGGCACGGTCCGCTCTCGCACCTCTTCGAAGACGCGATCGCCGGCTCGTCCCACCACGAGGAGTGGACCGAGCGCATCGTCCTCGATCCGTCGACCGGCGTGAACAAGGTGCTCGCGACCGTCGATCCGAGCCTGCCCGACCGGGTCGCCGCGCTCGTCCGCGGCGAGAACGCGCTGCCGTACCTGGCGCGCGCCGTGAGCGGCACCCTCGACGTCGATCGGTGCGACTACCTCCTCCGCGACGCGCACTCGACCGGCGTCCGCTACGGCGTCTTCGATCTCGACTGGCTCTTCCGGAGCCTCCGCTTCGCGCCTGCCGAGAAGGGGAAGGCCCCGGGCCTCGCGATCGACGGCGCGAAGGGGTTGCCGGCGATCGAGGCGTTCATCCTCGGGCGGCTGTTCATGTTCCAGCAGGTCTACCTGCACAAGGCGACGCGCGCCGCCGAGTGGATGATCCGGACGGTGCTCGCGCACGCCAGCGCGGTCGTCGCCGACGGGACGCGCCTCGCGGGGACACCTCGGGCGATCGAGCTCGCCGCGCACGGACAGGCTCCGTCGCTCTCCGACTACCTCGAGCTCGACGACGCGGTCCTCACCGTGGCGATGCGCGCGTGGGAGGACGCGAAGGACGCGTCGCTCGCGGACATCGCGCGGCGCGTGCGGATGCGCGAGCTGTTCAAGACCTACGAGCTCTTCGGCGAGCAGGCGCTGCCGGAGGGCAGGCAGCGCGCGTTCGAGACGGCGCAGGACATCGCGCGGTCGCGCGGGCTCGATCCGACGCTGTACGTCGGGCTCGACGTCGCGTCCGACACGCCGTTCGGTGCGGAGCCCGATCCGCTCGTCGTCGTCTTCGCCAAGGGCCCGGCGAGGCCGCTCAGCGACGTCTCGTTCCTCCTCGCGCGGCTCGCGGGGCAGGTGATGTCGCGCGTCCGTCTGATCGTCGCTCCCGAGCTGCGTGACGAGATCGCGCAAGCGCTCGCCGTGCCGGGAGAGGGTCCCGCTTCGCCCGAAGGCGCGGGCGGATGACGACGTGGCGGAAGCTCTGCTCCGCCGCGACGCTCTCGGGCGTGCTCGCGGCTCCCGCCGTCGCGCGCGCCGAGGAGCGCGCCGAACCCGCCGTCGCGCGCGCCGAGGAGCGAGCTCGCCCCGGTCGAGACGCTTCGCACGGGCGCTTCGACGGCGATCTCGGGGTCGCCGCCGCCGTCGGGGCCACCGTGGGGCCGCGCGGGCCGCGCGTGGGTGGGGATCTTCGGTTCCGGTACCTCTCCACGGCTGGGCTGTTCGCCACGTACGAGGACGGTTCGGTCGTCGACTCGAGGGCCGAGCCCCGGCGGGTGCTCGCGCTCGGCGTCGAGCTCCGGCCGCTGTTCCTCGCGCGCTGGGCGACGGGACGACACAGCGGTGCTCCGCGCCTCGACCTCTTCGTCGACTCCCTCGCGCTCGAGCTCGGCGCCGTCTTCGTCGAGCCCGCCGGAGCGCGCTTCGGGGCGCGCCCCGGGCTCCAGGCGGGGCTCGGCGTGGAGCTGCCGTTCTTCGCGACCGCGAGCGGACCGTTCGCCGCGCTCCACGGCGGCGTGCGCTGGAGCGACGCCGCGCTCTCGGGAGGGCCGCTCGACGGGCCCAGCGATCGCGCGCTCTACCTGACCCTCGCGCTCGGCTGGCAGCAGCTCTTCGGTGGCCACGTCGTCGATCTCGGGGATCGCAGGAAAACGGCTCGTCGATGAGCGGGGACGCCGACGCGGACCGGGACGCCGACGCGGACCCGCGCTCGCGCGAAGAGCGCGTCGTCGCGGACGCGGTCCGGAGCGCGCTCGCGCGGCTCGCCTCGGCGGCGCGCGTCGCCGAAGCGTTGCCGGCGCGTCCGCGGCGCGCGGTCTCCGTCGTGGCGATCGGCAAGGCCGCTCCGTCGATGGCGATCGGCGCGCTCGCGCGATGGGGAGACGCGATCGCGGATGTCCTCGTCGTCACGACCGACGGCACGGAGATCTCGGCGCTCGCGCGCGATCCGCGCGTCGAGGTGGTCTTCGCGGCGCACCCGCTGCCCGATCGGCGGAGCGTCGACGCCGCGGAGCGCTGTCTCTCGCGCGCCCGCGCGTGCGCAGCGCGGGACCGCCTCATGCTCGTGCTGGTCTCGGGCGGCGCGTCGGCGCTGGTCTGCGCGCCGAGCGAGGGCGTCTCCTTCCGCGACAAGCGCGC
>JAHBWA010000279.1 GCA_019637195.1 Labilithrix sp. | reverse complement strand
GCCGGCGATCCCTCCGTCGGGGCCGACCCACCCGGCGTCGGGGACGATCACCGGAGCGTCGTGGCCGGCGTCCGCGGGGCCGTCGGCGTCCGCGGGCGCGTCGGCGGCGCCGCCGTCGTCCGCCCGTGAGCCTCCGTCGGCCGGGGCGCTGCCGTCGGAGTCGTCGCCGCACGCCGCGAAGGTTCCGACGGCGGCGGCGGTGACGGCGAGGATGTAGACGAGCGAGCGAACGGCCATGGCGTCTCCCTTCGAGAGGGCCCATTGTGCCATGTGCGCGCGCCGAGGGGCGGCGCTTACTTCCTCACTGTTGCGAGGACGATTCGCTCGACGCGAGGACCACGGCGTCGCCGAGGCGCTTGGCCGTCGGGCGGAGCGTGACCTCGACCAGCTCGCTCCCCATCAGCGCGAACGCGCGCTGCCGCAGGAAGATGGGGCGCGTGTTGCCGTACCAGTCGACGCACGACGTCTCGCACGTGCCGGCGACGTCGCCGGCGGAGACGATGCCGAGCGCCGACATCGAGCCGGAGCGCCCGACGTCGAAGAAGCCGAGGTTCGAGATGCCGTTGCCCCAGCCAGGCCCCGCGCCGTAGCCCGGCGGCGAGATCACGGCGTAGCCGATCGTGCCGCCGCCGTTCGCGTCCGGCTTGAAGAAGAAGCCGTGGCTCCGGCCTTCTCCCTCGGTCGCGCCGTCGAGGGTGACGCTCGAGAGCGGCAGCCCGGGGGCGTCGACGAGGAGCGACGTCAGCTTGATGCCGGCGCCGTCGTCGGCCGCGGTCACGACGAGCGCACGGCGATCGCCGAGCGGCTCGATCCGGGCGACCGGCCCCGTCGGCGTGCGCTGGAGCGCGCCGGTCGCCGCGTCGAGGGTCACGAGCTCGCTCGTCGCCTGGCGGCCGTCGTAGCCGTACCCGTCGCCGACGGCCGCGACGAGCACGTCGCCGACGAACCGGTTCTTCGCGATGTAGCCCTTGTCCCGGAGTGGCGTCGAGGTGCCCGGCTGCGCGCCCTGCTTGTCGAACGAGGCGAGCGGGAGCGCGAGCAGCGCGGGTCCGGAGCCCTGCGGCGCGCCCGAGTAGGGGCTCCCCGAGCTCACCGCGACGAGCAGCTTGTCCTGCGACTCGCGGAACGAGAACTGATCGAGCGGGTGGCCGGTCGCCGAGTGCGACGAGACGTCGAGCGAGGCGAAGTCGAAGCGGTAGACGTGCGAGCTCGCCCAGAGGTAGGCCGCGTTCGGCGAGACGTACGACTCGCGCCACCAGCTGCCGATGACGCTCCGCCCGTGGCAGGCGAGCGCCCCCGTGTCCGGCAGGTCGCACTGAACGACCGTGTGGAACGTCGGGTAGTGCGGCTTGGTCAGCGACGTCGAGACGTCGAGAGCGCCGAAGATGGGCCCGACGACGCTGAAGCTTCCCGCGTCGTCCGCCGTGAGCACGCGCGGGTAGGCGAGCTTGTTGTCGGCGCGTCGCCCGACGTAGTGCGGCATGTAGAAGACGAGCTTGCCGTCGACCATCCGGCTCGCGTAGTTGCGGCCCGAATAGTAGTCGTTCGATTCGAGGAACATCGACCCGAGGCGCGTGAGCTTTCCGTCCGTGAGGCGGAACGTGTCGATCTCCGTCGCTCCGATGACGTTCTCGTCCGCGTGCGCGGGCGAGAGCGTGATGCCGTAGCGGAAGCCGATGACGTAGACGAGGTCGCCCTTGACGAGCATCTCGTCGTACCAGACGTTCGAGTTCAGCCCCTCCACGCGCGCCACGCGCATCGAGTCCCCGAGCGTCGGGGCCCGGCCGTCGGTGACGTTCGCGACGTAGAGCCGGCCTTGCCTGAGGACGACGAGGTGATCGCCGATGTTCTTGACGATGCCGCCCTCGTCGACCCCCGCTTCCTGGTTGTTCGTGATGTCCTCGTTCGGCGCCGCAGCGCTGCCCGCGTTGTCCCCTGCGCTCTCCGCGGCGTTGGGCGCCTTCATTCCGGCGTCTTCGCTGCATCGGCCGGACGAGCCACCTTGCTGCGTCGCGCGGGTCTTCGCCTCGATCCCGGCGATGTAGGCGTCGAGCTCGGCCTCCGAGGTGAACCCGTGGATGCCGCCTGGCTCCTTCTCCTCTTCGCCGAGCGCGGCGCTCTGCGCGCACCCGTCGTCGGCGGAGAGGAGCGACTCGACGGCGGAGCAGCCGGAGAGCAGCGGAGCAGCAGCGAGGAACGGAAAGACGAAGCGGAGGCGCATGATGATGAGCGGCTTCGCAACGGTCGTGCCGGTTGGCACACGAGGAAAATGTCCTGGGAGATTGGGCATCGAGCGTGTGCCAGAGTGCGCCGCGCGCGAGCGCCCGCGACGGCGACGTCTCGCGGTAGACGATGCGCCGTCTCCGCCGTCGAGGAGGCGGACGCGCGGCGCGAGCGCGCGGCCCTGGTGGCGACGGCGACGCATATCCGAGAGGCGTCGTCAGGAGCGCGCGGCTATAGTCGCGGCCCCTCATGAACGTCGAATCGCAGACTGCGCAGTCGGACAGCTCGGCCATGGTGTTCGCGACGAAGAGCCCCGCGACCGGGAAGGAGCTCGACGTCATCGAAGCGACGCCCCCAAAGGACGTCGCCGGAGTGGTGCGTCGCGCGCGCGATGCCCAGGAGAAGTGGGCCGAGGTCCCGATCGCGAAGCGCATCAAGGCGGTCAGCAAGGTCAAGAAGCGCATCCTCGAGCGCGCGGAGGAGATCGCGAAGCTGGTCCACGACGAGACGGGCAAGCCCGACGTCGAGGCGCTCCTCGGCGAGGTGCTCGCGAGCGCGGACGTCGTCGGCTACTGGGCCGAGCTCGTGACCGAGGAGCTCGAGCCGTTCGAGGCCGAGATCGACGCGCTCTCGTACCCGAAGAAGCGCGGCTGGGTGCACCGCGATCCGCGCGGAACGATCGCGCTCATCATGCCGTGGAACTTTCCCTTCGCGCTCCCGCTCCGCACGATCATCCCGGCGCTCCTCGCCGGCAACGCGATCGTCTTCAAGCCGAGCGAGATCACGCCGCGCACCGGCAAGCTCGTGGCGCAGCTCTTCGACGGAATCTTGCCGGAGGGGCTCCTCGGCGTGGTCCAGGGCGCGGGCGACGTCGGCGCGCAAGTCGTCGACGCCGACGTCGATCTCGTGGTCTTCACGGGCAGCACCGCGACGGGGCGCAAGGTGGCGCACGCCTGCGCCGAGCGCTTGATCCCGTGCTCCGTCGAGCTCGGCGGCAAGGACGCCGCGATCGTCCTCGCCGACGCCGATCTCGACCGCGCCGCGAACGGCATCGTGTGGGGGGCGATGATGAACGCCGGGCAGAACTGCGGCGCCGTCGAGCGCGTGTACGTCGACAAGAGCGTCGCCGACGTCTTCACGGCGAAGGTCGTCGCCGCGACCAAGGCGCTCCGCTTCGGCCAGGACGTGGGCCCGCTCACGACCGAGGCGCAGCGGCGCACCGTCGAGCGCCACGTCGACGCGGCTCGCGCGGCGGGCGGAGAGGTGCTCGAGGGCGGCGAGGGGATCGTGTCGGAGACGACGGCGCTCGGCTACCGACCGACGGTCGTGAAGATCGACGCCGACGACAACGCGCTCATCGCGGACGAGACGTTCGGCCCGGTCGTGCCCATCACCGCCGTCGCCGGCGTGGAGGAGGCGGTCCGCCGAGCGAACGCGTCGCGCTACGGCCTCACGGCGAGCGTATGGACGGCGGACATCCGGCTCGGCGAAACGCTCGCGCGCCGACTTCGCGCGGGCGTCGTGACGATCAACAACCACTCCTTCACCGGCGCGATCGCGTCGATGCCGTGGGGCGGCGTCGGCGAGAGCGGCTGGGGGATCACCGGATCGCCGCTCGCGCTCGAGCACCTGACGCGCCCGCGGCTCCTCGTCGTCGACCGCAACCGCGCGTCGCGTGAGACGTGGTGGTACCCGTATTCGCCGACGCTTCGGAAGCTCGCGCTCGCCTTCGCCGCCGTCCGCGGCGGCGAAGCCTCGTTCGGCGCGCGCATCGCCGCGATCATCGCGGTCGTCGGCCTCCTCCCGAAGCGCATGGGCGAGCTGAAGACCGGCAAGGCGCGCGAGTCCTGAGCGTCGCGGGTGAGGCGAGTCGCGCCGCGGCTGGCGAGTCGCGTTGCGGGTGGCGAGTCGCGCTGCGGGTGGCGAGTCGCTCCGCGGGTGAGGCGAGTCGCGCCGCGGGTGAGGCGAGCCGCGCCGCGGGTGAGGCGAGCGGCGCGTCGATCGTGTAGAATTTCGGCTGCTTGGTCAGGATCATGGCGGGCCGGCGTACCGGCTACAAGAAGAGCGAGGCGAGCCGCGCGCAGGTGCTCGACGCGGCGATCCGCGTGCTCGCGAAGCAGGGGATCGCGGGCACCAGCGTGCAGGACATCGCGGACGCCGCGGGGCTGAGCAAGGGCGCGGTCCACTACCACTTCGAGAGCAAGGACGAGCTCCTCGAGCGGGTCCTCGATCGATGCTGCGAGGTCGTCGAGGCCCGCATCCGCGCGGTGTTCGCCGAGGAGGGGCCCCCGCTCGAGCGGATTCACCGCGCGCTCGTGGAGATGTGGGCGGTGCGCCGTGACGGCGTCCGCGAGATGCGCGTGCTCACCGA
This sequence comes from Labilithrix sp., assembly GCA_019637195.1. Lineage (GTDB taxonomy): Bacteria > Myxococcota_A > Polyangia > Polyangiales > Polyangiaceae > Labilithrix. Next base: position 1,884 of record JAHBWA010000279.1, on the reverse strand, counting down.
GCTCCACATCCTGTCGCGCCAAAACAAGCGGATCCGCAAGGCGTGCGGGGAGGCGCTCCAGCGGGCCTGCCGGCAGATGATCGACACCGCGCTCGAGCACCTGGTCGCGATGGGGCTGCGGCCGAAGGTACCGGTGGAGGTGATCCCGCGCCTCGTCATCGCCACGCTCGACGGGCTCGCGCTCCAGCAGGAGATCGATCCGGTGTCGCGCGAGACCGAGGCCGAGATCGTGCGTGCGCTCGAGGCCACGACGATGAGCCTCTTCGAGCTCTGAGGACCGCGGGCCTCCAGGCGCGCGGGCGAGGCCGTCGCGCGCGAGCCGTCGTCATGCCCGGTCGAAGCTCGTCCGCAGCACTTGACAAACTGGCCATGTGGCCAGAACATTCCGGCCGGCCAGTCAGAATTGGTCTCTCAGGACAGGTGTAGGATGCTGCTCGACAACCTCTTCGCGATGCTCGGTGGGCTGGGGACGTCTGCGTTACTATGCGGAATCATTGCTATCGTTGGGGCCCCAGCGATCGGCTCCGTAGCCTGCCCCACGACCTTCCTCCGCCGCCTCCAGCCCCCCGGCCGCTGACCGCAAGCGTCCTGGCGGGGGGGGCCGCCTTCGCGGCGCGCGGCCCTAATCCGATCGTGACGGCGCGATCGTCACGATCGCGACCTCCGGCGGGCAGAGGAATCGGATAGCGACCACGGACGTCCCGACGCCCCGCGAGACGAGCAAGCGAGCGTTGGAGGCGTCGTACCACCCGTCGACGTAGCGTCCGGAGCCGGGAGGCGTCCAGAGCGCTCCGATGAGCGGAAGACGCACCTGACCACCGTGCGTGTGGCCCGCGAACGCGAGGTCGACTCTGGTCGCGATGTCATCGAAGACGTCCGGTGAATGAAAGAGCGCGATCTTCATCGACTTCGGCGGAGCACCAAGGAGGGCGGCGTCGAGGTTGGCGGCCCCGGACATGGGATCGTCGAGGCCGGCGAGCCAGACGTCGGGGCGCAGCAGCGTCCCCTCATTGACGAGGAGCCTCGCGCCGAACGACGCGATCGTCTCGCGCTCGTTCGCCGGGGGCCGCCAGTTCTCCCAGTTGCCGCGGACGACCCAGACACCTAGTGGGGCGTGGAGCCTCGTAAGCAGCGGTCGCGCCGACTCGAGGTCGCCATCGTCGACGAGGTCGCCGGTCACCACGATCACGTCCGGCGATTCGCGGGCGAGGATCTCGACGACACGTAGCTCGCGCCGACCGAGCCCGTGCGTGTGCAGGTCGCTGAGGTGCGCGAGGACGAGCGGCCGCGTCACGGCTGCGGTCGTGACGTGGTGCGGGACCTCGAGTCGATACGGCTCTACGAAGATCGCGTCGACGCCGACAAGGGCGAAGGCGCCGAGGAACCCGGCGTTCGCGATGCGTCGGCGTCTGGATTGCCCGAGGAGGCGGGCAACCCAACGGGAGCTCCGATGGCGCATGCAGAGAGCTTACGTGGGGGCGCGGCCGAGCCGGAGCCGTGCGTCAGTCGTCGAAGAAGTCGTCGATCCGTCGGGCCTCGAGCGCGCGCTCGCACCAGCGGCCGAGATCGTCGGAGTGAGCGCCTGCGATGCGGGCCTCGACGGCGGCTTCGAGCGGGCCAATCCTCGCGGTCGCGATCTTCACGAACGAGGCGCTCGAGCTCGCTTCCCCGTGCGGCGAGATGCTCGATGAGCGCGGCGATCTCCCTGCCGTCGCGAAGGAGCCACAGGGTGAGCTTCGGGAACGGCGGGAGCAGGCGCTGCTCACGGCCCGGTGAAGACGCGCGCGCCGGGCGTGCCACGCGCCGTCACCGCGCGTCGAACGACGGCCCGCGGTCGACGCGGCGGCTTCGTCACCGGGCGGCGAGCGACGCGATCTCGCTGTC
>JAHBWA010000278.1 GCA_019637195.1 Labilithrix sp. | reverse complement strand
GACGACGGATTCTGGCTCCGTCTATCTAGGTTCGAATCCTAGTCCGCCAGCCAGTCACCTTCCCTCTCTTCCCCTCCCTTAAAGGCCCCATCGTCTAGCGGTTAGGACATCGGCCTCTCACGCCGGTAACGCGGGTTCGATTCCCGCTGGGGTCGCAAATGCGACGTGAGAACTACGGGAAATCCTTCGGGGTTTCCCGTTTTGCTTTTGTTCGACTTCCACGAATCCTGGGCGTTTGGGCGATTCGTGGGCTTTTCCTTCGAGAAGCCCGCTCGGAATAGGCGGGTGCGGCTGGCCGAACTTCGCCGAGAGCGACGACGCGGCGGCGAGGTAGCGCCGGGTCATCTCGCGGTCCGTGTGGCCGGCCGCGGTGAGAAGGAAGAGCTCGCTCCGGCCGGCGACGACCCAGTGCGTGATGCACGTGTGGCGGAGGCCGTGGAACGTGAAGGGCATGTGCTCGGCGTCGTCGCGGGTGAGGTCTTCCCGTTCGAGGCCGGCGCGTCCGAGGTCGCGCCTCACGAGGTCCGACGCCCCTCCCTTCCCGTCCGCGCGCGGCACGTCCTCGACCCACGAGCGGAAGCGAGCTCGACGACCGGCTGCGTCCGTCGCTGGGGTCACGAGGTTCCCAGAAGGAAGCTCCTCCTCCCACGAAGGCGAAGACCGCGTCGGGCTCGAAGCCGAAGGCTCGGAAGCTGACGGACAAGGAGATGATGGACTGGGCCTCGGCCGAGATGGATCGTCTCCAGCGTGAGACGGCCGCTCTCCCTGGCCGCCCGACCGCCGTGCAACCGGCGCTCGATCGCGAGCTCGCCCTCAGCGACGAGAAGACCAAGAAGAGCCCGAAGCCCGCCGGTCTGAACCTCACGGAGGCCGAGCAGGACGAGGAAGAGGCGCGTCGCTTCTTTGGGGGTGATGCGGGCGTCGTCACGTTCGGCAAGCAGACGGAGGACGACTACCAAAAGGGGGAGTGGGAGAAGCGCGAGGGTGCTCGGGCCGAGCGGATCGCGAATGAACAGGCAGCCGAGCGGAACCGAAGGGCCCAAGAGGAAGCGAAGAAGGCGGAAGAAGCCGAGGAGAGGCGTCCGCCGAACGCTACATGAGCCAGGGGTTGTTGTAGGGGTGCGGGGGCACCCACGCGTCCGGGTTCACCGGCCGGGACGGGTCGGTGAGTCGGACGGACGACGCAGCCAGGTACATCGCCCCCGTGGCGAGGATCGGCATGAGGACCGCACCGATGATGAGGGCAGCCATCTTGGTGGCGGTCATCGGTCGTTGCACTCCCTCAGCGCGTCGCACGCCTGCTTGAAGTCCTTCTGGACCTCCGGGTTCTTGTTGTTGCAGATGCCTTGCGCGGGAAGCCCACGCGCAGAGGCCGCCTTCCGGATGTCCTCCGCGATCTGGTTGCAGTCCTCCTCGTTCCGTCCGTCCCCTCCCCCACCACCGCAGGCAACCAGGATGAGCGCGAGCATGAGGAAGAGACCCATCGGCCGAGTATAGGTTCCCGCTGCGACCCGGCGTGTCGCGACCGGGGGCATGGGGGGCATGAGGGGGGCACGGACGGACTCACCCCGGCTCACCGGGGCTCGCTCCCGCTCACCTCGCGAGACGTTTTGGGGCCGGGATTTCCGGCCGATCGCGAAATCGCGAGGGATGTCGTGGGGGTGTAGGGCTGATTCGATTCCCGCTGGGGTCGCCCCCCGAGACCACGGAAGAACCGCGGTCAAGGGCACTTGCCGTGGCAACGAACCTAACCGTTGCCACGGAGGACAGACGCCCCGGAGACCGCAAGGTCCCGGGGCGTTCGTTCGTCTGAGGGTCGAATGCCGCCGGGCAGTTCGCGGTTCGCGGTAGCGCCGAGGCGCCGTCGCCTCTACGCCGTCGCGATCATGACGACGCCGTTCGCGCGGTCGATCTCCTGACCGGGCGCCATCGGAATATCCGCATACCGGCGCTCGAGGGCCTGCATTCCGGTTCACGATGTGCTCGTCGCGCGGCGACCCCGACGTGGCCTCCGACCAAATGCGAGCTGCCGTCTTCGCGGCCTTGCCGGGCTTTGGACCGGACTCCTCACGCTCTGCATCGCCCGAAGAGAAGTCACGGCGGAGGACAATCTCAGCGTCGAGCTTGGCGACGAGCCGCATCGACTGCCAGCCGTAGAGCAGCTACCAGCCTCCGATCGTTTTTTTCGATCGTGATCAATGCGCTTGCGTCGAGGGTCACGCCGATCACGCTGCACGCCGCAGCTTGCGACGCGGTCGAGTGCCCAGCATCCGCTCCGCCTCGCGTCGCTCTACCGACGTCATCGCGCCACCCGTGTCGGCGAGCATTCGTCGAGCTCCCCTTGAGGTCGTCCAGCTTCGCATTCTCCTCGAGCGCTGCCGTTACCTATGCGCTCACGCTCTCCCGCACGGCCTTCCTTGACCGCGCGCCGGGCCATCGCGAGGAATGGACGCGGCAGCGTCACCGCGATCTTGGACATTGTCATGCCTACTATCGTGGCCGCGCGACCATCGAATGGACGCCGGGCAGCGGCCCAATCCTTCGCTCGATTCTCATTCCACCGATTCAGGGCGGCGCGTAGACGCCGCGGCCGAGGCTGCGGATCGGCACATGAACGTCGCATAGCGCCTCGCGAAATGCCGTTGCCCGCCAGACCCGGTTGTCGAAGAGGGTAATCACGGGAGCGAAGCGCCAACGCAGCGCCGAGGCCGGCAGCCACGCGCCGAACATCCAGTCCATCGCACTCTGCAACGCCTCGTGCGAGCCATGAAAACGCATCCGCGCATGCCAGCCGGCGCTGGCGCGCCAGGGCTCGAGCGGAGGCACGATCGACGGGCGACCGCCAACACCGAGGTGGAGACAGCGGTACTCCCGACGGCTCGTCTGCACAGCGAAGCCCCACGGTGAGGTCGCCGCGCCGAGCTCCCAGGGCTCGGCCGGCGGGACGAGCCCGAACATTCGACGCCACGCGTCCGCGATCGCGTCCGGCGAGAATGACGCCGCCCGAAGCGAGACCGCAGATACCGGACCGAAGCGGACGATCTCGGGGCGCACGCCGACGCCTTCGGGAAGGCCGAGCCGCTCGGCGGTCACCGCAGGCGCTTGCGCGGTGCTGCCGCGCCCCGGCGCCCGCCGGATGGCGCTCGGTGCACGACCGAACGCCTTCACGAACGCTCGGCGAAACGCTTCGCTCGACGCGTACCCGGCATCGCGTCCGATCGTGAAGAGGTCCTTCTCCGGCGTGAACACGAGATCGTGCGCAGCACGCTCGAGACGGAGCGACCGCAGGTAAAGGAGCGGCGAGACCCCGACGATCGCCTGGAAAGCATGCGCGAAATGGGATACGCCGTAGCCGGCGCGCCTCGCCATCGCGTCGACGGTCCAAGGTTCGTCGAGCGAATCTTGCAGCTCGCGAAGGACCTCGACGACGGCACGGGAGGTTGCGCCTCCGACGGGGTATTCGGCCCGCCGCGGACGTTTCGCAGGAACGGTAGGGCCGCGCCCGCGCCCGCGTTGTAGAGGTTTCATCGGATTCACTCACGTGCAGGAGGTCTTCGTCATGTACCGCGCGCTCGTTTCGTCGTCGATCTTCGTCCTCGCCGCCTGCCATGCATCGAGCGACGCGGCTACGCCACAAACGACGTCGCCAGCCTCGGCGCCCGAGGCCGTGTTCTACGTCGGCACGAGCGTGACGACATCGCCGGACGAGTCGAACACCTTCGGGCCGCCGAAGACCGTCGCCGTGCGCCGCACGATCGATCCGCAGCGCCGTCGGATCGATGAGCTCGTCGTTCAATCGAAGCGCACGATCCCGACCACACTCACGTGGGAGTCCGGCACGGAGCACGCGATCTTTCGCGCGACGGACGACTCCGCGTCCTTCACCGGCACGCTCACGTTCGACGGCAAGGCATGGGCGTGGGACGCGTGGACGTACGACATCACGATGGCCGATGGATCGGGGCGCATCCGCGGCACGGGCACGCGCTCGCCGAACGGAATGGAGACCGACAAGACGTTCGCCGATCCCAGCGGCGCGCCGCGCGCGCGGATCAAGGATCATCTCAGGCGCGTCGACGCTGCCGCGTTCGAAGAGGCACGCGCCAAGCTGCTGGCGTTGCCTTGAGCCGTCTCGCTGAATCTTAGTGGGTCATCCGTCTCGCGTTCGAGTGTGGCATCTCTCCCTCGGTCCCGAGGACGGCCTGCCGTCGCCGTGCGTGCTGAAGCCGGGAGTGGATCCGCATCGTCGAGCGGACGTACCTCGGGCCAGTGCTGGCCGTCTGCCCGAGCACCGCTGGTCGGCGATCCGGTCTGCCCCGCTCGACGTGCTCGGCCTCGACGTGTAGGCGCCGCCCCTGCCGTTTCGTTCCTGACGCGGTGTCCCCCCCGCAGAAGCCGCGGTTGCCACGCCGTTGCCACGGACGAAAGGACATGGGTGCCACGAGACCATCGACCTCGATCCCGATGGCACGAGGGCGCGTATCACCCATGCGCCAGCGACTCGTCCCGCTCCCCTGGACCACGTCGAGTGTCCGGTCTCCCCGCCTGCGTCGGGCTCGTTCTCGTGCGCCGTGATCCCGCCGAACGAGGGCGATCCCGCGGAGGTCACGGTCACGAACGGCCCCGCCGGCATGTCCTACAAGCTCCAGGAGGGCTTCGTGATCCTCGACGGCGCGAGGCTCGCGTCGACGTTCTCGGGAATGGTCACGCGCATGGGCTCTCCCAAGCTGACGGCGCCCTGCTTTCGCGGAAAGATCCTGAAGCGCGCGGACACGAGCTTCACGTGCGACGTGCAGAGCGGCGATGCGGTCGTCGGCTACGTGACCACCCACGTGACGGGCCGATCGGGCGACGTGACGATGGACTACGAACCGATCGCGAAGGCCGCTCCGAACGCCGGCGGGACGGGAGCGCTCGACGGCACCTACGCGTGCCTCACCTCCCAGTACCAGTGGCGCCCGTCGGGTGGCCCCCTCGTGCAATACGTCCCTTCGCCGCTGCCACGGTTCACGATCTCGGGAGGCTCGTACACGTCGGGCGGCAACGCGGGGATGATCCGCACGTCGGGGCAGGTGGTGTCGTTCCTCGGCGGGGCGTACGACGGTTGGCAGGGCGTCCTCGGCTCGAACAGCACGGGGCGGTACATTCTCCTCCGCGACGACGACCACGGGAACGCGCGGCCCGGCGTCGGCGCGAAGATCGGCGACCACCATCGCTACGTGCAGAAGTGACCCCCCTCGCGAAAGGCCTCACGTCGCTCATCCGACGCAACGTGGGCGAGGGTTCCGCATCGCCTCTCCCGACAAGCGGCGGCCCGTGCTCGTGCTCGTCGTCGGTCGCGACGACGTTCTGCCGTCCCTCGCCCACGTACGCTCGTTAGCCACGACTCGAGGACGCCCGTTGCAACTCGCGCGGGCGGGGACGGCTTCCCCCGCCGGCGCGTCGTCCGGCGAGCGCACAAAAGCGATCCGGCCGTGACGAAAATGGCGGGCGGGCGACAAACGTGGCAGCAACCCAAGAAGGAGACGTCATGACGCGCTACTCGAAGCTTCGAATCGCTGCCGCTTTTTCGCTGGTCACCCTCGCCTTCGTCGGCTGCACGAACGAGGAAGATCTCGGCGGGCGCGCGGCGGAGGACGGCGGAGCGTCGAATGGGAATTCGGACGGTCCGGACGGCTCGACGCCTTCGACGAACGCGGACGGCGGCAAGGACTCCGGCGGCTCGAACCTGTTCGGGACCACGAAGGCCGGCGAGAGCTGCGACCCTGCCGACTACCCGCCCGCGCCGGCGAGCTGCACGATCGAAGGGCGGTACACCGTCACCGAGAGCTGGTGCCAGGACGGCGCGTGCGGCGCCGCTCCACCCTCGACGGACAACTACCAGTGGGTCGCCGAGGTCACGGTCGACGGGACGGAGGTTAGGCTGACGAACGGAGTCGACCGCCTCCTCAAGTGCCAGCTCGACAGCGCGTGCGATTGCCGCCGGTCGGGCGGCTCGCTCATCCGCTTCTTGGCCGACGGCTTCGTCGCCACGGGCGAGGCGGACTGTCCGGGCACGCCCGGCGGCACGCTCTACTCTCGGGACGTCGGCGTGAGGCAGTAGGCGCCGAAATCGAGCCGCTCACTCTGGGGACGGGATCCTCGAGGACGCAGAACGGGGCTCGTCGCGGCGCATGCGTCGCGCGCGGCGAGCGGCTCGCCCGTCCGTCCGCCGCGTTGTCGAACCGCTCGACTCGCGCGACGAACGCCCAGCCGATGCGTGATCCCGGATCTGCCGACCGACGCCGGACGCGAGGCTTCTCCCGCCGAGCCGCGCACGTGCTGTACTCTCGGAGCCGTTGGCCTCGAACCCTAACCCGAGGGAGCGCCGATCCCGCCGCCGCGTCGCCGCCGGGATCGCTCGAGAGCGCTCTCGGCGGCGCCTGCTCCGCGCCTCGATCGTCACCCTCGGCGTCGCGTGGAGCTCATGGCTCTCGTCGCCCGCGCGCGCCGGCGAGCCGACGGCGGCGAGCCTCG
>JAHBWA010000277.1 GCA_019637195.1 Labilithrix sp. | reverse complement strand
GGGTGCTCGGCCTGCTCGCCGCGCTCCTCGTCCGCGATGCGCCACGGAGGCCGGCCGCGCCCGACACGACCGCGGCGGCCGCCGATCCGGAGACGCCGCTCCCCGACCCCACCCCGCAGCCGCTCCTTCCGAGCGGCGTGTCGACCACGACGCCCATCATCGACATGGGCGACCTCGAGGAGGCCAAGCCTGGTCAGGCCGCCAAGCCGCGCGTGAAGCGAGCGCCGCAGGCTTCGCAGGCGCCGCGCCCCCAGGCCGCGGCGACGGCCGACAAGAACGGCGATCTCGCCGGGCCGCTCAAGGTCTGGAAGTAGCGCCGGCCCGGGTCGGAGCGACCGAGCCGGCGCTCCACGTCAGACCGGATCGCGGCGTTTCAGCAGGATGAGCAAGAGGACGAGCATCACCGCCGTCATCCCGAGCAGGACGGTGATGGGGAGCCACGTCTGCGCGTACGCGGAGAAGCCCCAGGCCCCCTTGAGCGACTCCGAGCCCATCTGGGCGACGGCGCACTGGAAGTAGCCGCCGAAGACGTAGTCCGGCGGGCTGTTCAGGCTCGCGTTCTGGAGGTTGATGAACCAGGCCGGCTCCTTCGCCACCGCGAGCCGCTCGTGCGCGATCGAGCCCTCGAACCCCCAGCGGGCCGGCATCACGTACATGAGCGGCTTGAGCATCGGGTTCGTCGTCATCGGGACCATCAGACCGCCGAGGACGACCTGCGGGATCAGGGCGATCGGCGTGAGGGACATCGCCGCCTCCGCGGACGACACGGCCGTCGACAGGAGGAGCCCCAGCGCCGTCGCGTTCATCGCGACCGCGATGATGACGAGGAGCTCCATGAAGAACGCGACCGGTCCGCCGTTGAAGCCGAGCGTGAAGAAGACGATCCCGAGCAGCAGCGTGCACTGGAAGATGCAGACGAGGCTCAGGATGATGTACTTCGAGAAGACGTAGTTGAAGAGCGAGAGGTTCACCATCCGCTCGCGCAGGTAGATCGCCCGCTCGGTGACGATCTCGCGCGCCGAGTTCGACGTGCCGAACCAGACCGCCGAGACGACGACGAAGAACATCGCCGCGGTGTGATCGTTCGTCGGGAGCATCCGCGCGAGCAGATCGGTCGAGCCCTCGGCGCTCTGGACCTTCTTGCCGAGCTCCTGGAGCGCGCCGAGGCACCAGAACGGGACAGCCTCCTGCTGCCCGGCGAAGACGAAGGCGAGCATCACGCCGATGATCGGCGCCTGGAGGAACATGATCGCGGCGCCGGCGCGGTCGCGGCTCTTCACCTTCCAGTAGCGACTCATCAGCAGCATGAGCTGCCGGAAGAGCGCGACGCTCGGCCGATGCGGGACGCCGCGCGCCGCGGGCTCGGTGCCGACCGCGCGCCGGCCGGAGAACATCTGCTGGAAGACCGGGTTGCCCTGGTGCAAGAACTCGGCGCGCCACTCGCGCGCGGCCTCGAGGCGCGCGGTGTTGCGCGGGACGTTCGGGTCGCGGCTCTTCATCCGCTCGTGGACGCCGCGCTCGCGCATGTTGAGCATGTCGAACATGTCGCGCGGGTTGTCGATGTTGCGGTTCTGCGCGGTCGGCTGGTTCCGGTAAGGGCTGTTCGGGTTCTCGATCAGCGAGGCGAAGAAGCGGTAGCTCGGCGTACCGGTCGGCCCGTAGTAGGTCGGGATGCCGCCGTAGCCCATGATGAACGCGAGGTTGAACTTCTCGTATTCGTCCTTCGCGGGCTGGTGGATCGTCATGATGATCGTCTTGCCGGTCTTCTTCGTGAGATCGTGCAAGAGGTTGATCAGCGCGGTCGTGTCGTCGGCGGCGAGACCGGAGGTCGGCTCGTCGAGGAAGAGGATGACCGGATCGGTGACGAGCTCGAGCGCGATGTTGACGCGCTTGCGCTGGCCGCCGGAGAGCACCTTCTTCTCGGGCTTGCCGATCTGGAGGTTCATCACGCCCTCGAGCCCGAGGTCCTTCAGCGTCTGCTCGACGCGCGCGTCGATCTCCGCCTCGGAGTAGTCGTTCGGGAGGCGGAAGCGCGCCGAATATTTCACCGCCTCGAAGACGGTGAGCTCCGGGTGGACGATGTCGTCCTGCGGCACGTAGCCGATGACGCCGCGGAGCGCGTCGTAGATGGCGTAGAGGTCCTCGCCGTTGATGCGCACCTGCCCGCTCGTCGGGGGGAGGTAGCCGTTCAGCGTCATGAGGAGCGTGGTCTTGCCCGCGCCGGACGGGCCCATCAGCGCGATCATGTCGCCCGGGAGCGCCTTGAACGACACGTGGTCGAGCAAGGTCTTCATCTTGGCCTTGTCGTCGCGATCGGGCACCTCGAGGAAGAGGTCCCACGCCTCGATCTCGTAGAGCGGCTTGCCCGCCCACGAGGCCTGCTGGTCCTCGACGACGACGTTGACCTGCTGGCCGGCGATCTGGATCACCAGCGGCATCGGCCCGATGTAGACCTTCTCGCCGTTCTGGACCGGGACGCGCTGGCCGCGCGCGATGCGCTGGCCGCGGACGAAGGTGCCGTTGCCGCTCCCGAGATCCTCGAGGAAGAGGCTGCCTCCCTGGTCGATGATCTGGGCGTGACGCGCAGACACCTGCGGGTGGGGCACGACGATCTTGTTGTCGGGCGTTCGACCGATCGAGATCGTCCCGCCCTGGAGCTGCTGCAGGTTCAGCTCGCCGATGACGGTGCGGTGCTTGCGCGCGCCGCCCCCGCCGCCTCCTTGTGACGCGCCCGCCTGCGGCGAGGCCGAGTGCTGCGGGGCCGCGTCGATGGGCGCGCCGCCGCCGAGCGCCTGCGCGATCTGGCCGAGGAGCGAGACCGGGACGGGGACCGGACCGAACGCGACGACGCCGTTCGGATCGAGCGGCACCGGTGTGTTCGGTGTGATCCGCGCGCCGCCGACATAGGTCCCGCTGGTCGAGCCCGAGTCCTGGACCATCATCCGGTCCATCATCACGGTCGCGTGCGTCGAGCTGACCGCGCTGCTGCCGATGACGAGCGACGACGTCGAGGCCTCACGCCCGACGAGGACGTGCCCGGGCGGGCCGCTCGCCTGACCGCGCGACATGATCATCATCACGATGGCGGGGTGCGAGAGCGGCACCGGCACCTGCCCGAGCGAAAACTGCGTCCGGAAGTCGAACGGGACGGGCTGGTTCGGCTGCACCGGCGCGCCGTTCGCGAACGAAGGCGCCGCGCCGCCGTCGATGAACATCAGGTTCGCGCCCTGCTTCACGAGGCGCGCGTGGCGAGGCGCGACGCCGGGTCCTTGGAGGACCACGTCGTTGTCGGGGGCACTACCGAGCGAGAGCTGCTCCTTGCCGAAGCCGGGGATCATGGGGCGCACATCCTACTCCGGCTTTGACCCGAGCTGGGTGGGATCTCGGCCCTTTCCGACGAACGGCGAGGCCGCGGGCGCGCCGCCGAGCTCACGCGGAGAGCAGGAGCGCGAGCGCCGCGTGCACGAGGTGCGCGACTATCCCCGGGCCGATCGCCCGGGTCCGCGCGAAGAGCAGCCCCGCGAGGAGCCCGAGGACGAACGAGGGCACGAACGACACCGGCGGACGCACCGCCGCGAAGGCGAACGCGCAGAGGACGGGCGCGAGCCAGCGGCGGCGCGACGGAGAGAGCTCATCCTCGATGCAGCCGAAGAGCCACCCGCGAAAGAAGACCTCGTGCGCGAACGGCGCGAGCCCCACGGTCGCGATCGCGACGGCGACGCGCGACGCGCCCGCCACGTCGGGCGCGTCCACGCCGAGGCGCCGAGCCGCGACGAGACAGCCGGCGGCGAGGCCGCCGCTCAGCGCGCCGAGCAGCGCCGCCGCGACGAGCCACCCGGCGCGCTCCGGGAAGAGGTGCATCCGCGGCGCGCTCCGCCGCGCGTGCAGCGTGAGCGCGAGGAGCACGAGCGACGAAGCTCCGGAGGCGATCGCGAGCCCCGTCGCCTCGTCGAGCTCGCTCAGGGAGACGAGCCGCGCCGCGAGGACGGCCGCGGACTGAAACGCGGCGAGCACGAGGAGCGCACGCCAGATCGGCGTCTCGCGCTCGAAGTCGTCGCCGTCGTCGAGCCAGCGCACGCAGCGGAGGCCGGAGCGCCCCGCCTCGCGCGCGACGAGCCCGAGCGCGGCGAGCGGGACGACGACGGCCCAGGCGTACGGCGCCGTCGCGACACCGACGAGCGGGACGAGCACGAGGACGGACTCGACGACGAAGCTCCCGCCGGGCCCCCGCCGGCTGCCCGCGCCGACGGTGAGGAAGGCGATCGACGCGGCGGCCTTCGCGGCGAGCGCGACCGCGACGAGGAGCGCCCCCACGCGCCACGCCGCCTCGAGCCGCACCGCGAGCGCCCACGGCGTCGCCAGGAGCAGGACCGCCGGGGCCGCGACGAGCAGCGCGTCGCGCCGGAGTCGAGCGACGTTGCCCCCGAGCAGCGCGCGCGGCTCGATCGGCAAAGGCGCGAGGAGCGGCCGCGCGGCCACGTCGCGCGCCGCCATCCGCGAGGCGCGCGCCGTGACGACGACGAACGCCCCGAAGGCCGCGAGCCCGCACGCGCCGCGGATCATCGACTCCGCCTGCTCGGCCGCCGCGCGCCGCGCGCTCCAGGCGAAGCCCACGATCGCGACGGTGACGAGCGCGGTGTAGCCCATCATCACGAGCGCGGCCCAGCGGCCGCCCGGCTCGCGGCGGCGGAGGACGTCGTCGACGCGGTCGACGACCAGGAGCTCGCGGGCCGAGCGACGCGGCCGCCCGGTGGGGACGAGGTCGACGCGATCGTAGCCGGCGCGCTCCGCGACGGCGCTCACCGCGACGGCCAGCGCGAGCGCGCCCGCCGCGAACGCGAGCACGCGCGCGAAGCCGTCGCCCTCGGCGACCGCTCGGACGACGGCCGCCGGCCATCCCGCGACGAACACGCCGAGACGCGCGCTCCTCGCGAGCGAGGGCGCCTGGACGACGCACATCAGGAACGCCGCCTGCCCGAGGACGAGCAGGTACGTGCGCGCGCGGGCGATCGCCATGGCCGGGACGACGACGCGCGCCACGCGCATGATCGCCTCGCCCGCGAAGACGCCGGCGGTCGCGAGGGCGACGGCGACGAGCGCGGCGCGCGCCGGCGCCTCCGGCGTGACGCCGACGAGCGCGGCGACGCCGAGCGCGTGGAGGAAGAGGCGCTCGATCAGCCCGACCGCCAGGCGGCTCCCCTCACGGAGCGGCAGCGCGTCGAGGAACCGCGTCTCGAGCGGGCTCGGCTCACCCCGGAGCGTCGGGCCGCGCGTGAGGGCGGTCCAGATCACCGAGAGGCCCGTGGTCCCGACGATGATCCAGGCGGCGCCGCGTGCGCGGTCCGCGGGATCGCCCAGCGCGGCGACCAGGCGACCGACCGCGTAGCCCCAGGCGCTCATCATCGCGAGGTACGCGAAGCGGAGCAGGCCCGCGGACGCGCGCCGGCCCTTGTCGCGCCGGAGCCGGCTCGGCAGCGAGGCGCGCGCCCAGTAGCGAAAGAGCAGGAGCGCGAGCGCGGCGGTCGCGCGGATCATCGGACGAGAGCCATGAAGGCGTCCTCGAGCGACGCGGCTTCATCGACTCCGGCGCGAGCGCGGATGCCGCGGGGCGTCCCCTCCGCGACCAGACGACCGCGGTGCAAGACGAGGACGCGATCGCACAAGACGTCCGCCATCTCGAGCAAGTGCGTCGAGACCACGACCGCGGCGCCGCTGCGCGCGTAGTCGCGGAGGAGCCCCCGCACGCGCGCGGCGGTCGGCGGATCGAGCCCGTTCGTCGGCTCGTCGAGCAAGAGGAGCTTCGGGGCGTGGACGAGCGCGAGCAGGAGCGAGAGCTTCTTCTTGGTGCCGTGCGAGTAGCTCGCCGTCGGCGCGTCGAGGACGTCCGCGAGATCGAGCTCGTCGACGAGCCGCGGCAGCCGCTCGGCGAGCGCCGCCGGGTCCACGCCGCGCACGTTGGCGACGAAGTCGACGGTCTCGTTGCCCGTGAGAAAATCGTAGAACGCAGGCTCGTCGGGGCAGTAGCCGAGGCGCTCTTTCACCTCCCGCGCGGCGGTCGTGCAGTCGAGACCGCCGACCCGCGCCGAGCCGCGCGTGGGCCGAAGCAGGCCGAGCACGAGCTTCATCGTGGTCGTCTTGCCCGCGCCGTTCGGGCCGAGGAGACCGACGACCTCGGAGGGGGCGACGGCGCACGAGAGCTCCACCAGCGCCGCCTTGGCGCCGAAGTCCTTGCCGAGGCGGTCGAGCACGAGCACGGGATCGCTCAAGGGCCGAAGTGTAGCCGGTCGACCGCGCCGCGCCGCGCCTCGCCCGATTCGGCCGATTCGTCAGAGGGAGCCGCCGCTCGCGCGGCAACGCTCCTCGAGCCTCGTGATGACGCTCTCCGCCGCGCCGGTCTCGCGGGCGTGCTGCGCCGCCTCGCACGGATCGCGATGACCGCCGTCGCGGCCCTTCCCGGGCTTCGCCGTGGGCTCGGCGGTGAGCGTCGGCGCGGGCTCGACCGTGGGCTCGGGCGGGTCCTCACCGGCGTCGTCCTCGAGGACCGCGACCGACGCGTCGGGCGGCGCGTCCTCGATCAGCGGGACGGTGTG
>JAHBWA010000276.1 GCA_019637195.1 Labilithrix sp. | reverse complement strand
GCGAGCGACAACCAGCGAGACTTACCGAGCAGATCCATGTCTTCCTCCCGAGGGGCGTTCGAGCCCGCCCCGGGCGACCTGCGAAGGGTGTGCCTGAGTCGCCGTCCCACCTACATCGCTAAAATCAGGCGATCTCGACGATCTCGGGAGGGCCTTTCGCGGACCTCGGGTGGATCGACGCCCCACCTGCTTCCCCGCGAAGTCGCGCGGGATCGGGCGCACGCCGATCCCGCGCCGGAGCCCTTCACTTGAAGGCGATGTCGAACGCGCCGCGGAGGCCGGCGTTGATGTTCAAGCCGATCGAGCTGCCGGTCCCGGTGTAGAGCGGGTTGTTCTCGAACTCCGGCGGCACCGCGACGATCGACCGCGGGAGGGTCGCCTGATCGCGGTGGAGGAACATGAGGTCCGCCCCGATGAACACGCCGAGCCGGAGAAACTGCGTGACCCAGTAGCTGGCGTTGACGTCGACGCCGACGAGCAGGCCGCGCATGTCGATGTTCGGCGGCAGGATCGCGCCGGGCGGGAGCGACCGGCGGTAGAGGCCCTCCTCGATGTGCTGGTCGAACACGTAGCCGACGTGCGCCGAGAAGATCGGCGACACGGGGCGGAGGGGGAGCGCGTAGCCCGCGGCGAGCGCGAAGGTCCAGAGCGTGGACTCCGTCGTGTCGTAGACGCGCCAGCGGACGCCGAAACGAACGTCCCGGAGGCGCACGCCCGTCGAGAGACCGTAGAGCAGGCCGTTCGCGACGGTGCGGTCGAAGCCCGTGTTGTCGGAGACGCCGCCGAGATCGGAGCGGGTGAACGCGATGTCGCCGGAGAAGTAGATCGCCTTGGCGGACTCGACGCTGGTGTCGAGCTCCTTCTTCGGCGCGTCGGCCTGCGGCGCTTCGGCGGCCTTCTCCTCGGCCGCCTTCTCCTCGTCGGTCTTCGCCTCGTCGCTCGCGGGCGCGGTCCCCGGCGCAGGCGTGCTCGGCGCCGCGAAGGCGGCGCCCTCCGCAGGCCCGAGCGCCGCTCCGAGCGCGAGCGCACACGACATCATCCCGACGAGCGCGGGGCGCCTCGAGGCGCCGCGGAGGAGGGCCTTCGGCCCACGTAGCATTGGCATGGCGCGCATTAGACGCCGCCTTCGGCGGGAATACCACCACGTTTCCTCGGCGCGCCGCGTCGCCGGAACCAGGCGACGACGAGGACCGCGAGGCCGGTCAGGAACACGAGGACGCCGGCCCCGGCCACGATGAACGCGTTCCGGATGCTCGGCGGCAGGGCGTCGTCGTAAATGACGAGCCGGCGCTCGGTGATCCGGGCGCGGCCGACGCGATCCGGCCCGAGATCGACCGCCACGGAGAGCGGCTCGTCGCTCGACGCGACGAACGGTCCGACGAGCCTTTCGACGACCAGCTCCGGAGGCGGACGCGCCTGCCGCCCGCCCGACGGAGCCCCCGGGCCCTGCCCTCTCCGCTCGTCCGCGTGCTGCGCCGTCCGGGCGTTGGGCACGGCCTGCCCGTAGAGGACGTTCGGCGGCTCGCCCGGATCGAGCCAGCCGACGGCCTCGGCGCGCGTGGTCCCGGCCGGATCCTTCACGCGGACGACGAGCGGCATCTTCGCCTCGACGACCGCGGCGCCCTCGTGGACCTCGAGCCCCGCGCGATCGAACGTCACCTGGACGCTGAGCGTGTACCGACGGCCCGGCTCCGGCACGAGGGTCCGCGTCGTCGCCGCCTCGTCGAGGGCGAACGTCTCGATCGGGTGCCGGCCGTTCCACGCGAAGAGCGAGCCGGATCCGTTGAACGCCCCCACGATGATCCCGATCAACCCGAGGAGGACGAGGACGAAGCCGAAACGACGCACGCCGCTCCCTTACCACGGGGCCGAGCGCGGAGGAGCGCGCCTAGAAGAGGCTTCCCACGGATGCGTCGACCTGGGATCCTGCGTCCCGTCGAAGGTTCGGGCGATGGCCGGCTCACGGAAAAAGAAGACGCGCGCGCAGCCGAGCCTGACCTCGGAGCGCATCCGCGACGAGGCCCTCCGCCTCATCGAGGCCGAGGGCCTCGAGGCGTTCAGCACGCGCAAGCTCGGACGCGCGCTCGGCGTCGAGGCGATGGCGATCTACTGGTATTACCCGAGCAAGGACGCGCTGCTCGACGCCGTCGTCGAGACGCTGGTGGCGAAGCTCGGCGGCGCGGCGGCCGACGACGCCGCGCCGCGAGCGGACGTCGAGAGCCCCGCCGACTTCATCGACGCCCTCCGCACGCTGGCGCACGCGTACCGCGGCCTGGCGCACGCCTACCCGAACGCGTTTCCCCTGCTCGCCTCGCGGCGCTTCGCGACCGAGGGGACGTACCGGTTCTTGAACGACCTGTTCACGCTCGCCGAGCAGCACGGCCTCGACGCGCGCACGACGGCGCGCTTCTACCGCCTCGTCGCGAGCTACTGCAGCGGCGTCGCGCTGAACGAGCTCGCGGGGCTCCGCGACCTCGAGGCGGGGCGCGACGGCAAGGAGGCGATCGGCAGGCTCCCGCAGCTCGCGAGCGTCTTCGCGTGGCTGGCTCCCGAGCACCACGAAGACGTCTTCTCCTTCGGGCTCGAGCTGCTCCTGTCCGCGCTCCGCGAGCACGCGGCCCGGCCGCCGCCGGCGAGCCCGACGGCGACGGCGAGGCCCGCGCGCGCCGCGAAGACGAGCGCGAAGACCTCCGCGTCGAAGAGGGCGCGCCCTTGACGCGGTCGGTCGAAAAGAATCGTCCGGGCCGACGTTGCGCGGCCGATTTTACAGTGTAAAAGAACGGAGCCATCTTGACGGGGAAGCGGAAACATCCTTCGCGAAGCACGCGGCGCGCGCTTCTCACCGCGGCGCTCGGCGCAGCGATCTTCGGGGCCACGTCGCGCGCCGGAGCCGTCGAGCCGTGGTCCGACGCCGATCCCGTCGGGCCGCCGGAGCGCTTCCCGCTCAGCGCGTCGACCGGCTTTCGGGGCGCCGCCGAGTATCGCGCGAACGGCGTCGCCGTGCGCCCGCTCGATCTGAACAGCACGCGCGATCGCCACTGGAGCGTGCTCGAGCACCGCCTCCGCCTCGACGCGGGGCTCGACTGGGAGGACAAGGTCCGCCTCGTCACGTCGGTCGACGTGCTCGACGGCGTCCTCTGGGGCGACAACGGCACGCGCGACGACTCGGCCACCCCGACGAGCGGCGCCAACGTCGGCACGGTCAACCCGAACGCCGCCGGCCCGTGCGTCGCGCTTCGCCCCGGCGAGCTCGCCACCGAGCCGTCGAGCTACCGCTACGGCCTCTGCGACTCCGACCCGGTCTTCGTCCGCCGCCTCTACGGCGACGTCATCACCCCGGTCGGCCTCCTCCGCATCGGCCGCCAGCCGTTCACCGAGGGCGCGTCGATCGCCGTCAACGACGGCGACGGCCGCCGAAACCGCTTCGGCTTCGCGCGGCGCGGAAACAGCGCCGACCGGATCCTCTTCGCCACCAAACCGCTCGAGGCCTTCAAGCCGAAGGCCGAGCGCGACAAGTCCGAGACGCGCGGCGTCTTCCTCATCCTCGCGTACGACCGCCTGGTCACGGACAACCCGCAGCGCCTCTCCGACGATCTCCACGGGTGGATCACCGCCGTCCGCTGGCTCGAGCCCACGCACCGCCTCGGCGGTGATTTCGA
Source organism: Labilithrix sp. (assembly GCA_019637195.1). GTDB lineage: Bacteria > Myxococcota_A > Polyangia > Polyangiales > Polyangiaceae > Labilithrix. The sequence goes on along the minus strand of JAHBWA010000276.1, from coordinate 3,141 downwards.
GGCCCGCCTCTTCCACGCCTACCGCTGGAGCAGGGACAACGACACGGGCGTCTCCGCGCTCGGCGGGCGCGTGATGTCGAAGATCGGGTCGAACCTCCACGCCGGGATGGAGACGTCGTTCGTCACCGGCTCGACGCGCGAGGTCGGCGACGCCGTCCGCGTCATCTCGAACGATCCGTCGGTCGTGCAGGACATCCGCCAGCTCGGCGCGCGCGCCACCATCAAGTGGGACCAGCCCTTCTACTCGCTCTACCTCGAGGGCGACTACGCCTCCGGCGACTCCGACCCGCAGACGCGCACTCCCCTCACCCAGTTCCGCTTCGCCGACGACGCGAACGTCGGCCTCTTGCTCTTCAAGCACGTCCTCGCGCACCAGAGCGCGCGCGCGGCCGCCGCCGGCGTCGCCGTCCTCCGCGATCTCGGCGCGCCGTCGTACCCGCTCGAGCAGGTCGCCACGCGCGGCGCCTTCACCAACGCCGCGGCGCTCTTCCCGCAGGTCGACGTGCGGCCGGTCGACAAGCTGCTCGTCCGCGGCGGCGCGCTCTTCGCCTGGGCGCCCGCGCGGCTCATCGATCCGATCGCGTCGCTCCAGCGCCGTGACGGAAACCGCCTCGACGACGACCTCGTCAACTTCGTCGGCGGCCGGCCCGGCCGCTACTACGGCACCGAGCTCGATCTCCGCGTGCAGTACCGGATGTACGATCACTTCGTGGCCGACCTCGAGGCCGCCGTGCTCTTCCCGGGCAGCGCGCTCGAGGACGCCAACGGCGACGCCGTCCGGAGCTGGCTCGGTCAGGCCCGCGGGACGTTCTACTTCTGAGGCTCCGATGAAAGCGCTCACCCACCTCCTCGCCTTGATGCTCGCCGCCGCGATCGCGATCGCGACGTCGGCTTCGTGCGAGCGCTACGAGGCGCCGCCGCGGCCGACCATCCAGGGGCTCACCTCCGGTGTCCTCGACGATCCGCGGGCGCCGCTCGTGATCGACTTCGGGACCTCGATCGATCCCGACACGCTCTTCGTGAAGGTCGCCCTCTTCGACACCGACATCGAGGGGACCCTGCCCGACGAGGACGACGATCCCGACACCGAGCTCCGCGTGCTCGTCCGGCGCGATCCGCTCGAGGGCGACCTCGGCGCCGTGGCCGACGTCGACGCCGCGGCAGGCCGCCTGATCCTCACGCTCGACTCGGCGCTCCCCGTCGGCCCCAAGCTCGTCTTGCTCGTCGAGGGCGGCCTCCGCTCGCCGGCGGGCACGGTCTCGCGCTTCCGCGTACGCGTGCCGTTCTCGTACATCGTGAAGTGCGTCGAGCAGCCGTCGGCCTTCGCGGTCGGGACGTACTTCGTCCTGCTCGACGTCGAGCAGCCGCTCGGGACGCAGATCCAGCTGCTGGCGTACATCGACGTCGATCCGAACACCGGCGCGCTCACGGGCCAGTTCACGAACGCGGACCGGAACGTCGAGCAGAAGTGCCCGACGGCGTGCCCTTCGACCGACGTCTGCCGGCTCCTCCCCGCGCCCGAGTGCGTCGCGCCGTCCACGCGCGCCGGCTCGGTCGACGAGTGGCCGGACTTCGTCCCCAACGCGCCGCCGCCGACCGGCTACTCCTTCCTCGTCCAGGGCTGCGCGGTCGACGACGACGCCGCGAGCGGCGTCTTCACGGCGCCGACCACGATGGTCGTCGAGAGCCCGCGGGTGACCGTCGAGGGGCTGACGATGACCGCGAGCTTCGCGCCGGGCGAAGACGGCGTCATCCGCGCCACCGGGAGCCTCACCGCCGACGTCGTCCGCCTCGGGACCAACCCGCTCGGCGCCGGCAAGGGCTCGATGTCCGCCGTGCGGCTCCCGGACGATCGCGTCCCCCCGAACGTCCCGCGTCCGCCGGCGGACGCGCGAGGCTCGGATGCCGGTCCCTGAGTCAGCGCCGGCGGCGCCCGAGCGCCTGGAGCACGACGGCGCCGACGATGACCGCGCCGCCGGCGCCGGCCATCGCGCTCGGCCGCTCGCCGGTCGCGAGCAGCACCCAGATCGGGGCGAGCACCGGCTCGATCATCGCGAGGAGCGAGCTCTCGAGCGCGCGGAGGCGGCGCACGGCGACGCCGTAGAGGACGTACGGCAGGCCAATCTGCAGCGTCCCGAGGAGGAGCAGCACCACGAGCGTCCGCTCCCGCGCCGGCCCGCTCGGCGGGTGGGCGAGCATCGCGGGCACCGCCACGAGGGCGGCGAGCGCGTTGCCCAGCGACATCGCCACGAGCGGCGCGCGCGCGGCGAGCTCGGGGGCGAGCCGCTTCTGGTCGACGCGGAGGAGCAGCGGGAGGCCGGCGAAGCCGAAGCTCGAGAGGATCGCGAGGAGGTTGCCCGCCGCGCGGCCGCCGCCGAGCTCGCCGCCGAAGGTGAGCGCCATCCCGACCACGCACGCGCCCGTCGCGAACAGATCGCTCCGCGTCGGCCGCTCGCCGAGCAGCGGCGCCGAGAGCAGCGCGACGTAGATCGGCGCGGTGTACTGGATGAAGATCGCGTTCGCCGCCGTGGTGCGCCGCGCCGCGAGCACGAACGTCACGACCATGAGCGCGTAGCTCGCGGCCGCGCCCCAGACGAGCGGGCGCCGGAGCAGCTGGCCGATCGCGGAGAGCGCGCCTCGCTCACCGCGGAGCTGGACCGCCATCACGACGAGCATGAACGCGAGCGCGAAGACGCTCCGGAGGCCCGCGATCACGAGCGGCTCCGCGTCGGCGACCTTCACGCCGACGCCGCCCGTGCTCCAGAGCGCGGCCGCGGCGACCACGAGGAGCGCGCCCGAGCGCCGCGCGCGGCTGCCGGCGCTCTCGTCGTCGACCACTCCGCTCACGCGACCCTCCAGGTCCGAGCCACCGCAGTCATCGTCTTGGCCTCGCTCGCGAGGCGCGCCGCGTGAATCCGTAACCGAGAGGTCGCCATGAAAATTCCCCAGCAGGGTACTCCACGAGACGAGATCACCAAGGCGATGCGAGCCTACCGCGACACGGACGCGGACGCCTCGCGCGCGCGCCTCTTCAGCCTGGTCTACGCGACGCGACCGGATGTGCTCGAGGTCGCCAAGGAGGCGTTCACCTCGTTCTTCTCGGAGAACGCGCTGAACCCGATGGCGTTCCCGAGCCTTCGC
>JAHBWA010000275.1 GCA_019637195.1 Labilithrix sp. | reverse complement strand
GCGAGGTGGCGCGCCCCATCGCGCTCTCGAGATCGAACAGGAGCTTGAGGTCCCGCACGCGGTGCTCGAGCTGCTCCTTGATCTCGAGCAGCTCGGTGTTCTTCTGCGTGACGGAGAGGAACAGACGCGAGTTGTCGATCGCGATCGCGGCTTGCGTCGCCAGCGCGGCGAGGATGATCGCGTCGTGGTCGCCGAACGGCCCGGTCTTCTTGTTGAGGACCTGGACGACGCCGATCGTGCGCCCGAGGTGGTTCTTCATCGGGACGGCGAGGATCGACCGAGTCCGGTAGCCGGAGGTGAGATCCAGCTCGGCGTTGAAGCGCGGATCTTCGTACGGGTCGTTGACGAGGAGCGTCTTGCTCGTCTGCGCGACGTGGCCGGCGATGCCCTGGCCCACCTTGAGGCGGATCTGCCGGACCTCGTCACCCTGCACGATGCGCGAGACGAGCTCGTTCTTTCGCTCGTCGAGGAGGTAGAGGGTCGCGCGGTCGGCCTCGACGGCGTCGATGATCTTCTCCAGGATCAGCTCGAGGAGCTGCTCGAGATCGAGCGTCGTGCCGAGCGCGAGGCCGACCTCGCGGAGGGCGACGCCGATGCGACGCTCGCGGGAGAGCTCCTCGTCCACGTCTTTGAGCTTCCGCTCGAGCAGGCCGACGCGCACCTCCAGCTCGCGGGAGCTGGGTCGCCGCGAGGGCGACCAGGCCGCCTCCCCGCTCGAAGGCGGCGACGGACGCGTCGACTTGAGTGCCACGTTCGAATTCTAGACGGACTTTCACCCGTTCGGACGCCTCTTCGACGTCGCGCGAGGCCAGCGGCACCCTCGCCACGGTCGACGCATCGTGCCTCGGCCCGCCCTGCTTCGACCGGCGGCCCGGATGTCCGGCGGATGCCGCACCGCAACGGAAAAGTGCTATGCCGGGACCGGCTTATCCGTCCCCGGCGCATGCGAAGAGCGTGATGGTCAGGGGGCCACGTTCGACAGGCGATCCGATGCCCAGAACACTCATCGTCACTCCCACGTACAACGAGAAAGACAACCTGCCGCGCTTCGTCGACGCGGTGCGTTCGGCCTGGCCCGAAGCCGACCTGCTGGTCGTCGACGACGGCTCCCCCGACGGCACGGGGGCGATCGCCGACGCGATCGCTGCCAAGGACGATCACGTGCGCGTCATGCATCGCCCTGGCAAGCTCGGGCTGGGCACCGCCTACACACAGGCGTTCAAGCGCGGGCTCGGCGAGGGCTACGATCGCTTCTTCGAGATGGACGCCGATCTCTCGCACGACGTCCGCTACCTGCCCGACTTCATCGCGGCGCTCGACGACGGCGCCGACGTCGTGATCGGCTCGCGCAACATCCCGGGCGGCGGCGTCGAGGGCTGGGGCCTCGGACGGCACGTCATCTCGAAGGGCGGCTCGCTCTACTCGCGGACGATCCTCGGGCTCGGCGTGAAGGACCTCACGAGCGGCTACAAGGCGTTCACGCGGCGCGCGCTCGAGGCGATCGACATCGACACGGTCCACTCGAACGGCTACTCGTTCCAGATCGAGATGACCTACCGCGCGCTCCGGAAGGGCATGCGCGTGAAGGAGGTCCCGATCGTCTTCGTGGACCGGACGGCAGGGCGCTCGAAGATGAGCCGGCGGATCTTCGTCGAGGCGATCGGCGTCGTCTGGAAGCTCCGCGCCGAGGCGCTCGTCGGGAAGATCTGAGGTCCCGCGCCGACGCAAGCTCGGCGCGCGGGAGCGAACGACGCGATCAGTCGCGCGGCGGCTCGGGCGGTCCCTCGGGCTCGGCCACGGGCGGCGCGGCGTCGGCGACGAGAGCAGGCGAGCCGCCGGGCGCAGGCGGGGATTCGGCCGCGGGCGGGGATTCGGCCGCGGGCGGGGATTCGGCCGCGGGCGGGGATTCGGGCAGCTCCTTGCTGACCGGCGGGAGCGAGGGCGACAGCGGGAGCGGACGCGTCGGCGTCGGTGGCAAGGCCGAGAGCGGCTGCGCGGGCAGAGGCTGCGACGGCGTTGGCGTCGACGACAGCGGCAGCGACGACGGCGGTACCAACGACGACGGGGGCTGCGACGGAGACACGGGCAGCGGCGGCACGGGCAGAGGCTGCGACGGCGTCGGCGTCGACGACAGAGGCAGCGACGGCGACGGCGGGGGCACGGGCAGCGGCGGCACGGGCAGAGGCTGCGACGGCGTCGGCGTCGACGACAGCGGCAGCGACGGCGGGGGCACGGGCAGCGGCGGCGCGGGCAGAGGCTGCGACGGCGTCGGCGTCGACGACAGAGGCAACGACGGCGACGACGACGGCGGACCGAGCGGAGACGACGGCGGACCGACGAGATCACCGCTCGCGGCTTCGCCGCGCCGGCGGCGCGCGAGCACCCACGCGACCGCGGCACCGGCCGCGACGACCGGCGCGATCGCGAGCGGCCACCCGCTCCCCTCGACGGGACGCGGGCCCGCCGGGTGCGCGGCCGCGGCCGACGCGTCGAGGTCGGCGGTGACGGGAGGAGACGGCGGCTCCGCGCTCCCGAGCGCGAGCGGTGCCGCGAGGGCGAAGTCGTTCGCGGGGATGGCGTCGACGCCCGGCGCGAGGACGCCGTCCTCGTCGACCGCGATGCGGAAGCCGTTGTCTGCGTTGCGGCTCCCGGGTGGATTGCGATGGCGCGCGGCGCTCCGTCCGCGCTTCGGGCTGCGGAGCCACGAGCCGCCGCGGAGCACACGCCGCTCCGGCTCGTTCTTGTAGCGCTTGGTGTTCTCCGGATCGACGACGTCGCCCGGCGCGTACGGCGCGTAGATGTCGCTGCACCACTCGTAGACGTTGCCCCCCATGTCGAACAGGCCGAACGCGTTCGGCATCTTCTGCCCGACAGGGTGCGTCGTGCTCGTCGCGTTGGGCTTGAACCAGCCGAGCGCGAGCGCCTCGTCTTCGCGCGTCGCGCCGTACCACGCCGTCGTGGTCCCGGCGCGCGCGGCGTACTCCCACTCGGCCTCGGTGGGGAGCCGCACGCGACGACCGCTCTTGCGCGACGCCCAGGCGACGAACGCCGTCGCGTCGCCGAACGTGATGAGCGCGACGGGGTCCTCGTCCTTCTGGCGGAAGCCGGGGTGGCGCCAGGTGAAGTCCTTCTTCTGGACGAGCGCCTTGCCGTCCCAGCCGAACCCGCCGTTTTGTCCCTTCTCGGCGTCGGTGACGAAGCGCGTCTCGGTGACGAAGCGGGAGAACTGCGCGCGCGTGACCGGATACTTCCCGAGCCAGAACGATCGCGAGATGCTCACGTCGCGCAGCGACTCGTCCGCCTCGCGCCCGGGCTCGTTCGCGGGAGACCCCTGCCGGAACGTGCCCTTGGGGATGCGCCGGAGCTCGACCGAGACCCCGCCGAGATCGAGGCTGTCGTCGTCCGGAGGGGCGGCGGGGGCCTCGGTCTCGGCGCGCGCCTCGGTCGCGCGACCGAGGAGCAGGGCGAGGAGCACGGCGCCGGTGCAGGCCCGGCTCGCGAACGGTCGGCACACCCGGCCGAGGGCTCGACGATCACGCCGCATGCGCGTCTTCTACACCAGCGGACGCGCCCGCCCAAGCCGCCACGGCGGGCTATGGGCCGATCCGGAAGCGGCGTATGCTGCGCCCATGAGCAAGGCCAAGAAACTCTCTCTCGAGGACCACGCCGACAAGATCCGCGAGGAGCTCAAGGTCCCGCGCCAGGAGGAGCTCTTCAAGGCCGCCGTCGAGGCCGGCTACCTCACCGCGCGCGCCGATGGCGGCGTCGACGACACCGAGCGCGCCGTGCTGGTGAGGGCCGTCGAGCTGCTGAGCCAGGGCCTCGTGCTCGAGTGGGAGACGGAGAGCCTCCTCGACGAGTGCCGGAAGCTCGCCGACGACGAGGGCGTCGACGGGCGCGCCGCGAAGGTCGGCGCCACGCTGAAGGATCTGGGACAGCCGGAGGCCGGGCTCTTCGTCGCGGCCCTCGTCGCGCGCGCGACCAAGGGCGTCGAGAAGTCGGAGGCCGAGCTGCTCAAGACGATCGGCAAGAACGCGGGGGTGGGGAACGACAAGGTCCGCGACATCGTCAAGCGCGCGACCTCGCTCACGAGCGACTGAGCGCGCGCACCCGCACGAGCGACTCAACGCGCGCTCTCGCGCGAGCGACTCAGCGCGAGCGACTCAACGCGAGCGCTCCCGCACGAGGCGCCGAGCACCGAGGGCGACGAATTTTGCGCTCAGAACGCAGCGCCGAGGCCGCTCGCGCCGAGCACGAGGCGCGGGCGGATCCACGCGGCGGCCTTCGTGTCGCCGGCGAAGTACGTCACGGCCGCTGCGCCGAGGGCGAGGATCCCGAAGCCGGCCAGGACGTCGCCCGCGAGGAAGAACGGTCGCACGCCGTCGATCTGCTCGCGGGAGCAGCCCGGCTTGCAGTCGTCGAGGTCCGCGCGCTTCGACGCGCCGACGATCCCGACGGTCGCTCCAGCGACGACCAGGCCCGCGCCGATGCTCCCGAGGACGAGCGTGACCGTCGGAACCCGCCCCATCGGGGTCACCACGCCGGCCGTGCCGCACGTCGCCTCGGCGCTCGCGAAATCGACGTCGATGTCGCGGCGCTCCCCGGGCGCGAAGTTGATCGTCTGGGACTTCGTCTGGCCGCTCGCCGGATCGGTCACCTTCACGACGTGCACCCCGGGATCGACCAGGAGCGCGTCGGCGCGCGGATCCTTCCGCGTCGCGCCGTCGACCTCGAGACGCGCGTCCGTCCGCGCGCAGCCGTCACCGCCGCGAACGCGGACGACGAGGCTCGGGAGCTTCGGGCGGAGCTCGGTCACCCACTTCGCGCACTCGTCCTTGAGCAGCGCCGGGCACGACGACCGCGCGCAGCGCTCCGCCGACGCGAGCGCTGCGATGAGCTCCGATCGCTGCTGCTGCCGCTGCGTCTGCTCGTAGGCCGCGGCGCACTCGCGGGTCTCGTCGCCCCGAGCGACCCCGGGCGTCGCCGCGAGCGTCAGGACGACCGCAAGACCGAGCGCGGGCGTGCGGGGCGACATGGTCACCCGCGAGGATACACGAGCGCGGCGCGTCATTGCTCGAAGCAGTAGAGATGGGCCTGGTTGCTGCACGCGAACGAACAGTCGTCGGTCCACGAGCTGTTCTCCGTCGCCCCCAACACGCCGGCGCGGCCGATTGCGTCGACCGAGCTCCACCCGCCGCAGCTCACCGTCCCCCTGCCGGTGCCGTTCGGGTGCGTGTTCGACCACACGCGGCCGTCGCCGGCGCAGCCAGGACCCCAGCCCGAGGTGCCTGCGTCGACGCTCTTCCGCTGCTCGGTGAGCAGGATCGGGACACGCGGCCCAGACTCGGCGAGCTGGGCATAGTCCTCGGCGACGAGCGTGCCGTCAGGAAGCACGAGCTCCGGCCCGGCGTCGGCGCCGAACCGCGCGAACCGCGTGGAGGGCGACGCGGCCCCTTCGCTGAGCCACGCCTTGAAGGTCCTGCCCGAGATCCCCGCACGCTCGGCGCTCTCTTGACACCGCTCGTCGGCCCCGTCGAGCCCGCCGAGCGCCCCGGTGAAGCGCTCCGAGCTGACGAACACGATCCTGCCGCGGGGCCCTGCGTCGACCGGCGCGTCGGCGCGGGCCTCGGGGACGGAGACGTCGCGGACGTCGACGGAGGCGTCCTCCTCCTCCTCTTCGACCGCGGGGGGACCGTAGCCGTCGAGCCCGAAGACGGCGAAGCAGCCGGACCCGCCGATGAGGGTCGCGAGCACGACGAAGGCGCGGGCGGGCTTCCTCATTTGAGGCAATGGATCTTCGGGATGCGCACGCCCTTCGCGTCCACGACGAACGGCTGGGAGCAGTCGTCGGCGGGCTTCTTCCGTCGAGCGGACGTGGCGGGCGGCGGCGTTGTGGTGGTGGGCGCAGCGACCGGAGGCGGAGCCGGCTCCGGCGCCGCGACCGGCTCGGGATCGCGCTCCGGCGCCGGCTCGTCGAGCGCGGGGGCTGGCTCGGGCGGAGCCGGCGGCGCCTGAACGACTGTGCTCGGCGGCTCGACGACGGCGACGCCGGACGACGCCGCCGCCTGCGCGGCCGTGCCCTCCGTCCGCACGCGCCGCAGCGAGAGCCCGACGACGATCACGACGAGCGCCACCAGGAGACCGCCGCCGATCGCGACGAGCAGCTTCAACCGATCCTGACGCCGCTGCTCGCTCGATGCAGGCGCGTCGTCGCGCGGCGGCATCATCGCGATCCCGGCTTCACCGGTGGTCGGCGCTTCCTCGAGCGGCCCCGTCGGGACCGGCTGTCCGCCGAGCTCTTCGAGCGTGAGCAGCGGCAGGCTGGGGCTCGAGCCGATCGAGTGGACGAGCCTGCCCGAGGCGCTCGTCCGCACGTACGCGTCGAGCGCCGCGCTCAGCTCGCCGCCGTCGGCGTAGCGCTCCGCCGCGTTCTTCTTCAGGCTCCTTCGGACGATCTCGTCGATCTCCGGCGGCAGATCGGGGAGGATCTCGCGGAGCGGCCTCGGCTCCTGGCGCGTCGTCGCGAGCATCATCGCGATCGCATTATCACCGCGAAATGGCCGGATGTTCGCGAGCATCTCGTAGAAGACGACGCCGAACGAGAAGACGTCCGTGCGCGCGTCGACCGGCCGCCCGTGGGCTTGCTCGGGGCTGACGTAGCCGGGCGTCCCCCACATGTCGCCGCGCGACGTGTCCGTCGAGGTGTGCTCGGGGCTCGGCGCGGAGGGCTCCGCCCCACCGGCCGGCGTCGCCGGCTTCTGCCGGGCGAGCCCGAAGTCGAGCACCTTGGCAAGGACGACG
>JAHBWA010000274.1 GCA_019637195.1 Labilithrix sp. | reverse complement strand
GACGCGATGAAGCAGGAGGGCATCGACGACGAGGAGCTGCTCTCGTTCCTCCGCGACGAGGTGCGCGCCACGTACTACGTCGACCGCGCGATCGCGCCGATCCTCTCCGTGACGGAAGACTCGCTGCGCGAGGCCTACCGCTCCACGCTCCACCCCTTTCGCGGCGCGAAGTTCGACGACGCGCGCGGCAGCTTGCGGAGGTGGCTCGTCACCGAGCGGCTACGCGCAGCGGAGCTCGAGTTCCTCCAAGGCGCCCGCGCGCGCATCAAGGTCACGACCGTCCGCGCGATCGGGGCGACGGGAGGGGCCGGCTCGGCAGGGGCGTCCCCGTGAGCGAAGGCGGCGGCGCCGACGAGGAGGCCGGCGCCGCTGCGCTCGCGAGAACGCCGGCGGTCGCCGAGCGCCGCTTCGATGGGCTCGCGGCGCGCCTGCCGCCGGGCGCGCGATGGCCGCTGGCGCTCATGCTGCTCGCCGTCGCCGCGACGTTCTTGCCAGCGCGCGCGTCGCGCGGCGTCCACCCGCGCACCGCGAGCCCGGCGGCACGCGTCGGCCTCGTCTTCGACGTCGGCGGGCGGGGCGACAAGAGCTTCAACGACGCGGCGTTCGACGGCGTCTCCCGCGCGGCGCGCGAGCTCGGCGTGGAGGCGAGCTACCTCGAGCCGTCGAGCACCGAGGACCGCGAGGCGGCGCTGCGCCTCTTCGCGGCGCGCGGGCTCGACCTCGTGATCGGCGTCGGCTTCATCTTCTCGAGCGACATCGAGGAGGTCGCGCGGGGGTACCCGGACGTGCGCTTCGCCGGCGTCGACTTCGCGCCGGGACCGAACGGCATCCCGCCCAACGTCGCGGCGCTCGCGTTCCGGGAGGAGGAGGGCTCGTTCCTCGTAGGCGCCGTCGCGGGCCTCATGTCGAAGACGAAGCACGTCGGCTTCGTCGGCGGGATGAGCGGTCCTTTGATCCGCAAGTTCGAGGCGGGGTACGTGGCCGGAGTCGAGGCCGCGTGTCCGAGCTGCGTGGTGCACGCGGCCTACGCGGGGACGACGCCCGACGCGTTCCGCGATCCGGCGAAGGGAAAGGCGCTCGCGAATGCCCAGGTCGCCGCCGGGAGCGACGTGATTTACCACGCGTCCGGAGCGACCGGGCACGGCGTCTTCGAGGCTGCCGCAGACGCGAAGGTGCTGGCGATCGGCGTCGACGCCGACCAGCACGACGAGATGCCCGGCACCGTGGTCACGAGCATGGTCAAGCGCGCCGACACGGCCGTGTTCGACGTGGTCCACGCGGCCCTCGAGGGCACCTTCGCCGGCGGGAGCCGGGTCTTCGGCCTCGCAGAGGACGGCGTCGACTACGTGCGCGACGGGCCGCACGCGGCCGGGATCCCGGACGACGTGAAGCGCCGCGTCGAGGCGCTCCGCGCGGATGTCATCGCGGGCCGCGTGAGCGTCCCGTCACGCTGACGCTCGCAGCGCCCGGCGCGAAGCGTCGTCCGGTGGGGCATCGCGCATCGCGAGTCGGGCGTGTCGTCGCCGGGACCGCGCCGTCGGTAACCCTTCCGCTGCATGGAGGCCTCGTTTAGGGTAGCGGCCCTACGATCGGGAAGGAGCATCGATGGCGTTCGTTCACGGAGGTCGACTCGTCGCGCAGGCGCTCAAGCGTCACGGCACGACCCATCTCTTCACGCTCTGCGGCGGCCACATCCAGGCGATCTACGACGGCTGCCTCGACGAGGGGATCCGCGTGGTCGACGTGCGCCACGAGCAGACGGCCGGGCACGCCGCGGACGGCTACGCCCGCGTGACGGGCCGCCCCGGCGTCTGCGCCGTCACGGCCGGTCCGGGCGTCACCGACGTCGTCACCGCGGTCGCGAACGCCCAGCGCGCGCAGGTCCCGCTGGTCTGCATCGGCGGCGCGGGGCCGAAGGTGCTCTGCGACATGGGCTCGCTCCAGGACATGGATCACGTCGCGCTGATGCGTCCGATCACGAAGTGGAGCGTTCAGGTCCCCGAGACGCGGCGCATCGCGGAGTACATCGACGCGGCGTTCCGCGTCGCGCAGGCGAACGTGCCGGGCCCGGTGTTCCTCGAGATGCCGCTCGACCTCCTGATGAACATGCACGACGACGCCGACCTCCCGGCGACGCGCCCGCTCGAGGAGCCGCCGCGTCCGGCGGCCGATCCGCGGCTCGTCGCCCGCGCGGCCGAGCTCTTGAAGGGCGCGCAGCGTCCGTGCTTCCTGGTCGGGTCGCAGCTGCGCTGGTCGCCCGCGCGCGATCGCCTCGCCGCGGTGCTCGAGCGCTTCGGCGCGCCGGTGTTCCTGAACGGGATGGCGCGCGGGACGCTGCCCCACACGCATCCGCTGCTCTTCAGCCGGTCGCGCCGCTTCGCGCTCTCGCAGGCGGACGTCGTGTTCGTCCTCGGTACGCCGTTCGACTTCCGCGTCGACTACGGGCGCTCGCCGACGTGGAGCGAGGACGCGAAGATCGTCCAGATCGATCTCGACGGCGCCGAGCTCGGGAGGAACCGCCGCGTCGACGTCCCGATCCACGCCGACGGCGGCGTCGCGCTCGAGCAGCTCGCGCGGGAGCTCGGCGAGACCAAGCCGGCGCTCGAGTCGTGGGTGAGCGCCGTCCGCGCCGACGAGGACAAGCGGCGCGCGAAGATGCAGCTCGAGATCGACGCGAACGACTCGCCGCCGAACCCGCTCCGCGTCTGCGCCGAGCTCGGCAAGCGCCTCGGCCCGAACGACGTCGTCATCGGCGACGGCGGCGACTTCGTGGCGACGGCCGCGTACGTCCTGAAGCTCCAGCACCCGCAGCTCTGGATGGACCCGGGACCGCTCGGCACGCTCGGCGTCGGTCCCGGCTACGCCATGGCGGCGAAGCTCGCCCGGCCGGACGCCAACGTCGTCCTCGTCTACGGGGACGGGAGCTTCGGCCTCCACGGCATCGAGTTCGAGGCGATGGCGCGCCAGGGGATCCCGGTGATCGCGCTGATCGGCAACGACGCCGGCTGGACCCAGATCCGCCGCGGGCAGGTCGACATCTACGGCGCCGAGCGGGAGGTGGCGACGGCGCTCGACTACACGCGCTACGAGAAGATCGTGGAGGCGTGCGGCGGACGCGGCTTCTGGGTCGAGGAGATCGACCAGCTCGGCCCGGCGCTCGACGAGGCCTTCGCGTGCAAGAAGCCCGCGTGCGTCAACGTGAAGATCGCGAAGAGCGACTTCCGCAAGGGCGCCATCAGCGTTTGAGCCGCCGAGCGCGCGGCGCGCGGTCGATCCCGCTTTTCGCCTCGCGCGTCTTGCTGTCTCATCGTCTCGTCGGTGCGTCGTTCGCACGAACGACAGGAGAGGAGGACTCATGACGATCCAAGCGTTTCTTCCGATCGGCGCGATCGCGGCTGAGGACCACGCCGACACGCTGCTCGAGCTCGCGTTCCTCGTGACGGCCGCCGACGGGAGGCTCGCGGCAGAGGAGGCAGCCGCCTTCGCGGAGCTGATGAAGCGGGTGCGAGGGCGCGCCGTGACCGCCGACGAGATCGGCACCATCTACGCGCGATTCACCGACGCGCTCGGCGGCTCGACCTGCGCAGACCGCGTGAAGGCCGTCGCGCCGAAGCTCCCGTCGGACCTGCGTGAAGCGGCGTTCCGGGTCGCGCTCGCGCTGGCGCTGATCGATCGGGACGCGAGCACGCAGGAGGACGAGCTCGTCGACGTCCTCTTCCGGTCCCTCGAGCTCGACCTCGAGCGCGCCGAGGCGCTCGCGAAGGAGGTCCGGATCGCGCTCAGCCCGCCGCCGGACTCCGCCGCGCCGGTGTGAGCGACTCGCGTCCTCGGGCCGCGCCGCGCGCCGCGTCCCCGGCGCGGTTGACGGCCTCGAGGATCGCGCGCGCGTGGTCGAGGAACGCCTCGCCCGACGGCAACAGCGTCATCCCGCGCGGGGTGCGCGTGAAGAGCGGCGTCCCGAGCTCGTCCTCGAGCGCGCGGATCTGGCGGCTCACCGGCGGCTGCGCGACGTGGAGGCGCTCGGCGGCGCGGCCGACGTGGCCCTCCTCGGCGACGGCGACGAAGTAGCGGATCTGAGCGAGGCTCACGCCTCCAGCGTGCCGCGCCGAGCGCCGCGAGGCAATCGGCTTCGGAGGCCGGGGCGACGAGGCGCGAGATCGAAACGGTATTGGACGCGCGGGCGCCGGCCTCGCATCGTCGCGGCATGGCGATCGAGATCCTCAGCGCTCCAGAGATCGAGCACATGCGCCGCGCGGGCCGCGCGGCGGCAGAGACCCTCGCGCTGGTGGGCTCGCGGCTCCGCCCGGGGATCACCACGGCCGAGATCGATCGCTGGGTCCGCGAGGACACGGCCCGGCGGGGAGGGAGGCCGAGCCAGCTCGGTTACAAGGGCTTCCCGGCGGCCGTCTGCACGAGCCGGAACGAGGTCGTCTGCCACGGGATCCCGAGCGCGCGCGAGACCCTCGAGCCGGGCGACATCGTGAACGTCGACGTGACGACCAACCTCGACGGGTACCACGGCGACACCTCGGCGACGTTCATCGTGGGGGACGCGAGCGCGGACGCGAGGCGGCTCGTCGACGTCGCGCGCCGCTGCCGGGACGCCGGCATCGCGGTCATCCGCGAAGGCGCGCGGCTCGGCGACGTCGGCGCGGCGATCGAGGAGCTCGCGCGCCGGGAGGGGGTGAGCGTCGTCACCGACTTCGGCGGGCACGGCATCGGCAGGCGGATGCACGCCGAGCCGCACGTCTCGCACACCGGCCGGCGCGGCTCGGGGCCGCGGCTGAAGGCCGGGATGGCGATCACCGTCGAGCCGATGGTCAACCTCGGTCGCGCCGAGGTGCGCCTGCTCGACGACGGCTGGACGGTGACGACGGCGGACGGGAGCCTCTCCGCGCAGTGGGAGCACACGGTGATCGTGACGCGTGACGGCCACGAGATCATGACCGCGCTCTGACGGAGGCGGGCTCAGGAGAGCCAGGCGACCGTCACTCCGTCGCCGCCCTCGCCGGGGTTGCCGGCGCGGAAGTAGCGGACGTACGGGCTCGACTTGAGCTCGCGGCGGATCGCCTCCTTGAGCGCGCCGGTGCCGTGGCCGTGGAGGAGGAAGCACACGCGGCGCTCGTCGTTGATCGATCGGTCGAGGAACGACACGGCCATCGACAGCGCGTCGTCGGTCCGGAGACCGCGGAGGTCGCAGGTGTTGTCGTTGGTCTGCACGGCGACCTCGAGGCCCGCGGGATCGCCGCCGGGCTTCGCGGGGGCCGCCGGTCTTCGGCGCTCGTGCTCCGGCGGGGAGACCGCGCGGAGCTCCGACGGATCGACGACGAGCTTGAGCGGCCCTGCTTGCACGCGGACCGCGCCGTCGGGGAGCAGCTCGAGGACGTCGCCCTCGGCGCGGACGCGCGCGATCCAGACGCGCGCGCCCTTCTTGAGCGAAGCAGGCGGCGCCGGGGCGGACGCCGGCGCGGGAGCGGTGAGGAGCGACGGATCGAGCGTGCCTCCCACCGCGACCTGCGCGGCGACGCGGTCGACGGCGAGCTGTGCTTCCTTCACCGCAGAGACGTCGAGCTTCTTGGCGCGGAGCTTGGCCTGCGCTTCCCGGAGCTCCTCGCGCGCGCGCCGGACCGCCCCGAGCAGGGCCTCGGCCTCCTTCGAGACGTGGCGTTGCTCGCGGTCCTTCGCGGCGCGGAGCTCGGCGTCGAGCGCGTGCCGGACGGCGTCGGCCTCGCGCTCGCGGCGGTCGGCGTCGGCGCGCGCCAGCTCGAGGGCGGCTCGCTCGTCGTTCAGCTTCTTCACGACGGTCTCGAAGTGGACGTCCTCGCGCGAGAGGAAGCGCTCGGCGCGCTCGATCACGGTGCCGGGGAGGCCGAACTTCCGCGCGACCGCGAGCGCGCTCGAGCTGCCGGGGACGCCCGCCGCGAGGCGGAAGGTCGGGCTCATCGTCGGCAGGTCGAAGCCCATGCTGGCGTTCTCGAAGCGGGGGTCGGCCAGCGCCAGCGCCTTCAGCCCCTCGTAGTGCGTGGTCACCACGACCGCGCCGCCGCGCGCGGTCAGCGAGTCGAGCATGCCCGCGGCGAGCGCCTCGCCCTCGCGCGGATCGGTTCCGCCGGCGAGCTCGTCGAGGAGCACGAGCGCGCCGGGGCCCGTGTCGTCGAGGATGCGCGCCAGGTTCTGCACGTGCGCGCTGAAGGTGGAGAGGCTCTTCGTCAGGCTCTGGTCGTCGCCGACGTCGGTGAGGACGACCTCGAAGATGCCGACGACGCTCCCGTCCGCGCACGGCACCGGCAGGCCCGCGCGCGTCATCAGCGCGACGAGGCCCATCGTCTTCAGCGCGACGGTCTTGCCGCCCGCGTTCGGGCCGCTGACCACCATCGCGCGGCGCGCGGCGATCGTGAGATCGCTCGGGACCACGGCGTCGAGCTGGACCTCGAACGGTCGCCCCGCGTCGCCCTGGGCGCTGTCGAGCAGGAGGAGCGGATGGCGCGCTGCGTGGAGCTCGAGGCGCGCGTCGTCCGTGATCGAGGGGAAGCCGAGGTGGAGCTCGCGCGCCAGGTGGGCGGTGGCGGCGCGGACGTCCGCGCGGGCGAGCGCGTCGAGCGCCGCGACGACGCTCGGGAGCGACTCGCCGATGCGGTCGGACAGCGAGGCGTAGATCGCCTGCTCTTCGCGCTGCACCTCGGCCTCGAGCACCTTGAGGCGGTTGCCCATCGGGATGACGGCGCGCGGCTCGACGAAGAGCGTGGCGCCGCTCGCGCTCGTGGCGTGGACGATGCCGGGGAAGCGCTCGTGCGCGTCCGAGCGGACCGGGACGACGTACCGGCCCTCGCGCTCGGTGATGAAGCGATCCTGGAGGATCGCCTCGTACTTCGACATGAGGTCTTCGAGGCGCGAGAGCATCCGCTGCCGCGCGGCGTGGAACTCACCGCGGAGCTCCTTGAGCCGAGGGCTCGCGCGATCGGAGAGCGTCCCGTCGGGGTCGAACGCCTCGGCGAGCTCGTCGGCGAGCGCGTCGAGCGTCGGATCGGTC
>JAHBWA010000273.1 GCA_019637195.1 Labilithrix sp. | reverse complement strand
GGCTACCGCCCGAACGAGAACCCGGAGATCGATCGGGTGGAGATCGTCTCGGGCGAGGCCCGCACGATCGAGCCGGGGCTCGCGGTCGCGGGGGCGACCGTCGCGGCGGGCGCCCGCGTGGAGCTGCGCGCGTGGTGGGCGGCGTGTCCGCGCGAGCCCGCGTGCGGAGACGGGCTGTGCACCGCAGGAGAGAACCAGAGCAGCTGCGCGGCGGACTGCCGCGACGAGCCGCGCGGCTGCACGGGCGCGGAGACCTACCTCTGGGCGAACCCCGAGACGCGGAAGGTCGAGGAGCGACGCGAGGGGATCCGCGTCTCGTGGTTCTCGACCGGCGGCGCCTTCGCGGAGGAGCAGACCGGCCGCTCCGAGGAGGACGCCGACGGGACCGAGACCTCGAACGTGTGGACCGCGCCGAGCGAGCCGGGGCTCGTGCGCGTGTGGGTCGTCATCCGCGACGATCGCGGCGGCGTCGGCTGGCGCGAGCTCGTCGTGGCGAGCGAATGAGCGCGACGCCGTGCGTTGCGATTGTCTTGTTTAATGAATTGTCGTTCGCTATACTGGATTCATGCTCGCTGTCAGCTCCCAGGTCCTCTCGTCACCTCGAGAGGCGCGCACGATCGAGCCGGCGTCGGAGACCTCGGGGGACGGGGTGAGCGTCCAGCGCGACGATGTCGTCGTCGGCGCCGCCGCGGGCCTCTCCGCGGTCGTGGCGCGCATCGAGCAGGTCGCCCCGACCGACGCGCCCGTGCTCCTCGAGGGTGAGACGGGCTCGGGCAAGGAGCTCCTCGCGCGTCGGATCCACGCTCGTTCGCACCGCGCCGCGGGGCCGATGATCCGCGTCAACTGCGGCGCCATCCCCGCGGAGCTCATCGACTCCGAGCTGTTCGGCCACGAGCGCGGGAGCTTCACCGGCGCGACCGGGACGCGCCAGGGGTGGTTCGAGCGCGCCGACGGCGGGACGCTCTTCCTCGACGAGGTCGCCGAGCTCCCGCTCGCCGCGCAGGTCCGCCTCTTGCGCGTGCTGCAGGAGGGGACCTTCACGCGCGTCGGCGGGACGAAGGACCTCCGGGTGTCCGTGCGCGTGGTGACGGCGACGCACCGCGACCTCCGCGCGATGTGCGAGGAGGGCACGTTCCGCTCGGACCTCTGGTACCGGATCGGCGTCTTCACCGTGCGGATCCCGCCGCTGCGCGACCGCCCGGAGGACGTCGCGCCGCTCGCCGCGCACTTCGCGCGCAAGTCGGGCATCTCGCTGACGGGGGTACCGCTCGTCCCGACCCCGAGCGAGCTCGACGCGCTCCAAGGGTACGCGTGGCCGGGCAACGTGCGCGAGCTCGCCGCCGTCGTCGAGCGCGCGGCGATCCTCGGCGGCGGCCGCCGTCTCGAGATCGCTGCGGCGCTCGGAGATGCGCGCCCGAGGTCGTCGTCGCCTTCGCCGCCGCCTGCGTCGTCGCCTTCGCCGCCGCCGGCCGAGGTCGTGGCTCCCGCCGGAGGGCTCTCGACGCTCGACGACGCGATGCGCGGCCACATCGGTCGCGCGCTCGCCCTCACGCGCGGTCGTATCGAGGGTCGCGGCGGCGCGGCCGATCTGCTCGGCGTGAACCCGCACACGCTCCGCGGGAAGATGCGCCGGCTCCGGATCGACTGGAGCGTGTACCGGACGTGATCGCGCGCCTATCTCGACGGTGACCGGCGTCGATAGCTCTTCCACGCGACCGCCGTTTGGCCCACGATGGCGTTCGCATGACGAGGGAGCCCGACGACGCGAGGGCGCGCGCGCGCGGACCGAGCGCGTGTGCGCCGAAGCGAGGCGCGCCGCCGCCGGTCGCCGCGGTGGAGCTCCGCGCCGCGTCCGTCCACGAGCCGAGCCCATTTCCTCCCGAGGCCGACACGCTGACCACCCACGACCTCTCCGCGCTGCCGCGCCGCGACACCACGCCGGCGCCGCCCGTAGAGGCCGCGCCCTCCGCGGAGGTGCTCGGCGACGACGATCTCCTCGAGGACGAGCGCGACCTCGACGACGACACGCAGACCCAGCTCGAGCACTTCGAGCCGTCGGACGAGGCGACGAGCCCGACGCTCTCGCTCGAGAACCGGAGCGACGCGACGCGGGAGATCTACCGCCTCTTCCTGGCGAGCGACTACGCGCCCGCGCTCGAGCGCGCCGACGAGCTCCTCGCGCGCGGCGAGCACGACCCGATGCTCGTGACGATCGCGCGCGAGTGCCGCTCGAGCATCGCGGCGCTCTCGCAAGCGCCGTCCGGCCACGGCGTCGGGCCGCGCACCGCGGGTCGAGAGGGGATGCTCGACGCCACGATGACGATCGAGCAGATCGCGTCGCTGACCGGCACGCCGGTCGAGCAGCTCCTCGGGCTGCTCGAGCGCTTCGTCGCCGTGGGAGTGCCCTCGTCGCGCGCCGACCGCTGAGGCGCCGCGCGCCGCCCGGTCGGGCTACCTCGTCACGACCGTGTGCGTCGCGAACGCGACGCCGCCCCGGATGTCGCGGAGGACGACGAAGAGGTGGCTCGTCCCGGGCGCGCGGGGCGCGGTCCACGCGTTCGTCGTCGTGGTCTCGAGCTCTTCCTCGGAGCGTCCGGTGCGATCGCTCTCGAGGCTGCCCGCCGTCGAGAACCACGAGACGCGCATCGCTTCGCGGCGCTCGGTGAGCGCGCGCCTCGCGAGATCGTAGACGACGTACCGCTCCGCGGCCTCGGCCGGCCAGCTCGCGCGGAGCGAGACCGTCGCGCCGCTCGGGATCGCGTCGAGCGCGACGGGCGCGCCGTCGAGCGTCGCCTCGAGCGGGCCGAGCTCGGGGTTCGCGTTGGCGACGTAGCGGCGGCCGTAGTCCGCCGTCACGTCGGCTGCGGCGTTGGCGAGCGCGCAGGAAGCGCGTTGCATGCCGAACGCCACGGCCGTCTCGTCCCGGTCCGTGACGGCGACGCGCACCGGGAGGTAGTAGCCGCCGGTGACGTCGGGATCGCGCGGCCGCAGATCGGCCGACGTGACCTCGGGGCCGAAGAGCGCGCACACGTCCGGCGGGAGCGTCGTGGAGATGGTGGCGACGCCCTCGGCGAGCGGCCGGACGCCGTCGCCGAGGCAGGCGGCGCTCGCGGCGCCGTTCTCGGTCAGGAGCTTCGGCGTCGCGCACAGCGCCCAGCTCGCCTTCGGCTCCGCGACCGGCCCCTCCGGGCCCGCGACGAGGAGCGACCACGAGACGGGCTCGCCGGGCTTGGCCTCCGGCGGTTCGCCGCGCACCGCGAGCACGCGGGTCCGCGTCACGAGCGACTCGCGTTCGCCGAGGTCGGGGCGGCACGACAGCAGCGCGCTCGCGACGGCTGCGCCGAGGACGAGCCCGCGGAGCCGGCGGCGCATCACAGCTCGAGCCTCCCGCCGACGACGGCGATGAACGGCAGGCCGGTGATGTTCCCGCGCCGCCGGAAGTCGGCCGAGTAGGCGATCTCCTCGGAGTTCGCGCGGTTCGTCACGTTCTGGAGATCGGCGAACACGAGCGCGCGGGCGCTCTTGCCGATCTCGAAGGCGCGATCGATCCGGAGATCGAGCTGCCAGAACGCCGGGATGCGGGTCGTCCCCTGCGGACCGAACACGGGATCGAACCGGTCGGAGCGGGCGTCGTAGACGCTGCCGACGACGGGGGTGCGCGGGTTTCCGCTGGCGTAGCGGAAGCGCGCGCCTACGCTGAAGCGGCCGATCTCCTGGCTCGCGACGAGCGAGAGGACGTGCGGCTGATCGAAGTCGAACGGCCGCCAGCTCTCGTCGCCCTCGAAGCGGCGCTCGCTCTTGCTGATGGCGTAGGACGCCCAGCCGAAGAACCCGCGCCAGAGCTCCTGGCGGACGAAGAGCTGGACGCCGTAGCTCCGCCCCTCGCCGTTCTGCGTGAGCGCGCGCGCGCGGAGCGGGTTCGGCAGGCGGCTCCGCACGACGAGGTCTTTCATGCGTTTGTCGAAGGCGACGACGTCGATCGTCAGCGAGTCGGTGACGCGGAGCGATTCGCCCGCAGTGATGTGCGTCGCGCGCGAGAGCCCGAGCTCCGGGGTCCCGAACACCGCGGAGAGGTCCTCCGGTTCGGGCGGCTGGTGGTAGCTGCCGTAGGCGGTGGTGAAGGCGAGCCGCCGCGTCACGTCCCAGCGCGCCGACGTTCGCGGCGCCACGGTCGTCTCCATGCGCGAGAAGCCGATCGGCGGGACGTTGCCGGCCTGAGGCAGGCGTTTGCTCCCCTCGATGACGAAGGCGTCGACGCGGACGCCCGGCGTCAAGGTCACCGGGCCGAAGCGGACGTCGGCGTGGGCGTGAGGTCCGACGTCGAGGATGTGCGTCTTCCAGCGATCGAGCGCGTACTCGTCGCCCGGAGGCTGACCGAAGACGGCGATGTCACCCTCGCGCGGCGGGAGGGTGAGCGAGCCCTCGCGCTCGACGCTCGACGCGGTCCCGAGCGCGTCCATCCCCGTGACGAGGACGACGCGCGAGCCGAGCTTCGATCGGAGCGACGCTCGGATCCCGTAGCGATCCGACGCGACGTCGAGGCGCGTCGGCGTTGCGCCGAAACGCTGCGCGAGCGAGGTCGTGTCGCGACCGACGAACGGCGTGACAATCGTGGTGTCGCCGTCGGCCGAGACGCTCGTGTACTTCGCGTAGGCGCGCCAGAAGCCGGAGCGCGTCGCCTCGACGCGCCGCCTCGCCGGATCGGGGGAGGGGACCGTGCGGTCGAGCTCGTCGTCCGAGACGAGGAAGACGGCGTCGACGCTCTCGCGCTTGCGAAGATCGACGGTGGCCTTGAGCTGCGCGTCGCGGTAGCGCGGGATCGGGAAGAAGTCGCCCACGTCCGGCGCGCTCGCGGCCGCGAGGACGCGGTCGAGCCAGCTGTACCGGAGCGCGGTCCCGATCCGGACGCGCTCGCCGAGCTCGGTCGAGACGAGCGCCGAGCCGTCGAGCGTGTCGGCGGCGGCGTACCCGTGCGTCCCGCGCGGCAAGGTCCGCGTCTCGACGCGGACGAGCCCGCCGAGCCCGCGCCCGTACTCCGCGCCGAACGCGCCCGGCACGAGGTCGATGCTCGAGACGAGGTCGGAGCTGATCGTCCCGCGGAGCCCGCTGCCATGGTAGAGCGCCGGGACGTCGACGCCGTCGACGTAGACGCGCGTGTCCTTCGGCGCCGAGCCCCAGACGACGATCTGCCCCGAGGCGACGGGAGGTCGCGACACGCCGGGGAGGTTCTGCACCACCTTCAAAACGTCGCCCTGGGTCCCGGCCACCTTCCGCGCCTGCTCGGCGCGTACGGCGTAGTCGACGACCTCGCGCCGCGTTCGCGGGCCGGCGCGGATCGCCACCTCCTCGACGTCGCCGCTGCCGGCCGCCGCTCCTCCCGAGGCCGGCGCGCGGCGCGCCGCGGTTGCGCTCTCGCCGCCCGTGGCTGCGGGAGCGGGGGGCGACGCGCGCGTCGTGTCCTCGGGCGCGGCGGCTCCGCCGGGCGCGCCCCCTGGAGGGGCCGGCGGAGGTGGCGCCGGCGCGGGCGGCGCCATGACGAAGTCGTAGCGGTAGGTGATCTTCGCAGGCGCAGGCTTGTCGTCGACCTCCGCGGGCTCGAACTCGAAGCGCGCGGCAGCGGCGGCGGCGGCCGCGTCGAAGTCCGGGCCGGCGCTCTCGGCGACGGTGACGTTCGTGACCTTCCCGGTAGCGCCGATCTCGATCGTCAGCACGACCGACGCCGAGACGCCGCCCTGCTTCTTCGCCCCAGGGTACTCGGCCTCGACGAAGCGCACGAGCCGCGGCAGCTTCGTGAGCTTTCGCTTGGTGGGCTGCCCGCCGACGTCCGAGCCGCGCTGCTGTGCGAGCGCGGGTGGCGCGCTGGCGACGAGCGCGAGGCACGCGAGCAGCGCCGGGGAGGACAACGCGACGGTGCGGCGGCTCGGCATCGGGCCTCAGGGCACGTCGAGCTCGAGGGCGAGCACGCCGCCGCCGCGGTTGTGCTCGAAGCGCGTGTCGACGGCGGTGCTCGTGCCCTGCGCAGCGCCGATGCGCGTCCCGTCGAGTGTCGCCTCCACGCGCCACGGCGCGCTCGGCGCGCCGCACAGCGAGAACGTGTCGACGCGCACGACGTAGCGGCCGGGAGGCGGGGGCTCGGTCCATACGACGTTCTCCGCGCGCACTCCGTCCGCGACGCACATCGCGTTGGAGTCGCGATCGAGGAAGCCGCCGTCCGTCGGTGCGCTCGGATCGACCGGGCCCGCGCTCGGTGGGGGCCGCTGGTACTCGGTGCGGTTCCGCTTGAAGATCTCGACGCCGCTCGGGAGCACCACGTGGAGATCGAGGTCGGCCTCGTTCTGCCAGGAGAGCGCGATGACGAAGCGCCCGGCCGGGCGGAGGGTCGGGACGACCTCGAGTGGGCGCGTCGTCGCCGGTCCGAACCTCCCCGCCGCGTCGACGCCGCGGAGGACGACGTCGTAGCGCCCGGGCCGCGCGCTCGCCGCGAGCCCGAGCACGGCGTCGAAGGTCGGCGCCGAGGGCGCGGAGGCGAGCGGGATCCCCGCGGGCACCACCCAGTAGCCGACGTCCGAGGAGAGGCCGATCGCGATCGCGGTCGCCGGGCGCTCGAGATCCCCGGCGCACGCGCGCTCGACGACGCCCGCCCGCGCTCGCGAGACGACCGTCGCCGACAGCACCGCGGGGCCGTCCTCCGCCGCCGGCATCGCCTCGCGGAAGAACTGCGCCCCGTCGACGCGCAGCATCGCGTCGCGGCCCGCGTCGGCGCGTGTCCCTTCGCAGGCCGACAGCGCGATCGGCGCCGAGGCGACGAGCATGACCACGACGCGCCGCGCCCGGAGGAGGAGGCGCATCAGAAGCGCACCTCGGCGCGCAGCGTGAACGAGTCGTCGGCGAGCGTGGTCGGACGTCCGGAGGCGTCGCGGCCGAGCGCGTTCTTTCGGTGGTCGTACTGCGCGACCAGCCGCGCCACGCGCGTGCGCCCCGTCGCGCTGAACGACCAGGTGGACATCGACGTGTCCCTGGGCACCAGCGCGAAGGGCTCTTGCTCGCGGGCGTCGGCGTCCGGATCGTACCGGTCGTAGCGTACGCCGACGAGCGCCCAGCGCGTGAT
>JAHBWA010000272.1 GCA_019637195.1 Labilithrix sp. | reverse complement strand
CCCACGTCCTCGCTGCACGCGACGACGGCCCCTGCGAATACGAACGCGGCGATGGCTCCGAGGCGCTTGGCCATGAATTCCTCCGGCTCGAGCTTCAGCAAGGGGGATACCACCCTACCTCCGCCGCTCGATGGGACGGGGGCGGCCAAAATCGATGGAGATCAAGGGACTGAGCGTTGCGCAAGCGGTCCGTGGCCGATCCGTGGCCCTGGGGCCTGCCTACTCCACCCCACATCGACAACCCTGCGCAACGCTTGCTCAATCGCTTCCCAATCGGAATTTTGTATCGAGGGCGGAACGTGCCCCGCCGGGGCTCGATCGTTCGGCCATCGACTGCACGTCTTCACCTCCCCTCGACCCCGCGGCCTCGCTTCGGCTTCGACCGTCGCCTCGACTCCGCCGCATCGCTTCGACTTCGACCGTCGCCTCGACTCCGCCGTCTCGCTTCGACTTCGACCGTCGCCTCGACTCCGCCGCATCGCTTCGACTTCGACCGTCGCCTCGACTCCGCCGTCTCCGCCACGCCGCGCGGAGGGGACGCGGTGGTGGAGCGGCGCATGACGTGAGCGCCACCGACGGAGCCGCGCGTGTGGCCGAAGGCTCCGCCCGGCGCGTGACGACGTTTTCGTCACGGCGCTCGAGCGTGGGATCGCCGTCCAAACCGCGGGGTGCCCGAGGCATCCCCCTTGCGTCGGCCCGACGCGAGGACGAGCGATGTCACGGCTGCTGTCGACCACCGTCTGCGCTGTCGGGCTATTCGCGGCGAGCACCGCCCTGGCGGGCTGCGCCGTCCGCGGGAGCGCGACCCCCGTAGGCTACGCCGAGCTCACGTACGCCACGACGTACACGTCCTACCCACGCACGCGCTACGAAGGCCGCGACGTCTACTACGTCGGCGGGCGCTGGATGTACCAAGACCGCGGCGCGTGGCGCTCCTACGAGACGGAGCCGACGCCGCTCTACCGCTACCGCACGACGGTCCGCGAAGCGCCGCCGGCGCCGCGCTACTACCCGGACTCCGGCTACGTCTACCCGTCGCGGACGGCTCCCTACGTGCCGGCGCAGCCCGCGCCGTCGCCTCCACCCGCGCGTGTCCGCTGAGCCGACGGACTCGGCCCTCGAACCCGCGCCGCCTCGGACCCCAGCGGAAGGTGATCATCATGAATCGACGGTCGGCGATGTTCGCCGTGGTGTTGGGTCTCGGCGCGGGCGTGAGCGGCTGCTTCTGGGAGAGCAGCGAGCCACCGCCGCAGCGGACGGTGGTCGTCGAGCCGACGTTGCCACCGGAAGCAGGGGCCACGCTCAGGCTTCGCTGGTCGATCGACGGGCGCAAGGATCCGAACGAGTGCATCAAGGCGCAGGCGGTCAACACGGAGGTCTCGGTCGTCGATCGCAGCGGGCGCGAGGTCGGCGCGTGGCAGCAGCCGTGCGGGTACTTCACGATGGACGTTCCGCTCGCCGGCGGCACGTACTCGGGATCGGCCGTGCTGCTCGACAGCGGGGGGCGACCGCGAACGACGCGCGTGACGGTCGACACGTTCACGGTCGGCGCGCGCGACGTCATCGACGTCCAGGTCGACTTCCCCGCGTCGTCGTTCCTCTGAAGACGGGACCCGCGCACGAGCGCAGCCCGGCCGCGTCGCTCCTCGGACATCCCGCGCGCGCCGCCGGCGGCGGCTCCCGGCGTCATCGGTCCTCAGGGGGCGGCCCCGCGCGGCTACGCGGCGCGACGCCCGGCGTCGATTCGTGAAGGATCTCCGTATCTCTCGACGGCGCCCGCGCGCGCAGCGAGAAGCCCCCGGCGGACGCCCGGTCGAGCCTGTTCCGCCGATTCGCCGGCGAATAGGATGGCACCATGTCGGCTATCCGCGTTCGATTGCTCGTCCTCGCGCTGTTGTCGATGTGCATCGTCGGGCGCTCGGCGCCGTCGTCGCGGGAGGGACGGCCGGAGCCGCGGCGCGGCGCGACGTCGGCGGAGGCCGCCGCGACGCTGACCAAGATGCCGATCCGCTTCGAGGCGAACGCGGGGCAACACGACGACGGCATCCGCTTCGTCGCGCGGCGCGGCGCGACGTCGATCGCGCTCCGCGACGACGGCGCCACCGTCGCGGTGCACCAGCGAACGGCGGCGAAGGGGCGCGGTCACGTCGAGCAGCGCGCGAACCGCGTCGTCGTCGGGCTGAAGGTCGCCGGCGGCAGGACCGTCGCCCCGCAGGCGAGCGAAGAGCTCGTCACCAAGGTGAGCTATTTCACCGGCAACGATCCGTCGAAGTGGCGGACGGGCATCCCGACGTACGCGAAGGTGACGTACCCGTCGGTGCTCGAGGGCGTCGATCTCGTCTACCACGGCGAGGGCGGCGCGCTCGAGTACGACTTCGTCGTCGCGCCGGGCGCCTCCGTCTCGAGCGTCGCGATGGACGTCGAGGGCGCGAGCAAGGTGTCGCTCAGCGATCGCGGCGAGCTCCGGATCCACACCTACGCGGGCGACATCGTCCAGCCGCCGCCCGTCGTCTATCAGCGCGACGCGCGCGGGGCGAAGCACACGATCGCGTCGAGCTACCGCCTCGTCGGCGCGCGGTCGGTCGGCTTCGTGGTCAGCGCCTACGACACGGCGAAGCCGCTCGTGATCGATCCGGTCCTCGCGTTCGCGACGTACCTCGGGGGCACGGGCTACGACTCCGTCGCGGCCGTCGCCGCCGACGCCGCCGGCAACACCTACGTCACCGGCTCGACGACCTCGACCGACTTCCCCACCGCGAACGCGTACGATCCCACGTTCAACGTCTACGCCGGCTGCCAGGACTGCGGGTACACGGACGTCTACGTCTCGAAGCTCGATCCCACGGGCACGACGCTCCTCTACTCGACGTACCTCGGCGGAGACGCCAGCGACGACGGCCGCGCGATCGCGGTCGCGGCCGATGGCACGGCGTACGTCACGGGCTCGACGGGGTCGCACGACTTCCCCATCGTCAACGGGATAAACCCCTACCGCGGGTGGGACGGCTTCGTCGCGCGCCTCAGCGCGAACGGCGGCGCCCTCGCCTACTCGACGTACCTCTCCGGCTTCGGCTACGACGAGCCGAGCGCGATCGCCGTCGACGCGACCGGCATCTACGTCGCGGGCTCGTCGACCTCGACGAACCTCGGCGTGACGCTCCAGCCGCAAGCCGACGTCGTGCCGCTGGGCGGCGCGACGGGCGGCGAGGACTACGACGCCTTCGTCGCGAAGCTGAGCCTCCCCGGCGCCGGCGGTAGCGAGCTCTTGTGGGTGCGGCACGTCGGCGGGGAAGGCAACGACTTCGCGACGGGCCTCGCCGTCGACGGCGCCGGCAACGCCTACGTCTCGGGCGTCACCGGGTCGGGCTTCCCGCAGACGGGCGGCGCGCTGCTGAAACCGCAGTGTCAGGGCGGCGACGGCGGCAGCGACGCGTTCGTCGCCAAGCTCGACGGCGCCGCGCGGACGTGGACGTACGCGAAGTGCTTCGGCGGCTCGGGCGAGGATCGCGCGGAGGCGATCGCGCTCGACGCGAGCGGCAACGTCTACGTGACCGGCGCGACCAGCTCGGCCGACTTCCCCGCGCCGGCCTCGATCTACCCCTTCGCCGGCCAGGATGACGTCTTCGTCACCAAGATCAACGCCGCCGGCGACGCGTTCGTCTACTCGACGTTCATCGGCGGGAGCAGCCGCGACCACGCCTACGCGATCGCCGTCGACGCGGCGAACGCGGCGTGGATCACGGGGACGACGCGGGAGGCGGAGACGCCCTACCCCACGATCATCCCGACCCAAGCGGCGCACGCGGGCGGCGGAGAGGGCGCGCGCGATGCGTTCGTGTCGCGCGTCAACGCCGGCGGCACCGCGCTCATCTTCTCGAGCTTCTACGGCGGCGCTACGGGCGAGGACGAGGGCGCGGCGATCGCGGTGCGCGGCTCGAGCATCCACGTCGGCGGCAACACGTACTCGACGGATCTTCCGTTCGTGAACGGCCGCCAGCAGACGAACGCCGGCGGCGAGGACGGCTTCGTCGTCCGGCTCGGCGTCCCGACGCTGCTCGTCGCGCCCGCGAGCATCAAGCTCGACGTCGGCACGGGCCGGCAGTTCAGCGCCGTCGGCGGCGCGGGCGTCGGGTACGTCTTCTCGCTCCAGACGAACGCGTCCGGCGCGTCGATCACGCCGGCCGGCCTCTACACCGCCGGCGCGAACGGCGGCGTCGTCGACGTCGTCCGCGTCACCGACGCGTCGGGGCTCACCGCGACGGCCACCGTGGAGGTCGGTCAGCCGCCCGCCGCGCTCGTCATCAGTCCGGCGAGCTCGAGCGCGCCGCCTCGGGGACAGCGCTCCTTCGCGGCGAGCGGCGGCGTGGCTCCTTACGCGTTCTCGCTGATCTCGAACGCGTCCGGCGGGCTCGTCACGTCCGCCGGCACGTACACCGCGGGCCCGAAGGGCGGCGTCGTCGACGTCGTTCGCCTCTCGGACGCGGCCGGCAACGGCGTCTCGGCGACGATCGTTGTCGGGCCGTCGATCGCGATCGCGCCCGCGCGGCCCGCGGCGCCGCCGAACGGCGCGCTGGCCTTCTCGGCGACGGGCGGCAGCGGCAGCGGCTACACGTGGGCGATCACGAAGAACGGCTCGAACGGCACGATCGGCGCGAGCACCGGCAGCTACACGGCGGGCAGCGGCTCGAGCACGGTCGACACCGTGCAGGTCACCGACTCCCTCGGCAACCGCGCCTCGGTCAACGTCTCGGTCGGCGGCGGGCTCGCCATCACGCCTGCCGATCCGGTGACGACGACGCGCGGCGCGATCGCGTTCACGGCCGTCGGGGGCTCCGGCGCCTATACGTGGTCGCTCACCTCGACGCCCTCGGGCGGGACGATCGACGCGGCGAGCGGCGCGTACGTCGCCGGCACGACCGGCAACTCGATCGACACCGTCCGCGTCCAGGACTCCGTCGGCAACGGCTCGTCGGTCCAGGTCGGCGTCGGCCCCGCGCTGACGATCACCCCGGCCGGGGCCGAGGTGGTCGCCGGCGGGACCGTGACGTTCGGCGCGGCCGGAGGCAGCGGCGAGGGCTACGCGTTCACGCTCGCGACGAGCACGTCCGGCGCCGAGCTCGGCGCGGACGGCGTCTACACCGCGGGCGCGGTCGCGAGCTCCGACGTCGTGCGCCTCAGCGACTCGCTCGGGAGCACCGTCGAGGCCACGGTGATCGTGACCGCGGCCCCGGGGATACTCCCCGACGGCGGCGTCCCGCCGGGCTTCGACGCGGGCACCGTCCCCGGCCTCAACATCGGCGGCGGCGGCATCGACGAGGACTGCAGCTGCCGCGCGGTGGGAGCCTCGTCGTCGGGCGCCGGCAGCGCGGCGAGCGTCCTCTCGGCGCTCGCGCTGACGCTCGGCGCGATCCGCCGCCGCCGTCGTCGCTGACGCGCGCGACGGCGCCGCGCGGTCGGAGCCGTTCGACGCGCTGCACCGCAACTCTTCGATTTCGTCGCCGCGGCCTTTCGAGGATGCTGGGCACGTGACCATCGATCAGCTGAGAGGTGACGAGCTCGCCGGCCTGCGCGTGCTCGTCGTCGAAGACGAGCCCGAGACGCTCGAGCTCGTGAGCATGACGTTGCGGTCCGCGGGCGCCGAGGTCATCGAGGCGAGCGGTGCCGCGATCGCCCTCGATCGCCTGGCGACCCGCGCGCCCCACGTCGTCGTCAGCGACCTGCAGATGCCCGACCTCGACGGCTTCGAGCTCGTCCGTCGCCTGAACGAGCGGCCGGTCCCTCCGGTCGCGGTCGCGCTCTCGGCGAGCGCGTCGATGGATGACGCCCGCCGCGCGCTCGAGGCAGGCTTCGCCGTCCACGTCGCCAAGCCGATCGGCACGACGGACCTCGTCGAGACCATCCGAGCCGTCGCGCCCCCCTCGTCGACGCGCCCTCGGTGAGGTCCCCTCCCGCGGAAGGTTTCGACGCCGGCGCGACCGCGAACAGGTCACAATGCTCGCACCATGCGCCCCGTCGACTGCCCGAAGTGTGGTGCGCCGCTCGCGCCTGGCGCGCGTGACGTTCGCGTGCGCTGCACCCACTGCGGGGCGACGACCGACGTGACCCGCGAAGGCGTCGCGCGCCTCGCCGCGACCCTCGAGCGCGCCGGCGTTCGCGTCGCGGAGCGACCGATGACGGCGCACGAGATCCACGCCGAGCTCGCCGCGCGCGACGCCGTCGAGCGCGCCAAGCGCCGTCGGGCGAGGATCCTCGCCGCCGTGTTCTGCGTCCTCGTCGCCGTGCTCCTCGGCGCGCTCCTCCTGTCCTCGAGCGCGGGGCGCTGACGAACCGCGGAGAGCCGCCGACGCGGGCGCAGACGCGCTCGCGTCCCGCGCCCTCGGACGAGCGTGCGCGGAGAGCCGAGAGCACGCGCTCGGACCGTCCGATCTCCGATCGAGGAGCTCGGCCTCGAGCCATGACTTCCACCCGTCTCGAACAATCCCATGCGAGCCGATTCGAGAGCGTCCGCGACGAGCCGAGGAATCTCGGCCCACGCCCGTATCGCCATCCGCGCCAGCAGTGACGGCGGGCCCCGACCCGCGCCTCGTCAGTCGGCGTCGGCCCCCGCGTCGGCGCCACCGTCGACATCCGCGATGTCGAGACGGAAGGAATGTGGGTCGGCCATCGTCGAGCAACCATTCGAGTCGGTCCCGTGGATCGCCGATACGGTGAGCTCGAATGAGCCTGCCGAAGTCGGGACACCTCGGAGCACCGGATCGGGTGAGCTCGTGAGCTCGAGCCCCGGAGGGAGAGCGTCGGCGTCGGACATGGCGTACTCGAGTCCAAACCAGTCCGGATCGGCGTAGTCGCGCAGCCGAACCTCGTAGGTCGTGCCCTTCGACGCAGAAGGGAGCGTGACGGGGCCGAAGGTGAGCGAGCCGTTCCCGCATTGGCCCGATCCTGGTCGCTCCACAGCGCCAGCATCGCTCGTGCGCTGCGCGTCCCTCTCGGGGGAGGCGGCTGGCCCCGCGCCGCGCTCAATCTCCGACGCGCAAGCAACGAGAACGCACGCGATCGAAAGGCCAACTCCGCGCCGAAGAGTCCAATGCATGACCGCGTCGGCGAGCAACTCTCGAGCCAGAGGCCAGCGGCCCCAC
>JAHBWA010000271.1 GCA_019637195.1 Labilithrix sp. | reverse complement strand
CGGCGGTCTCGAAGCCGCAGTCTTCCATCGCGGACTTGTGGAGCGCGCGCTTGGCGCGACGCTTCGCGATCGTGTTCTGGAGGCGCAGGTTCGGCTCCGGATCCTCGGCGGCGAGGACCTCGTTCAGGACCTTCTCGTAGAGGGCCTGATCCGACTTCACGCAGGCGTACTTGGCGTAGTTGACGAGGACGCCGAGCGACTTTCGCTGCGTCTTGTCGAGCGCGAGGTCGAGCAGCTTCTTCGCCTCGTCGAGCTCTGCCATCGAGGTGCGCGCGTGGTAGGCCGCGAGCGTCGACGTGGCGCCCCACGCCATCAGCTCGGGGTGGAGCTCGCGGCTTCGCTCGAGGATCGCGACGCCGACGAACAGATCGGCGACGTACTCGGGCTCGTCCTTGAGGAGGTTGACGCGGGCGAGCCACGCCGAGCCGAGCCAGAAGAGCGTCTCGGCGTCTTCCTTGTCGTCGAAGTGCTTCGCCAGCCACTCCTTGAACGTGTCGGCGTTCTTCTTCGCGTTCGAGAAGCCCTCGTCTTCCTTGGCCAGGAGCTCGAGGCCGTACGAGATCCCCCGGTCGAACGCGAGCTTCGCGCGCTGCTTGTGGTACTCGGCCGCGTCCTCGTCGCCCGCGAGCGTCGCGACCTCGTAGTCGTCCTGCGCGAAGGCGTAGCCCCACCCGGTCCAGCCGCGGAGCAGCATGAAGAGCGCGTCCTCGTTGTCCGGCGCGAGCCGGTGCATGCCCTCGAACTGCATCACGCCGCCCGCGGCGGCGCCGCGCGCGACCTCGTAGTCGCCGATGGTGTCGGCGGCGCCTGCGCCGATCCGGGTCGACTTGATCTGCCCGTTGAGGAGCATCTTCTTGACGCACCCTGTCGAGCCGAGTGCGAGCGTGGCCGCGAGCGCGAGACCGAGAACGTTCGTACGCATCGCGCCGAGTCGTACAGGTCGCCGGCGGCGCGTGTCAACGACACCCCGCGCGTCGACTCACCGCGTCATCGCCGCGAAGCTCACCGCGTCATCGCCGCGAAGCCGTCAGCATCGTGCACGCGGCGCGCGTGCGCACGCTCGGATCGGGATCGGTGAGGAGCGGCGCGGCGCGCGCCGGGCGGCCGAGCGCCGCGAGCGCGGACGCGGCCGAGGTCTTTCGCCGCGGCTCGCTCGAGGCGAGATCCGCCTCGATCCACGCCTGGATGCGCAGCTCCCCCGCCGCCGCCAGCGCGTGCCGCGCGCGCGCCGCCTGATCGAGCGCGCGCGCGTCGTCCGCCCGCCCGCCGAAGCCCTTCACCCCGTAACCGGCGACGGCGAGGAGCTCCTTCTTCGCGGCCTCGCGGTCAACCTTGGAGTCGAGGAGCCGACCGAGCACGGCGACCCTCACCTCGCGATCGTCGTCGTCGGCCGCCTTGCGGATCGCGTCGAGCACGGGGCCCTCTGCGCGGGCGACCGCGAGCGCGTGCAGCCGGTCGCGGCGCGAGCCGTCCGCGATCGTCCGCGCGAGCAGCGCGCTCGCCGACGTCATCAGATCGGCGTCCTTGCTCGCCGAGCGCGTCACGACCCCCGCCGCGGCGATCGCGCCCGGGCCCTTGCCGCTCGAGACCGCCACGCGCAGCGCCTCGCGGCCGCCGTTTTCGAACACCGGCGCGAGCCCCCACGCGACCGCGACGTCCTCCTTGAGCGCGTCGTCGCCCGCGGTCCAGAGGTCACGCAGCTTCACCGCGAGCTCCGCCGCGCGAGGGCGCGCCTTGTCGCCTTGCCCGCGGAGGATCGCGCTCATCGAGCGCAGCGCTTCGTTCTGCAGGGCGAGCTCGGGATCGACGCGCGCGGTCTCGAACAGCAGGTCGAGATCGGTGACGTCCTTGGCCGTCGCGGCGGCGCGGATCGCGCTCCGGCGCACGCGCGGGCTCGGATCGACGATCGCCGCCTGCCGCCGCGCCCGGTCCTCGTCGCGGTGGAGCGTGCGCGCGCCGACCGCGCGCCAGCGATCGTCGGCGTCGTCGAGCCACGCGCGCGCGGCGCCTTCGCCGAGCTTGCCGTCCTCGAGGCGCGACAGAGCAGCCTCGGCGCCCGCGCCGTCGCGCGTCTTCATGCGCGCGCCGAGGGCGTCGTCGAGCTCGGCGGCGCAGGCGCGGGTCTCGCGGAGCCGCGCCAGCGCGACGGCCTCGTCCTTCGCCGTGGCGATCTCACGCTCCGCGACGGCGCGCGCCAGATCGGCGGCCTCGTCGTTCGAGAGCTTGCCGCGCTCGTGCTTCGACGCGATCTCGACGCGAAGCTTCGCGGCGTCGCCCTGCTCGGCGGCGCGGAGCGCGGGGCTCCCGCAAGCGGCGAGCAGGGTCAGCGCGAGCGCGGCCCGACCGAGGGAGAGGATGCGACCGGAGCGCCTCATGAGCTAAGAGCTAGCTCGTCTCCGCGGCGCGGAGCAAGGAGGCTGCCGAGTGACGCGGGCGTGGGTCGTCGTGAACCGGAACGCGCGCCGCCTGCGCGCGGGCGGCCGGCTGCTCGGCGAGCTCTGCCGGCGTCGGCCCGGCGTGGAGGTCGTCGAGACGCGCTCCCCGGCCGATCTCGACGCGGCGATGGCCGCGGTGCGCGCGCGCGTGGACGGCGATCCGACAGGCGCGCGCGCCGCGATCGTCCTCGCCGGCGGCGACGGCTCGTACATGGCCGGCCTCGGCGCGCTCGTCGGGGCGTTCGGGGACCGCCCGCTTCCGCCGATCGCGCTCGCGCCAGGCGGCACCGTGAGCATCGTGGCGCGCAACTGGGGGATGCGCGGAGACCCCGTCCGGTACGCGTCCGGCCTGCTCGACGCGATCGCGAGCGGCGCGGCGCGCGCGACGCGCCGCCCGACGCTTCGGGTTCGTGACGACGCCAGCGCGGCCGATGCGCACGTCGGCGGGGAGCGCGTCGGCAGGGAGCGCGTCGGGTTCATCTTCGGAGCGGGGCTCGTCGCGCGGTTCTTCGAGGTCTACGAGGCGCGCGGCGCCGGCGGCAACGCCGCGGCCGCGAGGATCGTCGCGCGCGTGTTCGCGGGGAGCTTCGTCGGCTCGCGCTTCGCGCGGTCGGTCCTCGAGCCGAGCGCGTGCGGCGTCTCGGTGGACGGCGCGCCGGCTCCGTTCGATCGCGTGAGCCTGCTCTGCGCGAGCGTCGTCCGCCACCTCGGCCTCGGCATGCGACTCACCCCGCGCGCCGGCGAGGCGCTCGACCGCTTCCACGTCGTCGGCACGCCGCTCGGCCCGCGGGCGCTGGGCCCGCAGATGCCGCTCGTCCTCGCGGCGCGGCCGCTCCTCGGTCCGCGCGTCGACGCGCTCGCGTCGGAGCTGCGCCTGCGGTTCCCGGGCGGCGCCGGCGCGTACGTCCTCGACGGCGATCTGTTTCACGCCGGCGCGGTGACGGTGACGGCGGGCCCGGCCATCGACGTCCTCGGATGACGGCTCGCCGCGTGACGGCTCGCCGAGAACGCTGCGACCGGGGAAACGTACCTGCTATGCTGTCGTCTCCTGGGGGCAGCGCGGGGCGCTCGGCGCAGCCCATTCCGAGCAACTCCTCGCGAGGACGCCCGAACGGGTCGAGGCACGATGCGACGCGTCTTCTCTTCTGCTCCTCTGCTGGCCGTGGGGACGCTCCTCGTCGCTGCCGTCACCACCGCCGGCGCGGCCTCGTGCACCGAGGCCGAGTGCGCCGACCTCGGGACGTGCGCGGCCGACACGGACGGGCCCGGCGCCGACGCTGGGCGCGCCGACCGCGAGCCGTTCCGGCCGCCCGAGGCGAGCCCGGAGGTGCTCGAGAACCCGTACGGCGCCCCGTACCCGATGGACAACCAGGGGTGGACGCCGCGGAGGCCCGGGAGCGCGACACCCGGAAACGTGATCCCGAACGTCATCTTCGATCAGGCGATCGCCAAGCGCGGGGTCGCGCCGTCGCCGGTCGACGTGCCGACGACCGAGCTGCTCATGATGGCGGACCTCTTCGACCCGGAGCGGCGAACGCACGACGTCATCGTCCTCCTCCTGGCGACGCTCACGGACACCGGGACGCGACCGTTCCTCGATGCCCTGGAGCAGGTCGAGCCGTCCCGCACCAAGGTCCTCTGCGCGCTCGGAGAGGGACCGCTCCCGGGGACCGCCGCGACCTTCGGCGAGTTCACCGAGTGGGCGAACACGTACTACTGGACCGGGCACGCCCGCGACGACAACTTCACCCGCCTCTCCGAGCTCAAGCGGTCAGCCTCGCCCCTCGTGGTCCTCATCGACGCCACGACGATGGAGATCGCGCTGCTCAACGCCGGGACGATGTCGCGCGCGGCGCTGGACGTCGAGATCGCGACGATCCGCTCGCGTCACTGAGCGGCTCGAGCCGGAGCACCACGTCCGCGATCGCGAGCGGCTCGGTCCGGTGGGTCACGAGGATCACCGTCCGCTCGCCGCGCAGCCGCGCGATCGCCTCGAGCAGGCGGGCCTGCGACACGCCGTCGAGCGCGCTCGTCGGCTCGTCGAGCAGCAGGACGGGTAGCCCCGTCGCGAGCGCGCGCGCGACCGCGATCCACTGGCGCTCTCCGCCGGAGAGCGGGCGGACCGTCCCGAGCACGTCGTCCCCCAGCGCGGCGCCGAGCGCCTCGTTGCCGAGCTTGGCGAGGACAGGGACCGGATCCGGAACCACCGCGTCGTCGTCCGCGCGTCCGAGCCCGACGTTGATCGCGAGCGTGTCGCCGACGATCGGCGCGTCCTGCGGCACCCAGGCAAAGGGCCGCGCGCTCGGCCCCACCCCCCGCCGCTCTCCCCCCGCCGCCGCCGCGCCCGGCGGCTCCACGCCCGGCGGCCCCGCGCCCGAGGACGCCTCGAGCACCTGCGCGCCGTAGCGGACCTCGCCTGCCAGCAGCGGCTCGAGGCCGAGCAGCGCGCGGAGCAGCGACGTCTTGCCGATCCCCGTCGGCCCGACCAGCGCCACGATGGCCCCCGGAGGCACGCTCACCGAGATCGGAGCGTGCGCGCCGTGGCGCGCGCGCGCGCC
Source organism: Labilithrix sp. (assembly GCA_019637195.1). Classification (GTDB taxonomy): domain Bacteria; phylum Myxococcota_A; class Polyangia; order Polyangiales; family Polyangiaceae; genus Labilithrix. The sequence continues at coordinate 2,147 of JAHBWA010000271.1, read as the reverse complement.
GGTCAGCACGAGCGGCTCGAGCGACCACGACGCCGCCGCGATCACGCCTGCCGACGCCGACGAGCGCTCGCCGGCCGCCTCCGCTGCGCCCGCCCCGACCGACGCAGCCACGCGCCCACTGCCCGCCGCTCCCCTCACGACCTCCGTCCTCTCGCCGAGCGCCGCCGCGAGCGCCTCTTCACCGCGGGCCCGGGCGAGCCGCGCGTCGACGAGCTCGCGCAGCGGCCGGTAGGCCATGAAGAACGCGATCGCGAACGGCACCACCGTGCCGTGATCGACGCCGAGCGCGCCCCGCGACGCCAGCACGAGCGCGAGCACGAGCGCCGTCGCGCCGAGCACCTCGCTGGTCGACGAGAGGAGCGACGCGCGGACGCGGATCCGCGCGGACTCCCGCGCGATCGCGCGGCCCACGCGGGCGACGTGCGCCCGGATGCGCCTCTTCGCTCCGTAGGTCGCCCACAGCTCGGCGTGCCTCACCGCCTCGTCGGCCGCTCCGACGAGGGCCGTCGCCGAGCGCGACGCGCGCGCGTGGGCGCGCTTGAACGCGCGACGCAGCGAGAACGCGAGGACGCCGAAGCCGCCGAGCGCGAGGACGGCGGTGCCGGCGAGCTCGGGCGCGAGCACGACGAGGAGCGCGCCGAGAGGCACGAGCTGCACCACCGCGCGGACCTCGGCGAGCACACCGTGCGCCACGCCGCGCTCGACGTCGCCGACGTGACTCGTCAACGCGGCGAGGCGATCGGCGCGTGTGCCAGCGCCACGCTCCACGCTCGATCCATGATCGTCGTGTCGTGGCGTACGCAAGCCGTTGAGGGCGAGCACGTCGTCGAGCACGCTGAGGCGCACGCGCGCGGCGACATCGCCCGCCACCCGCGCCTCGGCCCACGACGCCAGCGCGCCGCCAACCAACTTGACGATCGCCGCGAACACGCCGGAGATCGCGAGCGGCAACACCGCGAAGTCCGGAAATCCCGACACTGGGAGGACGAACGTGGATCCCGCGTCCATCGGGGCAGGCCCCCACGCGAGCGCGCGGGCGAGGACCCCCGCAGCGGCCGCGAGGAACGCGTGGCCGGCCGCGTGCATCACGGAGCCGACGAGGATGGCCGCGCCGCGCGAACCGCGAGACCGAACCGCCTGCCAGGTGCGGGCGTACAACGAGTCAGGTGCAGGCGCGCGCGGCACGCAGAGTCACATACATGCGCCGCTGCCTCGGCACCACCAGCGCGGCGCGCCGTCGGAGCCCGAGATCCGCTGCGTCCGTACAAGCAGAGCCATGACCCGAAACGGGAGCCGCCCCTGAGAATGCAACTTGCACGATTTTTCGGGCGCACACAGGCGCCTGGATCTCGCTACGATGGCGAGTCCCTCCACGGGCGTCCTCCGTCTCCCCGACGTTCCGTGAGCTGCCCTCGGTCTGACTCCGAATCGACCACTTGTCAAAGGCCCACGCGCCCGGCTCCCGATCCATGCCCCGAAGGTCGTCGTCCCCCAAACCCACTCGAGCGACGGAGTCCCAGAGCTCCGTCAAGAACGAGGCTGCGATGAGCAAGAAGAGCAACGCCGCGCTCGCCGAGCCTGTCGTCACCCCGCAGGATGACGAGTCGGAAGAGGATCTGACCACGGCCGCGAGCCCGAACACCGACGGCGATCTGGTCGTCCTCGAAGACGAGTTCGAGTTCGAGGAGGCGGCCGAGACCGACGGCGACGAGCCGCGCGCCCCGGCCCCCAAGGCGAAGACGGAGGGCGAAGGCGGCGGCGACTCGATGCTCGCGCGCTACTTCCGCGAGATGGCGACCCACCCCGTCATGGGGCAGGAAGAGGAGCTCGGCACCGCGGTCGACGTCGAGCGCGCCGAGGTCGAGCACTGGTGCGCGATCCTCGCCTTCGTTCCCGCCGCGGAGCACGCGCTCGACACGCTGGAGACCGACCTCCCAAAGGACGAGGAGGCGATCGACGTCCCGCAGGTCGGCGAGCTCCGAAAGTACGTCAAGGCGTACAAGAAGCAGCGCAACAAGCTCACGAAGGAGCAGGAGAAGAAGTACCGCGCGCTCTGCGAGAGCCTCGGACGGGCGATCCGCCTCGCCGACTCCGACCGCCTGTGGATCGCGCACGCCGAGGACGCGGTCCGGAGGCTCGGCGATCCG
>JAHBWA010000270.1 GCA_019637195.1 Labilithrix sp. | reverse complement strand
AGCCGGAGCTCGAAGTAGGGGTTGAGCTCGGTGATGACCTGCTCGACCTCGGTGGCCGAGGCCGAGAACTCTGCGCCGGCGTCTTCGAGCGCGGTCTCCGACGGCGGCAGGGTCTTCGCGCGCGTCATGCCGGCGGCGCACGTCCCCGTGGCGCCCGTCGGGAGGCGCGGCAGGGTGACCGACGCCTCGCGCCCGGTCGGGCCGGTCCGCGGGACCGCCGAGAGGTAGCGCTGGCGCGACTGGTGAATCGACGAGGCCAGCGTGTTCAGACACTTGATGTAGTCGTCGAGCTTCTCCTGAAGCTGCTCGTCGGCGAGGTCCTGCCCCGTGAGCTCGGTCGTCGTCGTCGCGACGCCGGCGTCGGCTCCCTTCTTCTTGAGACCGCTGAGGAGCTTCTTGCACCCCGTCATGCTCATCGCGACGGCGATGAGCACGCACACCGCCACGATCCTGCCCGGCACCCTCGTCCCCATGCGAAAACTCCTCCTGACCACGTCGCTGCGGCGACGGGGATCGGGAGGATAGATCCCTTCTCCGCACGACCGGAAGTGCTAAGACGGGTGACGTGAACACGGCCGCACGCTCGCGCACCTCGATGTCGGTGATGCCCCTCCTCCGGCGCGTCGTCTCCGGCTCGGCTCGCGCGAGCGCCCTCGCGGCGGGCCTGTTTCTCGCGGGAACGGTCGCGGCGCCGACGCGAGCCGACGCCGCCATCGTCGAGCGCATCGTCGCCGTCGTGGGGGAGCGCCCGATCCTCCTCTCCGAGCTCCGCCAGCGCGCCCGCCCGCACCTGTTCCGGATCGCCCTCTCGACCAACAACGCCTCGCAGCAGGCGGCGGCCGAGAGCGAGATGTTCCGCGAGCTGCTCACGCGCCTCATCGACGAGCGGCTCGAGGAGCAAGCCGCCGACAAGGCCCACCTGACCGTCACGCCGGAAGAGGTCGACAACGGCATCCGGCAGGTCGCGGCCCAGCAGCGGATGGACCCGAAGCAGCTCGTCTCCGAGGCCAAGCGCCAGGGCCTCACCGAGCAGGACTACCGCGACGAGATCCGCCGTCAGGTCCTCGAGGGCAAGCTCATCCAGCTCCGCGTGCGCGGCCGGGTCCGCGTCACCGAGCAGGACGCCCGTAGCTCGTACACCACGTTCGTGAAGGAGCTCGGGCAGCAGTCCGCCGTCGACCTTCGCATCCTCGTGCTGTCGATCCCGCCGGGCTCGAGCCAGGAGACGGCCCAGGCGCGCGTGGTGCTCGCCGAGGAGCTCTCCCGCCGCGGCAACGCGGGCGAGGACTTCTGCGAGCTCGTGCTGGCGTACAGCGACGATCCGAGCACGAAGAACACCTGCGGCTCGCGCGGGCCGATGCCGCTGAACGCGCTCTTCCCCGAGCTCCAGGAGGTCGCGAAGAACCAGCGGCCGGGGGAGACCTCGGCGCCGATCGTCTTCCGGGATCCGACCGGGCAGCAGGCCGTGCTGGTCGTCCAGACCGTCGAGGGGCAGGGCAAGGCGCCCAGCTACGAGCAGGTCAAAGAGCAGATGATGGAGCGCGCCTACGTCGAGGCGACGGAGCGGCAGCGCAAGATGTGGCTCGAGGAGCTGCGCCGCGGCATCTACATCGACGTCCGGCTCTGACCCGACGTGCGTGCGGCGCGCGCGCCGCGGTCTCGGCATCACGGCGCCGGCGCGCCGTCCACGCTCGGCGTCGCGGCGGTGGCGCGGCAGCGTTCGTCGCGACGGCGGATCGTATGCGTCCAGCGCGCGCAGGACGCGAGACGCCGCGTTGACAGCGGTAGCTCGAGCGCGTTTCCTGGGATGCAGCGAGACCGCTCGCGAACACTCCAGGGAGAAACAAACAGGGGAACAAGGGGGGGAGAGGGGAAAAAAAGGAGCCCGCGCATGCGCACCGAGAGGGCGCCGCGCGGGCTTCTTACTATCTCGCTCCTCAGCGCTCCGTGACGGTGAGGCGGCTCTCGAGGATCTCGGCGATGCGCTTGACCGCGCGGTTCGCGTTCGACTTCGACGAGTAGGCCTCGCTCTGCGCGATGACCTCGCCGTTGGCCGCGACGAGGCTCACGATCCAGCCGCCGTCGAACGCCTCGAAGACGTCGAAGCGCGAGATGTCCGAGCCGTTGGTCTGCACGGACGCGACGCCCTTCCGAGCGCTCGCCTTCGCGGTGTAGGCCTGCGAGCCGAGGAGGCTCTCGCCGTTGGCGGCGCGGAGGCGGAAGTAGCTCTGCTTGTCTTCGCCGGTGTAGAGCTCGAAGCGCTCGCGGCGGGGCGCGGCCTCGGACGTCGCCTCGCTCACGAGGCGGACCAGCGCGCGCACGGTGCGGGCGCCGCGCTCGGCGTTCCACTTCGAGACGTAGAGCTCGCTCGTGCCGATGATCTGACCGTTCGCGGCCTTGAGGTTGAAGTAGTATTGGCCGTTCTTCGCCTCGCGCACGTCGAAGTTGCGCTTGTCGTTGCCGTTCGTGACGACGGAGGCGACGCCCTTCTGAGCCGACGCGAGGGCGGTGTAGCCTTGCGAGCGCAGCACGTTCTCGCCGTTGCCGGCGATGAGGTGGAAGTAGTGGCGGCCGTCGATACCCTGGAAGGTCTCGAAGCGCGCGCTCCGTGAGACGAGATCCTGTGTCGTCTCCTCGACGTCGATCTCCTCTTCGTCGATGGGCGCCATGCAGGCGACGGACGACAGCGAGAGGACGATGGCGGCGGCGAGCGCGCTGATGTGGCGGATCATGATTCTTCGAGCTCCAGACTTCCTTTCTTCGATTCGGCACCGGCGGCGAGCGAAGCGCTCTCCTCCGATGGGGCCCCCGAGGCCTTCGCCCCGAGCACCTTTCGCGCGGCCAGCGGCACGCGACGCAGGCCGCCTTCTGTCATCGCGCGAATGTATGCGCAAGTGGTTTCTTCTCCCCAAGATCCCTGCATTCGCGGCTGGGGAAAGACATCGAACAAATTCACCGCGTTCCCTTGTGCAAGGGCAACGCGTTGCGTCACTGTCCACAGGCCGCGGCCGGATGGGCCTCGCGTTCTGCCGGCGTTTCAACCTGCGGGTCGCCCGAGGGCGTCACAGGAGTTCCGCACGGGCACGGGCACGGGCACGGGCAGAAGGCGGACTGCCGATTCAGGGACACGCCTAGCGCTTTCGGACGTCGCCCTTGGACAGGTGCTTGATGGCCTCGCCGAGGCCCTCGAGCGTGAGGTGATGCATGGAGAAGAGCTTGGCGATCTCCTCGGCGGTCCCACCGCGCCAGTAGTTCGGGGGATCCGGGTTGAGCCACACCGAGCGCCGGAAGTGATCGGCCAGCTTCGACAGCATCTTGTGGCCGGTCGTCGGCTCGCCGGCCTGCCCCGTCGCGTAGTACTCGTAGTCGCCTTGCCCGAGCAGCTCCGCCGGGTGCATCGCCGCGTCGCCGACGACGACGAGCTTCCACTCCGGTCCGAGCTCGTGGAGCACGTCGTCGACGCGCACCGGATCGCTGAAGCGCTCTGTCTCGTAGACGCGCGCGTAGACGCAGTTGTGGAAGTAGTACGTCTTGAGGGAGCGGATGTTCGACGCGCGCTTCGCGGCGGAGAAGAGGCGCGAGACCATCTCGATGTGCGGATCCATCGATCCGCCGACGTCCATCAGGAGCAGGACGCGCACGTTCGACTTGCGCGGCGGCCGGACGACGATCTCGAGCTCGCCGGCGTTCTTGGCCGTCGCGTCGATGGTCGCGTCGAGATCGAGCTCGTCGGGCTGCCCCTCGCGCTGAAAGGCGCGCAGCTTGCGGAGCGCGACCTCGATCTGCCGGACGTCGAGCAAGAGGTCCGAGCGGTACGGCCGGAAGCGCCGCGCGTCCGCGACGCCCATCGCGCTTCGCCCGCCGCCCTGCTGCCCCACGCGTAGGCCCGAAGGGTGTTGTCCCTGCGCGCCGAACGGGCTCGTGCCGCCGGTGCCGATCCAGCGGCTGCCGCCCTGGTGCCGGCCCTTCTGCTCCTTCATCCGCTCCTCGAACATCCGCTTCAGCTCGGCCATGTCGAGCGACTGCAGGGCGGCGAGCTCGTCGGCCGAGAGCTCCTTCCGGTTCGCGGGGTCGGCCAGCCACGCCTCGAGCTCGTCGATGAGCTCGAGGTTCTTCGTCTCGATGCCGCGAAAGTGGGCGAGGAACGCCTCGTCGAACTTGTCGAGGTCGCTCTCGCGGTGCACGCAGATCGCGCGGGCCAGGTGGTAGAAGCCGTCGAGCGAGCTCTCGTGCAGCCCCATCACGAGCGCCTTGGCGAGGGACGTGGCCTCCTGCGCGCCGATCTTCACCTTGCGCGCGCGGAGCTCGTAGAGAAACGGGATGAAGGCGGCGCTCATGCTCGGTACGAAGATCTACTGCGTCTTCTTCATCTTGTCTGGCCGCGCCCGCAGCGGCCGTCGCCGAGGGTGCGCGCATGAGCTTCGTAGTCGCCGAGCGGGACGCTCGCCGGCAGGACCAGCGCGCCCGCGTAGTTTCCGCGCTCGTCCGTCGCGAGCACGCCGACCGGAACGTCGCCCTGCGCGCGGCTCCTGAGGACGACCTCGACCGCGACATGGCCGCAAGGCTCGCCCTCGGCCGACACCTGCCCGCGGATCGCGAGCGGCGCGCCGCGCCGCGCGTCCGTCCCGCCGAGCGTCATCGTCACGCTCGAGGCGGGACGATCGTCGGGCCCAGGCGCGACGACCGGGCGGAGGCTCGTCGAGGTCCCGCCGCCTCCGCTCGCGCCTCCGCTCGCGCCGCTGCCGCTGCCGCTGCTCATGCCGCCGGTGGTCTCGTCGACGGCGCCCGCGCTGCTGGCGCCGGCCGTTCGCGACGGCGGCGCCGCGCTCGCCACGCCGCTCGGGCCCGGGGCCGCCGGCGCGTCGGCCCCGGCGCGCCGCGCCCGATCGGCGAGCTCCTCGCCGCGCGTCGAGCCCTGCGGCCAGGCGAACGGATCGGGCGGCGGCTCGTAGGGGAGGTTGGCCGACAGCGGATCGTGCAGCGTGCGTCCCGCGCCGCCGAGGTCGATGCGGCGCCACATGTGTCCGTCGTCGACCTCGACCCACGCGTGGGCCTCGTTCGAGATCATGCGCGTCGGGATCCCGAGGTAGAGGGCGGTGACGAGGAACGCGAACGAGCGGTGCCGGCAGACGCCCTTCTGCTGGAGCGCGAGGTCGAGGTAGATGTCGCCGCGCCCGGTGGGCGGCTCCTCCGAGTCCTGGAACGCGCGGAAGTAGGTGACGAGCTTCGTCACGACCTCGCGCGGGGCGCTCCGCGGCGTGACGCCGATCTTCTGGGCCACCTGCGCGGCGGCCGCTTGCACGTTGGGCGGCAGGGGAGGGACCGCGCGGAGCTCCGCGCGCGTGGGGCTACCGAAGTCGCCGCCGAAGGCCGCGCGCGGCGCCGACACCTCCATCACCAGGCGTACGCGCGTCGTCGCGTCGCCCTCGATGAACCAGTTCTCGGCGCCGTCCTTGTAGAGCGTGAACCTCACGTCATCCGTCTGGACGCCGGCGCGCGCGCGGAGGACACGCGCCCCGGGGCCGACCGACGGGATGCGGACCTTCCGGCCGGCGGCCAGGTCGACGACCATGTCGGCGTAGAAGTGCTCCTCCGACGCGTCGGGCGTCGGCGTCGGCGAGACCGCGAGCGGCGCCGCGTGGGCGTCCCTCACCGACAGCGTGTAGTTTGCATCTACCGTGTCGTAAGCGGCGAGTCGCTTGAACGGCGCCGTCGAAGGTGAGAACGGATCGTCGTAGGGGAGCGCGTCCGGCCGCGCCGTGTTGCGGTCCGGGCGGAAGGTCGAGCCGGGCGCGTCGTTCTTCGGGGCCGGGCTGTAGGGGGCCTCGCCCGTGCCGAACGGGCGGGCCGGGTCCGGCGCCGAGACCAGGCCGCGCGGCGTGTCGATCGCGGCGGGGAGATCGCCGTCGAGCGACACAGAGAGCGCGACGTCCTCGCGGGGGTCGGGCGGGATCGGCTCGTGGAGCGTCGGGGAGCGCAGCGACCGCTGCGCGATCGCCGGCGGCGTGAGCGCGAGGACGAGCAGCGGCAGCGCGAGGACGCGCGCGTGCTTCGAGGCGCTTCGCGGACGTCGAGGGGCCGACACGGTCTCCGAGTGTATCCGCAGGAGCGCCGAAGTTCCCACCTGCGTCGACGAGGCGCACGTCGCTCGTGCACCAAGCTCCTCAACGGGCCGATCAGCGGATGGCGTTGCGCGGGCCGCCGCCGGGCCGCCAGCCGCCGGACTCGTAGATGTAGCGACCGTCGCGCATCGTCGTCACGCGGGGCGCGGCCCAGACGGTGCCGGACGGCGGAGCCTCCCAGTGTCCTGGGATCCAGGCGTACTGCATACCGGTCCAGTGCCAGTAGCCGGCGACCCACATCGCCTGCGGGTTCGGCGCCGGCGGGCGCTCTTCATGGACCGGCGCGGGCGGCGGTCCGCTCACGACCACGCCGCGCGGTGGCGATTCGGGCTCGTTCACGACGCAGCCGGTCGTGAGCCCCACCATCATCGAGATCGCCATCCACAACCCGGCGCGCATGATCACCCCCGGCCTCGCGGCCATCCGACACAAGACTTGCACCTCTTACGCGCGACGCAACCTCTGCGTCCCTCGGCGTTGCGTCTCAAGTACGCCCCAGCATCTGGATCGCTTCCGCCCAGCTCCACGACGCGACGCGAGAAACCCACCCACCGTTCATCCATGCCGAGCCATGATACGCGCCGTGCGGAGGGGCGATCCCCCCCAAAGGAGGCGCGAAGCGATGGCCACACCCCACACCGACCTCGAGACGCAGCTCGCGTCCCTCGATCCGGCGCTCGTACGCCGCCTGGAGGCAGCAGGCTTCGACCGAGCGCGCTTCCTCGAGCTCGCAGCGACCCTCACCGCGGGCGATGCGGCCCTACGCCGGAGCCTTCGCAATACGGTGAAGGGCGAGGTGATCGCGCCGCGTCCCGGCGAGATCGCCGAGCTCCCGGGCGCCGGCACGCCCGACCACGAGCGCCTCCGCGCGATCGGGGCGGCGGCGCTGGCGCGCGGCGAGCTCGCGTTCTGCACGATGGCCGGCGGGATGGCGACGCGCATGGGCGGGATCGTCAAGGCGCTCGCCGAGGTCGACGCCGGGAGCACCTTCCTCGATCTGCGCCTCGGCGAGAACCGCTCCGCGAGCGCGCGCGCCGGGCGATCGATCCCGCTGTGGTTGATGACGAGCGAGGCGACGCACGACGCGCTGACGAG
>JAHBWA010000027.1 GCA_019637195.1 Labilithrix sp. | reverse complement strand
TCCGCCATCCGGCCGAGCGCCACGTGGAACCGGATCGGCCAGGCGACGACGTCGGTCGCCGTGCCGTCGCTCTCGCTCGTCGCCACGGCGGATCCCTCCGAGGTCGAGCGCGGGCGGGACGGCGCGGTGCTCGCGAGCTCCGCCAGCGTCGTCGCGTCGAAGCGCCAGCTCGAGGCCGCGAACGCGTACTCGCGAGGCGACGTCGTCACGGCGACGCGGCTCGCGGCGGAGAACGAAGCGTCGCTCGGCGCGGCGCTCGCCGCGGCGCCGCCGACGGCCGCGCCGGCGCTCACTGCGCAGATGAACGCCTACTCGGAGCAGAAGCGGGGCTTCGGCGCGCAGAGTCCGCAGAGCGCCGAAGGAAAGAGCGCGGCCAAGGCGGCCGCCGTGAAGGATCTCGACAACCTCAACCGCGCCTCGAGCTTCTGACATGAAGAAGATCGCGTTCGTCGTCGCTGCAACCTCTCTCTTCGCGTTCGCGCCGCTCGCGAATCGCTTTGGCCCCGTGGCGGGCGCGCTCGCCCTCGTGTGGCTCGGCGTGGTCCTCGCCGTCGCTGCCAGCGGGACGATCCAGTCGCTGGCGATCGGTGGCGGAGCGCTCGGCGCCTTCGGGAGCGGCGTGCTCGCGTCGGTCTCGCCGGCGGCGGCGGGCGCGGTGCTCGTCGCCGCGGCGTTCGCCGAGCGGACGACGCGCGTGCGGTCGCGCACCGCGCGCGCGGTGCACGTCGTGACGGCGCTCGTCGGCGGGGGCTTCGCGGGGGCGCTCTCCAGCTCGTTCACGTCGGCGTCGCTCCCGGTCCTCGCGGTGGCTGCCGTCGTGGCCGCGGTGCTCGCCGCGCTTCCGCTCCTCGTCGAGGCCGACGATCCCGTCGCTCACGCCCTCGACGAGGCGGCGTCGCTCGTCTCCGAGCCCGCGAGGCGCGAGCTCGAGCGAGGCGCCGAGCTCCGGCGGAACGCCGAGGACGTCCCGCTCGATCGCGCCACGGCGGCGCGCGTGCGGACGACGTGGCAGTCGCTGCTGCGGCTCGCCGAGGCGCGCGTTCGTCTCGAGCGATCACGGCCGCAGGCGCTGCTCCGGATCGCCGCGCAGATCACGGCGCCGGCCGTGCGCGTCGTCGCGCCGGCGAGCGCGGACGCTCCGATCGACGGGACAGAGGCGGCCACGCCCGCCGCCGCCGCCAGTTCGCTCGCTGCCGCCGCCGCGCCGCCTGCCAGCGATTCGCCCGCGGTCGCCGCCGCGTCGCCGTCGGCCGCCGACGCGGTCCTCGGCATGGTCGACCAGCGCATCGGCGAGCACGTCGCCGTGCTCGCCCGCGCGTACACGGCGGTCGACGCGGTGTCGGCGGCCCGCATCGGCCTCGACGACTCGGCGCTGAAGAACGTCGAGTCGATGGGCGAGTCGCTCGAGGAGGTCAGCCGCGCGATCGTCGAGGTGCGCGCCGAGGAGCGTCTCCCGAGCGCCGCCTCGTAGCGCGCGACACGTTCACTCCCAGCCGAGCTTCTCCCGGATCAGCGCGCCGATCTCGTTCGCGATGCGCTGGTTCCAGGCGGGGGTCCCGTGGCCGTTGCAGGCGGTCACCTCGTCCCACGTCCAAGGCTTCGCCATGAACGCGTGCATCTTGCGGTCACCGACGGCGGCGCGCTCGGCGACGATGCTCTGCGAGATGTCCGCGACCGCCTCTCGGTTGCCCGCGCTGACGATGCCCATGAAGATGTGCGTGTTCGGACCACGCGCGCGGAGTCGGTTGACGACGAAGTCGCGGTAGGCCGCACGGAACTCGGCGCCGCCGCCGTCCCCCGACCCCTGGGTCATCACGATCACGTCCGGGATCCACGAGGTGAGATCGAAGAGCGGCGCGGTCTTGGCGATCTGCGGGTTCGGGTCCGCCCGGTCGTAGTAGTCGCGGAGCGGATCGGTGTCCGTCGGCCAGTCGTTGTAGAGGAGCCCCTTGGCGGAGTAGACGATCCCGTGCACCTCGGCGTCGAACATCTCGCCGAGGACGGCGCCCCACGCCTTGCGGAAGTTCTGCCACCGCCCGCCCCAGTCGGGACCGGGACAGTCGGCGTTCGGGGCGGTGGTGTTCTCGACGCCGAAGCCGGTCGCGAACGAGTCGCCCATCACCTCGATCTTCCGCAGCTGGCGCGGCGGCGAAGGGAGCGACTTGCCGCCGTGGAAGTCGAAGCCCAAAAACTGTGTGATCCCGTTCTGCGTCTCGCTGCGCTTGTAGAGCTCGACCTCGTGCGGCCCGGGAGTGAGGTTCGCGGCGAGCTCGAACACGCGTGGCTGCCGGTCGGCGATCATCGCGATCGGCGTCCACTTCCCCTTGTCGATGCGGACCTCCCAGTAGCTCGGGGCGCCCTCCATCCAGTCCTCGGCGTGCTCCTTCATCGTCACCGAGACCGCCGTCCCCTCGAAGCGCGCGAGGATGCGGGTCCCGGGCCAGGACGCCTTGGGGCCGGCGGGGTCCGTCGTGTCGAATCGCCCTACGAAGAGCGGCGCGTGCACGGTGCCCGAGGGATCGGGCGTGGGGGCCGGCGGCGTGACCGTCTCGGGGTCGAGCGGATCCGGAGAGTGCGCCGCGTCGTCGTCGCCGGTCGGGCCGCCTCGTTGATTCGACGACGCAGCCGGCTTGGAGCTCGAGCAGGAGACGCTCCCCACTGCGGCGATGAGGAGGATGGCAGGAAGAGCCAGAGAGCTGGAGGGCAAACGCATGGTCGCTCGCCCTGCAACGGTGGTACCGCCGCGAGGCGCGCCACGCCGACGCGACTCGCGGCGGTCGCCCGCTGTCGCCGTCGCGCCGGTGCGCGTCGCCGCGCGCGGGGGGCGGTCGAACGCGCCGTCTCAGGGCGCCGCCGCCAGCCGCGCGCGCGCGGCCTCGACGGCCGGCTGGTCGCCGTAGACCTTCGCCAGCGCCGCGGTTCGAGCCCAGAACTTTGCCCCGTCGTCGCGCTGCCCTACCCGGTCGAGCGCCACTCCGAGCTGGTAGTGGGCGCCGTAGTGCGCCGGCGAGCGAGCCAGGATCTCGCGGAAGGCGACGATGGCCTCGCTCGGATCGTTGCGCTCGTAGAGCGCCTGGAGGCCGCGCTTCATCGCGACGCCGTCCTCCGCGAGGGCGGGGGTGTTCAGGCGGAGCGTGGCGCGCCCTGCGCGTTCGAAGTCGTCGCGCTGCACCGCCTCCGTGAGGAGCTCCGTCCACGCGTCGCGGCCTTCGTCCGGGCGGTTCGCATAGTCGAGCGCCTCGGCGAGCGCCTGGAGCGTCGACGGGCGGTCACCGGGCCTGTCGAGCGCGCGCCGAAAGAGCGTCACGGCTCGGTTCGTGTCGCGGCCCTTCCACGCCGCGTGCGCCGCGACGCTCAGCGTCGCGTAGCTCGCCGATGGGTAGAATCGCTCGAGCCCCAGCGCCTCTCCCGCGCGGACGATCCACGGATCGACCCTCGGCGCGCGAGGCGCCTCCTGAAGGCGGGCGAGCGCGCCGGGATCGCCGAGCGCGTCACGCCGTACGAAGTCGCCGGAGTGCACGCTTCGGCGGTAGACCGCGGCGACGTACGCGTCGGCGTACCGATTGATCGCGACGTAGTCGCGCGCGAAGCGCGGATCCTTCTCGAGCGTGGTGACGTTGGTGAAGAACCCGCTCGTCGACACGAAGGTGGGCTTGATGTCCTCGAAGACCCAGTCGTAGAAGCGCGGGTGGTCGTAGCTCCAGACCGGCGAGTCGTTCTTGAGGAGGTGCACCACGGCAGGCTCGCAGAGCCCCGCGGCGTCGTAGACCGTGAGCGTGGACTCCATCAGCTCACCGCCGAGGTCCGGCGTCAGGATGGAGCCACCGCGGACGCCGAGCAGCTGGGTGTAGTGATTGAACCGGCGGGCGTGGCGAACGATGTCGGAGTACGGCGTCGTGGGGTTGCTCGCGAAGGTGAAGAGCCTCGGCGCGAAGCCGTAGAGCGCCAGCCCGGCGATGGCCGCCCACCCGATGATCGCTCGCCGCGGACGCGCGCCGAAGAGCGCGTGGGACGCGAGCACCGCGGTCAGGAGAGAGGTGAGGATCGCGGCGGTCGCGAATCGGTATTCGCCCATCCAGTCGTCGTCGAGCCAGACGAACGCGGAGATCGACGTGACCTGCAAGATCACCGCGAGCGTGAGGGCGCGGCCGAGCTGGCTCCGCGCCGCCAGCACGATGACCATGACGGCCGAAGCGAGCAGCAGCGGTCCGCCGAGCGGTCCGGCGAGGCCCGTCGCGAAGGTCGAGAGCTTGGCGAAGAGCGCCCCGGGCGCCCAGAGGGCGTCCAGTCGCTCGCCCGCGGACGCGTAGACGCGCTTGGCGTAGTAGGTGTGCGGCCAAGGCAGCCCGAAGACGGCGAGCCGTAGCGCGAAGAACGGACCGAAGACGGCCGCGAACGAGCCGGCGTACCGCGCCGCCGAGCGCGCCAGCGAGCGCAGCTCGCGCGGGCGCTGGAGCGCGTCGAACCCCATCGCCAGGGCCCCCGCGCCGACGTACACGAGCCCGTCGGGGCGCGTCATCGCCAGCAGCGCCGCGAGCACGCCGGCCTGGAGCTCCCAGCGCCGCGGCCGATCGGCGAGCACCGCGAAGAGCGCCACGACGAGGAGGAGCAGCGTCGCGTTCTCGAGCCCCGACGCCGTCCAGACGACGATCGGAGGAGAGACGGCGAGCAGCGATGTCACGGCCACGCCCGGCCAGAGCGCGCCGGTACGACGGAACAGCGCCCGCTGGAGGACGTAGAACGCGGCGAACACCTGGAGCGCGCCGAGGAGCTTCGGGACGATCACCGGATGAAACACGTGCAGCCAGAACGTCGGCACGAGCAGCATCACCCACGTGAAGTTGCTGTATCCCTCCACCGGCGTTCGGCCGGGCTGAGAGACGAAGCCGTCGAGGTGAGCGATGTTGCGCGCGTACGCGAACGAGATCCCGGCGTCGTCGATGATCCAGTCGCCGAGCGACGCGACGCCGAGGACGAAGAGCACGCAAGGCAGCCCGAGGGCGAGCCGCTCCCGCCGTGACCCGCCGTACCGCCGTCGTACCGCTGCCTCCCCGACGATGTCGCCCGAACGCTCTCGATCCATCGCGTCTCCCCCTTGTGTTGTTGCTCGGACCCTATGGCTGAGGTCCGGGTCGATCAATGTGCTGTCGTCGTCGCGGCGAGCCTGTCGCCGCGTCGCTGCTGCTCGTGACGGCGCGCCGCAGACGCGCGCGTTCGCGGCGCTCGTCCGCGCGCGCGAGGGCTCGCGGTCTCTGCGTCGCACCGAGCGCGCGCGACGGAGAGCATTCCGTTCGACGGCGCAGTGACCCGACGATAATCCATCGGTGTCGGGCTCGTTGAAGGCGCATCGAGCGTCGGTCCGGCAGGCGGAGACGATCATGCTCACGCACCGATTCCAGCAATGCCCGCTCTGCGACGCCTCCGTGGAGGCAGCCGAGCCCGCGAAGGTCGCCGACGTGACCTCTCACCCTTCGTACAAGCCGGAGTTGCCGAAGACGATCCGGTGGCTGCGCTGTCGCTCGTGCGCTCACGTGTTCACCGAGAGCTACCGCAGCGAGGTCGGCGACCGGATCCTGTTCTCGTCGGCGTTGCCTCATCAGGTGCCCGACACGCGGCAATCGGAGCACCAGCGCAACCTGTGGGCTCCCACGGTCCGAAGGGTCATCCAGTGCCTGACCGAGGGGCGCGGAGACGTGGACCTGCTCCGGAGGAACGGGGCGCGGCGGCCGCGTTGGGCGGACATCGGCTTCGGCAGCGGCGGGTTGCTGATGACCGCCGACGAGTTCGGGTTCTCGTCGCTCGGCGTGGACGCCCGTCCGGAGGCGGTGAAGCGCTTGCAGGCGCTCGGCTACGAGGCGATCTGCACGGCCTTCGAGGCCCTCACGCTCGACGAGCCGCTCGACGTGCTGTCGATGGCGGACGTGCTGGAGCACATGCCCCAGCCGCGCGCCGCGCTCGACAAGGTGCGCTCGATGCTCGCTCCCGACGGGCTCTTCTACATCTCGTGCCCGAACAGCGAGACCTCGACCTGGCGCTTGTGGGAGCAGGCGAACACGAACCCCTACTGGGCGGAGATCGAGCACTACCACAACTTCTCGCTCACCAAGCTGGTCGAGCTCCTCGAGGCGCACGGTCTGCGAGCCGTCGACTACTACGTCAGCGCGCGCTACTTCTCGTGCATGGAGGTCATCGCCCGCAGGGTGGGGTAGGCGCGGCCGGGATGCGGAGGTCGCGACCCGCGCGCCTCCGCCTCGGGCGCCCGCCCGATCGGGCGCTCGGGCCCCGGCGCGGCGCGCGCCTCGCCCGGAGGGCTCAGCCACCGTTCCCGATCGCGCGGACGCACCACCCGAGGTTGTCGCGAACGCGCTTCGACTCGCTGTCC
Source organism: Labilithrix sp. (assembly GCA_019637195.1). Classification (GTDB taxonomy): domain Bacteria; phylum Myxococcota_A; class Polyangia; order Polyangiales; family Polyangiaceae; genus Labilithrix. The sequence continues at coordinate 74,624 of JAHBWA010000027.1, read as the reverse complement.
GGCAGCGCGCTCGCGGCGAGGAGCTGCTCGTTGCAGGCCTTGCCGAGGTCGAAGCGCCCCGTGTGATACGCCGCGACGGCGAGCTCGTCCTTCGCGCGCCACTCGTAGACGGACTCGGCCACGAAGAGCGAGTCGTCGGGTCGCTTCGTCTCGCAAGCGACGGACGCGTAGGCGCAGGCGAGCGCGAAGCGCTTCTCGAACCTGCAGTAGCGCGCGAGCTCGTAGAGCGGCTCGGCCCGGCGGGGCCGGGACTCGTACGCGCGGAGGTACGCGGCGTGGACCACGTCGAAGGGGTGGCGCAGGCGCTCGTGGAGCTTCGCGACCTCGAGGAGCGAGTAGAAGACCTCCTCCTCCCATCCTCCCATCGTCGCGCGGCGCGCGTAAGCCTCGAGCGCCTTCTCGGGCATCTGGGCGTCGCGGTAGCTCTGCCCGAGGTAGAACGTGTACCGCCGGTTGTCGGGCTCCTCGACGAGCGCGGCCTCGATGAGCTCGGCGTCTCGCTTGAATCGCTCCGGATCCTTGGCGCGGGCGCCGCGGCGCCCGATGATGTAGTTGATGTCGGCGATGTGCCCCCTCGTGGTGGGGCCGTCGCACGCGGGGTACTCGTGGATGACCCCTTCGTAGCGCCATCGGCGCTCGTTGCGGAGGAGCTGCACGCGATTGTAGCTCGTCGCACCGTAGCGGATCGGAAGCGTGTAGCAGTCGAGCGTGAGCGGAGCGAGCTCGAGGTTCGGAGCGAACTGGAGCGTGTCGTCGGCGTCGATCACGAGGGAGTAGTCACCGCGATCTCGCGCGATGTCGAGCGCCTCGGAGCGGTTGTGGCCGAAGTTCTTCCAGGCTCGGTCGACGACCTCTCCCGGGACGTCCGCGAGCACCTCGCGCGCGATCTCGCGCGTTCGATCGGTGGACCCGGTATCGACGATGACCCAGGCGGAGAGCAGCGGGCGCACCGAGGCCAGGCAGTCAGCGAGAACGGCCTCCTCGTTCTTGACAATCATGCTGAGGACGATCGTGTCGTTCGTGTGCTTCATGGCATCCTCCCGTGGTTCGATCCGTCGATGAACGAGGAAGGTCCCCCGCGGTCGGGGACCTTCGCCGAACGAGCTCGCGACGCAGCCGGAGAAGAGGGCGGTGCCCCGCCCTCTTCTCCGCGCGTCGGTCGCGGCTAGCCGGCCTCGCCCGTCGCGCCGGTGGCGCCCGTGGCGCCCGTGGCGCCCGTCGCGCCGGTGGCGCCCGTCGCGCCCGTCGCGCCGTTGCAGATGTACGCCGTCTGCTCGACCTCACAGGCGTCGAGGACCTTGTCGTTGTTCTTGTCGGTGCCGACCTCGAGCTTGACGCCGCCGTTCTCGCAGTTCTCGCCCGGCGGCTCGTCCGTGATCGAGATGAACACGTTGTCGCACGACGAGTTCCCGTGCTTGCCGTCCTTGCCGTGCTTGCCGTCCTTGCCGTCCTTGCCGTGCTTGCCGTCTTTGCCGTCCTTGCCCTGCGGTCCCTGGGGCCCGGGACCGGCGAGCCCCGTCTCGCGCCAGCGGCCCGAGTTCCCGTCACAGTAGAGGAGCGCGTTCTTCCAGACCGCGTACACGACCTGGAGATTGTTCTCGCCGCTGCACACCGGCAGATCCGCTTCGCTCTTCACGCTGATCGCCGCGAGGTTCGTATCGGCAACCTTCGGTTCATCGGCACATGCGATGAGCCCGACAGCCGCGAGCGACGTCACACCAACTCCGATGAGCCTAAACTTCCTCAGCACAGATCGCATCAGTACTTCTCCTTATGAATGGTTGCCAATAGATGTTGAGTCGAAAAAATGATTGTGGATATGAGGTCTCGTGGCGCGCCCGGGCCTCGCGTGTTCGTCCGGGACGAGCGGGCTGCGCTGTTCGCGTGAGGCTACGAGCGACGGACGGCGGGGCCGCGCCGCGACGAACCGGCTCGCGAGGCGCTCCGTCAGCCGCGCGAAGCGCTTGGTCCTGCGCGCCGAGCCAAGCCCTACGCGCGCGCCGTGGCGGTCCGACCGGGTGTCCGATCCGTCAGCCGACGGCGCCTCTCCCGTTTTGCTCGATCGCGCTCGGAGCGATTCGTGTTCGACGCCGGAGGCGAGTGCGTTCGAGGAGGTGGGGGGGGATGATTGTTACCGATGTTGGAGTCGTCAAGTCGTGTGTCGGGAGCCGCCTCCAGCGCTGAATGAATCCTCTCCGTGGTGGGCCGCGTCCTCGAGGCCGGGCTCGCGCGACCCACGTCGCGTCGCTCGACGGACGCGGCGCGATCCGGCCGTGTGTCGAGCGCTTGACGGCGCGCGACGTCGTCGCGCACGGGCGGGGTCGTCGTGCTCATCGTCTCCGTCGACGTTTGCTCGGGGCGTGCCCGATGCCCGTGCCGTGTGGTGACGCCGGGTTGGCGGCCGGCGCGCCCGTTCGGCGAACGGTGAGTTCATTCCTCCGCGAACTATCCCTTCGCGATCCGTTCTTCGCGACGCAGAGCGCGGCGGGCGTCCGGCGGCGATGGGGACACCGTGCACATTCCCGTGGGCGCCTGCCGCGCGGCGACCGACCGTCCCCCCGCTCGACGCAGTCGACCAAGGACGAATGTCGCGTGTGCGCGTCACGATCGCGAGGTCTCATGAGGAACGCCACAGGGTGGCGGAATCGTCATCGCCGACTCGGTGGTTCAGCTATAGGTGCGCGATCGTTCGACCGGCGGCGCTCGGTACCAGCCTTGCTGAGCAAGCTCGACAAGCAAGGAGTCGCGATGTCCACGAATGTAGGGAGCGACGCTCGAGGGAGATGTCCATGACAGGGGCGCGCTCGCCCGTCGGGCCGCGGCTCGCTCCGGGTGATCGACTCGGTCGAAACGAGCTCCTCTGCCCGCTCGCCGAGGGCGGCATGGCCGCCGTGTGGCTCGCCAACCAGCGCGACCACCGTGGGATCGCCAGGCTCGTCGCCGTGAAGACGATCCTCCCCGAGTACGCGACGGACGCGGAGTTTCGCAGGCTCTTCGAGGACGAGTCGCGCATCGCGGCGGACATCCAGCACGAGAATGTCGCGCGGGTCCTCGAGGCCGCGGGCAGCCGTGACCTCCTCTACCTCGTCATCGAGTGGGTGGACGGAGACTCGCTGCGCACCCTGGAGCGCGTCGCGGCGAAGAGCTCGGTGCGCGTGCCGCAGGGGATCCTGCTGCGCATCCTCTCCGACGCGTGCGCGGGGCTCCACGCGGCGCACGAGGTCGTCGACGAGAGCGGCAAGGCGCTCGGCGTCGTCCACCGCGACATCTCCCCGCAAAACATCCTGGTGAGCTCGCGCGGGGTCACGAAGCTCATCGACTTCGGCGTCGCGAAGGCGCGGGACCGCCTCTCGCTGGATACGCAGCCCGGGATCGTCAAAGGCAAGCCGCTGTACATGGCCCCGGAGCAGGCGCTCGGGCTCCCGGTCGACCGTCGCGCGGACATCTGGGGGGTCGCCGCGGTCTTCTATCGCGTCGTCATGGGGAAGCCGCCCTTCGAGGCGTCCGACGTGACCAGCACGATGCAGGTGGTCCGCAGCGGCCGGATCGCCGAGCCGCTCTCCGGGCGTCGAGGCGTGCACCCCGCCGTATGCGAGGTGATGGCGGTGGCGCTATCGCCGAGCGCGAGCGGCCGCTTCGAGACGGCGGCCGCGATGCGCGACGCTCTCGAGGCGGCGACGGCGCGAGCCGGGCTTCAGGCAGAGACGGCCGACGTCGCGGCGTTCTGCGAGGAACACCTCGGCGCGCGCCGCAGCGCCCGCGACAGGATGATCCGCGCGGCGCTCGAGGCCGCGCAGTCGAGGGCGCCGTACGTCGCGGGCGGGACGCCACCGTGCTCTTCGGCGCTGCGTCCGGGCTCGTACCGCATCATCGACAACAGTTCTACGTGAGGGGTGTTGCGCGTGGCTATCCCGATGCTTATCGACGCTGCGGGCGAAGTCCTGAACGCGCGAGCTCACGGCGCGGCGCGCGCGGAGGTCGGGGGTGTCGTGCGAGCTTCATCGTAGGTCTCGATACGGTCGCCTCGAGCGCCACCACGCGCACGGCGGACATACGCGCACACCGCCCGGGAACCATAGAGAGGAGGCGCAGGAATGTCGCTCGCCAGCATCGATGACGCGCACGACGAAGAGCTGCCGACCGCGGCCAGGGGAGGAGCAGCGGGCTGTCCGTCGTCGAGCTCGCTCGTGTTCGAGATCGTCGACGGTCCGGACGCTGGACGCAAGGTGTCGCTCGCGAGGTTCGAGAACGCGCGCGTGCTCATCGGGCAGAGCCCAGCGTGTGACATCCGACTGACGGACCAGCAGGTGTCTCGGCGCCACGCTGCCTTGGAGCTCAGCGGCGCCCGCCCGCGGCTCATCGACCTGGGATCGACGAACGGCACGACGATCGAAGACGTCCCCGTCGTCGACGCGTACCTCCGGCCGGGCGCCGCGGTCCGCCTGGGCGCGACGACGTTCCGCGTGATGCAGGCGGCGAACGACGACGTCACGCCGGCTCCGAGCTCCACCGCGAGCCACTTCGGGAAGGTGATCGGTGGCAGCGCCGCGATGCGCCGCCTGTACCCGCTGTGCGAACGGATCGCGAGCTCCGGCGTCCCGGCCGTGATCGAGGGCGAGACAGGGACGGGCAAGGAGGTGCTCGCTGAGGCGCTGCACGCGGCGAGCCCCCGCGCGGCCGGTCCGTTCGTGGTGTTCGATTGCACCGCCATCCCCGCGAACCTCGTGGAGTCCGAGCTGTTCGGCCACGAGCGCGGCGCGTTCACCGGCGCCGCGGGGGCGCGCAAGGGGATGCTCGAGCAGGCCGCGGGGGGGACGCTCTTCATCGACGAGATCGGTGACCTCGACATCGCGCTCCAGCCGAAGTTGCTGCGCGCCGTCGAGCGGCGCGAGATGAGGCGTCTCGGCGGGGACCGGACCATTCGCGTCGACGTCCGGATCCTCGCGGCCACACGTCGAGACCTCGATCGCGAGGTCCAGTCGGGGCGCTTCCGTGACGATCTCTTTCATCGACTCGCCGTGACCCGCATCGAGCTGCCTCCGCTGCGCGCGCGCGACGGCGACGTGATGTTGCTCGCGCGGCACTTCTGTCGGGACCTCGGGGCGGACCCGGACACGTTCCCGCAGGAGCTGCTCGATCGCTGGGAGGACTACAGCTGGCCCGGGAACATCCGAGAGCTCCGCAACGCCGTCGCGCGGTGGCTCGCCCTCGGAGAGGTCTCCTGCTCGACGGGGGCCCAGGCAGCGCGCGTCGAGCCGGGGCGAGGTGACCCCGGGGGCGACTTCCTCGACAGCTTCCTCGATCTCGGGCTGCCGCTGCCGCAGGCGCGCCGGCAGATGGTCGACGCGTTCAACCGGCTCTACGTGGACCGCGCCCTGGCGAAGCACGACAGGCACGTCGGCCGCGCGGCCGCGGCGGCGGGGATCGGCCGTCGCTACTTCCAGATGATCCTCGCGCGCGCTCCGTCCGACTGACCCGCGCGGCCTCGAGGGTGGCGACCGTGCCTCGCGTGATCGCGCCTCGCGCGATCGCGCCGCGGCGCGCGAGGTCGTTCGCGGCGCGCGCGCGTCCGCTCGGCGCGAGGCGCGCGCGGTCCCTCGTCGGCGCGCGCGGTCGAGGCGGCCTGGCCGGCGGCCGGCTCGGTCGAGCGGCCCGGTGCTCGAGCGGCGCGTCCCGCGAACTCGCAATTCGCGTGACGTGCAAGGACCCTTCACGTCGGTGCGCGTCGCGAGCGCGGAGCACGCCGGTTCTCCTACGCCGGTTCGAGGCATGGATCCGGCAGGGGTTGGAGTCGAACTCACACCTGGAGGGACGATGTCTGCCACCTATGCGTGCTTCGACGCTTCGATACCTAGGACGGTGCCGAGCGCGACGACTCTGGAAGGAGGGCCCACCGCGCGCGCCGCCGTAGCCCCGCCGTCGGCGCGGTCGGAGCCCGGCGTCGCGTCCGACGACGATCTCCGCGGGCGCGTTCACCGGTTCGTGCGTGGGAACGCCGTTCGGGTGCTCGTCCGCGCCCGAGAGCTTGCGGCGTCGCGCCCCGCCGCGACGGAGCTCGGGGGAGGCGTCGCGGAGCTCCTCGAGGCGCTGCTCGGCGAGCTCGCGAGCGGTGCACGCCTTCGCGGTGCCTCGCGCGACCGGCGGCGCCGGCGCCGGTCCAGCGCGGACCTCGACGTGACGCGGGTCATCTTGGCCTACGTCGACATCCGAGCGGCTGTCGTGGAGCTCGCCAAGGAGCCGAACATCTGGATCGCGCGCGGAGAGCGCGACGCCCTCGACCGATGCGTCGTCGAAGCCGCGGCGCGCGCCGCTGGAGAGTACGCCCACTGTCGCGAAGAGTATGTCGCGTCGAGCGCCGCCGACCGGTTGGCGTCTCTCACGCGGGACCTGCGCGATCGCGTCTCGTCCGTCGCCGTCGCGTACGGGCTCCTCGAATCCGAGATGAAGGTGCGCGGGCGCGCCGCGGAGCTCCTCGCGCGGAGCATCTCTTCCATGGCCGAGCGCGTGGAGGAGCTCGCGGATGTCCCGCATCACGGCGGGCCCTTCGCGCTCCCGGTCGGCGCGAGCGATGCGCGAGGTGACTCCCGCGGCGGGCTGGTCTACCGGATGTCGACGGCGGCAGGCGCCGCCGACGCGGGCGATCGCAGCCGGTACGACCTCGACTCGTCGGCGGTCGGGGGCGAGGTCGACTCGAACGGCGCGCGACTCGTGGTCCGCACGGTCCCCGACGGGTGCGTCCTCTCGATCGAGCTGCCGCGTCACCTCGCGGTCCGCGCCGAGGACATGCTCGAGCCGCTGACGCCGGGGCGACGAGCCGCGCCGAGCTTCGCGTTCGACCTCGCGGGGCGTCGGCGCCCGCTCGCGCGCTGATCTCGATGGGCCGCCCCGCGAAGGCTCCGTTCGCACTTCCGGCCTTCGCGAACGAGTGTTTCGCGGGATCCAACGCGACGGTCCGATTCTCGATGGAGTTTCGCGGGACACCAGGGGGGCACGGAACGCGCAGTCGAACGAATCAGGGTGGGCGTGCAGCGCGTCCCCCGCTTCGGAGAGGGAAATTATGAGAGTTCGAGAGAATCCGGTGCTCCTCGTCGTCGACGAATGCGAGGTCCGATGTCTGCTCCAGGACATCTACTTCTCGGAGTTCGGCATGAACGTCGAATCGGCGAGCGAGGGGGCCGCCGCCGTCGCGAGGTGCTCGGCGCTGGCGCCCGACGTCGCGCTCGTCAGCATGTCGCTCGGCGGCGAGCTCGACGCGATCGACACCATTCGGGGGCTCAAGGAGCGATCCGGGACCCCGATCATCGCGATGGCGGACGCGTCGACGTCGTCGCTCGAAGAGCAGGTCGAGTACGCCGCCCGCGCCATCGCCGCAGGAGCCGACATGCTCGTCATCAAGCCCTGCATGCCCGACACGCTCCTGCGGCACGTGAAGCGTCTCCTCGCGCACCGTCGGGCGGGCGACGCGGCGTCCGGCGGGACGGTGGTCGACGATATCCACGTCGACGCCGACGAACCGGACTCGCTGGACCTGACCGCCTGACGTGCGCCGCTGCCGCGCCATCCGCAGCAGCCACTCGCACGCGCGTCGCGCCGGTCGGGTGCGAGCTACCCGCGGGGACCGAGGCGCGCGCGAGTCGGGGGGCCTCGCGCGCGCGCCGGTGAGATGAAGGCGCCGTGCGGTCGCGCGGGGTGAGCCGGTCCGGGCGCAGGAGGTGCGCGCGCCCTCGACCCGAGATCCGACGAATGCTGCACCCGCGACTGGCGATCTGGAGTTCCAACGTTAGGTTCCGTTCCACGAAAGAAGGGGGATGCGATGGAGGAGTTCGGGTACGAAACGCAGTTGACCGATGGCCCCGTGAAACGCGTGCAGCTGCGGGTGTTCCGCAACTTGAGGCGCGTCGGGCTCGTCGAGGCGGCCCTCTCGGCCCGCTACTCGCTGCGGACAGCGCGTCACATCGACGAGCTGCCCGGCGTCGACGGGGCCTGCCGCGACATCCTCGCGGTGCTCAACGACGAGGCGCTCGCGCGCTCGTCGGCGGCAGACTTGCCGTTCCTCGCGCGGGCGATGCCGCAGCTCCGCTCGCTCGCGGATTCGCTGAAGGAGCGCGGTCCGAGCAACGGGTCGAGCATCCACGTTCCGCGGCGAGAGATCATGGAGCGGCCAGACGCCTTCTGGGTCGGCCTGGACGAGCGGCTGCTCTCGCTCGTCGAGAACTACCTCGGCGTGCCAGCGCGGTACCTCGGGATGGACGTCAAGCGCGAGATGGCGGACGCGAAGGAGAGCGGGATCCGCCTCTGGCATCGCGATATCGAGGACCATCGGATGCTCAAGTTCATCGTCTACCTCAGCGACGTCGATGACGGCGCCGGGCCCTTCGAGTGGGTGTCGCGGCGCGACACCGACGAGGTCGTCGACGCGCTGCGGTTGGTCTGGGGCGACGTCGTGACGACGAAGGAGCTCGACGCGGTGGTGCCAGCGGCCCGGCGGCGCCGCGCGGTGGGCGCCTGCGACACCGTCCACTTCTTCGATCCGGCGCGCATTCTCCATCGCGCGTCGCCGCCCACGAGCCGTGACCGTTACTCCGTGACGTACTCGTACGCGACGCGACGACCCTACGTCGAGTACCCGCACGTGACGGACTTCAACCGCAAGTTCGTCGCGCGCTGGGCTTCGCGCCTCGGACCTGCGCAGACCGCGGCGCTCGTCGAGTAGCGCGGCGGGCTGGAGCGTCGCCGTCGGGCGCGGGCGCCCGGCGGCGACGGCCAGCGGGCCCCGCGTCTCGGATCTCGGCGAAGCGCCGAGGCCGAGGCGCGGGGCCCAGCTGCTGTGGGGCTCCCATCCGAGCGAGGGTCGAGGCCGCGCGGGCGACGCCGCGCGAGGCACGCCCCGCGTCCGGCCGCGTGATGTCCGTATCCCGTGGCGCGGTGGCCCCGTCGAGCCGACGAGCGCTGGCGCTGTCGGGCGCGCGCCGGCGAGCGCGCGTCGGGCGACGCGCGGCGGCTCCGCGGGACGGCGCGGGCTCGCCCTCGTCCGGCGGGAGCTCGTCTCGGAGGCGCGGCGGCCTCGGCGGTGAGACGAGCGGCTGGCGAGCGTCGTGTGGCCCGGGACGCTGCCGGAATGCGTGGTTCGCGGCGCACGAACCGTTCGTTCGATTCGGCGTCGTCCCGCGCAGCAGCCGCGGCGGCGCGCGCGACGTCGCGAGTCCGCTCCGCGGCGTCTTCGTGCAGGCGCGGGCGTGGCCTGACGGCGGGCACCCTCCAAGTGCGCGAGAGCACGCGCCGCCGCGACTCCGCGACCTCGTCGGAGGGGCGTGAGCGGTGCTCGTGGGCTCGGTCCGCGAGGCGCTGCTGCGCGGCGGGGCATCGATGGTCGGCGTCGAGCCGTGGCGTCACGTCGAAGCGCGGTGGCCCCCTGCTTGCTCGACGCGGGAGCGGGCATCGCGTGGGGCGGTGACATGACAAGGAGCAGAGAATGGGCGTTCGGATGATGGTCCTCGGAGTTGCCGCCGTCGTGATCGGTTCGGCCGGGCTTCTGACAACGGCGTGCTCGGATGATCCCGCACGCTCGGCGCGGAAGGACGGCGCGACGTCGAAGGTCGCGTTCGCGCTCTCGGGGGGCGACTTTACCGGGAACTCGATTCGAATCTGCGGCGTGCGCGCGGAGAGCGCCGACGGCAAGTATCGATGCAACTCGACGGTCTCGGTCCCGGCCGACGACGGCGGCACCGTCTGCCCGTGCTTCGAGTTCGCGTCGGACGGCGCGGTGCTCGATCCCGACGGTCTCCTCAGCGGACTCTGTCCGTCGAGCGACATCCCGACGGCGGACTGGACGTTCACCTACGAGATCTGGAGCGCGACGGAGTGCGGCGGCGTCCAGCTGAACGACGGCACGAACAACCTGACGTGCTTCGACGCGCAGGACCTGCTCACGCAGGCGAACCCGAACCAGAGCACCGAGACGCTCGCGATCGGCACCAACACGAACCAGGTGCTCTGCATCACGGACAACGCGCTCAAGGCGTTCCAGTTCGGGAGCTGCGCGACGGTCCCGCCGGAGGCCACCGAGTCTCGCTACGACTGCGGCTGCACCGTGGCGGACGCGGGCGGCTGCACCTGTCCGGGCGGCCTCGTCGAAGGGAACCTGCAGGCCGGCTGCACCTTCGATCCGGCCAACTGCAACATCGTGTGCGAGGAGATCTGAGCGCCAGCGGGCGCGTCCCTCACGGAGATTACGACGTGAGGGACGCGCGCACCGGGGCGAGCCGGCCCGCGCGCACGGTCGGGGGGCGGAGCCGTGGGGGGCGGCTCCGCGTCGCGCGGGACCGAGACCGACGACGAGAGAACGAGCGCGAGGAGCAACATGGGGAGACGACATCGTATCGTGCTGAGCGCCGTCGCCGTCGCCGGGTGGTTGGGGAGCGCGTGCTCGGGCGGAGGAGGGAGGAACGACGACAAGCCCGGCGGCTCGGACTCGATGGCCTCCGTGTGGTTCGCCGTGGGCGGGGTGAGCTTCGCCGGCAACTCGCTTCGCGTCTGCGGACATCGCGATCTGCGCGCCGACGCCAAGTACCGTTGCTCGTCGATCCTGGAGAGGGGAGGGGGCCACAAGAAGCCGTCGGACGGCTGCGCGTGCTTCGACTTCGACGAGCGCGGCGGCCTCGTCGAGGGGGGCCGTGAGGTGGTGGTGACCGACCTCTGCCCGTCGGACCTCGTTCCGGCGGCGGATTGGACGTTCACCTACGCCGTCTTCGAGTCGCGCGGCTGCAAGGGCGCGCGGCTCAACGACGGAGCCCACAACTTCACGTGCTACGACTCGCGCGACTTCGCGACGAAGGACCACCCGAACGCGTCGGTCGAGCCGCTCATGAAGGGGAGGAACGTGAACGAGATCGTGTGCGTCACCGAGCCCGCGTCGAAGTCCTGGCAGTTCGCGAGCTGTGCCGTCGTCTCGACCGACGGCGACACGAGTCGCGGGAGGTCTCGGTACGACTGCGGCTGCTCGCCCACGTCCCCCGCGAAGCCGGGCAAGTCGGTCCCGAAGTTCGGAGTCACCTGCCGTTGCGACGGCCTGGGCGCGGCGCCCGCCGGGTGTGAGTTCTCTCCCTCGTGTGAGATCGTCTGCGACGACGACTAGCGAGCGGTCTCGGCCTCGGACGCACCCGAACGCGGCGATGCCGGAGCTTTGCTGCGCTCGGTCGGGTCAGACCGTCGCCATGGGGAAGGGTGGAGCCGTGCGAGCGATCCTCCAGGCAGCCCGCGCGCAGATCAACGGCCTCGTCAGGCCTGCTCCCTCTTCGCCTTCGCGATCGCGGCCGCGAGCTCCTTGGCGCGTGCGTCCCGCGGGGCGATCTCGAGCGCGACCTCGGCGTGGGCAGCGGCCCGCGTCAGGTGGCGCGCCGCGAGGTAGATCTCGCCGAGCGTCACGCGGAAGCGAGCGTTCTTCGGGTCCAGCGCGACGGCCTGCTCCGCGAGCGTCGCGGCGCGTTGCAGGTCCCCTTGGCTCGCGCGGAGCGCGTTCGCGGCGCGGTCGGCGATCTCCGCGGTCGGCCTCGTGTCGTGCGCGCGGGCGTAGTGGATCGCGGCGTCGGCCCAGCGCCGGTCGTCCTCCGCGGCGCGCGCGCAGGCGACGCTCCGATCGAACCTGACGGACTTCGCGAGGCGATCGGCGTCCTCGAGCTTCAGCCGGACGAACGGGTCGTCCCGGTGCTGCAGGGCCAGGCGGAAGTTGTTCGCGGCGCCGATGGGATCCTTGCGTTCGAGCGCGAGCTCGGCCGCGCGCAGCAACGGCTCGACGCGGGCCTGGACCTCGACCTCGCGCGCCGCCGCCCTGAGCTGACGGAGCCGCTCCGCCGAGCGTTGCCCGTCCGCCGGAGCGGTGGCCTCTGTCTTCGCCTTCGCGGCGGGCGCTGGCGTCTGCTTCCTCGCGGCGCTCATCCGGCGTGACGAGTGGCGGAGCGACTTGCTCGCCTTGCGGGGGAGCGGCGCCTCTCCCGCGGAGGGCGGCGTCGCGCCGTCCGCGGCGCGCTCGACGTCGAGCGCGCCGGCGCGGTCGAGGTGCGGGAGCCTCGCGCCTCGGGGGAAGATCTCCTCTCGGAGCGCCTCGTCGTGCCCACGCGGCTCGTCTGCTCTCGGCGCGGCCGTCGTCGCGCCGCGCGGGGCGGGCGTCCGCACGCGCAGCGACGGTCGCGAGCTCCGGCGTCGCTTCTTCTCGGCGTCGTGAGCGCCGGTCTCCGCGCGTGAGCCCCGCTCGCTGGCCGCGCCGGGGCGCGCCGCCGCCCGTCCGGGGCGAACGGAGGCCTTCTCGACGCGCGGGTCGACCCTGCCCGGAGGGCCGCCGACGCGCGGCTCCGCCGCCTGTCGCGTGACCTCCTCGACCGCCGCGCGCGCTGCTGGGTTGCGCGGCCTCGGCCGCTGCTCCTGCGAAGTCGTGCTCTCGCAGGCAGCGCCGAGCTCCAGCAGGCGCGCCGCGATGCGCGAGGCGTCCGCGAGGCCCAAGCTGCAGATCTCCGCGATCTCCTCCAGCGTCAGCTGTCCGTCGAGCTGCGACAGCATGAAGGCCTCGAGCGCCCCGAGCGGCAGACGCTTCAGGTCGCAGCCGGTCGACTTCAAGATCGACGAGCGGTCCATGTCACCCTCCCCTCCAGAACAAAACAATTCATGATACCGCGTGGGCCGGCCCGGCGGCGACTTCTCTGCGCGAGGAGCGCGCGCGGGGGCTTCGCGACCGGGCCGCTCGGGGAGGAGCGTTCGCGCCGAGATCCGGCTCGGCGCCGGCCGCGCCGGCTCGTTCGACTGGAGCTGGCGACTGGAGCTGGCCGAAGCCGCTCGTCGTCCTCCGTCGGGTGTGCGACCGTGGTCTCCGCGATGGCACGACTCGATCCTCACTCCTACGCCGACGACGCTCAGCCCCGCACGAAGAGCTTCGCCTGGCAGGCGACCGTCGATTTTCCCGCGCGCGTGCTCCGCGCGGAGGTCACCCTTTACTTCGCCGAGCCGGCCGCCGGCGGCCCGCTCGACCTCGACACGCGCGAGCTCGACATCGAAGCCGTGCAGGACGCGAGCGGCGGTCCGCTGGAGTTCGCGCTCCACCCCGCCGATCCGGTGCTCGGCAGCCGCCTCGAAATCGCCGTGCCGAAGTGCGCAGAGGCGATCCGGATCCGGTATCGCACGTCGCCGGAGGCGTCGGCGCTCCAGTGGCTGACGCCGGAGCAGACGCTCGCCAAGCGGCACCCGTACCTCTTCTCGCAGTGCCAGGCGATCCACGCGCGCAGCGTTCTGCCGTGTCAGGACACGCCGTCGATCCGGCAGACGTTCACCGCTTCGCTCGACGTGCCGGCGAGCCTCCGCGCCGTCATGGCCGCCGCGCCTCTGTCCCGTGAGGTGCACGGAGAGCGCGCGGTCGAGCGCTTCGAGATGCCGCAGCCGATCCCGCCGTACCTCTTCGCGCTCGCGGTGGGCGATCTCGCGTCGAAGGACCTCTCGCCCCGCTCGCGGGTGTGGGCGGAGCCGGCCCAGCTCGACGCCGCGGCGTGGGAGTTCGAACGGGTCGAGGAGCACCTCCGCGCAGCCGAGGCGCTCTTCGGGCCGTACGACTGGGAGCGCTTCGACCTCCTCGTGATGCCGCCGTCGTTCCCCTACGGGGGGATGGAGAACCCTCGCCTGACGTTCCTCACGCCTTCGCTGCTCGCGGGCGACCGCAGCCTCGTGAACGTCGTCGCGCACGAGCTCGCGCACTCGTGGACCGGCAACCTCGTCACGAACGCCACCGCGGAGCATTTCTGGCTCAACGAGGGCTTCACCGTCTTCGCGGAGCGCCGCATCCTCGAGGCGCTCGAAGGGCCGGAGATGGCAGCGCTGCACGCGGCGATCGGGCACCAGAAGCTGCGCCAAGCGTTCGAGCTGCACGCAGAGGCGCCCGAGCTCACCAGGCTGCGCACGCAGCTCGCGGGGATCGATCCCGACGTCGCCTTCAGCGTCGTGCCCTACGAGAAGGGCTACTTCTTCTTGAAGGCGCTCGAAGCCGTGGCCGGGCGCGAAGCCTTCGACGCGCTCCTCACGCGCTGGCTCGGAGCTCACCGCTTCGGCGCCGTGACGACGGACGACTTCCTCGAGCTCGTGGAGCGGGAGAGCCCCGGCCTGCTCGCGAAGGTCGACGCGCCGGCGTGGGTCGACGCGCCAGGGCTGCCCGCGGCGTTCCGCGAGCCCGACTCGGCGCGGCTTCGCGCGGTCCTCCAGCAGATCGGGCGCGCCCCGGCGACCGACGCGACGAAGGACTGGAGCGTGACCGAGTGGGTGCTCTTCCTCGAGGCGATGCCGCGCCCCGTGTCGTCCGCCGTCTGCGAGGAGCTCGACGCGACCTACGCGCTCACGGCCGCGAAGAACGCGGACCTGCTGGTCAGCTGGCTCGTCCTGGCTTGCGAGTCGGGCTTCGCGGGCGTCCTGCCGCGCGTCGAGGAGGTGCTGGGGCAGACCGGGCGCATGAAGTACCTGAAGCCCCTCTACCGAGCGCTCGCGACGCACGCCGAGACGAAGCCGCTCGCGGAGCGCCTGTTCGCGCAGCACCGTGCGCAGTACCACCCCATCGCGCAGCAAGCGGTGCAGCACGTGCTCGCGTGACGGATCGGGGGCGCGATCGATCCCGTCAAGCGCGGACCTCGGGGCCTCGCCGCTGGGCGACCCGTCGCGAACCTCCTCCTCGTCGATCGGATCGAGCTCGCGGACGTCCTCGTGCGGAGAGCGCGCCGCTCCCGACCTCTAGTCGAACTGCCTCGTGCCGTTGACGGTCTTGTCGTCCTCGACGCCGCCCGAGAGCGTGTCCTCGATCACCTGGCCGTCGGTGGCGGTCACGCGGAGCGTGAGCCCGTCTGGCTGATCGCCGACGCCGCTCGCCTCGACGAAGTAGTTGTAGCTCTCGCGGCTCATCGCGACCCACGCGCCGTCCTTCCGGTACTCGAGCTTGGCGATGGGCACGCGGTGGTTCCGGATCTGGATCGCGGTCCACCACTTCGAGCTGCCGTCCTTGAAGCGGTAGGCGACGTTCCCCGCGGTCGCGCACGAGACGAGCTCGTAGGTGACGTCGATGCGACCCTCCCTCGGCTCGGCGATCTTCGCGAACGCCTGCGCGCTCAAATCGAGGTTGATCCCGCTCCCCTCGCACCCCGGGCAGCTGTCGGTGACGCGCACCGTGACCTCGCCCTTCGGACCCTTCACGAGCAGGCACGCTCCGCACGACGCGCTGGCGTCGTACTCCGGCAGGGCCATCGCGGTGACGTCGAGATCGCCGGGGCTCGCGTCGAAGCTGCAGTTGCCCGAGCCGTCGGCGTCGTAGTACGTGGCGACGCCGCTCTTAGGGTTCGAGACGAGCGTCCGGCCCCCTCCCGACGCGGTCGAACGCGTGCTGCTCGTCCCGGGCTCCGGGCTGCCGCCGCCACACGCCAGTGAGAGACCCGAGCCGACGAGGAGGAGCGTGACGAGGCGCTTCACGCAGCCGAGTATAGCGCCCCGCGCGCCGCGGCGATGAAACTACGGAGCGGCCGGCTTGCCCTTGAGGTGCACCTCGAACCAGTCGAGCGTGTGCCCGATCTCGAGGACCTTGTTCTCGCGCTTCTGCGTGCCGTGCCCCTCGTCGGGGAAGACGATCATCTTCGTCGTAGCGCCCTTCTTCTCGAGCGCCGCGTGCATCTGGATCGCCTCGCCGATGGGGACGCGCGGATCGCTCGCTCCCTGGATGAGGAGCAGCGGCGCGTTCACCTTGTCGATGTAGGTGATCGGCGACAGCTCGAGCAACGCCGCGCGGTCCTTCTCGGGATCGCCGTACTCGCTGGCGCGGAGCGCGCGGCGGTAGGGGGCGGTGTTCAGGAGGAAGGTGAGGAGGTTCGACATGCCGACGTTGGCGACGCCGGCGTCGAACGCGCCGGCGAACTTCGTCATCGCCAGGAGGGTCGAGTAGCCGCCGTAGCTCCCGCCCATGACGCCGACCTTCGGCGTCTTGCCGGCGACCGCGAAGGCGGAGCGGACGTGCCTCGCCGCGTCCTCGATGTCGGTGATGATCGCGAGGCGCTTCGGCCCGTTGTCGGCGTCGAGCCACTGCTTGCCGTAGCCGTCGCTGCCGCGCACGTTAGGCTCGACCCAGACGAAGCCGGCGTCGACGAACACCTGGCCGTACGTGCTGAAGCCCGCCATCGACTGACCCTCCGGGCCGCCGTGGAAGTGAACGACGACCGGGCAGGGGTCGCCGGCGGCGCGCGCGCACGACTCCGGCCGGCGCACGAACATCGGGATCGGCGTCCCGTCGCGCGCCGGGTAGCTCTCGAGCGTCGCGCCGGCGAACTTCGACGTGTCGATCTCCGGCGTGCTCGGCGTCACCCACTGCGTGAGCTTCTGCGTCTGCCAGTCGAGGACGAACGAGGTCGCCGGGTGGCGCGCCGCCGACGCGTGTACGACGACGAAGCGCCCGTCCCACGAGGCGGCGCCGAACGTCACGTGGTCCTCGGGGACGCCGGGGACGGTGGCGATCTCGGGCAGCTTCTTCTCGGCGTACGACTTGCCGTCGAGCGCGTGCGGTCGCGTGTACCCGCGCTCGTTCGTCGTGTAGTAGAGGACCTTGCGCGGCTCGTCGAAGTGGAACGACGAGACGTCGTGCTTCGCGTCGGGAGTGATCGCGGTCACGTCCGCCTGCTCCAGCGCCTTGCCCGTCGGCTTCGCGCGGTAGAGGCGCCGAAAGTCGCCGAATTTCGGCGTCGAGACGACGATCTCGCCGGGCGTCGAGCCGTAGGCAGCGCGGTACTCGGCCTTCTCGCCCTGCCCGAACACGGGCGTGAGCTTCTTCGCGCCCTCGTCCCACTCCCAGAGCTCCGACGTGAGCGCGCCGGTCGCCTTCGCGAGCAGGAGCGTCCGGTTTCCCTTTTGCGCGCGCTGGTCGACCACCGACCACAGACCGTCTTCCCCGAAGACGAGCTCCTTCTTCCGCGTGGCGATCTCGTAGCGGTACACGGCGTAGGAGTCGGGCTTCTGGTCGTTCGCGCGGAAGTAGACCCACTTGCCGTCCTCCGAGACGAACTGCAGGTGCGTCTGCACCTTCGGCAAGTGCTGGATCGGCTCGAGCGGCGCGCCCGCCGTCGCGGTCGTCGAGACCAGGTAGAGGCCCGGGTTCTCCTCGCCCTTGCGGTCGCGGGTCACGAGGAGCCACTTGCCGTCGGGCGTGATCTCCGCGAGCCGCGTCACGTCCTCTCCGCCGGTGATCTGCACCGGGAACTTCTTCGGGCCGTCGACCCGCCAGATCTGGAGCGTGCCCGTGACGTTCCACGCGAAGTAGAGCGTCTTGCCGTCGGGCGACACGCGGCTGCCGATCGGCGCGCGCACGTCGAGCATGGCCTGGATGCGCCGGCTCACCGCGGCGGGCAGCGGAGGCGGCGCGAACCGCGCGAGCACCTCCGGCGGGACGCTGTCGGCGCCGTGACCGGCGTACCCGGCGGACTTCTCGGCCGTCGAGGCCGGCGCCGTCGACCCCGCGGGCGCGGCGGTGACGGGCGGCACGCGCGCGCCCTCGCGAGCGGGGCCGCACGCGGCGAGCGGGACGAGGAGCGCGGCGGCTCCGGCGAACGACATACGAGCGGCGATGCGGTTCATCACCGTTCGCCTTACCAAGCCCGCGCCGCTCCGGCTACCCGCGGCGCGCGCGCGTCACATGCACTCGAGCTTGTATTTCCTCCGCCCGGTCGCGTCGATCGTATACGGCGGATCGCAGCTCTTCTTCGGCGGCGGCGCGACGGTCGGCTTCGGTGGGGAGGGCGGCCGCGTGGTGACCGTGGGCTTCACCGGCACCGCCGTCGCCTTCGGAGCCGGCGTGTCGTCTTCGGCGGGCTCGTCGGTGGTGGTGACGCTGGGCGGCGGATCCGGGATGTCCCGGTCGGTGTTCGCCGGCGGGGCCGCGCTCGTGCCGGACGGCGCCGTCGTGGCGATCGCGGTCACCGACGCGCTGCTCGCGGTGGAGGCGCTCGCGTCGGTGTCGCGCGAGAACTTCCCCGCGAGCACGACGCCCACCACCGCGAAGAGCACGATGATGCCGCCGGCCGACGCGAGGATGGGGAGCTTGCGGTCGACCGGCAGGCTGAGCATCGTGCCGGTGAGCATGCCGGTCATTCCGCTCCGCGATCGCGATCCGGTGCCCTCGTCGCCCGCGGCGCGCCCGGTCGCCGATCCGATCCCCGGCCCGTGCGGAGTCATCGGGGCGGTCGGTGTCGGCGCGGACATCCGGCGCCCGGAGACGGGCGGGCCGGAGCCCATCGGCAGCGTGTCGATCGGCGAGCCTCCGGCCGCGAGGATCGCGCGCGAGCTCGGGAGCGACATGTCCGAGTCGCTGTCGCCCGAGATGTCGGCGATGCTCATGCCGACCGAGCTGCTCTCGATCTCGGCGATCTGCGCCTCGCGCGCGCTGAGCACGTGACCGACGGCGTCTTCGACCCACTCGCCGACCTCCGTCGGGCTCGCGATGCCGCAGCAGCGCTCGAGCTCGAGGGCGAGCTCCTTCGCGGTGGTGTGCCGCTTCGACACGTCCCGGCTGAGCGACTTGAGCAGCGGCCCGTCGAAGCCCTTCGGGAGGTCGGGGACGACCGCGGTCGGGGCGAGCACGGGGTCGCGGAGGATCTTCGCGAGCGTCTCGCCCTCGGTGTCGCCCTTGAAGAGCCGCTCGCCCGTGAGCGTCTCCCACATCACGACCGCCGACGCGTAGATGTCGACCGCGCGCGAGAGCTCGCGCCCGGCGAGCTGCTCGGGCGGCATGTACGCGAGCTTGCCCTTGATCTGCCCGTCGCGCGTGACCTGGATGCGCCCCTGCGCCTTCGCGATGCCGAAGTCGAGCACCCGCGCGATGCCGTCGGCGCCGACGAGCACGTTCTGCGGGGACACGTCGCGATGCACGAGCCCGAGCGGCTCGCCGCGCTCGTTCTTCGCCTCGTGCGCGGAGTGGAGGCCGTGGAGGAAGCCGCACATGATCGCCGCCGCGATGCGCGGAGGGACGCGCCGGTTCTGCTTGCGGATGGTGCGGAGGATCTTCGAGAGCGACTCGCCACGGACGTAGTCCATGATGAGGAAGAGCTCGCCGTCGGTGGCGACGACGTCGATCGTGGCGACGACGTTCGGGTGCTGCACGCGCGCGGCGAGGCGCGCCTCGTCGAGGAACATCGAGACGAACTCGGGGTCCTTCGCGAACTGGGGGTGCAGGCGCTTGACGGCGACCGTGCGGGCGAAGCCCACCGGCCCGAGCAATCGACCGAGGTGGATGGTGGCCATGCCTCCGGCCGCGATCTCGTTGTAGAGCGCATAGCGCCCCACCACGCGAATCGGTGAGCGGTCGAGAGCCATCATCTCGGGAGAGCATACCGCGCTCACGCCCGCATTTCTCGAGAGATTCGCCGGCGATTGGGGCGAGACGCGCGGGCGGTCAGTCGCGCCAGAGGGCGATTCCGCCGAGGAGCCCGGCGACGTTTTCGGTCACGCTCACGTGCCTCGGCAGCGCGAGGCGGAGGTGCCGGGCGTTGCCGCCGCCGAGGTAGATGCGACGCGGGTTCCAGACGGGATCGATCTGGGCGATGACCTTCCGGACCCGTCGGTTCCACTTCGCCTTGCCGATCTTCGCGAGCGCGCGCCCACCCACATAGTCCTCGTAGGTCTTCTTCCCGCGGAACGGGTGGTGCGCGAGCTCCAGGTTCGGGACGTAGTGTCCGTCCGCGTAGAGGGCGGTCCCCATCCCGGTCCCGAGGGTGAGCACCATCTCGGTGCCCTTGCCCTCGATGACCCCGTACCCCTGGACGCCGGCGTCGTTCAGGGCGCGGACGGGGCGCCCGAGCTTCAGCGACAGGACGCGCGCGATCGGGAAGCCTTTCCAGTGTCCGTCGAGGTTCGGCGCGGTTCGGATGGTGTCGCCGACCACGACGCCGGGGAACCCGACGCTCACGCGATCGAAATCGCCGAGGAGGTGGACCAGCTCGAGGATGGCCTCGAGGACGCGCGCCGGCGTCGCGGGCCGCGGCGTCGAGACGCGCACGCGCTCGGTCAGCGGCTCGCCGTGCGGATCGAGCAGGAGCGCCTTGATCCCCGTGCCGCCGACGTCGATCGCGAGCGTGACGGGGCGGGGCGGCTCGCGCGGCTCGCGGCGGGTCGGCTCGCGCCGTTCGCTCCGTGGATGGAGCTTCGCCCTCGGTCCGGCGCCCGCCTTCGTCCCCCGCCTCATCCGCTCGAGGCTACACCCCGGGTCGCCTCAGGGCGTGATCTTCGAGGCGCGCTCGCACTCTGCGGCGTCGACGTTGTCGCTCACCCAGCCGAACAGGCACTGCCACCCGGGATCCGATTGTGAGGGCCGCAGGACCGGCCCACCCTTGTGGCGGATGCCGTCGTTCTCGGCGCCGAGCGGCTTCTTGAGGAGCTGGAAGGTGGCGATCTTCTCGCCCTTCGACTCGAAGCACTCCGCCAGCGCTTCGGGTTCGAGGCCGACGACCGACCGATAGTTCTCGGTGCGCTCCTCGTCGGTCGTGGGCGAGTTGTCGCGCAGCCCGTCCTCACGGGCTTTGAGCCGCAGCCCTGTCTGGCCGTAGATCCGCAGCGGCCGTCCGACCTGCCCGTGGCAGTCGAGGCCGCCGCAGCGGACCTCCATGAAGAGCGACACGTTGTTGTCGACGAACGACGCCCGGTCGGGGAGATCGCCGAACTCCCCCGACTCCGTGCGGAGGCTGCACGACGCCGAGGCCGCGGCGACGGAGGCCGCGGCGAGCGCGATGACGAGCGAACGACGCCGCGTATGCGATGTCATGATCCCGACCTCAAGAAAATCTGCCCCGCGGAGCTGCGGCTGTCGTCGATCTCCTGGTCCGTCGGATCCGCGAGGTTGGGGCGATGACAGAAATTGCAGGACCCCTCGCGGTTGATGAGGCTCTTCATGATCACCGTCGGCGGTCCGTTCAGGTCCTCGTAGAGGCCGACGCGGACCGGGTACTTGAGGTCGGTCCAATCCTGCAGCGGCACGTAAAAGTTCCCGGACGGGCCCGTCTGCGGGATCTCGCGTGGCCCGCCGCCGGCCGAGTCGACGAACTGGACGAAGATCCCGTCGGCGCCGTTCGAGCCCGGCCTGTCGGTCTCGTAGACCGTCCCGGCGATCGCGAACGGCTTGTTCGACGCCGGCCCGCCCTGCGAATGGCAGTGGAGGCAGGGCTGCCCTGGGCGGTGCTCCGGGTTCGGCGTCACGCCCGGCTCCTCCGGCCCGAGCGCCTCGATCTCGGCGTCGCGCACGGGATCGGTGCACCCTCCCAGCATCGATCCGGCGACGAGCGACAGCGCCGCGCCGGCGAAGACGAGCGCCGCTGCGCGGTGTCGTCTCGTGCTGCCGTGCTCACGGGGACTCCTCATGACTCAGAACTCTGCGTCGAAGCCGAGGGTGCCCCACACGGCGGTTCGGCTGAGGATGAAGAGGGACTCGAAGTACCGATTGTACATCACGTCGCCGCTCACGACGATCGCGTACTGGGTCGGCGCCTTCTCGTTGGTGAGGGCGATGCGCGCGCCGCCGCCGGCGGTCACCGCGACCATCGGCGAGGCCTCGCGGTCGGTCGTGCGGTAGCGCGGGATCTCGACCGGCGTGCCTTGCCCGTCGACGACCCCGGTGTACGCGAGCTGGTAGAAGCTCGCGCCCGACTGCGCGTGCAGGCGGAGGTGCGGCCAGACGCGCAGGCTCTCGCCGAGGTCGTGGAGGTAGCGGCCGTCGGTCGTCGACGCCTTGATGCCCCAGTTGTCCGTGTAGAGGCGCTCCTCGACGCGCAGCGTGCCGCTGCTGAAGCGATGGTTGACGCGCGCGCCGATCGCGAACCGGTCGCGCTGCTGCGGGACGAACTCGCGCGGGCGGAAGCTGAGGCGCTCCTCGTTGACGAGCGAGGCCGTCGCCCCCGCGGGGATGCGCGAGGCGATGTCGGCGGGGAACATCGGGATGAAGCGGTAGAGCTTCGAGTTCTCTCCGCGCTCGAAGCCCATCGAGACGCCGGTGACGAGGAGCGTCGTCGGCGACATGACGAACGTGACGCCGGCCTCGATCGCGTGCGTCGTCAGCGCGCGGCTGAACTGGCTGAACGGCGTGTTCCGGTAGCCGATCGTGTCCCACGAGTAGTTGTAGCCGAGGCGCGGCGTGATGAGCTTGTCGTTCAGCTCGGTGCTGATCGAGCCGCCGAGCGTGCGCGAGAGGTAGTCGGGCTCGCTCGAGACGTTCCCGTTCAGCCCGACGTCGGCGAACGAGAATTTGTAGCCGCCGTTGAGCGACGCCGCGTGGCGCTCCTCGTGGAACGAGCGCGACGCGGTCGACACGAGGTCCGGCGACGCGGCGGTCACCATGTCGAGGAGGTACGAGCCGCCGACGTTCCATCCGCCGGTGGGCGAGACGACCGACGCGTTGATCGCCGGCGTGAGCACGTGCACAGCCGTCGAGTCCGTGTACGCGCTCACGTCGATCCCGACGTGGACGTTCGGGTGCGTCGTCGACTCCTCGATGCACTTGAGGCGCTCCTTGTACGTCTTCGCGTTGCGGAGGCACTCCTCGACCTCGTCGGCCAGGTGGTCCCTCTTCGGGAGGATCTCGACCTCCTTCTCCTCGCCCTCGTCGATCGTGATCCTCTCCCGGAAGAGGTAGCGGTCTCCCTTTTCTTCGCGGACGGCCTCGATCGTGTACTCGCCGGGATCGACGGAGATCGGGCCCTTGAGCTGGCTCGGGCGGATCGACGTCCCGGCTCCGACGGCGGGCGTGAGGGTGATCTTAAGGCCTTGCGTCTTGTTCGGGATCGCGAGCTTCAGCTTCGCGAGCTTCGGCAAGAGCTCCTGCACGCGCGCGAGGGCCGCGCGCTTCAGGTCCTCGTCCTCGTTGCGGATGCCGGCGGCGAGCGCGTCGCGCGCCGCGATGAGCGCGTCCTTGAAGCGACCCTGGCCCGCGAGGCAGCTCGAGACGTGCAGGCGGACGTACGGGTGGTCCTCGAGGACGAGCGAGGCCTGGTCCTTCTGGATGAACAGCGCGAGGTCGCCGCGCTTCTTGGCGTCGATGCCCTCCTTCGCGAGCTCGAGGGCCTTCGGATTCGACCAGCCACGCGACGGTCGCTCGGCGGCCGGAGCCGGCGCGGCCGGTCGCCGCTGCGCGACGCGCGGCGCGGCGTAAGCGTCGGCGTGCACGAACGACGCGACGAGCGCGATGACCCAGGCCGCGAGCGCCCTCACGTCCCGAGCGCGGGCTCCGGCCGACATCCGCGCGCCAGTCATGCGACCCTACACTACAAGGGGTTCGGGCAACTCATGACGCTCAAATCGGGCGCCGGTGAAGATCGCGCCTGGCCGGCCCCGTGCTTCCGAAGGTCAGCCCTCGCGCCGGGGCACGCGTCGTGCTCTCTTTCCATGGATGCGAGGGCTTCCCGTGACGCTGCTGCTGGCTGCAGCCCTCGGGGCGTGCGCGCCCGACGAGCCGCAGTTCGGCGCTGCCGGCGTCATCCTCGGCAAGCCGCTGCCGCGCGAGTCGGCGACGGGAGGCGCCGGGGGTGGCGTGTTCGGGACCGACTACAGTCCGACGGCGAACCGGCCCGATCAGAGGATGGTCGTCGCCCACGAAGGCACCGGCGGCCCGACGGCACCCTCCGACACGATCGACTGCTTGACGTGCCACAACAGCGCCGGCCTCGCCAAGGACAAGGCCTTCTCGTTCGGCGGCCGCGTCGTCCGGGGGGGCTCGCCCGCCGCGGACGTCGACGTCATCGTCGTCAACGGTGCCGAGCAGCTCGGGCCGGTGAAGAGCGACGCCGACGGCTTCTTCTGGCTGATCGGCGCGCCGGTGAAGGCGGGCTCGAAGACGCACGTCCGGAGCGCGGCCGGCACCGAGAGCATGTCGACCTCGCTCGGCGAGGGCCAGGCCGCGAGCTGCGACTCGGCGAACTGCCACGTGCCCGGCAGGCAGAACAAGATCTACGTGCCGTGAGCGCGTCCGGCTACGCGCGCGCGCTCACGGCTTCGCGCGCGCGGCGGGGGCGAAGAGCTCGGGGATGGGGATCTGACCCGATCCGACGCGCGTGGCGTTGTCGACGAAGCGCGTGTCGTCCGAGATCACGACGTCGGGAGGGCGGGGCGCGTCCGGGACCGTCGGCGCGACCTGCAGCTCCGAGCCGTCCTGCGTGTGCACGCCGACGGCGCAGCGCGCGACGAGCGAGCCCGAGACGGTCGCGGCCGCGCCCGCCGCGGTGAGGCCGACACCCGGGTGGCCGATGAGCCATGAGCCGTCGACGACGAGCGACGCGCCGGCCGAGCCGAGGATGCCGTGGCCGAACGTCTGCTCCGCGTTCTGCTCCGTGTCGCGCACGATCGAGCGTCGCACCGCGAGCGAAGCGCCGTCGAGCCCGACGAGCAGCGAGACCTCGCGGTTCTCCGTGATCGCGCAGCCGTCGAGCGTCGCGGCGGCCCCGCGGCTCACCTCGACCCCGCGTCCGCCGATGCCGGTCTCGCCGAGCGCGCGCGTGCGCCGGACGAGGGTGCTCGTGATCGTCGCCGTGGAGAGCGCGTCGTCGTCCGTGCGCGAGACGAGGACACCGGCGTACTCGTTCCTCTCGACGACGCTCCGCTTCATGTCGAGGACGGCCCCGTAGGCGACGCCGACGCCGACCCCGCGCTGGTCGCTCGTGCCTTCGCGGAGCGAGAGTGTGTCCCGGACGAGGACGCCGTCGACCGTGGCGCGGGTGCCGGGGTCCTGCACGGCGAGGCCCACCTCGACGTTCGAGACCAGCGCGGACGCCGCGATGTCGAGCGACGCGCCCAGCGCGATCCGCACGCCGTGGGCGGCGCGCGTCCGATCGCCCGAGGGATCGCCGGCGACGACGCTCTTCGTGATCGTCGCGCTCGACTTCGGCTCGAGCACGAGGACGTTGGCCTCGTCGCTCGTCGCCACGTAGCTCTCGGCGAGGACGGCGCTCCCGCCCTTCGAGACCTGCAGGCCTCGCCCCGGCCCGGCGCTCTTCGTCGTGTGGAGCACGACGAGGTGCGCGCCGGTGAGCTTGGCGGCGGAGGCCATGACGCCGATGCCGCGAGCCTCCTCGACGAGCAGGCCGTCGACGTCGGAGCTCGAGCCCTGGGAGAGCCCGAGGCCGGTGGCGAAGGTCCCCGAGACGTCGAGGCGCGTGCCGCGGACCACGGTGCGGCGGACCGTGGCGCTGCTCCCCGCGTTCGCAGCGACGATGCCGTAGCCGGTCGCCGCGCTCACGACGACGTCTTCGAGCTCGACCGCGGCGCCCAGCTGCGCGGCCGCTCCCCAGCCGAACCGATCGGCGTCGGGCACGACGTCGTCGATCCGCGAGCGGGCGACGCGGATGCGGGAGCCGCTCTCCGCCGCGTACACACCCATGTAGCGGTTCTTGGTGACGAGGCTGTCCTCGAGCGTGGCCTCGCCCCCGCCTTTGACGAGGACGCCGGACATGTGGCCGGTGAGGGTCAGCCCGCGGATGCGCACGCCGCGTACACCGTCGACGAGGATGCCCGCGCGGCGGTCGCCAGGGTTCTTGAGGGTGACCTGGGCCGCGCACTTGCCGACGATCGAGACGTTCGCGCTCGCGACGTCGACGTCCTCGACGTACTCCCCCGGCATGATCGCGACGACGTCGCCGGGGCGGGCGGCGGCGACGGCGTCGAAGACCGACCGCTTGTGGGTCGCGTCCTCGGCGGCGAGCGTCGCGTCGACGATGAACGCCGCGCCCGGGGGAGGGAACGGCGCGTCGCAGTCGCCGACGGGCTTGCAGCTCGTGGCGCCGAACGTCTCGAGCGTCCCGGGACCGCACGCGCTCGCGAGCGTCGGACGGCAGCCCCACCCCGCCGGGTCCTTCTCGTAGGGCGCGGCGCATGACCAGCCGACAGGCTGGCACGTGCGGCTGCCGAGGAACGGCGCCGATCCGGGCGGGCAGTCGTCCTCCGGCGCGACGTCGACGCACGCGCCCGCCTCGCGATCGAGCGCGAGGCCCTCGGGGCAGCCGTCGCCGGCGTCGGTCGGCGAGCACTCGGCACCGGTGCACGGGCCGCCGTCGCTCGCATCGCCTCCGCCGCACGCGAGGCCGAGGCAAGCCGCGGCGACGAGGTTCCTCGCGGAGCGCACCCTCCAGTCTTACAACAGGACGACGTCGTTCGGCGGGCGAACCGCGCGGGCGCTCGCGGGGGGCGGCTGCTCTCCAAAGGACTTCAGCCGATCACGAGGTAGGCGTTCGCGTTGCGCGCCGGCAGGGTCCCGGTGCGGATCGACTCGAAGACGTGCGCCGAGGTGTTCGTGCCGTCGCGGCGAAGGGCTTCCGGGACGCGATTCAGCGGGAAGCACGCGAACGCGCGGTCGTCCGGGACGAGCGCGTACGAGGCGAAGCCGTCGGGATAGGTCAGGTGGACCCAGCGCCAGCCGACCTGCGCGCGGAGCTGCTCGCCCCAGAGGACGCCGAGGCCGAGACGGACATCCTGACTTCGCGGCTCTTCGCGGCGCCCGGCGCGCACCTCCTCGATGAACGCGGAGACGCCGCCGACGATCTCGTGAGGCGCGCCGATGGCGCCCACGAAGCCGCGCGCCGTCTCCGCGACCTTCGCCATGGCCTCGCGCTCCTCGTCGGTGAGCGAGCGCTCGGTCGGCAGCTCGGCGCACGTCGCGAGCACGCGCGCCGACGGCATCACCGGGCCGGCGCCCGCCGGGCTCGTCGTCGGAGAGCGTTCGGTCGGCGGCACCGAAGGCCGGCGCGTGGCCGACGTCGTGCCTGCTCGAGACTCCGCGGCCGCGGCCTTCCTCGCGGCTACAGTCTTCTTCGTGGCCGCGCCGGCGGTCTCTTTGCTCGCCGCGTTCTTCTTCGCTGCTGCAGTCTTCTTCGCTGCTGCAGTCTTCTTCGCTGCTGCAGTCTTCTTCGCTGCTGCAGTCTTCTTCGCGGCCGCGCCGGCGGCCCTTTTGCTGGCCGCGCTCTTCTTCGCGGCTGCGGCCTTCTTTGCGGTCGCGGCCTTCTTTGCGGTCGCGGCCTTCTTTGCGGTCGCGGCCTTCTTCGCGGTCGCGGCCTTCTTCGCGGTCGCGGCCTTCTTTGCTGTCTGCGCGGCTCGGGACGTCTTCGCCGCCGCGTTCTTCTTCGCGGCAGATTTCTTCACGGCGGTCTTCGTCTTCGCGCCGGCTTTCTTCTTCGCGCCGGCGCGACTCGGCTCCCCTCCGCCCGAGCGCTTCGCACTGGGCACCGCTGGCGCCGCGGCGCGCTTCGGCCGGGGTGACGTGTCGGGGACGGCTGGCTTCTTCGCTCGACGACCTGCCATGAGACAAACGTAGGCGATAGATTGGGGAGACCACCATGCCCTTCGTGACCCGCCCGGGCGCCAGCATCCACTACGCGACCCGCGGTCCCGAGCGGGCGCCGGCGGTCGTCCTCCTCCAGGGCCTGGGCCTCTCTTCGCGTTTCTGGTTCGACGTCCCCGAGCGGTTGACCGCGGACGAGGCGAAGCCGCGCCGCGTGATCGTGGTCGACAACCGAGGCACCGGCAAGAGCGGGCGCCCTCGTCCGCCGTGGACGATGGGCACGATGGCCGACGACGTGGCGGCGGTCCTCGACGACGCCGGCGTGGACGACGCCATCGTGGTCGGGATCTCGATGGGCGGGATGATCGCGCAGCACGTCGCGCTCCGCCACCGCGCGCGTGTTCGCGGGCTCGTGCTGCTCGCGACCACGCCCGGCTTCCTCGCCGGGGCGCTGCCGGCGCCGATGTCGCTCTACCGCCTGCTCTCGACGCCGTTTCGCGGGGGCGAGCCTTCGGCCAACATGGCGCGCCTCCTCTTGCCTCCCTCGAAGTGGGGCCGGGCGCGCGAGATCTTCCGCGACTGGCCCGACGCGATGCGAAACGATCCGACGTCGCCCGCGACGTTCGCGGCGCACCTCTTCGCCGCTTCGACGCACTTCGTGGCTCCTCGTCTGGCGCGCATCGACTGCCCGGCGGTGGTCGCCACGGGCGCCGAGGATCTCTTGATCCCGAAGCGGAACGCCGAGGTGCTCGCGCGCCGGCTGCCGCGCGCGGAGCTCGAGCTCGTGCCGGACACAGGTCACGCGCTGTTCGCCGATGACCGCGACATCGTCCGCCGACTGGTCGTGAGGCTGGAGCAGCGCCTGGACTGAAATCCGCCCCTGGCTCCGGCTCGACGCGCGGGCGTCGCGTGTTCGGCGCACGAAAGTCGGCTACGCTCGTCGCCGGTGGAACGGATCCTCGCCGAGCGGTTCGAGATCGAGCGACTCGTCGGCTCGGGCGGGATGGGCGAGGTCTATCGCGCGAAGGATCGGCTCACCGGCGGGCTGGTCGCCGTGAAGGTCCTCTACGGCTCGCTGGCGCGCGAGGCCGACCGCTTCAAGCGCGAGGCGCAGATCCTCGCCGAGATTACCCACCCCCGGATCGTGAAGTACGTCGGCCACGGCGTCCTCGAGGGCGGTCGTCCCTACCTCGCGATGGAGTGGCTCGACGGCGAGGACCTCGCCGAGCGCATCGAGGGGAGCGGCCTCACGCTCCACGAGACGCTCACCGTCGCGCGTCGAACCGCCGAGGCGCTCGCCGTCCTCCACGACAGGGGCGTCGTCCATCGCGACATCAAGCCGTCCAACGTCTACCTCCCGGGGCGCTCGGTCGAGCAGGCGAAGGTCCTGGACCTCGGCGTCGCGCGGTTGATGCGCGCGTCGCGGCCGTCGACGCGGAGCGGCGTCATGGTCGGCACGCCCGGGTACATGGCGCCGGAGCAGGCGCGCGGGGCGCGCGAGGTCGACGCCCGCGCCGACGTGTTCTCGCTCGGCTGCCTCGTCTACGAGTGCCTGGCCGGCCGGCCCGTGTTCGCCGGCGAGAACATGGCGGCGCTCCTGGCGAAGATCCTCCTCGAGACCCCGCCGAGCCTCCGCGAGATCGGGATCGAGGTGCCCCCGGCGCTCGACGAGCTGCTCTCGCGGATGCTCTCGAAGCACGCGGCGTCTCGCCCGGGTAGCGGCGGCGCGGTGCTCAGGGAGCTCGAGCCCTTCGACGCCGTGCGTGACTCCCCGGCTCAGCGCGCGAGCGCGCCGATGATCCGCGCGCTGACGGCGGGCGAGCGGCGGCTCGTGTGCGTCGTGATGGCGGCGCTCCCTCTCGGCGAAGAGAGCGACGGCGACGACGGCGCGCGCGACATGCTCCCGGCGAGCGCGGTCGAGACGCTCGCCGCGTCGTTCGATCCGCGTACGGTGGTCGCCAGCTTCGGCGCCGAGTCCGAGATGCTCGCCGACGGCTCGCTCGTCGTGACGCTGGCGGGCAAGGGCGGCGCGGGCGATCTGGCGGCCCAAGCCGCGCGCTGCGCGCTCGCGCTTCGCTCCCACCTCGTCGAGGCGCGCATGGTCCTCGCGACCGGCTTCGCGACGGTCACGGGGCGGAGCGCGGTCGGCGAGGTGATCGAGCGCGCCGCTTCGATCCTGGCTGCCGCGCGCTCCCGCACCGTCGGCGTCAGCGACGAGACCCGCCACGGCCAGAGCCCCGTCTTCCTCGACGAGACGACCGCCGGGCTCCTCGACACGCGCTTCGACGTGGGCGGCGACGACCGCGGGCTGTTCATTCGCGGCCTCCGCGAGCGCGACACGAAGGCGCGCACGCTCCTCGGGAAGCCGACGCCGTTCGTCGGGCGCGATCGCGAGCTCTCGACCTTGCTCGCGCTGTACGAGGAGTGCGTGGAGGAGCCCGTCGCGCGAGCGGTGCTGGTGACGGGGTTCCCCGGCGCGGGCAAGTCGCGCCTCGTCGCCGAGCTCCTGCGGCAGCTCCACGAGCTCGGGGGCGCGGAGATCCTCATCGCGCGCGGCGACGCGATGAGCGAGGGGTCGCCGTTCTCGCTCATCGCGCGGCTCCTCCGGCGGGGCGCCGGGATCAGCGGGGGCGAGCCCCTCGTCGTTCGCCAGCAGAAGCTCCGCGCGCGCGTCGCGAGGCACGTCGTCGAGCTCGAGGTCGCGCGCGTCACCGAGTTCCTCGGCGAGATCGCGAGCATCCCGTTCCCCGACGCCGACAGCGTGCAGCTCCGCGCCGCGCGGCAGGACGCGATCCTCATGGGCGACCAGATGCGCCGCGCGTTCTGCGACTTCGTCGTGGCGGAGAGCAGCGCGTCGCCGTTCGTCGTCGTGATCGAGGACCTGCACTGGGGCGACCTCCCGAGCGTGAACCTCCTCGACGCCGCGCTCCGCGTCGCGACGGATCGGAGCTTCATGGTGCTCGCGGTGGCGCGCGGCGACGTCCACGACTCCTTCCCGCAGCTCTGGGCGCAGCGCAGCCTCCAGGAGGTGCGGCTCGGGCCGCTCGTCCGTCGCGCGGGCGAGCGCCTCGTCCGCGACGTCCTCGGCGAGGACCTCCCCGCTTCCGAGGTCGCGCGGCTGCTCGACCGCGCGGCGGGCAACGTCTTCTACCTCGAGGAGCTGATCCGCGCCTACGCCGAAGGAACCGGGCGCGCGCAATCGCGCCGGACGCCGGCGCCCGGGACGGAGCCGCCGCCGTCGGCCGCCGGCGTCGATCCATGGGCGCTCCCGGCGACCGTGCTCGCGATGGTCGAGGCGCGGCTGCAGCGGCTGGATCCCGCGGCGCGGCGGGTGCTGCGCGCGGCGAGCGTCTTCGGCGAGCGCTTCTGGCGCGGCGGCGTGATCGCGCTCGCAGGCGGTCGCTATGACGTCGGCGAGGTCGACGAGTGGCTCGCCGAGCTCACGCGCCGGGAGATCGTCCAGCGTCGCGACGTGTCGCGGTTCCCGGCCGATCGCGAGTACGCGTTCCGCCACGCGATCGTCCGTGACGCGGCGTACCAGATGCTCACCGCCGAGGACCAAGCGCTCGGCCATCGGCTCGCCGCCGAGTGGCTCGAGCAGGCTGGGGAGCACGAGCCGATGCTCCTCGGGGAACACTTCGAGCGCGGCGGCGCCCGCGACCGGGCCCTCGCCTTCTACGCGCGCGCGGCGTTTCAGGCGCTCGAAGGCAACGACCTCGTGGCGGCGAAGCTGCGCTCCGATCGCGCCATCCAGGCCGGCGCTTCCGGCGTGACGCACGGCAAGCTCAGGCTCGTCCTCGCGGAGGCGTCGCGCTGGTCGGGGGAGCACGCCGCGGCGCGCGAGCACGCGCGCGCCGCGATGCACGACCTCGCGCTCGAGAGCGGCGACTGGTACGCGGCGGCCGCCGAGGCGACCGAGTCCGCGATGACGCTGGGCTACGTGGACGAGGCGCGCGGGGTGGCGGAGCGCCTCCTCGAGCTCGCGGGCGGCGCCGGGCGCGCTGAGCGCAGCACGGCGGTCATGGACGGGGGACCGGCGTCCTCTGCGTCCGGCGCGCCGATGACCGCCGCGCGCGTGATCGCGACGTCACGCATCGCCACCTCGCTCGGCGTCGCGGGGCTCTACGACGTGGCGGGCGCGCTCCTCGCGCCGATCGATCGCGACGAGCGTTTCATCGCGGGCGAGCCGGCGGCGCGCGCGTTCTTGCTCTCGGCGAACGTCGTGCGCGCCTCGTGGGAGGGGGAGCTCGAGAGGGCCGCCGTGCTGGCAGAGGACGCCGCGCGCTGCTTCGAGCTCCTCGGCGACGCGCGGAACGCCGCGCGCCAGCTGCAGAGCGCCGGCTGGGCGCTCTCCGAGCTCGGCGCCTACGCGACGGCCGAGTCCGTGCTCGTCGAGGCGCGCGACGCCGCCGAGCGCCTCGGGCTCGCGACGACCGTGAACGACGCGAAGCTCCGGCTCGGCCACCTCTACGTGCGGACCAACAGGCCGCGAGACGCCGTGGCGACGACCGAGGAGGTGATCGCGTCCTATGCGGCGCAGCGCGATCGCGTCGGCGAGGGGCGCGCGCGCGCGTACCTGGCGGGCGTCCACTATTTCGCCAACGACCACGACTCCGCCGAGGCGGAGGAGCTGCGCGCGCTCCCGCTGCTCGAGCACTCGCCGCCGTATCGCGCCGCGCTCCTGGCGTTCATGACGCTCACGCTGCTCCACAAGGGCGCGTCTGCCGACGCGATCTTCGACGCGGCCTCCGAGGCCATGCGCCTCTTCGAGCAGGTCGGCGGCGTCGGGGAAGGTGAGGCGCTGATCCGCGTCGCCTACGCGGAGGCCCTCCACGCGCGCGGAGACGTCGAGGGCGCGAAGCAGGCGATCGCCGCCGCGCGCGACCGGCTCCTCGCCCGCGCGTCGAAGATCAAGAACCCGGAGCACAAGCGGGCGTTCCTCGGCGTGGTGCGGGAGCACACGCGGACGCTGGCTCGGGCGGGCGAGTGGCTCACGTGACCTCGCGGGCGGCGGCTCGACCGGAGCGGCTCGCATAGGCTGCGCCCGCGGCGAGCACGTAGGCGGCCGCCTCCGCGGCGAGATCGAGCACGTCGAACGTGCCCGGGGCGACGCCGGCGGCCTGGAGCAGCTCGAGGGTCAGGACGAAGGCGAGGCCGAGCCCGAGCACGCGTCGCTCGTGGCCCCACAGCGCCACGAGGAAGAGGGCGACGCTCGCGGCGAAGAGCGCGTCGCTCCCGTGCGCCTGCACGACGGCGGGGACGGCGTGCCGCGCGCCCTCGAACGTCCGCGCGACGGCCGCCCACGCTCCGGCGACCCCGAGGACATCCACCGCCGCCGGCGGCGCCGGCCGGAGGAGGTAGAGGACCGCGCCCGCCGAGAACGTCCCGGCGCTCGCGGCGAGGCAGCGAGCGCTCGGCCGGATCAGAGGCCGGTCAGCTTCCAGCTTACGCCGCTCTCCGTGATGACGAACTCGGCCTTGCCGCGCTTGCGCCCCTCGGTCGCGTCGCAGACGAGCGGCTCGCCGTTCGGGAAGAACGACTTTCCCGCGCCGCAGTCGACGGTGATCTTCCGCTTGGTCTCGGCGCTGATCGTCTTCGACATCTCCCCTGCGAACGTGGGGCCTTCGACGTCGGTGACGTGGACCGTGTACGAGTAGTTCCCGCGGGACTTGTGGGCGACGCTGACCTTGGCCGACTTGCCGTTCACGAGCTTGGCGACGCAGTCGAACGTGGGTGTGGACGGCTCGACCTCGGGGCAATCGACGGAGGAGAGCCCCTTCGACGCGCCGAACTGCTCGAGGATGTGCTCCTCGAGCTTCTCGTCGATGTCGTTGGACTCGCCCGAGCCGTCCCCCGTGCGATGGACCTTCACGCCCTCGACGGTCATCGTCCAGGTGCCGTTCGCCTCGGCCGGCGGCGCTCCGACCTTCAGCGTCACGTTGATGAGCGCGTTGACGACGATGTCGTCGCCGTCGAAACGCGTGAGCTTGCCGTTGATGGTCTTCTTGACGGCGCCGGTCTTGCGCTCGTAGCCGACCGTGCCGTCGGGTGCGATGCGCAGCGCGACGCCGAGGCCCTCCCAGTTGCCGACGTAGGAGGACTTGGTGGTCGCGAGGAGCGCGACGCCGTCGCCCTTGGTGTCGCCGCGCTTGCCGCTCCCGAGCGCGGCGAGCGCGAAGAACGTGAGGCCGACGGCAGAGAGCCAGCGCCGTGCGCGCATTCCCGATGTCATGACCAAACTCTACCGTGATTCGGGCGCTTCGCGCGCACGTCTTGACCCAGGACGACGACTGCGTCTCTGATCGGCGCGTGCGCCTCGGATCCCACGCCGAGCGCCTGTCGCGCTCCTCCCGGCGTGTGCTGGCCTCGTCCGTCCTCCCCGCGATCGCCCTCGCGGCGACGGCGGCGGCGTGCGGCGCCGGGCAGGGCCCCTCGCGCGCCGCGAGCGCGCCGAGCAGCGCCGCCGGCGCGGGGACGGTGACGAGCAACGTGCGCTTCGCCGACTACGCCGGCAGCGCCGCGTGCGCGCCGTGCCACGAGGCATACGTCGACTCGTGGCGTCGCTCGCCGATGCACAACATGACGCGCGAGGCGCGCACCGCCGACGTGAAGGGCCCGTTCGACGGGACCGAGTTCCGCTTCCACGACGACGTCGCCCGCCTCGAGTCGGCCGGCGCCGACCGCTTCGTCACGCTCTCGTCGAAGCGCTACGGCCGCGGCGTCTACCGGATCACCCGGGTCATCGGCGGCCATCACCGCGAGGACTACGCCGGCGTCGCGGTCGCGGCGGTGCGCGAGGGCGCGCCCGCGCTCGGCGACCCGTCGGAGGAGCGCGTGCTCCCGGTGAGCTACATGCTCGCGACGCGCTCGCTCCGCTACAAGGGCTACTCGGTCATGGTGAAGGCGCGCGACGGTCTCAAGATCGGCGCGGTCTGGAACCAGACGTGCATCTTCTGCCACAACACCGTCCCGTACGTCTCGACGGTGCTCGGCGCGCTCGCCGGGCGCGGGACGTACCAGGGGGTGGTGCTCGACCCGCTCCTCCCGCCGTCGCTCCGCGCGAGCTACGTCGTGACGAACGAGCGGGCGATGACCTCGCTGCTCGAGGATGAGCTCGCGCGCCTCGGGGCGCCCAAGCAGAAGCCGACGCTCGAGGGCGCTCTGACGTCGACGCGCGCGCGCTTCCGCGCGAGCCACCTCGTGGAGGTGGGCATCGGCTGCGAGTCGTGCCACCTCGGCGCCGCCGAGCACGTGAAGGATCCGACGCG
The DNA here is from genome assembly GCA_019637195.1 of Labilithrix sp. GTDB lineage: Bacteria > Myxococcota_A > Polyangia > Polyangiales > Polyangiaceae > Labilithrix. Next base: position 40,061 of record JAHBWA010000027.1, on the reverse strand, counting down.
CCTGCCCTCGTTCGAGCCCGTGAGCGACGCCTTCGCCGTGCGCTTGCCGGCGCCGCGGAGCCCGCGCCTGGCGGCGAACGGGACGCGCGCCGAGACCTTGAACCGCGCGTGCGCGCGCTGCCACCAGGTCCTCTTCTCGGGCTACGATCCGACGTGGGAAGGCGGCTCGCGCAAGCGCTCCCCCGGCGGCAGCCACATCAACTCGGGCGAGGCGCGCGACATGATGCTCGGCGCCTGCGCCTCCAAGCTCGCGTGCGTCGACTGCCACGACCCGCACGCGCACGACGGCACGGCGGCGCTCCAGAAGCTCGAGCCCGCGCGCGCGGACGCGCTCTGCACGCGCTGCCACGAGCAGTACGCCTCGCCCGACGCGCTCCGCGCGCACTCCCACCACGACCCGGCGGGGGAAGGCGCGCGATGCTTCGCGTGCCACATGCCGCGGAAGAACATGGGCCTCGACGGCGGGCTCACCCGCTACCACCGGATCGGCTCGCCGACCGACACGGGCAAGGTGTTGCTCGACCGTCCGGTCGAGTGCGCGCTCTGCCACGGAGACAAGGAGGTCGGCGCGCTCGTCCGGACGATGGAGCGGTGGTGGAAGCGGAGCTACGATCGCGACGCCCTCGAGAAGCTGTACGGCGGCCTCGACGCCAACGTGCTGCTCGCGACGGCCGAGCGCGGCAAGCCCCACGAGCAGGCGGTCGCGTTCCAGCTCCTCGGGGAGGGGCGGGTGAAGGCCGCCGTCCCCGTGCTCGCCGGGCAGCTCACGAACGCGTATCCGATCGTCCGCGGCTACGCGAAGCGCGCGCTCGACGCGATCGAAGGCGCTCCGGTCGCGATCGACATCGACGCCGCCGATGAGGTCATCGCGGAGCAGGCGAAGCACCTCCGGTGACCGGCCGCCGGAGGGGGCGCGCTCGGGGCCTTCGCGACTCTTTGTGACGCACCGGGTGAATGTCGGTATCCTTCGCCTGCGATGCGCTACCTCTACGGAGACTCCACGCCGTTTCCGCTCGGGTACAACTTCCTCACGACCCTCGAGGCCTTCATGGCCGCCTCGACGCGCATCGTGCAGCTCGACGTCGAGGGCGCCCAGCTCGCGAAGCAGCGCGAGGAGGTCGCGCAGAACCGCGTGAAGGGCCTCGAGGCCCTCGAGCAGTTTCACAACGTGGTCATGCGCGCGGTGCAGGACACGGCGCAGAAGGTCCGGCATCAGCACGCGCTCGAGTACGCCCGCGCGGTCGCGGAGTACGCGACCCACTACATCGACGAGCACCGGAAGAGCACCCTCGGCTCGAACGAGCGCGAGTCACTCCAGCTCCGCGGCGACAACGACCGTCGCGGGTCGGAGATGCGCGCGCAGCTCGAGGCGTTCCTCAAGGCGGCGCGGTTCCCGGTCCTCAAGACGAAGCTCGCCCTCCGCCTGAACCTCGACGGCAAGGACGCGCGCCACTCGGGCACGGCCGCGTTCGAGCACCCCGACGGCATCGCGACCTCGTTCACGATCGCGCCGCACCGCGCCGCCGCGTGGACGGCGCCGCGCAAGGTCTCCGACTTCGTCCAGGGCGTGGCGCTGCACGTCGGCGTCGAGAAGAGCTGGCTCCGCGGCACCGTCACCGCCAAGGAGCTCGTCGTCGACGACTGGACCATCGTGCAGGTGGACATGAGCGACGAGTCCTTCGAGCTCGCGCTCCGTCGCAAGCTCACCGAAAAGGAGATGCTCGTCTTCCGCGTCCGCAGGAACGAGGCGGGCGCGGTCGGCGGCACCGTCGAGCACCCGGGGGCTCCCGCGGCGGAGGCGCTGCCCGGCAACCTCGGCGCGCCGGACGTCGCGCAGATGGAGCGCGTCTGGGCCGCGCTCCAGGCGGCGACGCGCGACGTCGTCGACCAGAAGGAGCAGCTCATCAACGTCTCGCTCGACGCGCAGCCGGTCTTCGAGAACGGGCTCGCCGTGCCCTTCGTGGTGCGGCTGGTGGCGATGTTCGCGCCCACCGTGCGCGAGATCGCCAAGCGGAGCCCGAACGAGTTCGAGCTCACGCTCAAGACGGAGGCCGAGGGCGGTCGCCGCGAGGAGCTCTACCTCCGCAAGGAGGCGCTGGTGAGCACGCTGCAGCCGCTCCCGGCCAAGGGGCGCGAGGTCTTCGCGCCGCTCGGGCTCGACTCGTGGGTCCCGAGCATGACCGCCGCGCCGCCTCCGGTCGTCGCCGTGTCAGAGCCTCCGCCGCGCTCGTCCGGCTCGGTCCCGGAGGTCGCCCACGCGGCGCACCCTGCCGTTCCGCCGGTCCCCGCGGCGCCCACCTCGACGCGCAAGATGTGAGGCCGCGAGCAGCGGCCGCGTGGTGACGTGAGTGAGGTGACGACGAACGCGGTCAGCCGCGCGGCCCGCGTCCGCTCGATGCTCGCCGGCTCGGCCGGCAACCTCGTCGAGTGGTACGACTGGTACGTCTACTCGGCGTTCTCGCTCTATTTCGCGCCGATCTTCTTCCCCTCCGGCGACCGCACCTCCGAGCTCCTCGCCGCCGCCGCCGTGTTCGCGGTCGGCTTCGTCATGCGCCCGCTCGGCGCCTGGTTGATGGGCATCTACGCCGACCGTCACGGGCGGAAGGCGGGGCTCACCCTCTCGGTTACGCTGATGTGCGCCGGCTCGATGATCATCGCCTGCGCGCCCGGCTACAGCGCCGCCGGTGTCGCCGCGCCGGTCATCCTCGTCGCCGCGCGCCTCGTCCAGGGCCTCAGCGTCGGCGGTGAGTACGGCGCGAGCGCGACCTACCTGGCGGAGATCGCGAGCCGCGGGCGTCGTGGGTTCTGGTCGAGCCTGCAGTACGTCACGCTGATCGCGGGGCAGCTCGTCGCGCTCTCGGTCTTGCTCGTGCTCCAGCTCGTGCTCGAGCCCGCCGCGCTCGCGTCGTGGGGTTGGCGGATCCCGTTCGCCGTCGGCGGCGCGCTCTCGGTCGGCGTCTTCTGGCTGCGTCGCGGGCTGACCGAGACGAGCTCGTTCGAGACGGTGAGGTCCGAGGGTCGGACGCGCCGCTCGAGCGCGCTCCGGCTCCTCCGCGAGCACCCGCGCGAGGCGGCGATCGTCGTCGGGCTGACCGCCGGGGGCACGCTCGCGTTCTACGCGTACACGACGTACATGCAGAAGTTCCTCGTCGTGACGTCGGGGTTCGAGAAGACGACCGCCACGCGCATCACCGCCGCGGGCCTCTTCGTCTTCATGCTGCTCCAGCCCGTCGTCGGCGCGCTCTCGGATCGCGTCGGGCGTAGACCGCTCATGATCGGCTTCGGCGTGCTCGGCACGCTCCTCACGGTCCCGATCATGACGCGCCTCGCGGCCGCGCGGGATCCGTACGTGGCGTTCTTGCTCGTCGTGGCCGCGCTCGCGATCGTCTCCGGCTACACGGCGATCAACGCCGTCGTGAAGGCGGAGCTCTTCCCGGCCGAGATCCGCACGCTCGGCGTGGCGCTGCCGTACGCGATCGCCAACACGGTCTTCGGCGGCACCGCCGAGTACGTCGCGCTCTGGTTCAAATCGCGCGACGTCGAGCGCGGGTTCTACTGGTACGTGACCGCGGCGATCGCGGTGTCGCTCGTCGTCTACGTGCGCATGCGCGACACGCGCGATCACAGCCGGATCGCCGGCGACTGACGACGCGGCGCCGTCGACTCCACCTTCAGGCCTTCAAGCGGAGACGTCGGGGGCAGCGCCGGCGCAGGCCGCGGGCTCGCCTTCACGGCGCGCCTCGCGCGCTCCGGGTCGTGGGCGGTTCGTCCGGCGCCCACCACCACCAGTGGGACGTGGGGATCCCCTCCGGGATGGAGGCCGGTGACAGGTGTCCGTCTCGCTCGCCGCGGAATCGCATCTGCGCGTCGAGCTCTCCGGTCCCCAGGGCCTCGTATCCAGCTTCGAGCTCTGTCCCCCGGTAGAGGTCGAGGAGGAACTGCAGCGCCGAGCGGGCTTCGGCGGCGCGGCGCCAGTCCCACTCCCAGCTCCCGTAGAACCGGCTCTCCAGCAGGACCACGGCGTAGGCGAGCGCGGGGCAACCTCGAGACAGCAGCGGTGCGGTCCGGCGGACCGCGTCCTCGAGCGCCTCCGCGCCTGCTGCCGTCGGGGCGGTCCCCGCCGCGAGGCCGACCTCGTAGACCGCGCGAAGGAGGCGGCGCGCGGCGTCCTGCCCCTCGGCCGGACGAGGATCGCGCGCGAGCTCGGCGGCGGCCTCCTCGACCTCGTCGAGCAGGTGGGGGAGGCGGCCTCCGCCGCGGTTCGTCACGTGAACCTCAGCTCACGGGAGGGACGAGCGAGGAGCGGGCGCGCGGCGGCTCCCGCTCGGCGGGAGTCGGTCACGGCACGGCGCCACGACTTGCTCGAGGACGGAGCGGATGACGCTCGCGTGATCGCTCGGGAGGAGACGCCCGTGCGCCGTCCAGATCGCGGCGTCGATCCCGTCGGGGAGCGCGGGAGGCCCCGCGACCGGCGCGTCGAACGCGGCGGCGACCGCGTCGCGGACGTCCGCGCGGCCGGTCGACAGCGCCCACTGGACGAAGCGCCAGGCGAGCTCGGCGTGGCGCGCCTCGTCGTCGGCGATGCGCTCGAGCGTGGCACGGAGCTCCGGATCGACGGTGTTCGCGGCTTGCGCGGCGGCGACGGCGGCGGCGATCGCCTCGTTGACGCAGCCGTCACGGACGCACGAGGCCGCGATCGCGGCGAGGTTCGTGGAGGGCACGACGCCGCTCAGGTCGAGCGGTCCGGGACCGAGCGGTCCGCCGGCGTAGCCGCTGGCGATCGCGAAGGTGACGCGGGCGTGCTCGATCTCGTCGGCGGTGGCCGCCTGCGCGGCGGCGACGAGATCGGCGGGCGCGCCGAGGGCGAGGAGCTCGAGGGTGAAGGTCGCGAACGACGCGATCGACGCGTGCTCGAGCAGGGCGTCGCGCGTCCACGCCTCGCGGAGCGCGTCGCGCGTCGCTCCGTCGACGGCGCGAGGCGAGCGCGCGGGCGCCCAGTCGGCGCGCGTCGACGGCGCCGCGACGCGCGCGAGGCCGTCGACGACGAGCGGCCGTCCGCAGCAGGCGCCGGCGCAGAACTCGTAGCAGCACTTGCCGTCCTCGAGGACGGGGCCCGAGATCGCGGCGTTGCAGCAGCCGTTCATCACCTCCTCCATGACGACGCAGCCGTTCGCCTCGCGCGTCGGGGGAGGCGGCGGGGCGGCGTCGGGATCGGGCGCTCGGCCGCCGTAGCCCGATGACTTGGTGATGATGCCGTCGGGCGCGAAGCATGAGCGCTCCTTCTGGCCGTGGGTGCACGTCGCCGGGGTCGGCGCACCGGAGCTCGTCGCTCCCGAGCTCGTCTCCCCGGAGCTGGTGGAGCCGGAGCTCGTCGCTTCCCCTGAGCTGAGGCCGCCGCTGGTGCCCGTGGACTGGCCGCCGCACGCCGCGGTCAGCAGCGTCGAGGTGGCGAGCGTCTCGAAGATCCGGCGGCGAAGCGTGGAGGCGTGCATCCCAGGAGCGTAGCAGGTGCGCCGGCGCGGTGACGTTGGGGGCGGCGATCGATCGCGGTCCGCGCGCGGCGCGGCGAACGCCGACACGACGTGCGCCCTCTCACGCGACGTCGCCGCCTCGCGAGCATGCGTGCGGTAGCGGTCGAACCTTGGCAGCCGTATCCCCGCTCCGATGCCGCGAGCAAACCTGCGGGTGCTCGAGGAGCAGGCGTGTGCTGTGTCGCTCGATCGCCTGCGTCATCGCCCGCGCCCCGGCCCCGTTCGTGGCGCGCAGACCGGCCCGCTGGACCGCTGACGTCGTCCGCGGCCCCAGTCGGTGAGTCGCTGCCGGGCGGGCGGGCGCCGTCACGATCGTGGTCGGCTTCCACGGCGCACCGGCCCAGGTGACCGCTCAGCGCAGAGGTACGAGCGGCGTGTCGACGAGCTTGCGATGCGCCACGCCTCCCGGCGAAGCGTAGCTGGCGGCGCGGTCCCACCCCCAGACGGTCGCCGTGAAGGGGCCTTCGCTCCGCATCCGATGTAGCCCCTTCGTGCACGTGCGGTCTCCGAAGGTGTCGCCGGCGCCGCCGCCGCGGCCGAGATCGACGCGCGTGTATTCGAACTCGCCGCGGCTCCCGAGCGGGCGGAACGCCTCGAGGTTGCCCGCGCAGTCGAGCCAGACATCGTGGAACCTTCCGTCCGACTTCTGCCGGACGATGACGAGCGAGGTCTCGTCGTACGTGGGGTCGGCGTAGAAGCTGTACGCGTCGAGGTACTGGCCCGTGGGCGCGACGTTGACGAACTCGGGATCTCCCATCGAGCCCGGGTACCGCGGGGAGCCGAAGTAGTCGCCGCCGCAGCCGGTCATGTAGGCGGCGAGATAGAAGGGGTGCTCTGCGCCCTGGGAGCGGACGACGATCCCCGTGCCGACGGTCACCGGGAAGAACGCCGATTCACCCGCCTGGAGCTCGGTCGGCGCTCCAGGTGGGATCGTCGGTTCGTACTCGAAGCGCGTGCCGTCGCGGGCAGCGACGATGCGGTAGGGCATCGGCTCTTGCTCGTCGCCCGGGATGCGCGGCCGGTAGCCCGCGCTCGCGTATTCCGAGCCCCAGTGCTCGAAGCTCGGGATTTGCTGGCTCATCGTGTCGCAAGCCGGGCTGTGCGACGGGATGTTGGCGCACTGATGTCCGCCGAAGATGCTCGTGGGCTTGTCCGAGACGACGAAGCTCCCCGTCAGCTCGTCCTTCTGCGTGATCTGGAGGAACTCTCCCCGGTGGAGCGTGTACGTGACGGGGACGCCTGCCGGAGAGCCGGGGATGAGCGGTGTCCCGACGAGATCCTTGCGTGGGTGGATCGTCACCTTCGTGTCGTCCTCGGCGGCAACGATCTGCGCGAGCGGATCGCCCGAGAGCACGACCTCCCAGCCGTTGATGAGGACGTTCTCCTTGGACCAGGACACGACCGGATGGATGAGCGTGGCCGACGGCAGATAGCTGTCCGCGCCGCCGAAGGGGTAGATCGTCGAGAGCGCGACCGGTCGGGTCGTCTTCAGGCGGAACGACTTCCCGATCGAGGTGTGGCGAATCGACTGCGACGACCAGTAGTGCGCCGCCTTCACGCCCGGCGGGCACGGCGTCGCGTGGGCGGCCGGCGGCAAGACCGGATCGCGGTCGGACGCGAAGACGATGACGCTCTCGCCCGGGGCGACGGGGCCCGGGTGTGGCACGAGCGTAGCCTCGCCGAGCACGGTGCTGTACGTCGCGCCCGAGATGTCGAGCTCTTCACCGTCGCGTTCGAGCACGAGCTCGACGGGGAGAGCCGCCGTGTTGACGACGAAGGCCGCGTAGCACGAGTCGGACTGTTGCTTGTGGAGAGGGGGCGCCTGAAAGTAGAAGTCGCAGCCGTCCGAGCGCTGGTCCGCGGCGGCGGCCGCGCACGGCTCCTGGCAGGTCGCGCCGCCGCAGGCGAGCTCGTCCGGGCACTCCTCGGCGATCGCGCCCGTGCACGAGTCGAGGACGCGGCGGCCGTCGCGCGAGCACTGCAAGCCGCAAGTCTCGGCGTCGGGCGTCGGCTCGGCGCTGAAGTCCTGGTCGGGTGTCCGGAAGGAGTCACGGCCCTCACTGCACGCGCCGATCGCGGCGGCGGCCGCGAGCGTGACGACGGAGACGGTGACGGCGAACGGATTGCCTAGCTTCATGGAAGGATGACCTCGACCGGGACGAGGCTTCGGCCTCGGTTCTGTCCGTTGCCCAGCTGTCCGAAGTAGTTGGCGCCCCAGCAGCGGACCGTGCCGTCGGTGAGCAGCGCGCAGCTCGAGCTCGTCGTCACCTTCACCCGAGAGGCCGGCGCCGGGAGGTCCGCGACTTGCGTCGCCTCGATGGCTTCGTCGAGAGAGCCGTCGCCGACCTGCCCGCTCTCGTTGGCGCCGTAGCAGTAGACGTTGCCGTGGTGAGCGACGGCACACCATCGATACGGAATCGTCGCCCATCGCTCGAGGAAGGTTCGCGTGGTCCCGACGTCGACGACTGGCTCGGGGGTAAAGGCGGCCTCGGGCTGCGCGCGATCGAGCGGCGTGGCCGGGATCCCGGGGTAGACGGGCACGCCCCAGCAGTGGACGACGCCGCCCGCCGCCATGCAGGCGTTGTCGTGCGTGAGGTCGAGCCCGGTGACGTTCGCCACGTCCATGGGGCGGGGGGTCGGATCGGGGAAGAGGGACGAAGAGCGGCCGAGCGGAGGGTTCGCGCCCCAGCTGACGACGGTGCCGTCCTCACGGAGGAGGAACGTGGTCGTGCCGACCATGACGCGTCGAACGGGGGCGCCGTCGGGGACCTCCCGGGCGATCGGCTCGGAGGCGGAGGGCGGATCTTCCCAGGTCGGGGCGAGCTGCCCGCTCTCGTTCGAGCCCCAGCACAGGACGCGTCCGTCGGCGAGGGCGGCGCACCCGACGTCGTGACCGATGCCGATATGGGCGACGGGAGGAAGCGGCAATTTTACCGGAGAGGCGGTCTTGGTGATGGCGGCCGTGTCTTCGGGGTCCTGCAGGAATGGCCCGGCGCCCCAGCAGAAGACGTCCCCCGCCGCCGTGACGGCGCACGTGTGCTCGAGCTCGACGACATCGGACAGCCCGCCGACGCGCGCGGGCGTCGCGCTGTCGTAGACGTACGAGGGGCCACGACCGAGCTGGCCGTCACCGTTCGCGCCCCAGCAGGCGACGGTCTTGTCGCTGAGCAGAGCGCAGTAGCCTTCGGAGCGGACGTTCAAGTCCGAGCCGTGGGTCGTGACGACGGACACCGCGCAGGGCTCCGAGGCGCACGTGACTGGCAGCGGCGCTCCTTCGAAGGGCGGGCGGCTCCCGTCGAGGCCGGCGTCTTCGACGGGCGGCGGCGCGGCGTCCGACCCGGTGTCCGGGCTCGCCCCGAGGATCACGTCGCTGCTCGAGCACGCGATCGCGATGCCGCCGGCAGCCACCAGCGATGTGAGGAGCATGAAGCTCGACGCGCCCCGTTCAGGGCTTCGTTCGGTGGAAGGCATGGCGATATCCGATGGCCCAGAGGTTCGAGTTGGAGGTTCCGCGCACCTGGTGGAGCGGCGCGCCGAGGGGGACGCCGTTTCGTGCGATGGACGACAGGGTGAACGTCGTCGCCTGCATGACGTTCGCCCCGGCGGTCCCGCTGTTGAGAATGCCCACGCCGCGGCTCCAGTTGGTCGGGGCGTAGTCGAACGAGAGCATGAGGCCGTTGCCGGCCACCCAGGCGCCGTCCTCGCCCGTCCAGAGGGCGTTGTAGCGCAGGCTCAGATCTTCGATCGGGCTCGGAGCGTGCTCGATGCCGTTGACCCGCGCGAGCGGCATCTCCTCGTCCCACTGCAGGTAGACGAGGTTGTTCGCGCCGTTGAGCGCGACGACGGTGTTCGGAGCGATGTGCCGGAGCGATCGCATCCACCCGGCATCGCCATATTCGTACTCGAGCACGAAGTCGTAGCCGGGCACTTCGAGGCGGGCCAAGAGGCGCATGGCCCCCGGTCTGGCGTCGCAGAGGTTCGAGAGCAGGTTCGTCGGGTCGCCCGTCGGATTGACGACGTGATCGAGGAAGTGGTGATAGCCGTCGGCCCGTCGCTGCACCGCGAGCGGGCACGCGCGCTCGCGTACGCCGTCGTCGGTGACTCGTGAGCGCACGCCGCCGATCCAGAAGTCGTCGGCGGCGCCGCCGGCGATGCTCTGGATGTGAAACTCGTCGTCCGGATGTTCGGCGTCCGTCAGCGTGTGCTCGACGACCCACTGGTCGTCCCCGTTCTGGGCGACCGTATGCCGGAAGAGCGTCGGACCGTACCACGCGTAGACCTCCCCCCACGGCACACCGTCGACACCCAGCGACGGGGCGAAGTAGTCGTATGGCGGCTTCGTCGGGTCGTACCTCTTCGCCGCCACGTTCGCGGCCCAGACCCGCCCTGGATCGTGAGCGGGCGCTCCGGCGTCGCCTGCCTCGGGGGCGTCGAGGCGGGCGACGCGCCACGTGAACGGCGACGACGGGTCGGGTCGGATCCCGTGGTAGACGAAGGCCGGCGCGAGGGTGAAATAGACCTCGTTCTCGCTCGCAGCCCACATGTCGCCCGCGTACTTGCCGCGATCGAACTGGTTCTGCCCGCCCTCGCCGATGTATCTCCAGGCGTCGGTCGCCTTCTCCCATTCGAGAAACTGGATCCCGAGCGTGATGCTCTCTGCGACCGCGAAGGCGCGAGCCTCGAACGGGTGGATGTCGCGGAGGTCCAGATCGACGTCCGGGAGCTTCGTGACGCACCAGCCGTCGGAGCTGCAGCGCTCGAGCTCCTTTGGCTCGATCGGATCGACGGCGTCTCCGCCGTCCTTCGGCGAGTCGGGTAGGGACGCTCCGCCGCCGTCGGCCCGATCGACGTCCGGCTCGGCGCCGGATCGTCGGTCGTCGGACGTCGCGCACGCGGCGATCGTGGCGAGCGCGGCGGCGCCCACTCCAAAACGGAAGCTCTTCATGGTGCTCCTCCGAGTGAGAGGACGATGCCCTGTCCTGCGATGTAGACCTTGCCGTTCGCGGCGCCCCAGATCGCGGTCAAGGGCGGCCGGCGCGAGCCGAGCCCGGCGATCGTGACGCGCGACCACGCGGCGCCGTCGTAGTGAATGACGACGCCGTTTTGTCCGGCGGCCCAGAGGTCCTTCGACGACGTCCCCCAGATCGCGTTGAGGTGTTCCTTCGTCGGGACGCCTCGAGCGGCTTGCCACACGCTTCCCTCGCCCGCGTAGCGTCGGACCGTGCCGAGACCGCCTACGGACCAGACCTCGCTCTCCGAAGCGGCGAAGACCCCCCAGAGACCTTGCATCGTGCCGGAGTCGAAGAGCCTCAGCTTGGGGGAGTCGGAGTCGGCGTCGTCGATGCGCACGGTCGCGCCGCGCTCGCCGACGGCGAAGATCGTCTTCATCGAGCTGCCGTGGATGCTTCGCAGCTCCTTGCAGTGCGAGGAGCACCGCGCGGCGTCGATGCCGGCTCGGACCTCGATCTCGCCCTCCGGCGTCGCGCCGAGGCGGAACAGCGTGGTCTCGGTCGCGAGCCAGAACGAGCTCGAGCCCGCCGGCGCGAAGCCGGCGCTCACCCTGGCGCCGAAGCCGGCGGGCGCATTTTTCAGCGCGGCGGAGGCAAAGCCGCCGGGGGAAGGCGCCGAGGTCGTGACGAAGCTCGAGCCGCGGACGAGGAGCTGGGCGTGATCGGTGACGGCGACCTCTCCCGAAGGCGCGAGCCAGAAGGCTCGCGCGGAGGTCTGCGTCCCGGCGTCGACGGTGCTCCACGACGATCCGTCGAAGCGGGAGTACGCGCCGAGCGAGCCCGCGAACCAGATGTCGCTCGGAGACCGGCCGACGAGCGCGCGAGCGTTTGTGAGCCAGGAGAGCCCCTTCGAGGGATCGACCGGATCGAAGGGCCCGGTGGGGCAGAGGACGTCGGCCGTGCACTCCGACGTGAAGAACTCGCAATCGTCGCCCGTGCACTCGTCGAGGCTCGCGTCGGCGGCGCCGTCAGCGTCGGCGCGGGCATCGCGCCCGGGGACGGCGGCGGTAGCCGGGGCGTCGTCGAGGTTTCCGGTCCCCTCGGTGGCGCAAGAGGCGAGCCAGGCAGGGAGCGTCGCCGCTCCGACGACGAGCGCGAGGGAGACGCGGGCGAAGGACCTAGCGGTGAGCGTCATCGCGCCGTCTCCACGTCGTCGTCGTCGTCGTCGCAGGGCGCGAGCATGCAGCGTCCGCCGGCGCAGGCCTGACCCGCGGCGAGGTCACACTCGATGCCGCAACCCCCGCAGTTGCGTGGATCGCTGAAGGTGTCCGTCTCGCAACCGTCCGTCAGGCTGTGATTGCAGTCGGCGTTGCCCTCGACGCAGCGAAGCGCGCAGCTCCCGCCGACACAGTACTCGCGGGCTCCTGGGAACGGCAAGACGAACGGGGAGCCGGTCTTGCACTTGACGCCGCATCCGCCGCAGTTGTCGTTGTCGTTGCCGAAATCGGCGCAGTAGCCCCTGTCGAACGCTCGCTCTTCGTCACGACCCGTCACGCAGAGCGACGTCCCCGGATCGCACATGCATCGAGGGACCCCCTCCGGGTCGAGGAGGCAGCGCGTACCGGCGTCACACTGTATTCCGCACGCCCCGCAGTTGTCGTCGGTCACGGCCATGACTTCGCAGCCGTTCGCCCGCTGTCCGTCGCAGTCGAGGTAGAGCGCCTTGCACTTGAACGCGCCGCACTCCTGGCTGGCGCAGCCGTAGTACGCGTTGGCCGGGGTCGGCTGGGGGCCGCCGTCGGGGTTGCAGGAAGCTCCGCACGCTCCGCAGCTGTCGTCGTCGTTGTTCGTGTCGACGCACCTGGCGTCGCAGAACGTGAGGTCGCTCGGGCACCCGCACTGGAAGACCCAGTCGCCGTTCTTGGCGAAGTACTGCGCGCACGCCTGCGTCGGGTCGGTCGACGGATCGCACTTTACGTTGCACGCCCCGCAGTGCTCGTCGTTCGTGGGCCACGTCTCGCAGCCGTTGTCGACGATCCCGTCGCAGTCGTAGTGCTGCGGTGAGGTCTTGCAGTCCATCACGCACGCGCCATCGATGCAGAGGAAGGTGGAGTTGTTCGTCTCTTTCGGACAGGCGTTCCCGCAGGCGCCGCAGTTGTCCCGGTCCGAGAGCAGGTTCACGTCGCAGAGGAAGCGGGAGCTCGCGCAGGTCGTGAACCCGAACGAACACTCGCTCGTCGCGCAGTAGAGGGCGCCGGGGCCCGCATCGGGATCTGCGCCGGCGTCGGCGGCACCGAACACGGGCGCGGGGCCGGCCGTCTCGTATCCAAGTCGGTCGTCGCTCGAGTCACATCCCCATGCCAGCACGAGCGACAGGGCCGCGGCGCTAGCCACTACGGAAGGCGTTCTCATGGTCGTTCTCGTGGCTCGTGCACGCGCTCGGCGCGGTTGGAGTCGATGGAGGGCCGAGATCCGACGTCGGCGCGGTGCTCGTCGGGCGCGGCCGGGCGGCGGCTCGCGTCTCGAGGGAAAGGCGATCGAAAGAGGGACGAGTGGTGAGCGGTCGGCCGCGAGGCCGCGAGCGGAGCTGACGTCATTCTCCGAGCGCGCCGACGACCTGGCGAAGGCGCCGAAGGTGGGGGGACGACGGGTAGCGAGCTTCGAACGACGAAGCGCGCGCGCGCGCTTCGCTCGCACGGCCGAGCACCGCGAGGGCTTCGATCGCGATGCGCTCGCGCTCCTGCGCGAGGAGGCCGTCGCTGCAGCGCGTCTCGTGCTGGCGCGTCGTGGCGAGGGCGTGCGCAGCCCGCCCGGCGCGGAGCTCGGCTCCCGCACGCTCGATGAGTGCGACGTCGTCGCAGCTCGTCGGCGACGCTACCGCTTCCGTCTTGCTCTTCGTGGGGCTCCGCGGCTCGCGTGCTGCGCCGTGGAGCGGCCTGTCGGGGGATGCGGGGGCGTCCAGGTTCGGCAGAGCATGAACCGAGACGGCCGGCGTCAGCGGATCGGCGACGTCGGGCGTGGCGCCTTCCGGAGCCGCAGGCACCTCCGCGGGGAGCCCCGCCGCCGACGTCGCGGTCGGACGGGTGGAGACGACGGCGTCCGTGTGGAGCGCGAGCCAGGCCACCGATGCGGCGAGCAACGCCGACACGAGCATCGGGCCGACCCGACTCAGGTGGGCGGCCGTGGTGGCTCTCGACGTGAGGAATGGCCGGACGAGCCTGGAGAGCTCGTCCATTTTCGCGCCGTCCGGGCGGCCATTGCGGTGCGCGTGGATGATGCTGCTCAGGAACGCCGCGTCCGGCGACGCGTCGCCGCCGACGTCGGCGAGCCTTCTGGGCTCGCGGCTCATGTGAGCTCCTTCTGCTGCCGGAAGCGGGCGATGGCTTCGGCAACTGCGGCGCGTGCCGCGCGAAGCCGGGAGTAGGCCGTTTGAACGTTGCAGTCGAGCGATTGGGCGATCTCGGGCATGGTCAGTTCTTCGAGCTCGTAGAGGACGAAGACCGCGCGCTTGTCGTCGTCGAGCTTGTCCAGGATCGAGTAGAGAATTCTTCGCCCTTGCTGTTCGCTCAGGTGCTCGGCAGGCGTCTTGGGATCGATGGGCTCCGCAAACGCATCGATCTCGATCTCGCGCTCGCGGCCGCGTCGCCGTCGCGCGTGGAGGGCGACGCGCACGCAGATGCCGTACACCCAAGCGCGGAGCGAGCCCCGGTCTTCGTAGGAGTCGAGCTTGCGATGTACGACCATGAAGACCTCCTGGTACACGTCCTCGAGGTCCGCCGTCTGGACGCCGAGGCTACGGAGGGCGGAGTAGACGTAGCGGCCGTGCTCTCGGAAGATCGCCCCTGGGTCGGGCCGAGCGCGCGCGGGGGGCGCTTCGAGCTCACGATCCTGCGAGTCGGTCGCGATGGGGGGGCCGATGAGCGCTCGCATGAAGAACTTATCCAGGCGTAGGGGGTGAATTATGAGAGACAGGCGAAGAAATATGCGGAAGCCGGCACATTTCGTCGGGACACGGGCGCCTCCGGCGCCTCGCGGTCGAGCTCAAAAGAGCGCGAAGGAGCCGGTCACGCTCGCGACGCCGACGATCGGGCTCGTCCTGTAGAGGGTCCGGATCTCGCCGGCCGCCGTCACGTAGTGCGGCGTTCGGCGACGCCATGGCGCCGCGAGGCCGAGCTCGATGTGAAGCTCGGCCGGGCCTTTGCCCACCCGAAGAGCCAGCGCAGTCGTCGGACCGAGCAGCGCTCGCGCCGACCCCTCACCGCCCGCGATGCCCCGCGTGCTCGGTACGATCGCGGCGAAGAGGCCGCCACCGCATGCGTCGACACGAAGCTGCGGGAGGTGAGCTCCGGCGAAGCATGCGCGCAGCTGCTGGTCGACGGCGGAGAACGAGGCTCGTACGAAGCCGTCGGCGACCGTCTGCGGCATCGAGTAGCCGAAGCTCCAATCGAAGCTGAGCCGGGAGCGCGCGAGCGACAGCCGCGCGACGGCGCGTACGGACGCGCTCGGCCTCGGGAGCAGGCCGACGGCAGCTCCACCACCGACGCCGAGGTGGAGACGCGGCCGGCGAGCGGGGGCCGAGGGCGGCTGCGCGAGGGGGGCGCGCTCGCGAGGTGGCGTGAGCGGGGCGGGGACCGTGGCGGCAGGGCGAGACGGGCCGATCTCGCGCGGAGGTGGGGGGGCCGAGGGCGACTCCCGCTCTCGCGGAGCGGCCGGTTCGACGAACAGCGTCACGACCACGACGGTCATGCGTCTGAGCGACGCGCACGTCTCGGCCTCGAGCTCGCGTGAACCGAGCTCGGTGCCCGCGCGATCGCGCTGGGTCACGCGCGCTCGGTAGCGCGTGCCGTCGCGCTGCTCCTCGCCGTCGAGGACGATGTCGGCCCTCGTGCGGTCGGTGAAGAGCGGGCGGCCGAGCGTGGCCTCGACGGAGTCGCGCACGGCCCCCGCGGTGACGCACGGCGCGTCGTCTCCGGCGGCATACCACGTGAGGGCGAACGTCGATTCGGCTCGCGCGGGTCGGGACGCAAGCGCGGCCGCGGTGACGGTCGTCGCGATCGCCGCGCGGACCAGGCCCGCGCGCCGCCTTCCTGCGCGCCTGCGACCGGTGTGGGATGACGTGACGCTCATGAAGCCAACATCGACGAGGAGCGCTCGAGGGAGTCGCTGGTGTACCGAAGCCGAGGCTCTTCGCGTACCGGAACGTAGGCGCGGAGAACGGGGCCCGGGGCCGCGGGCTCGGCACACTAGCACCGCGCCGTCGACGACCCGTCGAGCGCGTGCGGTCGGGGGACGAGACGCTCAGCCGTTAGGGCGCGCGCCGACGGCCGTCCCCCTCGCCGGCGCACGTCGGCGCCGCCGAACGCGAACGCGCTACGCGTCGTTCGGGCGGTGGAGAAAGCGCGTGAGGCTCATCACCACGGCGACGAGCTCCGCCGGCTCGACGGGCTTCGGGATGTGCATCGAGTACCCCGCGTGGAGCACGCGGCGGCGATCCTCGGCGCGCGCGTAGGCCGTGAGCGCCGCGGCCGGGAGGCTCCCGCCGCTCGCGGCCGGGAGGGCGCGCACCTGGCGGATGAGCTCGTAGCCGTCCTGGTGAGGCATTCCGATGTCGGAGACGAGGAGGTCGGGCACCTCCTTCGACAGCGCGGCCATGGCGTCGGCGACGCTCGCGGCGGTGGTGACCCGACAGCCGCAGTCCTCGAGCACCGTCTGCACCAGATCCCGCGCGTCGTCCTCGTCGTCGACGACGAGGACGCGCACCCCGCGGAGCTGGTTCGGGCGCTCGAACGAGCTGTCGAGCCGGATCTGCCGCCGCTCGGTCGGCTTGGGAGTGACGTGGCGCGTGACGGTCGCGACGGGCAGGTGAACGAGGAACGTCGCTCCCCGTCCTTCGCCGTCGCTCCGCGCCTCGATGCGGCCGCCGTGGAGCTCGACGAGCTGCCGCGTGATCGCGAGCCCGAGCCCGAGCCCGCTGCGCGAGAGCGTGCGGCTCGTGTCGCCCTGTCGAAATGGATCGAAGACGTGCGGGAGGAATCGCGGGTCGATCCCCCGCCCGGTGTCGGAGACGCCGATCTCGACGCCGGAGGCTTCGCGGCGCACGACGACGCCGATGGTCCCGCCGCGCGGCGTGAACTTGACCGCGTTCGAGAGCAGGTTCCAGACGATCTGTTGGAGTCGAGTCGGATCGCCCATCAGTGAGCCGGCGCCCGCGTCGAGCGTCGCGTCGACGAGGATCTCCTTCGCGTCGGCCGCTGGCTTGACCGACTCGATCGCCGCCTCGAGGACGCGGGACAGATCGACCGGTTGGATCTCCAAGCGCATCTTGCCGCTGATGATGCGCGAGATGTCGAGCAGATCCTCGATGAGCTGCGCCATCGCGACGGCGTTGCGGTCGATCGTCTCGATCGCGCGGGCGCGCTTCGCCTCGTCGAGCGCCGCCGAGGACATCATCTTCGCCCACCCCATGATGGCGTTGAGCGGCGTGCGAAGCTCGTGGCTCACCATCGCGAGGAACTCGTCCTTGGCGCGGTTCGCGACGTCGGCGTTGTTGCGGGCGTGCTGCTCGGCGGCGTAGAGGCGCGCGTTCTCGATCGCCACGCTGCACCGCCGCGCGAGCTCCTCGGCGAAGGCGAGGTCGTCGGTCGTGTAGTGGTGACCCGACTCGGCCCAGGCGAAGGTCATCGCGCCGACGGTCCCGCCACGCGCGCCCAGCGGCACGATCATCACGGACCGGAGGCCGAGGTCGAGGACGGCCCGGAGGCGGTCGGGGTCGGTGTCGCCGGCCGCGATGAGCTCGTCGGAGATCGTCGGGTAGAGCTCCGACGCGCCCGTGCGAAGCACGTTGGGTACTCCGCTCGGCGCGTCGGGGGCCCGCGGATACTTCTTCCCGAGCGCCCGCGCGAGCTCGACCTTGTCGGGATCGACGTGCGCGACGGCCAGGCTCCGAGGCCCGTCGTGGCCGTCTTCGAGGATGTCCACGGCGCACCAGTCGGCGAGCAACGGAACGGCGAGCCGAGCGACGCGGGTGAGAGTCACCTCGTAGTCGAGGGACTCGGCGAGCGCCCGCGTGGCATCTTCGAGGAGGAGGCGGCGAGCCTCCTCGCGCTTCTTCGCGGTGACGTCACGGAACACGAGGACGACCCCGTCGATCGACCCCGTCGTGCCGCGGATGGGCGCGCCGCTGTCGTCGATCGGGGTCTCGCGCGTGCCGTCGCGGTGGACCAGCACGGTGTGGTTGGCGAGCCCGACGACGTTGCCGAGGGCGAGGACCTTCTCGACCGGGGAGACGACGGGCTCGCGCGTGTGCTCGTTGACGATGCGGAAGATCGTCTCGAGCGGGAGGCCGCGCGCCGCGTCCTCGTCCCAGCCGGTGAGCTCCTCGGCGATCGGGTTCATGATCGTCACGCGCCCTCTCGCGTCGGTCGCGATGACGGCGTCGCCGATGCTCCGGAGCGTCGTGGCGAGGGAGGCCTGCAGCGTCTCGGCGACCCTCCGCGCTTCGCGCTCGGCTTCGAGGCGACGCGCGCGCAAGAGCGCCTCGCTGCAGTGGCGAGCGAAGGTCTCGACGAAGTCGCGCTCGGCGCGTGGAAACGGACGCGGCTGGAGGAAGCCCATTCCGAGGAGGCCGATGGGTCTCCCCTCGGCGACGAGCGGGAGCGACCAGAACGCGCGCGGCCCGGGCGCCGGCGTGTTCGCGAGCTCGGGGAAGAAGGCCGCGTACTCCGCCTCGTCCTGGATCCACACGCCCTTCCCCGTGGCGAGGAGGGCGTAGTTCGGGTTCCCGGAGTCGGCCGTGATGCTGCGGAGGCGCTCGACGATCTCGGACGAGGAGCCGCGGTGCGCGACCAGCTCGAGCGCGTGTGTGCGCTCGTCCAGCACGTAGAGCATGCACGTATCGCCGGAGGCCGCGCGCCGGCCGACGTCCACGACGACGTCGGCGACGTCCGAGGTCTCGAGCGCCGACGAGAGCGCCTCGGCCAGGGTGCTGAGCGCCTCGAGCCGTCGGCGTGTGGCGATCTCGCGGGCGTTCGCCTCGGTGCGCTCGAGCGCCTGCGCGACCTGCTCGGCGAACGTCTCCATGAACGCGCGCTCGGCCGGCGAGAAGGTCCGCGGCTCGGAGAACCGAAACGCGATGACGCCCGCGACTCGCTTGCCGATCTCCAGCGGCAACGCGCAAGCCGCCGCGCCGGGCGGGCCGAGGTCAGGGCTGTCGGGGTAGTGACGCGCGAAGTCCTCCGGCGACTCGACCCACTGCGCGCGTCGCGCCCGGAAGGCGTTCGCCGACGGAACGGCGAGGTCGGGCGAGAACGCGCGGAAGGTCTGCGCGACCGCGGGCGTGAGCCCCGTCGCCGCCGTGAGCTCGAGCTCCTTGCCGTTGAAGAGCACGAACGTCGCCGCCGCGGCGCGGAGCGCGGCGGCGGTCTTGTCCACGACGATGCGCGCCAGCTCCTCGGGGGTGTTCGCGTCGGCGAGCACGCCGGCGAGCGACTGGAGCTGGGCGAGCTGCTCGACCGCGCGCTCGGCCGCCTCGCGGGCCGCGTTGGTCTGGGCGAGGTGCACGCGCGCGTCCTCGGCGGCGCGCCGCTCCGTCAGGTCGCGCGTGACCTTCGCGAAGCCGATGACCTCACCGCTCGCGTCGCGGAGACACGTGAGCACGGCGTGCGCCCAGAAGCGTGAGCCGTCCTTGCGGACGCGCCAGCCCTCGCTCTCGGTCCGCCCGGTCGCCGCGGCGATCTCGAGATCGCGGTCGCACTTCCCCGAGCTCACGGCGTCGTCCGGGTAGAAGCGGGAGAAGTGCGTGCCGATGATCTCGTCGGCAGCGTAGCCCTTGATCCTCTCCGCGCCGGTGTTCCACGTGCTCACCACGCCCTTCCGGTCGAGGATGAAGATGGCGTAGTCCTTGACGCTCTCGACGAGCAGCCGAAAGCGTTCGTCGACCTCGTGGAGAGACCGCTGCGCGGTATCGAGAGCTCGATCTGGACGTTCCGGCGCGGACACGGGCCCTCATCTTCTCGCACGAATCGGGCCCTGCGACCAACGCGTCGCAGGTGCGGTCTGCCGCCGCGACCGGCGCTCGCCGCTAGGTCGGCGGATCCCAGTGGAGCTCGAGCACGGTCCGCGCCTCGCCCGCCCAGGATCGCTGGGTGAAGCGAGCGTCCACGCCCTCCGCCTCGGCGATCACGAGGAGGCGCTCGAAGAAGCCCATCGTCTGGAAGGACGCGGCCTCCTCCGCCATCGCGCCCATGTGGTAGTGGAGCCGGACCGCTGCGTGGTCGGACGCGGCGGTCGTCACCTCGACCGCCTCGAAGTCGAAGAAGGTGGAGCGGAGCACCTTGAAGCGCATCAGCGTCTCGAGCGGGTCCCGCTCGGCCAGCAGCGACGGCGTCGCCAACCGGAGCTGATCCACCGAGACGCGGCCCCACATGCGCGCGGCCTCGACGTCGCCCGCTGCGATCTCCTTCAGGATCGCGTTGCCCATGCGCTCGAACGTCTGCATGGGGTACCAGCCGGCGGGATCGACCCGCTGGACGAGGAAGGTGAGGTCCTCGTCCTCGAGGTGGCGCTTCCAGTCGATGCTCTTCTGGCCGCGGATCATCCGGACGTAGTCGGCGAACAGGATGCCCTTCACATGGCGAGCCACGCGCCCTCCAGCTCTGCGTCGCTCCGCGACGCCAACGGGCCACCTTCGCAGATATGCACGGCCTGCACAACGATACACGGTGTCTACTCGGCTCGGCGCCGGAGGGGCGCTATGGTCGCCGCCTTCGGCATCTGGCTCGTGACCTGGCTCGTGCTCGACATGCGGAAGAGGCGAGGCAGGGCGCCGCTTCGCCTCGAGGAGGCCTTGGCCGCCCACGCCGCCGACGATGCGGCATAGACTGAGCGTCATGACGAAGGTGAAGGCGGTCCCGCTCCAATACGACGCTCACGCTCACCAGTGCGGCGGCAGCCCCGAGCCGGCCACGCCGGCGCTGGCGCCGACGCGCCGAAGGCGGTCACGCTGGTCGCCGGTGGACGCTGAGCCCGACGCCTGGGCCGCGACGGCGACAACCGCCGGCCGGCGACGCCCGACGCCGAGGCTCCGGCCCCCGCGCCGGCGCCGGCGATCGTCGGCGAGAAGGACGAGTGCACACCTCGTCGGCGTCGACCCCTGAGAAGCGCGCCCGCCCGAAGCTCAAGGAGTGCTACGCGGAGGGGAAGAAGAAGACCCCGAACCTCGAGGGCACCGTGAAGATCAAGATCACGGTCGACGTGAAGGGCAAGATCAAGAGCACGAAGGTGATCGAGAAGACGCTGCCCGACCCGGTCGCGGACTGCATGCTCAAGGCCGTGAAGGCGACGCCGTTCCCCGAGGTCGAGAAGTGCTGGGACTCGACGCTGACCATCCCGGTCACGTTCCCGACGCCCAAGTGAGCGCGTCGCCGCGGCCTAGAGCTCGATCTGCGCGCCGAGCTCGACGACCCGGTTCGGAGGGATCTGGAAGAACGCGTTCGCCGGCCGCGCGTTGCGGCTCATCAGCGAGAAGAGCAGCTTCCGCCACCGCGCCATGCCGCGCTTCCGGGTGACGATCAGCGTCTCGCGGCCGAGGAAGTAGCTCGTGTCCTCCCGGCGCGTCTCCAAGCCCTTCTCCGCGCAGACGTCCAGCAGCTCGAGGACGTTGGGCGTCTGCGTGAAGCCGTACTGCGCGCGGACCTGCGTGAAGCCCTGACCGAGGTCCTTGATCTCTTCGACGAGCTCGCTGCGCGCGATCTCGGGGACGTGCCGCGTCGCGATCGAGAGGAAGAGCACCTGCTCGTGCAGCACCTTCCCGTGCTTGAAGAAGTGGAGCAGGACGGCCGGCACCCCGCTCGGGTTCGACGTCATGAAGACGGCGGTGCCGGCGACGCGGTGCGGGCCGGTCGCCGCGAGATCGGCCATGAACACGTCGAGCGGCAGCGCCTGACTCCGGAACGCCTCGCCGAGCAGCTCGCGGCCGCGTCGCCAGGTCGTCATCAGCGTGAAGATGGCGACGCCGACGACCAGCGGGAACCAGCCACCCTCGGCGATCTTGTGGACGTTCGCGCTGAAGAACGCGAGATCGAGCGAGAGGAACAGCGCCACGAGCGGGCCGGCGACCAGCGGGCTCCAGCCCCATCCGCGCGCGACGCCGTAGAAGAGGATGCTCGTCGCGGTCATCGTCCCGGTCACGGCGATCCCGTACGCCGAGGCGAACCGTGACGAGTCCTGGAAGGCGAGGACGAGGCCGATGCAGGCCACCATCATCGCGAAGCTCACCTCCGGCACGTAGATCTGCCCCTCGGCCTGGCCGGACGTGTGCTTGATGGTGACGCGCGGCCAGTAGCCGAGCTGCACCGCCTGACGCGTGACGGAGAACGCCCCCGAGATCATGGCTTGCGACGCGATGATCGCGGCGACCGTCGCGATCGCGACGAGGCCCCAGCGGCCGCCGCCCGGCGCCATCTCGAAGAACGAACTCTCGACCGGGCCCTTCGCCAGGAGCAGCGCGCCCTGGCCGAGGTAGTTGGCGACGAGCGCCGGGAACGCGACGACGAACCAGGCGAGCCGGATGGGCGTCTTGCCGAAGTGCCCCATGTCGGCCGAGAGCGCCTCGCCGCCGGTGACGCAGAGGACCACGAAGCCGAGGATCAAGAAGCCGTGGAGCCGGTTGGCGAGGAAGAACGCGACGGCGTGGCGCGGGTCGACCGCGAGGAGGACCTCCGGTCGCCTCGCGATCCACACGAGCCCGAGCCCGCCGATGGTGACGAACCAGAGGAGGATCGCCGGACCGAAGACGGCGCCGACGCGCGCGGTGCCGAACCTCTGGGACATGAAGAGCGCGACGATGATGGCGATCGCCAGCGTGACGACGACAGGCGTCGTGAAGAAGGTCGACGTCGAGCTCAGTCCCTCGGTCGCTCCCAGCACCGAGATCGCGGGGGTGATCACGCCGTCTCCGTAGAGGAGCGCCGTCCCGAACAGCCCGAGCGCGACGTAGACCACCATGCTCCGCCGGCTCTGCTTCGCGCGCTTCGCCTCGAGGAGCGCGAGCAGCGCGAGGATGCCCCCTTCGCCGCGGTTGTCCGCGCGCATGATGAAGGTCAGGTACTTCACGACGATGACGAGCGTCATCGCCCACACGAAGAGCGACTCCACGCCGAGCACGTTGGCGCGGGTGACGTCGACGCCGTGCGGCGCCCTGAAGCACTCGCGGATCGCGTAGAGCGGCGAGGTGCCGATGTCGCCGTAGACGATGCCGAGCGCCGCGAGCGACAGCTTGGCGAGATCGCTTGGGCCGTCGACCTTCGGGGCGTGGGAGACCGCGGACGATGGGGAGGTTGTTCCGGACATGCCGATCCTTCGCGTTGCGAGATGGCGTCGCCTGGGCCGTCAACGGTCGTTCGCTCGCCGCCAGACTAGGTTCCCCTGCCGGCGGCCCGCAATGGCCGGCGCGAGCCGGGAGGGCGCGGTGAGGTCTCCGGGCCCGCTCCGATCGCCGGCGGTGTGACCACGCGGGGCGGTCGTCCGTGCGCGAGGTCATCCTCGAACCCCGCGGATCCGCTCGCGTTCGAGGGCTACCTGCTCCGTACGAAAGCAAGAGCCCTACCGTGGCTCCGGCTCCGTGCCCGCCGCGAAGCTCGGCCGATTCGTTCGTCCGATGGACGCGGCCGCGAAGGAGTAAAGGAGGCGTCATGAGCATCCTCAAGGAGTTTCGCGAGTTCGCGATCAAGGGGAACTTCGTCGACCTCGCCGTCGGCGTGATCATCGGCGCGGCCTCGGGCAAGGTCGTCAACGCGCTCGTCGAGAAGGTGATCATGCCGCCGATCGGTCTCGCGACCGGGAAGGTCAACTTCAACGAGCTCAGGGTCACGCTGCAACCCGCGCAGCTCGGGCCGGACGGCAAGGAGCTCGTCAAGGAGGTCGCCGTCAACTACGGCGCCGCGCTCCAGTCGTTCTTCGAGCTGCTCATCGTCGCGAGCGTCGTGTTCGTCATCGTCCGCTTCTACAACCGGTTCCGCACCGCGGCGCCGCCGCCGGGCCCGACCGCGCAGGAGAAGCTGCTCGCGGAGATCCGCGATCTCCTCGCGGCGCAAGCGCGGCCGAAACCGAAGACGTAGCCCGCCCGGCGGGGGCGTGATTTCGAGCACTTGGCCGAACGAGACGGTGTCGTGATGGACGCACTACGCCACCGCGCGTAGGGGCTTGTACGGGTCGGGGACGATCGCCGCGCGCGTGCCGCGTCGTCGCTCCGGCAGAGACCTGGGAGAACGGAAGAATGCAGCGTCTTACCGGCTTCGTGTCACTCATGATCATCGTCGCCGCGTGCGGCGGCGAGGGCGCGTCGAGCGGGGCCGGCGGTGCGTCGGACGAGTCGTCGTCGTCGGGCGGCTCGTCGTCGAGCTCGTCGGGCGGCTCGTCGAGCTCCGGCGGGGACCCGGTGGGCGGCGGGGACGCCGGCTCCTCCGGGGGCGCCCCGGCGGCGCCGAAGAGCGTGCGCTTCATCGCCATGGGCGACACCGGAACGGGCTCCAGCGCGCAGCTGAAGATCGGAAACACGATCTCCGCACACTGCGCGGCGCGCGGCTGCGACTTCGTCCAGCTCCTCGGCGACAACCTCTACGACAGCGGCGCGTCGTCGGCGGACGATCCGATCTTCCAGTCGCATTTCGAGGTCCCGTACGCGGCCGTCGACCTCGACTTCTGGATCGTGCTCGGCAACCACGACTACGGTCACGACGGCCTCGGCACGGACTTCGCGCGCGGGCAGCACCAGATCGCCTACACCGCCAAGTCGAAGAAGTGGAAGCTCCCGTCGGCGTACTGGCGCCACGTGCCGCCGGCGGGCGAGGGCGTCCTCGAGACCTTCGGCCTGGACACGAACATGGCGATGTTCGGCCAGGACTCCGCGCAGCGCAAAGACGTCTCCGCGTGGATCGCCGCCTCTACGGCGGAGTGGAAGATCGCCTTCGGGCACCACCCGTACAAGTCGAACGGGCCGCACGGCAACGCCGGCCGCTACGACGCGCGGCTCGACGGCCTGATCGTGCCGCCGGAGCCGGCGAACGGAAAGTCCGTGAAGAGCTACCTCGAGGACACGATCTGCGGGAAGGTCGACCTCTACCTGAGCGGCCACGACCACAGCCGCCAGTGGCTCAACGAGAGCTGCAAGGGCACGGAGCTCGCGGTGTCCGGGGCGGGCGCCAAGGCGACGAAGCTCGGCGGGAAGAACGCGTCGCTCTTCGAGTCGCTCGCGCTCGGCTTCCTCTACATCGTCATCGAGGGAAAGAAGCTCACGGCCGAGTTCATCGACGAGAACGGCAAGACCGAGTTCACGCACACCACCGTCAAGCCCTGACGCGCTCCTCCCGCCCGCGGCGGGCGGCGCGGCGTCAGACGCCGCGCTTCACGTCTCCCGGCATGTTCGGGTGCGCGAGGAGCATCTTCTTCAGCGGCGGGCTCTTGCGCACGAACGCCTGCTTGAACAGGTGGGCGAGCAGCGCCGGCGGCGACGAGCCGAACTTCGCGATCGACTGGACGAACATCACCGAGTTGATGGGCCGTCCGCAGAGGATCGCGGTCGTCTTCGCGTCGAAGGTGCACCCCGTCATGAGGATGAGGCAGCGCCCTTCGGTGCGGAGGAGCAGGTCGGCGCGCTCCTCGGACGGCGCGGTCTGCCACTTCTGCCGGAGGTAGCCGCGGCACTTGATGCGAGTCAGCTCCGGGATGTCGCGGTCGATCGCGATCTTGTACGTCGGGAAGAGGCGCTTCGGTCCCATCACGCGGCCGAGGACGATCTCTCCGATCATCGGGTTCCGGAGGAGCCGTCGCTCGACGAGGAGATCGCGGAGCCAGTCCTGACGCCGGGCGACGATCTCGAGGCCGGTGCCGGTCCGGTGGTGGAAGGCGATGAGGCGCACGTGGTCGAGCCCGCAGGCGGCGTTCTCGAGGATCGCGCCGATGACGCGCGGATCGGCGTCGAAGCAGAGCGCGAGGAGGTCGGTGCCCTTCGCCGTGTGCGCGCCGGCGATGCGTTGATCGACCGTGAGCTCGTGCCAGCGCTTCTCGTAGACCTGGCGGTAGTTGCGCTCCGCGACCGCGCGGGAGATCTCGTCGGCCTTCGGGTCGATCGGCGCGGCGGGCTCTCCCGCGGCGTCGTC
This sequence comes from Labilithrix sp., assembly GCA_019637195.1. Lineage (GTDB taxonomy): Bacteria > Myxococcota_A > Polyangia > Polyangiales > Polyangiaceae > Labilithrix. Next base: position 14,426 of record JAHBWA010000027.1, on the reverse strand, counting down.
GCGCACCTCCTCGAGCTCGGCGGCCGCGCCTTCGCCCTCGCCGAAGGCCTCGAGCGCGGCGTCGTCCAGCGCGGTGAGCATCTCGGGCAGATCGGGATCGCTCGCGCGCCGAGCGGGCATGCGCTCGACGAGCCCCGCGACGGCCTCGAGGTCGGGCGAGGAGCCGAGCTCGAGCCCAGACTCGAGCGCCGGCTCGTGCGCGGGCGCGGGCGGGAGATCGTCGAAGGCGTCGAGGTGCTGGACCGGCTCCGGCGCGGGGGGCGGCGCGATCGGCGGCGCCGGCTCGCGGCGGCGGAGCTGTACGCGCGGACGCGGGCGCGCGGACGGCGGCGTCGACGGGGGAGCCGGCTCGTCGGCCGCGAAGGTGCTCGGATCCATCCCGAGGGCCGCCGCGAGCTCGGCCATCGACGTGGTCCCGCCGTCCTCGAGCCCGGCGATGCCGGCCAGCGGGGGCGCCGCCTTCGGCTCGCCCAGGTCGACGGCGCCCTCGAAGGCGAGCTTCGAGACGATCTGCTCGACGCGCGCCGCCTCGATGCCGGTGACGTGCGCGAGATCGGACACGGAGCGCGCGCCGTCGATCCGCGCCATCAAGAAGCGCTCCTCCGGCGTGAGCCTCAGCCCGGCGACGCGGGCCCCGAGGATGCGCGGTCTCTTGCCCTTGAGGTCACTCATGAACGAAGCGAGGCGACGTTAGGCTCGTCGGCGTGATCTTAGCGTGGAGCGACCCTTGGCGGAGACCTTCCCGCCGCCGTCGTCGTACGGGGCCAGGTACAGCCGCAAGAGGACCTTCGTCTCCGCCATCACGGCGCTCGCCTCCTCGGGCCTCCGCGCCGAGAGGATGAGCATCGCGCTGACGAGCTCGACGACCATCATCGCGACGAACGCGCGTCGCGGCGCGGGCAGCCCCGGGAGCTTCTGCTCGAGGACGACGGCGACGCGCTCGGCGAGCTCTCGGTTGAGCGCCTCGCCCTCGTCGAGCGTCGCCTCCGTGAAGTGGAGGCCCCGAAAGACGGCGCGGAAGCCTGCGTCGGCCGTGTGGAGCGCCGCGACGGCGTCGATGCCGGAGTCGAGGAGCGAGCTCCAAGATCCCTCGAGGAGCGGCCCCGCGAAGAGCCCGTCGAAGAAGACGCGGACGCGGTCGTGGTGACGGCGGACGAGCGCGTCGAAGACGGCCGCCTTGTTCGGATAGAACTGGTAGATCGAGCCGATCGACGTCTCGGCGCGCGCGGCGATCGCGTCCATCGTCGCGACCTCGTAGCCGTCGGCGGCGAAGACCTGGGCGGCGGCCTCGAGGATCCGCTCCACGCGCTGGCGGCTTCGCTCCTGCGTCGGGACGCGGCGGTCGGGGCGGGCCTCCGGGGCGGCGGTGACCTTGCGTTTCACGGTCTTTCTGGGCTTGGAGTTGACAAACATGAGCCATGCCTCACATTCGAGGCGCAGCGAGCGAACATGAGGATTATCTCACCTTCTACCCGTGTTGGGGATGGAGCCGCGAGGCGAGCCGGAGGGATGCCATGAACGAGACGAGCCACGCCAGCGCGCCTTCGCGTGCCGCCGCTTCATCCATCGCCGCGCCGGGCCCACGGGGAATCCCGTTCTTCGGGAGCGCGTTCCCGGCCTGGCGCGATCCCCTCGGGTTCATGACTCGTTCGCGCGAGCAGTACGGCGACGTGGTCCGGTGCCGCTTCGGGCCGTTCGACTACTACCTGGTGACCGATCCGGACGTCGTGCGCCACGTCCTGCTCGACAACGCCAAGGCGTACACGAAGAGCCGCAACTACGTCGGGCTCAAGGCCGTCCTCGGCGAGGGGCTCCTGACGAGCGAGGGCGACCAGTGGCGGCGCCAGCGAAAGCTCGCGCAGCCCGCGTTTCATCGGGCGCACCTCGCCGGCTTCGCCGCGCAGATGGCCGGCGCGACGCGCGCCATGCTCGAACGCTGGCGGGACGATGACCTCGGCGCCGCGCGCGCGTTCTGCGTCCACGAGGAGATGATGCGCCTGACGTTCCGCATCGTCGGGATGACGCTCTTCTCGGCCGACGTCGACGGCGACGCCCGCGAGGTCGGTCGCGCGCTCGACACCGCGCTCCGCTGGGCGAACGACTTCGCCGAGTCGATCGTCCCGATCCCGCCGTACGTGCCGACGCCCGCGAACCTCCGCTTCAAGAAGGCGATGAAGACGCTCGACGGCATCGTCTACCGCCTCATCGCCGATCGGCGGGCGCAGGCGGCCGCGAGCAAGGGCTACGGGGACGATCTCCTCGGGATGCTGATGGCCGCCGTCGACGACGGCGGAGACGGCGACGCCGGAGACCGGATGACCGATCGCCAGCTGCGCGACGAGATCATCACGATGGTCCTCGCCGGCCACGAGACGACGGCGAACCTGCTCTCCTGGACGTTCCACCTCCTCGCGGAGCACCCCGAGATCGAGGCGCGGGTCCGCGAGGAGGCGACGCGCGTGCTCGGCGATCGCGATCCGGTGCTCGAGGACGTCCGCGCGCTCGAGTACACGAAGCGCGTCCTCGAGGAGGCCCTGCGACTCTATCCGCCGGCCTGGATCTTCGAGCGGCAGAGCGTCGAGCCCGACACGCTCGGCGGCTTCCCGGTGAAGGCGGGGAGCATCGTCGGCGTGTGCCCGTACGTCATCCACCGGCACCCGGCGTACTGGGACCGCCCCGAGGTGTTCGATCCCGAGCGCTTCCGGGCGGACCGCGCCGAGGGGCGTCCGCGCTACACGTACCTGCCGTTCGGTGGCGGCGCGCGGACGTGCATCGGGAATCACTTCGCCATGATGGAGGCGCAGATCATCCTCGCGATGATCGTCCGGCAGGAGCGGCTCTCGCTCGCGTCGGGGTTCCGCGTCGAGCTCGATCCGCTCATCACGCTCCGGCCGAAGCGCGGCGTCCACGTGACGCGGCGCCCCGCCGGCGCGTCGGCCGCGTGAGGAGACGTCACGCGGCGAAGGCGCCGTGGCAACGCGAGGCTCCTCGCGAGCGCGTCTCGCGCCGCGGTCCACGCGGCCGCCGGAGCGTTCAGGCCTCGGCGGCGCGCGCCTCGTCCGCGGCGGGCGACCTCCCCGCCGGCCGCAGCGAGGCCACGACCCGCGGGATGTCCGGCTCGACGAAGACCCACCGCACCTCGGAGCGCGCCGCGCGGAACGCGTCTTCGTAGGCGTTGATGATCCGGCACGCCTCCTCGACCGTGAGCGAGGGCGTGAACGCGAGCTTCACGTGGACGAGGACCTCACCGGGCCCCTGCTGCATCGTCACGACGTTGAGCACCTTCTCGAGCTCGGGGAACTTCTTCGCCGTCTCGCGCGCCGCCTCGGTGATCTCCGGCGCGGCCGCTTCGCCGAGGAGGAGCGAGCTGACCTCGATCGCGAGGAAGACGGCGACGCCGACGAGGACGAGGCCGATCGCCGCGCTGCCGACGCCGTCCCAGCGGCCGTCGCCGGTGACCGCCGCGAGCGCGAGCGCGCCGATCGCGAGGATGAGCCCGAGCACCGCCGCCGAGTTCTCTCCGAACACGACGACCAGGTCCGAGTCGGTCGTGTCCTTCAGGTACTGGTAGAAGCCCTTCTCGCCGCGCCGCCGGTTCAGCTCGCGGATGTTCGAGAGCGTCGCGCCCCCCTCGAGGAGGAGCGAGACGGCCAGGATCCCGATGCCGAGCCAGACCCGCTCGACGGGCTCGGGCTCGCGGAGCTTGTGGATGCCTTCGTAGATCGAGAACACGCCGCCGCCGAGGAACAGCATCAGCGCCACCATGAACGACCAGAAGTAGACCGCGCGCCCGTAGCCGAACGGATGCCGCTCGTCCGCGGGCTTCCGCGCCTGCCGCACGCCGACGAGGAGCAAGAGCTGGTTGCCGCAGTCGGAGAACGAGTGCAGCGCCTCGGCGAGCATCGATCCCGACTTCGTGAAGTACGCCGCGACCGCCTTCACCGCCGCGATGACGAGGTTGACGACGAGCGACTGGATGATGTGGCCGGTGCCGCCGTGTCCGTCGGCCCTCGCGTCCGTCTCTCCGCCCATGGGCCGGAGTATCGCTCAGATCGGACCGCTTGGGAGCGTCCCGTCGGTCGGGCCGCGAGGCTCCGGCGCCGCGGCCCCGGGCGACTCGCGACGACCCGTCAGAGGACGTCGAGCTCGAACTCCACCGCCCAGTTGTACAGCTCGTACGCACGGCCTTCGGCGTCCGTGTGGTAGCCCGCCGTCGCGTCGGAGTCGCGGAGGTTGCCGCGCGCGCCCTCCTTCGGACCCGGGCAGGCGTGCGGCACCGGCGCGTTCAGCGCGTAGCGGAGCTTGCGCGCCGCGCCCGTCGGTGCGCCCGAGAGCGTCACGATGACGGTGTCCGCGCCCGAGAGCGCGACGCCGGCGATCGTCGCCGACGACGTGCTGTCGGCGTAGGTGAAGCCGTAGCTCCCCGGATCGGCCACGCGCGTCGTGTCGATGACCATCGGCGGGACGGGGACGTGGAACTTCACGGTCAGCACGTTCGCGGCGCGCGTCACCGAGAGCGGTCGGAGCGGTTCGAACGTCCCGCCCTCGACCACGATGCGATGGTACGCCTTCGCGAAGTAGGCGCCGATGCGCCGCTGCGAGTAGTTCGAGTAGTGGAGGCAGTCGACGTAGTGCTCGAACGGGTAGTTCGGGGTGACGACGACGACCTTGCCCGGCGCCCGCACGTGGGCCTCGAGCTGGCGAACCGGAATGTTGCTGACCGGCGTGTCCGTCCAGCTCCCGAACTGCGAGATCAGCAGCGGCACCGCCTCCGTCTGACCGGTGATCGCGCGGACGTCGGTCTCGTAGTCGCGCTGCCATTCGAGGAGCGCCTCGGCGTAGTTGCCCACGACGCCGGTGCCGTCGCTCCGCGCGATGAACGACAGCTCGTTCTGCCGATCCTGGTGGTCGGAGCCGCCGTGGATCGCGGTCACGGCGCGCACGACGTAGGACTTGCCCTTGCTCGCGGCGATCGACTTCGCGCTCTCTACTTGCATGAGCGCCTCGGCGAACGGCGTCACGTAGCCCGAGAGGTAGTTGCACGATCCCTTGCGCAGGCACCAGTACGTGTTGCCGCTCCGTCCGTGCAGGCTGACGAGGATGTCGTGCCTCGGCTCCGCGCCCTTCTCGGCGAGCCAGGCGCGGGCGAACACGGACGCCTGGTTCGCCAGGCCCGCGGACATCGTCTCGACGCCGTAACCGAAGAAGCGATCGCCCTCGACGAGCGGCGCGAAGTCCGACGGCGTCTCGTAGCGCAGGCAGCCGTCGCCGTCGCAGTCGCCGCCCGTCATGACGCCGACGTCGAAGGACATGTTGCCGAACGGCTGGGTCGACGTGAGGAAGGGAGACGCGCCGTTCGCGACGCTGTCCGACTGACCCGTCGATAGGACGTGGTTGACGTCGTAGTGCCTGTACGCGCGGGGCGCGGCGGCGCCGGGGCCTCCGTCCTCGACGAGCGCCGGCGGCGCGTCCGGGCCGCTGGCGCCGTCGCGCTCCGGCTCGGTGGCGTCGCGCGCCGTCTGGCTCGGTGCGTCCTTCTTCGACGAGCACGCGGCGGCGATACACGCCGCGCCGAGGATCCATGGCCATCGCATCGGTGTCGACGAGCTTGGTTACGGCGCGAGCCCCGAGCAAGGGCGCGCGCCGGGCGATCCTCGCCCGCGCGTCGTACCGGCGCTCGTCCGCGCCGCGTCGTCCGGCGCTCGCGAGGAGTCATGCCGCGCGGCACTCGGGCTGATACGCTGCGAGCGTGCATCGCGCCTACGCTCGGTCCGCAGCCTTCGCTCTCCTGACCGCCCTCGCGAGCGTGCCCGCGTGCGGGGGCGCAGGCTCCGACGAGGCCGGGCCGGCGGGCTCCGTCCGACCGCCCTCGCGTCCGACCCCCGAGCAACAAGCGAGGGCCGCTGCGCTGCTCACCGGTCCCGACTGGTATCGCCACGCGGTCTTCTACGAGGTCAACGTGCGGTCCTTCCAGGACTCGAACGGCGACGGCATCGGTGACCTCCCGGGTCTCGTGTCACGCCTCGACTACCTGAAGGACCTCGGCGTGGACGCGCTTTGGCTCATGCCGATCATGCCCTCGCCCTTCGCGGACTCCGGCTACGACGTCGCCGACTACCGCGCGATCGAGCCGGCCTACGGGACGATGGCCGACTTCGAGCGCCTGATGTCCGAGGCGAAGGCGCGCGGGATGCGCGTCCTCATCGATCTCGTGTTGAACCACACCTCGGACGCGCACCCGTGGTTCCAGGAGTCGCGGAAGGACAAGACCAACGCGAAGGCGAACTGGTACGTCTGGTCGGACACCGCCGGCCGCGAGGACATCGGCTGCGGCACCAACGGCTCGACCTTCGGCGACAGCGCCTGGGAGCTCGAGCCCGCGCGGGAGCAGTACTACTTCCACCGCTTCTACCCCGGGCAGCCGGACCTCAACTACCGCGAGCCGGAGGTCGCGAAGGAGATGCTCGACACCACGCGCTTCTGGCTCGACAAGGGCGTCGACGGCTTCCGCTGCGACGTCGTCGGCCTGCTGTTCGAGACGGCGACGTCGTGCTCGCTGGTCCCCGAGACGATCGAGTACATCAAATCGATCCGGCAGATCGTCGACGGCTACGCCGATCGCGCGATGGTCGCCGAGCCCGTCGAGCTGACGAACGCGACGCCGTACTTCGGCGGCGGCGAGGACATGTTCCACATGGCCTTCGACTTCGCCTACGGCTACTTCTGGGGCATCGCCTTCGCGTCGGGGGATCGGCGGATCATCGAGGAGGCGATGGCCACGGCGAGCGCGTTCCCGGCGGGCGCGCAGGACGCGCTCGTCATCGGCTCGCACGACGTCCTCCGCGCCTGGCAGACCGCGGGCAACGACGCCGAGCGCTACCGCGGCGCGGCGCTGCTCCAGATGACCATGCGCGGCACGCCGTTCATCTACTACGGCGAGGAGGTCGCGCTGCGCCCGGGCGCGGCGACGCCGATCGACATCCGCGACACGTCGCGGACCCCGATGACCTGGACGCGCGACGGCGCGGGTCACGGCTTCACGACCGGGACACCCTGGCTGCCGTTCGGCGAGGCGCCGGGCGATACCAGCGTCGAGGCCGAGGACGCCGATCCCGACTCGATGCTGTCGTTCTACCGTTCGCTGCTCGCGCTCCGCCGCGGCCACGCCGTCTGGGGGAGCGGGAGCTCCCGGCTCCTCCCCCTCGACGATCGCGGGATCGTCGCCTTCGTGCGCGAGGACGAGGCGGAGAGCTACCTCGTCGCGGTGAACCTCGCCCGCGAGCCGCGCGAGGGCACCGCGACCGCGTCGCTCCCCGGCCGCGGCCGCGTCGTGCTCGGCCAGGGCTCGCTGGCGACCGCCGGCGACGCCGTCACGGTGAAGCTCCCCGAGAGCGGGTACGCGGTCTTCCAGCTGCGCCCTTGATCGCAGCCGGGATCGCGCGCCGGCCGCGTCGAGCGAGACGCCTTGCGGCTCAAGCATAACGTGTTATGTATTGGCCCGGAGGTCGTTTCATGCCGGCGGATCTGCTCTCGGAGCTCGGTCACCTCTTTTTGGGCAGCAGGCTCAAGCGCCTCGCCGAGCGCCTGCAGGCGGACGCCGCGAAGGTGCACCGGACGATGGGCGTCGACGCGCAGCCGACCGAGCTCGCGCTGCTGGCGGCGATCGATCGGTTCGGGCCGATGACGATCACGGCCGCGGTCGAGTCTCTCGGGGTGAGCCAGCCGGCGGTGACGCGCACCGCCTCGGGGCTCGTCGACCGGGGCGCCCTCGCCGCGGAGAGCGACGCCGCGGACCAGAGGCAGAAGACGTTGAAGCTCACGCGGCAGGGACGCGCGCTCGTCGCGAAGGCGAAGGCGAAGGCGTGGCCGGCCATCGACGCCGCCGTCGCGACGCTCTGTGCGCCGCTCGAGGGGACGCTGCTCGAGCAGATCGCCAGCCTCGAGGCGCAGCTCGCGGAGCGTCCGCTCGAGGCGCGCGCGCTCGACGCCGCGGGCGCGCTTCGAGACGGCGCGGACGCGCGGCGAGACGGCGCGGACGCGCGGCGAGACGGCGCGGACGCGCAGCGAGACGGCGCGGACGCTCTCGCCATCCGCGAATACTCGGACGACCTCGCGAAGGACTTCTTCGCGATCAACGCCGAGTGGATCGAGTCGATGTTCATGCTGGAGGACAAGGACCGCGCCATCCTCGAGGACCCGCGGGGCACGATCCTCGACCGCGGCGGCGTCATCCTCCTCGTCGAGTCCGCCGAGCTCGGCGTCGTGGGGACCTGCGCGTTGATGAAGGTCGAAGAGGGCGTCTTCGAGCTGACGAAGATGGGCGTCTTGGAGCGCGCTCGGGGCAAGAGGGCGGGGGAGCTGCTCCTCACGACCGCGCTCGCGCGCGCGAGCACGATGGACGTCGAGACGCTCTACCTGCTCACGAACTCGAAGTGCGTCGCGGCGATCGCGCTCTACGAGAAGCTCGGCTTCCGGCACGACGCCGCGATCATGAAGCGCTACGGGGCCAGCTACGCGCGCTGCGACGTCGCGATGAGCTACCCGCTGCACGGCGCGTCGAAGCACTCCCGAGCGACCGCCGCGCGCCGAGCTAGTTGCATGACGGGTAGCAGTAGGAGCCGGACCCGCTGAGGCGGCAGCACCGGAGGCCGGGGCGGCACTCCACGGAGCCCCCGCAGCTCTCGCCCTCACCGGGCCGGCAGTCGGCGCACGTGCCGCGCTGGCAACAGAGGCCCTCTCCGCACTGATCGTTGCTCCAGGTGTCGCACGTCGCGCCTTCCTTGCCGACGCAGCGGTGGTCGGCCGAGCACGTCCCGTTCGTGCAATCGGCGTCGCGCGCGCACGCGTCGCCGATTTCGCCCTCGGTCGTCTGGCAGCGCTCTTCGACGCAGACCGCGCGCGTACCCTCGACGGTCGCGCAGCCGACCTTGGCGTCGCAGCTGGCGCCCGGCATGCTCTTGCACTGTCCGAGGTCGTCGTTGCAAGCGCCGCTCACGCACTGGCGATCCTCCGTGCACTCTTCGAGCGCGAGGCGCGATCGCTCGAGGTAGCAGGTCGGCTGCGTGCGGCCGTCGAACGCCGCGCAGAAGAGGTTGGCGCCGCAGGCGTCGATCCCCAGCGCGAGGCAGCAAGGCTGGCTCACGGCCTGCGAGCTCGGGAGGCCGCTGCAGTCCTGGGCGACGGCGGCGCCCGCGTCGCTCTTCGCGGCCGCGCCGGCGTCCCCGGGGACGGTGTCTGCCGCGCCGCCGCCGGCCGTGCAGGCGCCGAGGCCGACGAGGGCGGCGACGAGGGAGAGGGTGACGGTGAGGCCGGCCCGAGAACGTTCGAAGCTCTTCATGGTCCTCCGAAGAGCCGCGGGCCGGCGCGCCGTCGCGATCTTTTTTCGGCGTATCGGGCCGCCCCTCGCGCCCGCGCCCACCCCTCGCTCGCGCGATCGGCCCCTCGCGCCCGCGCCCACCCCTCGCTCGCGCGATCGGCCCTCTCGGCCGTGCCCGTGCTCCGCGCCGGCTACGGGTAGCCCTGCACGCTCACGGGCGACAGCTCGCTCGTCGTCGTCGCGTTGCCGAGCTGCCCGCGCTCGTTGGCGCCCCAGCAGACGATCGCGTCGTTCTTCGTCGGCGCGCACGAGTGGTCGCCCCCCGCGCCGACGCCGATCGCGGTCTGGATCCCCGAGACCGTGACGGGCGACGCCTGCGTGCCGCCGGCGTCGGGGCGCGGCTGCCCGTCGCCGAGCTGTCCGCGCGCGCCGGCGCCCCAGCACACGACGGCGCCGGTCCGGCGCACCGCGCAGGCGTGGTTTCTGCCGGTCCAGATCGACGTGGCGTCGGAGAGGTTCGCCACGACGATGGGCGCGGGGTTCGGGCTCGCGTTCGCGGCGCCGGTGCCGAGCTGACCGAGCTCGTTGGCGCCCCAGCAGAGAACGGACCCGCTCCGCGTGACCGCGCAGGTCGAGCGCTCCGCGGCCGCGACCGTCACCGCGTCGGTGAGGTTGTCGACCGCGACCGGGCTCGAGCTGCTGACCGCCTGGCCCGAGCCGAGCTGCCCGTTCGCGCCGTCGCCCCAGCACGAGACGGAGCCCGAGCTCGCGACCGCGCAGGCGTGCGCCTGGCCGGCGGCGATCGCGACGGCGCCGGTGATGCCCGGGACGGCCACCGGCGTCGTGCTCGGCGCCTGATCGCCCTTGCCGAGCTGCCCGCTCCCGTTGCCGCCCCAGCACGCGACCGAGCCGCTGCCGCGGAGCGCGCAGGAGAAGTTGCCGCCCGCGGCCACGGCGAAGGCGTTCGTGATCCCGACGACCTCGACCGGCGTGGCTTTGCGGTTCGCCGACTCGCCGTTGCCGAGCTGCCCGTCGAGGTTGTAGCCCCAGCACGAGAGCTTGCCGGTGCGGTGAGTGACGCACGTGTGGTTGCGCCCCGACGCGATGTCGGTCGCGTCGTCGACGCCGTCGACGGCGCGCGGCGTGAGCACGAGCCCGCCGTCCGCGGGGCCGCCGGAGCCGGTCTGGCCCTGGAGATCGTCGCCCCAGCAGCGCACGGTGCCGTCGGGCTTGCGCGCGCAGGAGTGCTGCTCGCCGAGCGCGACCTGGAGGACGTTGGGCCGGGTCGGCGGCTCGGCGTCCTCGTCGTCGGGATCGGGCTCGACGATCGGCTCTTCTTCCTCCTCGCCGGCGTCGCGGCTCCGCCGGAGCCGCACGTCCTCGACGCCGAGGATGGCGTTGCACGCGACCAGCGAGGAGACGATGAGCCCGATGGTCACGCCCACCACGGCGAGCCGCCGTCCGTACGCGCTCGGCAGCATCAGAAGGAGCCCCGGAGCAGCACGGATCCCGGGCCGACGCCGACGCGGACCGCGCCCGGCGCGGCCCCGGACTTCGGGCCGTCGCTCGGCGCGGTGAAGAAGAGGACGGCGCCTCCGACGAGCAGCGCGCCGCCGGCGATGGTGGCGATGGTGGCGATGTTGCCGGTGCTCTTGGCCTCCGCCGCGAGATCGACGCCGGCCTGATCGCACTCGAGCCCGGTGCAGTAGGTCTGCGCTTCCTTCCAGGTGCTCGAGGTCTTCAGGCCGAAGTAGCCGCCGACGCCGAGGCCGGCGGCGCCCGCGACCGCCGCGACGACGCCGAGCGTCTTCTGCGTCGACCAGCCGCCTTCGTCCTTCGGCGGCGGCTTCGGCTTCTTGTCCTTGTCCTTGGCGTCGTCCTCGACCACCGGCGCCGCCTTGGGCGCGTCCTCGAGCACCGGGATCTCGACCGACGGCGACTTCGACCTCTCGCTCACGTCGATCGTCGTGGAGAACGGCCTCTTGCCCTTCGCCGTGGCCTCGACCGTGTGCTCGCCCGCGTCGACGGGGATCGGCGTCCCGAGCGCGGCCGGATCGATCGGGTTGTCGTCGAGCCTCACCTCGACCCCCGACGACCGCGACAGGATCGACAGCTTGATGAGGCGCGGCTCGAGCTTGTCGGCCCGCTCGCGCGCGGTCTTCTCGTGGTTGGCGCGCCCGAGCCGGCGCGCGAGGGCGATCGCCTCGTGGAAGCGAGCCCACGCGCTGGCGAGCTGGTTGTTCTTCTCGTAGCAGTCGGCGAGGTTGAGCAGCGTCCCGATGGCGGGCGCGACCTTCTGGCTCGCCGCGAACTTCGGACACGCTTCGCCGTAGCGCTTCGCGTCCATCAGCTTGCGGCCTTCCTGGAAGAGCGACTCGGCGGCCGCGGCGCCGCCCTCGGAGTCGCCGGCGGCCCGCGCGCGCGGCGCGACCACCAGCACGGCGCATAGCGACGACGCGACGATGGTGGCCCTGAGCATCCCTCTCACTCCCTCGTGTCCTCTCGCGATCCTCCGCTCATGAGGACACGAAAGCCTCGATCATTCAATCGCGGGTGTCCGGGATGCCGCTCTCGTTCTTCGGCGTCACCGGCGCGCTCGCGGGGCGCGTCGTCGCGGTCTTCGTCCGCGGGGGCCCGGTGACCGGCGCGCGGCGCGCGGTCGGCGCGGGCTCGACGGTCGGCACGCCCGTCACGGGCGGAGGCGGCGTCATCGGGGAGGCGCCGAGGATCGTCGCGACGGTGGAGGGGGCGGCCTCGACGCCGGGCACCGCCGGCGCCGGCGTGAGGGTCGCCGCGGGGTGCGGCGCCTGAATCGCCTTGGCGGCGGCGATCGCGCGCGCGCTCGCTTGCTGCCTGTCGTCGCGCACCTTCGCGAAGATCCCGGCGCCGACGAGGATCGCGGCGAGCGCCACCCCGAGCGCGATCGTCGTCGCGGGGCTCTTGGGGCGCGCGCCGCCGTGCGTGCCGGTCCAGGGCGAGGCCGTCCCGGTGTCGGCGACCCCCGGCGGCGCGCTCACGCGGCTCGACGCGACGGGCAGCGGCCCCGAGTTGTCCGCCGTGATCGGCGGGAGCATCGGGAGGCTCTGGACGGCCGAGATGCGGTCGGCGATCGAGCGCGCGCGCGCCGGATCGACCGTGAAGGGGACGAGCGCGTAGGCGAGCTCGGCGACGGTCGAGAAGCGCGTCGTCGGATCCTTCTGCAGGCACCGCGCGACGACCTGATCGAAGCCGGGCGGCAGATCGCCCCGCACCGACGAGAGCGGCGCCTCCTGCTCGTGCATCACCATCGTGAGCAGGCGGCCGAGCGTGTCCGCTTCGAACGGCGGGCGACCCGCGACGAGGCGGTAGAGGACGACGCCGAGCGACCAGACGTCCGTCCGCCCGTCGACCGCGCGCGGGTCGCGCATCTGCTCCGGCGACATGAAGCGCGGGCTGCCGAGCATCGACGAGGTGCGCGTCATCTCGTGCTCCGACTCGCCGAACGGGTTCGTCTTCGAGATGCCGAAGTCGAGCACCTTCACGAGCGGGCCACCCGCCGGTCCACGCGTGATGAAGAGGTTCGCGAGCTTGATGTCGCGGTGGACGATGCCGAGCGCGTGTGCCTCGGCGAGCGCCTCGCACGCCTGCATCACGTACTCGGCGGCTTCGCTGGCCGGGATGGAGTGGCGCTGCTTCGCGAGCGCGGCGAGGTCGCAGCCCTCGAGGTACTCCATCACGATGTACGGCTCGCCGCCGTCGAGCGTGCCGACGTCGTAGACCTTCGCGACGTGCTCGTTGCGGAGCTTCACGACGGCCTTCGCTTCGCGGAGGAAGCGCGTGCCGGCTTCGGTGTTCTCCGCGCCGCTCTTGCGGAGGAACTTCATCGCGACCATCTGATCGAGCTGCAGATGGCGCGCGGCGACGACGTAGCCCATGCCTCCGGCGCCGAGCACGCGCTCGACGCGGTACTTCCCCGCGAGGACGTCGCCGGGCTGGACGGAGGGAGACGAGGACATCGACCTTCGAGGAAGTCTACGCCTCGGCTTCCCCCCCGAGCAACCGAAACGTGTAAGTTTTCAAAGAGATGGACGTCCGATCCACCATGGCTTCCATGTCATGGACCGCCCGCGGCGCGGACGCCGGGTAGGATGCCGTCCCCATGCAGACGCACAAGCTCGGTCCGCTCACCGTCCGTCGGGTGGTCGCGCCCGGTCCAACTGCCGAAAATCAGAGCGACAAACGGGGAGCTGAGGCCCCGATGGTCCTCGTCCTCGCCCACGGCTTCGGGGCGTCCGGCGACGATCTCGTCGGCCTGGCGGGCGCGCTCGACGTCCCGCCCGGGACGGTGATGGTCTTCCCCGAGGCGCTCCACGGGCTCCGCGAGCTGACCGGTCAGGCCGCTTTCGGTGACGCCCGCGCGTGGTGGCTCATCGACTTCACGCGGCTCGAGCTGGCGCTCGCGACCGGGCAGGCGCGCGATCTGTCCGGCGACGTCCCCGAGGGGCTCGCCGACGCGCGCGCGGCCTTCGGCGAGATGCTCGACGCGCTCGCCAAGGAGGTGCCGACCGAGCGCCTCGTCCTCGGCGGCTTCTCTCAGGGCTCGATGCTCGCCGTCGACGTCGTGCTGAGGCAGCCCGAGCGACGCGTCAGCGGCCTGGTCGTCCTCTCCGGCACGCTCCTCGCTGAGCGCGAGTGGGCTCCGCTCATGGGCGCGCGCCGCGCGGCCGACGGCCGGGCGTTGCCGGTGTTCCAGAGCCACGGCCGGAGCGACGCGATCCTGCCGTTCGCGAGCGCCGAGCGCCTCCGCGACGGACTCGCGGGCGCGGGGTTCGACGTCACGTTCGATCCCTTCGCCGGACCGCACACGATCCCCGAGCCAACGATGCGCCGCCTCGGCGCGTGGCTCCGCGCACTGGCTTGATCGAAGGCGTCCCCGCGTCTACGCTCGTTCGCCAATCCATGTGCGAGCTCCTCGGTATGGAGTGCAATGTACCGACGGACATCGTCTTCTCGTTCTCCGGCCTGGCGGCTCGAGGCGGGGGGCGAGGCCCGCACGCCGACGGCTGGGGCCTCGCGCTGTACGAGGGGCGCTCGGTGCGGACGTTCCTCGAGCCGGCCGCGGCGTCGAACT
>JAHBWA010000269.1 GCA_019637195.1 Labilithrix sp. | reverse complement strand
TCTACCGGCCGCCGGACGCGCGCATGGGCGACATCGTGCTCGGCGCCGTCGGCCAGCTCCAGCTCGAGGTGGTCAAGCACCGCCTCAAGGCCGAGTACGAGGTCGAGGTCCGCTACGAGGGCATCAACGTGATGCACGCGCGCTGGATCACGCGCAAGGACGGCGGCGACGTCGATCTCCAGGCGCTCACTCGCGCGCGGCCCGGGCTCGTCGTCGTCGACGTGCGCGGACGTCCCGTCATCCTCTTCTCGGGCGACTGGCAGCTGAACGCGGCCATCCAGGATCTGCCCGACCACGCCTTCGCCGAGACCGCACGCGGCGTCGTGATGCGCAAGGAGTGACGCCGCCTCTCCCCTCAGCGGCGCCCCGTCGGAAACGAGGCGCCGTTGAGCGGCGCCCCGCTCACGCTGAAGGTGCAGAGGAAGAACGTCTCCGAGCTCCAGGAGTTGAGCGGCCCGAGCCCGCAATCGGCCGCGCCGTCGGTCATCGCCACGATCTTCACGCGCTCGTCGGAGAACGTCACCTTCGGGCTGCTCTCGTCGCGATCGCTGCCGAGGCCGTGCGCCCACGCGACCGCGCCGTCCGGCATGACGCGCGCGACGAAGACGTCGTCGCCGCCCCGGCTCGTGAGCTCGACCTCGCCGAGGCGAATGGTGCCGGAGAACACCCCGGCGACGTAGCGGACGCCGCCTTCGGCGCTCGCGGTCGACGAGACGCTCGTGCGCGAGTCCCGCTCGAGCCTCGCGCTGGCCGCGCGGGCGTCATACGCCGGCGGCGCTTGCTCTTCGCCCGCGCGAGCGACGCCGTAGAGGTCGCGCGGGCCGGGCACGCTCCCCTCGCTGTCCCCGTCCCCGCCCGCGCCGCCGCCGCAACTCACCAGCCCGGCCGTGATCGCGACGAGGACGAGGCGGGTGACGGTGGACGCTCGCGTCATGGTCGGCCGGAGCCCGGCGACGCTGCAACGGGCGCGCCGACCCCCGCAGCAGGCTCGAGCGGCGGATCCGAGCGCCTCGCGACGGGCGCCGTCGACGACAACCACCACCGCGCGACGCGTGAACGCTGGTCAGGAGACGCCGCGGTTCGGTAACCTCCGGCTGAGGCGACCCGCCCTCGATCGATGCAGCACCCCAGCGTCAACGACCCCGCACGCCACGCCGAGATCGGGCTCTGCGTCTTGCTCGCCGCCGCCGACGGAGACGTCTCCGAGCGCGAGATCGGAGCCCTGAGCTCGCGGCTGGGCTCGCTCGTCGGCGACGAGTTCCCGGCGATCGCCCTCGGCGCGATCGTCGAGTCCGAGATCTCGAAGATGAGCGAGCTCGGGCCGGACCGCTACGTTCGCTCGCTCGTGGATCGGCTCCCGCAGGCCCGGCGGCTGGCGGCGCTGCGCGGCGCGCTCGTCGTCGCGTTCGCCGACGGGCTCGCGCCCGAGGAGGAGCGCATGTTCCGCGACGTCGCGACGGAGCTCGGCATCGCGAGCGCGACCACCGACACGATGCTCGACGAGGTCCGCGAAGGGATCCCCGGCCCGCCGTCGACGTGACGACGGCCGGGCGTCAGTCGCCCTTCGGGCGCTCGCCCTTCGGCCGGCCGGAGAGCAGCTCGTCGAGCCTGGCGTCGACCTCGGACGGAAGGTCCGGCTCGGCGTCGTCGCGCGACTCGACGAGGCGGAGATACGCCACGCTCGCGGCGCGCTTCTTCGCGCGATCGCGCTTCACGACCGCGCGCTCCCGCGCCTCTCGGCCGGCGGCGGCTGCCCGCCGGACGCGAGCCCAGCGCGAGAAGACGCGCCCGCGGTAGAGCCACGCGAGCATCGCTCCCTCGGCCGCGAGGACCGGGAGCACGTGCTCCCAGCCCAGGTAAATCGCCAGCACGACGGTCAAGCCGACCGTGAACCAGGCGAGGACGTAGCCGCGGACCGGGATGACGAACCAGATCCGGATCACGCGATCGGGGAACCACAGCCCCCACGCGACCGCGAGCGCGGCGCCGGTCGCCCAGCCGCCGATGTACTCGCGGCCGAGGACGTCACCGTCGAGCCGCGCGACGAGGCACGTCGTGAGCGCCGCCGACAGGACGATCCCGGCGAAGACGCCGAGGAAGCGGCGCGAGCCCCACTCGCGGCCGAGCTCGCCGCCGAACCAGTAGAGGAAGAGGCACCCGAAGATGAGCCCGAACGGGCTCGGCTCGACGAACGGCCAGGTCACGAGTCGCCACACCTGGCCGCGCCAGACCGCCTCGGGGATCAGCGCCGTGAGCCCGAAGAGGGAGCCGGCGTGACGGTCACCGAACGCGACGGCGAGCGACAGCGCGAGCGTGAGGACCAGGACGAGGCCGACGCCCCACGGGACGCGCCCGCCGAAAGAGAGCCGATCCGGTAACCGCCGCGGCGTCATGACGATCAGCGATACGTCCGCCGCTGCCCCGCCGCAATCCACGCGTGCGCGGCGGCCCGCGCGCGGCTCGACCTGCGCCGCGACCCGTGCTCGGATCTGCCCATGATTCAGCCTCCGGCGCAGCTCTCGTCGCTCGTCACCGTCGACGACTACGAGGTCGCCGCGCGCGAGCGGCTCACGCCGATGGCCTACGACTACTACCGGTCGGGCGCCGACGAGGAGCACACCCTCCGGCGCAACCGCGACGCGTTCGCTCGCTACGAGCTCTGGTACCGGACGATGGTGGACGTGAGCTCCCCGCGCGTCGCGACGACCGTGCTGGGCGACGACGTCGCCTTCCCCATCCTCGTCGCGCCGACGGCCTACCACCGGCTCGCGTGCGCCGAGGGCGAGCGCGCGACCGCGCGCGCCGCGGCCGAGCTGGGCTCGCTCTACTGCGCCTCGACGCTCGCGACGACCACGCTGGAGGACGTCGCGAGCGCCGCGCCGGACGCGGCGCGCTGGTTTCAGCTGTACGTCCACAAGGACCGCGACTTCACCGCGCGCCTCCTCGCCCGCGCGAAGGCGGCGGGCTACCGGGCGATCGTGGTGACGGCGGACACGCCGGTGCTCGGACGGCGCTGCGCCGACGTCAGGAACGGCTTCTGCCTCCCCGACGGCCTCGTCATGGAGAACCTCGTCGACGCCTTGCCGCCGGATCTGCGCGAGGGCGCCGGCTCGGAGCTCGCGCGGTTCGTCGCGTCGCGGCACGATCCGGCGTTCGTCTGGAGCGACCTCGTCGCGATCGCCGCGCAGGCGGCGCCGCTGCCGGTCGTAGTGAAGGGGATCGCGCGCGCCGACGACGCGCGGCGGGCGCTCGATCACGGCGCCCGGGCGGTCTGGGTCTCGAACCACGGCGGGAGGCAGCTCGATCTCGCGCCGGCCACGATCGACGCGCTGCCGGAGGTCGTGCGCGCCGTCGGCGACCGCTGCGAGGTCTACGTCGACGGCGGCGTCCGCAGCGGCACGCACGCGCTCGTGGCGCTCGCGCTCGGCGCGCGCGCCGTCTTCGTGGGACGCCCGGTGCTCTGGGGCCTCGCGGCAGCCGGGGCGGAAGGCGTCGCCGGCGTGCTCACGCTCCTCCGCGACGAGCTCATCCGTGCGATGCAGCTCGCGGGCTGCCCCGATCTGGAGAGCACGCGCGACGACGTCGTCCGTCGCCGCCTGGCGCCGGCGGGATCGTTCCCCTGACGGAACGATGCGTTGTCGACTCCCCACGAAACATCCGGCCCCGTTCGTGGCATCTCTTGTCCTGCAAAAGGAGACCTGACGATGGAGACCTCCGAGACGACGGAGCGGCAACCGGCCGCATCCGAAGGAACCAAGTGGGTGATCGATCCCGCGCACACGAGCGTGACGTTCGGCGTCCGCCACATGATGGTGTCGACGGTGCGCGGCGAGTTCCAGAAGATCACCGGCACGGTGACTTGGGACCCGAGCAAGCCCGAGGCGAGCACGATCGAAGCGAGCATCGACGTCGCCTCGATCAACACGCGCGAGGCGCAGCGTGACACGCACCTCAAGAGCGCGGACTTCCTGGACGTCGAGAAGTACCCGACGATCGAGTTCCGCTCGCGCGGGTTCGGGAAGAAGAACAAGGACGGGAGCGTCGAGCTCGTCGGCGACCTGACGATCCACGGCACGACCCACGCGGTCACGCTCGACGTCGAGGGCCCGACGCCGGCGTACAAGAACCCGTGGGGGCAGACCGTCATGGGCGCGTCCGCGAAGGCGACGATCAAGCGCTCGGAGTTCGGCATGACATGGAACACCGTGCTCGAGGCGGGCGGGCTGCTCGTCGGCGACGAAATCAACATCCAGCTCGACGTCGAGCTTCGGAGGGAGCAATGAACACACTCGTGAAGATGAGCCGCCTCTCGATCGCAGGTCTCGCGCTCCTGGCGCTGTCGGCGTGTGACGATCCGGCCAAGAACGCCAGCAAGGCCGTGACGACGGAGGCCACCGCGAGCGCGGCCGTCGAGGCGAAGCAGGCGCCCGCTGCGAGCACCGTGACCTACGCGTTCGACCAGTCGGGCTCGAAGGTCGAGTGGGTCGGCTCGAAGGTCACCGCGAAGCACGACGGCGGCTTCAACAAGTTCAGCGGCACCGTGACGCTCGTCGACGGGGCGCCGGAGAAGAGCAAGGTCGACGTCGAGATCGAGACCGACTCGCTGTTCTCGCCCGACGGCGACAAGCTCGTCGGCCACCTGAAGTCGGCCGACTTCTTCGACGTCGCGAAGTTCCCGAAGGCGACCTTCTCGTCGACCGAGGTGAAGAAGGGCGGCGACAAGGGCGCGAGCCACACCGTGACCGGCAACCTCACGCTGCACGGCGTGACGAAGAGCATCACCTTTCCGGCGACGGTGAAGACGACCGCGACCGGCGTGGACGTGGACGCCGAGTTCGCGATCAACCGCAAAGACTTCGGCATCGTCTACGCCGGCAAGGCCGACGACCTGATCCGCGACGACGTCGTCATCAAGCTCACCATCCGCTCGCAGAAGAAGGGCTGAGGCGACGGCGCTTGCCGGTGGCGGGCGCTCCGGGCATCCTCCGCGGGTCATGAACGATCCGCGGAGGTTCGCTCCCGCCACTGCGCGCAACCGCGACGCGATCCTCGCGGTCCTCGCGCGCGTCGTGCCCGCCGGCGCGAACGTGCTCGAGATCGCGAGCGGGAGCGGCGAGCACGCCGTCTACCTCGCGCCTCGCCTCGACGTGGCGAGCTGGCAGCCGACCGACGCCGACGCCGAGGCGCGCCGCAGCATCGACGCCTGGCGGGCGGAGGCGCGCGCCGACCGCGTCCTACCCGCGCTCGCGCTCGACGTGACGGCGCCGTGGCCTCGCCTCCCGGCGGCGCCCGACGCCATCGTGTGCGCGAACATGATCCACATCGCCCCCTGGAGCGCGTGCCTCGGGTTGCTCGAAGGCGCCGCGACGATCCTCGCGCCGGCCGGGATCCTCTATCTGTACGGGCCTTACCGGAGGGGCGGCAGGCACACCGCGCCCAGCAACGAGGCGTTCGACGCGAGCCTCCGATCGCGCGATCCGGCCTGGGGCGTGCGCGACCTCGAGTCGGTGACCGCCGAGGCCGCGGCGCGCGGCCTCGGGCTCGTCGACGTCGTGGAGATGCCGGCGCAGAACCTCTCCGTCGTCCTCCGGAAGACCGCGCCGCCGGCGAGCTGAGCGAGCGCAGCGGCGGCGGCGAGGCGTCCGCCAGCTCGGGCGCTGCCGCGCCGACGAGCGCCCTGCTATGATCCGATTCATGCTCCTCGCCCTCGCCGTGGTCCTCGGAGCGCTGCTGGCGCTCCACTTCTACAAGCGCTCGCGACGAGGGGCGGCGGAGGTCGCGCGCGAGACGACGCCGGCCCTCGATCGCTTCCTGCGCGAGGCGCTCGAGGACGAGCTCGCCGAGGGCGTGCTCGGCGTGCGCGGCTCGACCCCCGAGGAGCGACGCAAGCTCACGCGCACGCTCGAAGACGAGCCCGACGCCGACGTCGTCGGCCGGATCGAGGACCTCGTGCGCACGGTCGAGCTCGAGTTCGTTCGCTACGCCCACGACGCCGACGTCGAGATCACCGTGCGCGTCCGCTACGAGGACGGCAAGGTCGGCGCGGCGACGAAGCGCCTCGCGCTCGGCGACGTGCCCGAGGCCGTCCGCGCCGACTTCGAGACGAAGGGCGGGACGCGCGTCTTTCGCACCTGGGCTTTCCCCTGGCAACGCGTCCGCGCGCTTTGACCGCGACGCGGCTCGCCGTCGTCGCCGTCGCCCTGTGCCTGCCGGCGCTCGCGTGCCGCAAGCAGAAGGCGCCCGTCCGCGTCCACACGCTCGAGGGTGAGAGCGCGTCGCTGCCGCGGGTCTCCAAGCCTCGGGCCGAGCTCGCCGCCACGAGGACGACCACGCGCACGATCGACGTCGGCGGTAAGCAGCGGAGCTGGTTGCTCGTGGAGCCGGTCGAGCTCGAGCCGGGGCGGCGCTACCCGCTCGTCTTCGTGCTCCACGGTGACGGCGGCGACGCGGCCGGCTTCCACCAGGCGTGGCCCTTCGAGCGCGCGACCGGCGGCGGCGCCTTCCTCGCATACCTCGACGGGATCCACGCGACCTGGGACCTCGAGACGACCCGAAACAACCGCGACGTCGCGTTCGCCGAGGCCGTGGTCGCGGCCCTCGAGAAGGAGCGCCCGATCGATCGCGCGCGCCTCTTCGCCACCGGCTACTCCAGCGGCGGCTTCCTCGCGAACGTGATCGCGTGTCACCGCCCGGGCATGCTGCGGGCGATCGCCTCGAACGCCGGCGGCGCGCCCTACAACCAGCTCGAGCGCTGGAGCAACGGCTACCCCAAGTGTCCCGGGCAGAAGCCCGTCGCGATGCTCGCGCTGCACGGCGAGCGCGACATGGGCGTGACGCTCGACAGCGGGCGCTTCTCGGCGGAGTACTGGGCGTACGTGAACGGGTGCAAGGCCGACGAGATGGAGACGACCGGCTACGCCGAGTGCCAGCTCTACCGCGGCTGTCCGTCGGGGAGCGCGGTGGGCTTCTGCTCGATCCCGCCGCTCGGGCACTGGGTCTGGAGCGAGGCCGCCGAGGCCTCGTGGACCTTCTTCGAGCGGCAGTGACGCCGCGCGCGGTCGACCGGCGTCAGCTCGCGCGCGCGCGCCGCCCGCCGAGGCGGATCGCCTCGCACCGGCTCGTGATCTTCGCGAGCTCCTGCACGAGGTAGTCACGGAAGGCGACGACGCGCTGCGGGACGTAGCGCGCGGACGGATAGACGACGTGGAGGCCGCTCCCTCCGTTGAGTCGCCAGTCGGGCAACACGCGCACGAGCTTGCCCGCCTCCTCCTCGCGCGCGACGAAGAAGGTCGGCAAGAGGGCGATCCCCCCGCCCGCGAGCACGGCCTTCTTCATGAACGAGATGTCGT
>JAHBWA010000268.1 GCA_019637195.1 Labilithrix sp. | reverse complement strand
GATCAGAACTGCGGTGAGTGCGGCCGCGCCTGCCCCTTCATCCCGGAGGACGGACCGTTCGCCGGCTGCGAGCTCATCGACAAGCACGCGCAGGCCAAGTGCCTGAACGGCGTCTGCGGGAACCTGGCCTGCCAGCTCGGCTGGGGGGACTGCGACAAGGACATGGGGCAGTGCCCGAACCACCCGCAGGGCGCCTGGTCCGGCTGCGAGACGCCGGTCACGACCCTCGAGAACTGCGGCGCGTGCGGGAACAAGTGCGGCCCCGGCCAGATCTGCGGCCGCGTCGGCCTCGAGATCAAGTGCATCGACACCTGTGACAAGCTCGGGCTCACCGACTGCGGGAGCGCGGGCGAGCAGGGCGGCGGCTGTCGCGATCTGAACAACGATCCCAACTACTGCGGCTCGTGCGTGAACGCCTGCCCGGGCGCCGGCCCCCACCAGAGCGTCACCTGCAACAAGGGCAGCTGCGAGTACCCGTGCGACGACGGCTACGCCGACTGCAACGGCGATCTGGCCGACGGCTGCGAGGTCAACACGATGATCAACCCCAACAACTGCGGCGGATGCGGTGTCACGTGCGACGGCGTCCTCGGCCAGCCGTGCATCGAAGGAAAGTGCCTCACGGCGACCTGCGACGAAGACGGCGGAGTGCTGGCGCGATGAAGCTCTCCCTCGACCGACACCTCCGCGCGCGCGCGTTCGCGCCCGTCCTCGCGCTCGGCTCGGCCGTCGGCTTTCTCGGCGCGTTCGCCAACTGCGCGGCGAGCGAGCAGGAGCCGGGCATCGACATCGACGCCGGACGCGAGGTCACGCTCGGAGCTCCGGACGCGCAGCCGTCCGACGCGTCGTGCGACGCCGACGACGCCGGGTGCGTGGTCGCCCCCGACTGCTCGCAGGTCGACTGGTGCGTCGTTCCGTCCGGCGTCCGATCCTCGGAGCGACTCACGTCGGTGTGGGGCTCGAGCAAGACCGACGTCTGGGCGGTCGGCTCGCGAGGCAGCGCCGTCCACTACGACGGCGCCGCGTGGAAGGCCGTCCCGATCGACAACAAGTCCACCTTCTTCTCCGTCTGGGGCAGCGGCCCGAGCGACGTCTGGGCGGTGAGCGACACGATGACGATCATGCGCTCCGGCGGCTTCGCGGACGGAGGCGTGACGTGGACGCGGCTACCCCCCGTGAGCGTCGCTCCATACTTCGAGACCGCGACGACGGTGATGTTCGGCTTCGGCCCCGACGACTTCCGCATCGGGACGCAGCCGAAGGACGACGGGCCGAACCAGACGTCCGGCAACATGCTCGTCAAGGCGGCGAGCCCGGTCGAGGAGGGCAAGAGCCCGCTCACGCGCGTCGGCGGCCTCAAAGGAACCGTCACGGGCATCTGGGGCAGCTCCCCCGACGACGTCTGGATCCTCGTCGACAACCGCCGCACCAACAGCAACTACCAGGGGTCGGCGATCGAAGCGGGCAAGACCTTGCACGGACGGCCCGCCGCTCCGGGCGTGGACACGAAGGGCGACCCGCTCGACTGGACCCCGGTCGACAGCCAGGCGACCGTCGTGCTCCGCGGCATCTGGGGGAGCTCGGCCTCCGACGTCTGGGCGGTCGGCGACCACGGCACCGTCCGGCGCATCCACCCGAACGATCTCCGCTGGCAGATCGTCGACTCGCCGACGAACGCGAACCTCCGCGCCGTCTGGGGTACGGGCCCGGAGGACATCTGGATCGTGGGCGACGCGGGGACCGTCCTCCACTGGGACGGCCTCGAGCTCAAGCCGGCGACGACGCAGCTCCCGGAGACCGACGCGCCCAACCTGTACGGCGTCTGGGGGAGCGCGGCGGACGACGTCTGGGCCGTCGGCGAGCGCACGGTGCTGCACTACACGGGCGCGAAGGCGCCTCCGTCGGAGGGGCCGTGATGATCGCTCGTCGAAGATCGATCCTCGCCATCGTCGCGGGCCTCTCGGCGCTCGCGTTCGCCGGCGCCGCGTGCGCCACCTCCGACGTGGCCATCGGCAGCGTCGGCGACGACGACGGCACCAAGCTCGGCGGCGACGGCGGCGGATCCGCCGACGACGCCGGGGCCGTCGACGCCGGCGCGGAGGCGAGCCTGCCGCCGCCGCGCGCCTGCTCGGATCAGAACTTCTGCCACACGCCCGTCCCCGCGGCCGCGACGCTCACCAGCGTCTGGGGCGACGGCGCGGGCGCCGTGTGGTCCGTGAGCGCGCAGGGGACGATCTACCGCTGGGACGGAGCCGAGTGGAAGGTCCACCACGAGCTCACCGGCGCCGTCCTCACGGCGGTCTGGGGCAGCGGCCCCACCGACGTCTGGGTCGCCGGCTCGAAGGGCCTCTTGCACGGCACGGGCGCGAGCGCGGCGACGCTCGTCTTCGTCCCCGTCGCCGATCTCCCGGGCAACCCCGACGTCCCGCTCACGTCGCTCTGGGGCTCGGGCCCGGACGACATCTGGGCCGTGGGCTACGGCCAGGATCCGTCGACCGCCGCGCTGCTCGGGCGCGTCGTGCACTTCGCCGGCGCCGGGGGCTGGGGCGAGCTGTCGCTCGGCGTCCCGCGCGAGTACGACTGGGATCCGGATCCCGCGGTCGCGCCGATGCAGGTCTTCGGCTCCGCCTCGTCGGGGGCGTGGGTGCACGGCGCGTGGTTGGACGACCAGAACAACGCCGTCGCCGTCCTCTTCCGCGTCGCCCCCAGCGCGACCGAGGGCGTCCGCGTGCCCATCCCCGAAGGCGAGGACTGGCCGCCGCGCCACCGGCCGCTCACCGGCGCGGGCGTGACCGACGACGGCACGGTCTGGCTGGCCGCGGTCTCGCATTCGGGCCGTCACCGCTACATCCGCGGGAACGCCCCGTACGGCGCGTCGGACTGGGAGCTGCTCTACCGCCCTCAGTACGAGTCGAACCCCCACTTCTTCTGGGGAAGGTCGGCGACCGACACCTGGCAGGTGGGCGACTTCGGGCGCCTCCGTCGCTGGGACGGAGCGAAGTGGACGCAGGCCGTGATCATGGTGACGAGCGCGCCGGTGAAGAGCGATCTCTTCGGAGCGTGGGGGACCAGCGACGAGGACTTCTGGGTGGTGGGCGACGGCATCGCCTTGCACAAGCGGCCCAAGTCGCCGTGAGGACCGAACGATGAAGCGAATGCACACGTGCCTGCCCGCGCTGGTGGCGATCGCCGTCGTCGGCGCGACGGTCATGGCCTGCGCCGACGACAGCGGCGGGAGCGCGCCCGAGCTCGACGACGCGGGAGCGCCGCCCCCGACCGAGACCGTGTCCGACGCGGGCGCGGAGGCGGATCCGCCGCCGCCGGCGCGGAAGCCGCCGTTCGATCCCGCCGACGAGCCGGTCACGTGCGCGAAGGAGCCGTGCGCCGTCGAGATCGCCGCCGGAGAGGCCCACTTCTGCGCCCGGATGAGCGACGGCACGGTTCGCTGCTGGGGCGCGAACACGGCCGGAGTGCTCGGGCGTGCACCGTCGCCGGACGACGCGCCCGCCATGGTCACCGTCGAAGGGCTCGGCGGCGTCGTGCAGCTCAGCACCAGCGGGACGACCGCGTGCGCGCTCTCGAGCGCGGGGGCCGTGCACTGCTGGGGGAACAACAGCGACGCGCTGCTCGGCCGCGAGGCCGGCGAGCCCGCCCCCGACGGCGCTCCTCACCCGACGCCGGCCCCGGTGGCGCTCCCCGGGCCGGCGGTGCGCGTCGACATCGGCCCGCGCGTGGGCTGCGCGATCCTCGCGACGACCGAGACCTGGTGCTGGGGGTACAACGGCACCGCGCAGCTCGGGCGCGCGACGTCCCAGCAGCTCGGGGCGCCCGCGCGCGCGCCGCTCGCCGGCGTGAAGGCCACGCGGACGGCGCACGGCTCGTTCACGAGCTTCGCGGTGACGGCCGAGGGCGACGTCGTGAGCTGGGGCACCGTCGGCGGGCCGCGCGGCAACCTCGCCGCGCGGACGTCGTCGATGGAGCTCGATCCGCGGCCGCTCCCGATCGGGCTCGGCGACGTGACGCGGCTCGCGGTCACGTCGAGCTCCACGGTTCAGCGATGGGGTTCTCCGCAGCCGCCGCTCGACGTCTACGGTCGCGCGTGCGCCGTGGGCGACGGCGAGGTCCATTGCTGGGGCCGCAGCGAGTACGCCGCGCTCGGCACGGGCAGCCCGGACGTCGCGCTCCGGCCGACGAGGGCGGCCATGAACAGCGGCATCGCCTGGGCGCAGCAGGTCGCGGCGGGCGGCGATACGACGTGCGCCCGCCTCACCGACGGGACGGTCCAGTGCGCGGGCGACAACCGCCGCGGCGGGCTCGCCGTCGGCGGCGACGCCGGCGCGGCGTTCTCGATGGCGTTCCGGCCCGCGACGGAGCTCGTGGGGCGCGCGGTCGGCGTCGCCGCGACGCGGTCGGCGGTCTGCGCGCTGCTCGAGACCGGCGCCGTCGCGTGCTGGGGCGCGAACGACGAGGGCCAGCTCGGGCAGGGGACGAGAGACGACGAGGCGCACGGGACCCCCGTAGCCGTGAAGTTCTGAGAGGTGTGTGCTTCATGAGCTCTTCCAAGACAGCGTCACGCGGGTTCCTCTGCGCGCTCGGGATCGCCTTCGGCGTGTCCGCCATGGGCGCCTGCTCGGGCGCCGATCGCCGCTTCGCCACCAACGACGAGCAGTTCGAAGCGGACGCAGGGCCGCTGACGGACGAGCCCGAGCGCTGCGGGCGTCACTGCTCGCGCGATCTCAAGCAGGTCCTCGACGGCTGCGAGGGCGCCGAGGAGGTCGTCCAGCAGTGCAGCGCCGATCAGGGCTGCGGCGGTGAAGCGTGCGTCGACGCCTGCCTCGCGGCGCAGGCGCAGCGCGGGTCCGCGGGCTGCGAGTTCTTGACCTTGCCGCCCGAGGACGCGACCGGCGTGAACGGCTCGTGCTTCGCCGCGCTCATCGCGAACACGTGGGATCGCGCCGTCGCGCTCACGGCCGAGTACGACGGCGCGCCGCTCGACATCTCCGGGTCGACCTACATCGTCGACCGAAAGGGAGCCGCGACCTCCGAGTCCTATACCCCGCTCGAGGGCCCGCTCCCGGCGGGGCAGGTCGCCGTGGTCCTCCTCTCGGATCAGTCCCCCGTGCACGACCCCATCGGCGGTCAGATCGTCCACTGCCCACCGAGCACGAAGGCCGCGCTCGACTTCGATCCCATCCGTCACGGCACGGTGCTCACGAAGTCGTTCCGCATCGCGGCCGACGCCCCCGTCGCGGCCTACGCGAGCTACCCCTACGGCGGCGAGATCGGCAAGTACCCGACGGCGACGCTCCTCTTCCCGGTGTCGGCCTGGGAGAAGGAGTACATCGCCGTCAGCCCGTTCGATTTCCCGTTCGACTTCTGGGCGCAGGTCCCGAACCACCGCTGGCTGCAGATCGTCGCGGCCGAGGACGCGACCGACGTGACGATCACGCCGAACGCGGACATCGGCGCCACCCCGGAGACCGCGCCCGCCTACGCGGGGCAGGCGCAGACCTACCGCCTCGCGCGCGGGCAGGTCCTCCAGATCATGCAGCCGCGCGTGAACCTCACCGGCTCGCCGATCTCGGCCAGCAAGCCGGTCGGGCTGTTCGGCGGCTCGTCGGCGACGTTCCTGGCGGCGACGGCCGCCGACGTCCTCGGCCAGCAGATCCCGGCGGTCGCGCAGTGGGGATCGCGCTACGCCGTCGTCCCGTTCCGCTCGCGCATCCAGACCTTCGACAGCGACTTCCGCGAGAACGTGCCTTACACGATCGTGGGCGCGGTCGACGGCACGGTGCTCGAGTACGCGCCGTCGCGGCCGAACGGCGCGCCGGAGACGATCTCCGCCGGCGAGTCGGTCCACTTCTTCACCGACCAGGTCTTCGTCGTGAAGTCCCAGGACAAGGAGCACCCGATCTACGCGGCCGTCTACATGACCGGCTCGGGGTACGGGAACGGGACCGGACAGCTGACCACGGGCGATCCGGACTTCGTGAACGTCCCGCCCGCCGATCAGTTCCTCGACCGGTACGTCTTCTTCACGGACTACACGTACCCCGACACGTCGCTCACCGTCGTGCGCAAGAAGGTCAAGGGCGGGTTCAAGCCCGTCACCCTCGAATGCGTGGGCGACGTCACCTCGTTTCTGCCGCTCGACGGGGAGGACGGCGAGTTCGAGTACGCGTGGGTGAAGCTGACCGAGGGCTACGTCGAGCGGACGGTCGACGGAAAGCGGTGCGGGTACGGCCGGCAGGAAGCGTCCAGCGAAGGCCCGTTCGCCATCACGGTCTGGGGGACGGGCCTGGCCTCGAGCTACGGCTACGTCGCCGGCACCGGGCTCAGGCCCATCAACAGCTACGCGCCGATCAAGTGAGCACGTGAGCGTTCGTCGAGCCGCAGAGGGCGAGAGGACGGGGCAGGGCGCCGTCGACCCTCGAATCGATCTTCCGAGACACCATCATTCCATCCGCCCGCGCGCCGGTCTGGTGGGAGGGCTTGAGCCATGACGAGCAGGTTGGCGAGAGGTTCCGAGTACGCGGTGGGGCTCCGCGGGCTCTTGGCGGCGGTGGCGCTCGCTCCGCTGCTGGTGGTCGGCTGCGCCGGCGATCCGACGCCCGACGTCGCGCTCGTACCGGAGGCGGACGCCGGCGCGGCGGTCGAGTCGTGCACCGACGGCAAGAAATCCGGCTCCGAGGCCGACGTGGACTGCGGCGGGGCCTGCGGCCCATGCGGCGACGGCAAGACGTGCCGCTTCGACGCCGACTGCGAGAACGGCGCGTGCCTCGGCGGCTACTGCCGGTCCCCGGCGTGCGACGACGCGCGCAAGAACGGCGACGAGTCGGACGTCGATTGCGGCGGGAGCTGCGAGCCGTGCGGTCTCAAGATGACGTGCGGAGCCGGCTCCGACTGCGCCTCCGGTCTGTGCGGCGCTCACGCGAAGTGCATCCCGCCGACGTGCAGCGACGGTAAGAAGAACGCCTACGAGAGCGACGTCGATTGCGGCGGCATGTGCGTCCCGTGCGCCGCGAGCAGGGCGTGCCGGATGGGCGCCGACTGCCTGAGCGGCGTGTGTGAGGCCTCCGGCAAATGCGCGGCGCCCGCGTGCGATGACGAGGTCCTGAACGGCGACGAGACGGATCTCGATTGCGGCGGGAGCTGCAGCACGAAGTGCGTCGAGGGGAAGCTTTGCAACCTCGACGCGCACTGCGAAACCAACATCTGCTCCGCGCCCCAGTGGGGAGACACGACCCGCCGCTGCCGGGCTCCGGGCTGCTTCAACTACGCCAAGGACAGCGGTGAGACCGACATCGACTGCGGCGGTCCGTGCGACGCGAAATGCCAGGACGGCCAGGGCTGCCTCGTCGGCGACGATTGCTGGAGCGCGGTCT
>JAHBWA010000267.1 GCA_019637195.1 Labilithrix sp. | reverse complement strand
ATTCCCCCGACGATCAACCTCACCGATCCCGATCCCGAGTGCCCGCTCGACTACGTGCCGCTGACGGCGCGCGAGCGGCGCGTCCGTCACGCGCTGAACAACTCGTTCGGCTTCGGCGGAACGAACTGCTCGCTCGTGCTCTCGCGGTTCGAGGGCTGATTGAAGATCGTCATCGCCTCCGATCACGGCGGGCTCCGCCTGAAGAACGAGATCGCGCTCGAGCTGGCGAGGGCCGGCCACGCGGTCGACGATCTCGGCACGAAAACGGACGCGAGCACCGACTACCCGGACTTCGCCCACGCGGTCGCGAAGCTCGTCGGGGGCGGCTCGGTCGCGCGCGGGATCTTGGTCTGCGGAACGGGCATCGGGATGTCGATCGCCGCCAACCGGCACCCCGGCGTGCGCGCGGTCGTCTGCTCCGACACCTACACCGCGCGGCTCAGCCGCGATCACAACGACTCGAACATCCTCTGCATCGGCGAGCGGGTCGTCGGCCCCGGCCTCGCGTGGGAGATCGTCTCCACGTGGCTCGCCGAGCCGGCCTCGACCAACGAACGTCACGTCCGCCGCCGTACGAAGATCGAGCTCTGAAAGGACATCTCCTTGAAGTGCCCGTTCTGCGCGCATCTCGAGAGCAAGGTCACCGATTCTCGGATCGGAACGACGGGCGACGTCATTCGTCGCCGGCGCGAGTGCGAAGAGTGCGCGCGTCGCTTCACCACCTACGAGCGCGTCGAGGAGGTCGTCCCGCTGGTGGTCAAGAAGGATGGCCGTCGCGAGGCCTTCGAGCGGCAGAAGGCCCTCTCCGGGCTCCGCCGCGCCTGCGACAAGCGCGCGGTCCCGCTCGAGCGCATCGAGCAGATCGTCGACGCGATCGAGCGCGAGCTCATCGACTCGGGCGAGAAAGAGGTCCCGTCCGAGAAGGTCGGCGAGCGCGTGATGCGGCACCTCCGCGAGGTCGATCCCGTGGCTTACGTCAGGTTCGCCAGCGTCTACCGGCAGTTCAAAGACATCGACGAGCTCCGCTCGGAGATCGACCAGCTCGCGAGCCGCCGCGGCGAGGGCGTCCGACTCACCGCAGGGAGCACGAGCGAGGCCGCGGCCGAGAGCGTCGAGAACGGCGGAAGCGCCCAGCCATGAGCGACGCCGAGCCGAAGTCGAAACGCCCGTCGCAGGTCCCGCCTGCGCCGCCCATCGATCCGCAGACGCTCGAGGACGAGCGCTGGATGGACCTGGCCCTCGTCCACGCGAGGAGCGGACGCCCTTCGCCGAACCCGCACGTCGGGGCCGTGGTCGTGAAGAACGACGAGCTCGTCGCGACCGGACACCACGAGCGCGCGGGCACGGATCACGCCGAGACCTCGGCGCTCCGCGCCGCCGGTGAGCGCGCGGTCGGCGGCACGCTCTACGTGACGCTCGAGCCGTGCAACCACCACGGGCGGACTCCGCCGTGCACCGACGTCATCATCGCGTCGAAGGTCGCGCGCGTCGTCGTCGGCTGCCGCGACCCCAACCCGCATGTCGACGGCGAGGGCATCGAGGCGCTCAAGGCCGCGGGCATCGAGGTCGCGCTCGGCGTCCGCGAGGCGCAGTGCCGCGCGCAGATCCTCCCGTGGACGAAGCACGTCACGACGGGTCTGCCGTACGTATCGCTCAAGCTCGCGCTCTCGCTCGACGGACGCATCGCGACGCGCTCCGGCGCCTCGAAGTGGGTCACCGGCCCGGACGCCCGCGCGAAGGTCCACCTGCTGCGGTCGCGCGCGGACGCGGTCGCCGTCGGGATCGGTACGGCCGTCGCCGACGATCCGCACCTCACCGTGCGGGACGCCCCTGGCGAGAGCCCGCTCCGCGTCGTCTTCGACACGAACCTCCGGCTCGTCCCCGAGTCGCGCCTCGCCCAGACGGCGCGCGAGATCCCGACGCTCGTGCTGTGCGGTCCGGAGGCCAGCTCCGAGACCGAGGAGGCCCTCGCCGCGCTCGGGGTGGAGTGCATGCGTATGCCTCTGTCCACGGAGGGTCGCCTCGACGTCATCGCTGCGCTCCGCATGCTCGCGCAGCGCGGCGTCGTCACGATGCTCGTCGAGGGCGGCGCCGAGCTCGCGGGCAGCTTCCTCGCGGGTCGGCTCGCGGATGAGCTTCACGCGTTCCTCGCGCCCATCCTGCTCGGGCCGCGCGGCCGGCCGGGCGCGGTCGACTGGGCCGGGCCGGACACGCCGCAGCAGGCGCCCCGGATCGCCGCGCCGTCGTGGGAGCTCGTCGGCGAGGACGCCTACGTGCACGGGCGGATCGTCTACCCCGAGTGATCCGTCACGCGCGCGCGCCGGGACGCCGCGCGGCGGCGCCGCGGTCGGCGTGACCCACTCGCGCCGCACCGCTTCCCGGGTTAGGCTCTCCGGGAAGTCATGATCCGCACCATCCTCCACTACCCCGACAAGCGCCTCCGCGAGCGTGGCGAGAGGGTCGAGGCGATCACGCCCGAGATTCAGAAGCTCGTCGACGACATGGCCGAGACCATGTACGCGGCCCCCGGGGTCGGCCTCGCCGCGACCCAGATCGGCGAAGCGCTCCAGCTGTTCATCGTCGACGTCGCGGAAGAGAACGCCCCGAGCGACCTCAAGGTCTTCATCAACCCGGAGATCCTCGAGCGCGACGGTGACCTCTCCTGGCAGGAGGGCTGCCTCAGCTTCCCCGGTGTCCAGGAGGAGGTCGACCGCGCCGCGCGCGTCCGCGTCCGCGCGCAGGACCGCGACGGCGCTTGGTTCGAGCTCGAAGCGGAGGGGCTGCTCGCGGTCGCGATCCAGCACGAGTACGACCACCTCCAGGGCGTCTTGATGATCGATCACATGGGCCCGCTCAAGAAGCGCCTGACGCACCGCAAGATGGTCAAGCGCGCGGAAGAGCAAGCCTCGACCTGATCGCTTCAGGCCGGCAACGCCGGCCCACACGACCGGCGAGGCGCGAGCCCCGTGGGCTCAGCGTCCGGAGCGCTTGAAGAGCGAGGCGTCGAGCTTCGTGCCGCGAGCGGCGAGCTCGTTCGAGATGCGCGGGACGACCCCGGTGGCGCTGAAGCTTCCATCGCCGGAGGCGTCGGCGTTGAACACGAAGAGGTCGCGCGCGACGATGCCCTTCGCGTCGACGCCGCCGAGCTCGGCGATGCGCGTCACGCGGAGGCGGCCGTCGGGGAACGCGCCGATCTCGATCGCGAGATCGAACGCCTCGCCGACGACCTCACGCATTCCCTCGAGCGAGAGACCCGGGCGGTGAAGGACCAGCTGGGCGACCAGCCGGCCGATGCCCTGACGAAGCGTCGGGGCGGTGAGCGCGGCGAGGACGCCGTCGCTCCCCTCCGCCATCGCGTCGACGGTCGCCGCCGCGACGCCGCCCGCGAGCTGCGTGACGATCAGCCGATCGGCCCGGAGCTTCGAGGCGGCGCGAACGCACTCCTCGCCGAGCTTCCGCGCGACGCCAAGCGACAGGCTCGCGACGTGGGCGTTGCCCACGCCGATCTCCTCGACGTCCTGCACGACGACGACTCGCTCGCCGCCGGCGCTGCCGCCCGCCGCGAGCGCAGAGAGCAGCGGCAAGGGAGAACCGCCGGAGACGAGGACGTTGGCGCGAGCGCCGACCGCGGCCTCGAGGAACTGCGCCATCCCCTTCGACATCGCCCCGGCGCGCGTGAGCTCGTCGAGCGTCGCCTCGACGCGACGTCGCTTGCGGATCGAGACGACGTGGTTCGCCGCCGCGGGCGGGGCGATCGCGACGAGCGCGGCGCGAGGCAGCCGCCGCTCGACCACGGTCTCGCCCGGCTTCCAGGGATCGCCGCTCTGCTGGGCGAGGCGCGCGATGACGCGGTAGAGCGCCTCCTCGCTGCTGAACGCGGTCGGCTCGGCGACGACGTTCGCGCCGCCGCGGTGGGTGAAGAGCTGGTCGAAGCGGACGCAGTGGATCTCCGAGACCTCCTCGTCTTCGAGCAGCGGGCCGAGCGCGCCGAGGCCGACGAGCTCGCGGTGGGCGTCGCGGACGACGGCGTCCAGATCGATCCCTTCGGGGGCGTCGCCCTCCTCACGCATGGCGTTCGCCTGGTCGCGCGCGGCGCGCTCGATCTGCTGCGCGAAGGCGTCGGAGACCGTCGGGCTCGCGCGGAGCGGGGAGAGATCGACCGCGTCGGCGATCCGGTCGAGCAGCGTCATCAGCGCGAGGCGGCGCCCGGCCTGCGCGGGCGTCTCCTTCGGTGGCACGCGCGCAGGCGGCGCCGTCGCGCGGCCCGGCGGAGGCACCGACGCCGATGGTGTGGGCGCGGGGGGAGCAGCGGGAGCGGACGGCGCGGCGATCGGCGGCGGCGCGACGACCGGCGGCGGGAGCGGCGGCGCCGCGAGGGGGCGCGGGAGCCCGCGGCCAGGCGGCGGCGCGGCGCAGGCACGGGCGCCAGCGGGACGGGCACGGCCGAGCCGAGCGTCCCCGGCGGTCGGCGGCACGCGCGGGCCGATGACCGGCGGGGACATCTGGTTGAGCGGCATCGTGAAGGGGCGCGCGCCGGGAGCGCCCGCACCCGGCGCGGCGCCGGGCCCCGGGGGCGGCGCGGCGGACGGATTGCGCGGCTTCTGCAGCGGCGCGCTGTCGTCCGGATCCTGATCGAGGCCGTACGCCGGCGGAGGCGACGTCGCGCCCCCCTCGTGTCGAACCGGCGGCGGCGCGCCGAGCGGCGGGCCTGCGGGCGCGATCGGCGGCGCGTTCGAGACGTTCTGCGGCTGCGGGCGCGGGAGCGGCGCGCCCGGCGGGTGGGTCGGCGCCTTGAGCGTGACCGCCGGCGGATTCGGGAGGGGCGCGGGAGGCCGGCCGGGCTGCGCCGCTTGGTCGCGCGCGAGCGTGCGGATCGACTCTTCTTCACCGCCACCGGCTGCCGTCGGCTCCTGGCCGGCCGCAGCCGCGGCGCCGTTGGTCTCGAGGCGGAGGACGAAGTCGCCGATGTAGATCTTGTCGCCCTCGCGGACGATCGTAGCCTGCGCGATCTTCCGGCCGTTGACGTACGTACCGTTGGTGCTCTTCAGGTCCGTGACGATGAAGCGACCGTCGCGGAAGAGGAGCCGGGCGTGGTGCTTCGAGACGTTCCCCTTGGGGAGCATCAGGTCGTTGCCCTGCACGCGGCCGACGTTGATCTCGTTCTTGTCGAACGACTCCCGGCGTTCTGCTCCACCCTTCTCGCTGATGATGATCGCAAACACGCGTCGGTCCCTCTCGCCCCGTGAGCTGCGTGACTCGACGACCGACACGTCACCCACGTCCGTCGCCAGGACGGCGACGGATTTCAACGGGATTGTCAGGGCGTTACCTGGCGATTGTCAACTTGAGGACACAACCGGACGCCGACGCCCCCCTCCCTGCGCGCGCGCGCTTCTCCGGCGGCCGTCCGGAGCCCACCGGAGGGCTCTCTCGGGCGCATGGAACGACGCGGCCCGCGCATCGGATCGGCCACGCCCGTCCGCAAAGGAGGGCCGGGCCGTCGAGCCGCGGGCGTCGGGAGCGCCGGACGGGCGGTCAGTCGTTGACGGGCGAGCGGCGGCCCCGGACCTCGCTCGTCACCATCCCGAGCAGCTCACCGGCGAGCGCGACGACGTCCTTCTCGGCGTAGCCGCTGGCGCGGAGCTCTCGGTAAATCGTCTTGGCGAGGATGGCGAGGGCGCGAGGATCGCGCGTGCCGGGCGTGGGGTCGAAGGGAAGTGCCATCTGGAACGACGGGAATACAAGCACCATGCCATGGGGGCGCAAGGCGTTTAATCGAGAATTGTCATGAGCCCGTCCGCGCGACGCGAACATGGATACTCATCCGGCGCGCGCCAACTGCGCACCTGCATTCGCACCCAAAACGCTCGCGTTTAACGGCGTTTCGGGTGTGGGCAGGCCGGAGCTCCTGCGCTCTCGGCCCGGGCCGGACTCCGTCCATCTCGGTTCGTGCGGCGTGTTACCGTGCGCGGCGATGACGGAGCCCGTGGAGGGAACGGAGGCCACCGGCGACGACGGCGCGGCCGCGAGCTCGTCGCCGTCCCCGCGCGAGGGCGACGAGACCGCGCCGTCACCCAGCGCGGGCGCGAGCGCCGCGAAGACGAGCGCGAGCACGGCGAAGGCGAGCGCGAGCACGGCGAAGGCGAGCGCGAGCACGGCGAAGGCGAGCGCGACGTCCTCGAGCGCGGCCGCGCCGTCCTCCTCCCTCGTCCAGCGCTGGCTGACCCCCGAGACGCGAACGCGCCGGGTGCTCATCGGGCTGGCGATCTACCTCGCGTGCCTGATCGTCTACGCGCTCATGGCCGGCGACCGGCTCGCCAAGCACACGCCGTACAACCACTACGCGCTCCTCGCCGACGCCTGGCTCCACGGCCGGCATCACCTGCTCGGGAGCCCGCCGTCGTACGCGGGGATGAACGACTTCGCGCTCTTCGACGCGAAGTGGCACATAAGCTTCCCGCCCTTCCCCGCCATCTTGATGATGCCGCTCGTCTGGCTCTCGGGCAGCCCCGAGAACTTCCGCGACGGACAGTTCATCGTCTGGCTCGCCGGCGTCGGCCCCGCTGTCCTGTTCCTCGTGCTCGAGAAGCTGCGCCGCACCAGGCGGAGCGAGCGCTCCGAGGTCGACAACGTCCGGCTCGCGCTGCTCTTCGCCTTCGGCACCGTCTACTTCTTCAGCGCGGTGCAGGGCACCGTCTGGTTCGCCGCGCACGTCGTCGGCGTCGGCCTCGCCGCGCTCTTCGTCCTCTTCGCGCTCGACGCGGAGCGCCCAGCGCTCGCCGGCGCGATGCTCGGCTGCATGTTCCTCACGCGCACGACGACCACGCTCGTCGGCGTCTTCTTCGCGCTCGAAGCCGTACGCGTCGCGTACACCCACGCCGGGGCGTCGGCGCGCGCGCTCCCGACCGAAGGGCCGCTGCTCGAGCGCGCCGCCTCGGTCCTCCGAGGCGCCGACCGCGCGCGGCTCGCCCGGCTGGTCGTCACCTTCTCGATCCCCGTGGTGGTCGCGCTCGCCTTCGCCTCGTGGCTCAACCACGCGCGCTTCGACGACGCGGCGCCCTGGGCGTTCGGTCACGAGCACCTCCAGGTCGGCTGGAAGACGCGCATCGACCGCTGGGGTCTCTTCAGCTTCCACTTCCTCCCGCGCAACCTCGCCGTGATGCTCGGCAGCTTGCCGTGGCGGCCGCTCCCGACCGAGCCGAAGGTCGCGCTCGAGCTCGCCGGGATGACCTTCCACGTGCCGCACTTCATCATCAGCGGCCACGGGCTCGCGCTGTGGTGGACGACGCCCGTGTACCTCTGGCTCGTCCGGCCGAAGAAGGTCGATTATCTCTGGGGCGCGGCCGCGATCGCCGCGCTCGGGCCGTGCGTGATGAACCTGCTCTACCAGAACAGCGGGTGGTT
>JAHBWA010000266.1 GCA_019637195.1 Labilithrix sp. | reverse complement strand
ATCTACTACGCGGGCGGCCTCCCCGACGGGAGCTACCAGCTCTTCAAGGTCGGGAACCCCGCCGCGGTCCTCAAGCACGCCGGGCTCGTCTTCGGCGTCGCGTTCGGCGGCAACAAGATGGCGCTCGTCATCTCGCAGAACGGCCAGAGCGACATCTGGACCGGCGCGCCGGACGGCTCCGGGCTCACCAAGGTCACGAGCGGCGGCCTCAACACGCACCCGTCGTTCGGACCCGGCGGCCAGCTCGCCTACGTGTCGAACCAGGGCGGCAACCCGCAGATCTTCGTCGACGGCAAGCGCGTGAGCTTCCGCGGCACGTACAACATGGCCCCTGTATTCTGCAATGATCCCGAAGGCCAGAAGATCCTCTTCATGGGGCGCGACGGCGGCACTTGGGACATCTTCAGCGCCGACGTCGGCGGCGGGAACATGAAGCGGCTGACGCAGGATCAGGGCTCGAACACCTACCCGGCGTGCTCCCCGGACGGGCGCATGGTCGCGTTCTTCTCGACCCGCGGCGGCCTGTTCCTCTCGAATCCGCAGGGGCAGAACCAGCAGAAGATCGCGAGCGTGACGGGCGAGAGCCTCCGCTGGGAAGGCAACTGATCCCTTGAGCCGGCTCGCACCCTCGAGCGGCGGCGCGGCCGCGGTGCACGACCGTTCGCTCGTCCTCTACGACGAACGAGGCGCGCGCGCGGGCGAGCAGAAGCTCGACAAGCGGGCGGGGGCGGTGGCGCGCTTCGGCGACGAGTGGCTCGTCCTCGCCGACAAGCAGAAGCACCTCGGGCGCGTGAGCGCCGGCGCCGCTCCGGCGTCCTTCGCCGCCGGCAAGGCGGCGATCGGCGCGTTCGGAGTGGGCCGCGACGACGCGGTCGCCGTCGCCCGCGGCGGCGCGGTGGAGCTCTGGTCCCGCGACGACGAGCGGCGCTGGTCGACGGCGCAGAAGGCCGGCGGCGGACGCGCGGCCGCCACCGCGTTCCACCAGATCGTCGTCGCGCGCGATCACGTCGTCGCCGTCGGCGAAGACGGAGCGCTCTACTTCTTCGCGCGCGAGAAGGGGGAGCTGCTCGGCGCGCTCCGCCTCGCGTCGACCGATCCGCCGAACGAGTGGCGGCTCGTCCACGTCGACGCCGGCGTCGTGGTCCTCGCGCTCGGCGACTGGCTCGTGTGGATCGACGCCTCGACCCGCAAGACCGTTCGCCGCGTGCGCGCGCGCGCCAAGGTCGTCGAGCTCGCCGCCGACGGGGACCATGTCGTCGCCGCGGTCGACGACGGCTTCGTCCAGGCGTTTCGCGCCGGCACCGGCGAGCCGCGCGCGGCCCTCGCGGTCCACGGCGAGGCCGCCGTGGCGATCGCGCTCGGCCCGGACGCGCTCTTCACGATGAGCAGCGACGGGGCTGTCCGCGCCGCGGGCCGCGAGTCACTCGACGTCGCGACCCGCGTGGCGTCTCCCGTCTCGTCGATCGCCGCGCGCGGCGGCGTCGCCGCCGTGGGCGACCGCTCCGGTCGCGTGCGCGTCGTCGAGTCGAGCGGCGGTGAGCTCCGCGACGTCGGCGCGCTCGCGGGCGCGGAGGGCGTCGTCGGCCTCTCCCTCGCGAAGGACGACACGGTGATCGCGGCTGGGACGCGCGTGGCCCTCTGCGCGACGCCGCCCTATCAGGCGCCCCGTCCGATCGCGCTCAGGGCGCCGCCGACCGCCTTCGTCGCGGACGAGGCGTACGCCTTCGCCGGCACGCAGGCCGGAGCGGTCGACGTCTACGATCTCGCCGCGGGCCGACCGGTGACCTCCTACGCCCTCACTTCGGACGATCGCATCACCGCGCTCGTCCGTCTCGCCGGCGCGATGCTCGTCGTCGGCACCGGCGCGCTCGACGGTCGCGTCCTCGTCGTCGACGTCGCCGAGGCGAAGGTCGTGCACCGCATCTCCCCGCACGACGAGGCGTTCGGCGTCACGTGCCTCGCGTCGGACCTCCGCGGGCGCATCGTGGCGTCCGGCAGCGACGACGGCAGCGTCGCCCTGCTCGATCCGCACAAGGGCCGCGTCCTCGCGAAGCTTCGCGTCGCCGAGACGCCCACCTCGATGGCGTTCGAGCCGTCGGGGCGCCGTCTCGCCTGCGTCTTCGCCGACGGCACCGCGGCGATCGTCACGTTCGCCCAGAGAGGAGCCACGGTCTCCGACCTCGGCCTCCGCGGCGCGAGCCACGTGGCGTGGGCGGACGGCCTCGTCTTCGGCTTCAAGGACGGCCACGTCGAGAGCGGCGACCGTCACGCGCGCCCCTCCGAGCGCCCGGCCGCGGCTCGGCAGTAGGCGGACCGACGCTCGCGCGGCTCGCGGCCGCCGCCGGCTCCTCGCGATGGGCTCGTCGTGCTTCGCCGATTGACGCCCAGTCACCGGCAGGTGGGACGGCCGAGCTCCGGGCGCTCGCCTTTCAGGTCGGGGGGCGCCTCCTCGTCGGTGGAACGCGGTACGACGAAGACGCGACGGACGCCGTCGTCGCGCGGCTCCGGCGTCGACGCCGACACGCTGCGGGTGCGGCCGGGCCGGTGGTCCAGGTGCTCGCGCTCCTACCGAACTCTTCGCAGCGTGGCGCGCGGGCGCTAAAATCGCCGGTGACGTATGCCGAAGATCCTCACGCAGTTCTCCTCGCACGCGAACACGATCGCGGACACCTTCCGCGCGGCGTTCGTCAAGACGCGCCTCGGCGAGTGCACCGTCGAGATGACGGCTCCGGAGGAGAGCACGCGCGGCGGGCTCTTCGGGCTCCAGCACCTAACGCTCAGGAATCCGTCCGGCATGGCCGTCGTCGTCGGCAGCGTCCACGCAGGCGAGAAGCGCGCCGAGCTCCGCGCGTTCCCGCTCGTCGCGAGCCTCCATGAGGAGCGGTTCAAGCAGCCGCCGTCGTTCAGCGAGAGCGAGTACGCCGCGTTCCTCGCGAAGGCCGAGCCTATCCTCGCGGCCTTCGGCCTCGAGGTCTCCGCCGTCGTCGATCTCCCGAAGGCGCGCCTGTCCGACGCGCCCGATCCGCTCGGCGCCGCGGGCCGCCACGAGGCGCCGAGCGCGCGCCTCCGCCCGTGGCTGATCCTCGTGGCGATCCTCGTGGTCGCGTGTGGCGGTCTGCTCTGGGCGCGCCAGGTTTTCGGGCCCTGACGGCGCCGCGCGCCCGCGCCGCCGCAGCCTCGTCGAGGCGCGGGCGGGCGCTGGGCATTGCCCGGGCCGACGATGTGAGACATCCTGCAGGAGCGATGCGCAGCGCTCCGCCGTCGACGACGCTCGTTCTCGGCTTCGTCGTTCTCCTGTTGCTCGCGGCCTGTAGCTCGAGCTCGAGCTCGAGCGACGAGGCCGGTGGGGGCACGGGAGACGGCGCGCGCGCGTCCGACGGCGGGGCCGCGGGGTCGACCTGCGGTGAGGCACGCTGCGACGTCGGCGAGTCGTGCAGGGACAGCGACGACTGCGCCGGCCAGTGCACGGGCGGCGCCTGCGCGGAGCCTACGCACGACGACGGGAAGAAGAACCTCGACGAGACCGACATCGACTGCGGCGGCGCGACGGCGCCCGCGTGCGCCGTCGGGAGGACGTGCCGCGAGAGTCGCGACTGCGCCGGGCTGTGTACGAGCGGCG
The DNA here is from genome assembly GCA_019637195.1 of Labilithrix sp. Classification (GTDB taxonomy): domain Bacteria; phylum Myxococcota_A; class Polyangia; order Polyangiales; family Polyangiaceae; genus Labilithrix. The sequence continues at coordinate 3,934 of JAHBWA010000266.1, read as the reverse complement.
TCTGCGCGGAGCCTACGCACGACGATGGGAAGAGGAACCTCGACGAGACCGACATCGACTGCGGCGGCGCGACTGCGCCGGGGTGCTTCATCGGCAAGGAGTGCGCCTCGCACACCGACTGCAACCTCGGTTACTGCGTCGCGGGGGCCTGCGCCGAGCCGCGGACGGACGACGGCGTCAAGAACGGCGCCGAGACCGACATCGACTGCGGCGGCGCCGAGCAAACCGAGGGCGCGCTCGTCGTCTCGCCGCCGCGCTGCGAGCTCACCAAGTCGTGCGCGAGCGACGGCGACTGCGCGAGCGCGGTCTGCTCGGACCTCGAGAAGTGCGTCGAAGCTCCGAGCTGCCGGCCCTTGCGCGGCGGGGCCACCTGCGGCTCCGGGGAGAGCGGGCAGGCGGGTGCGGTGCACGAGAGCTGCTGCAGGACGCTGCCGGTCGCGGGCATGACGATGACCCACGGCGGCGTCAGCAAGCAGGTCTACGTCGACAAGTACGAGATCACCGCCGGCAGAGTCCGCGCGTGGGTCGCCGCGATCAAGGCCGAGTACGGCGGCGTGCCGAACATCCGCGCGTGGGTCCAGGCGCGCATCGCGACCGACGCCCTCGTCTCGACCCAGCTGAACGGCAAGACGCAGTACCTGCCGTCGAAGAACGACGGCGAGTCGGTCGGGTTCCCGGGGAACCCGGCGGGCGCGACCGCGAACATCGATGTCGGCCTCCTCAATCAGCTCGGCCCGACCTCCTACTATCGAGGCGTCGCGGCGGCGGTGATCTCCGCGACGAGCGGGTGCGGGATGTACACGGGCGCCTACGGTCATCGTACCTACGGGTTCGACGACGCGGAGCGCACGTACTTCAACGAGATCGCGCGACCGCACACGACGATCGCGCAGCTCGACGAGAAGGCGATGAACTGCCTCACGCCGGTCATGTACGCCGCGTTCTGCGCGTGGGACGGCGGCTACCTCGCGACGCGCGACGCGCTGCAGGCCGCGTACGGGCCGGCCAACTGGCCGTGGGGGGCGACGCCGGCGCCCGCGAGCGATCCGCTCGCGCGCTCGAACTTCAACAACGGCGTCGGGAGCTTCTCGCCGGCGAACCCGCCGCGCTACGTGTTCCCCTCGGTCAACTACGGGACCTTCGCGTCGGACTTCACGCCGGTCATCGCGGCGCCGGGCCGCTTCCCGGGCGACGTGAGCACGGCGCGTCCGGCGGCGGACTCGTGGATGGACCTCGGGGGCAACATGATCGAGGTCGTGGCCAACGGCGCGACCTTCGCCGGCTACGGCGGGGCCTCGTGGGAGGGGCACTCGTACGGGCGCGCGATGGGCAGCACGGTGGTCGCGTACGACAAGTACGGCAAGACCGGCGCGCGCTGCATGCGCCTGCGCTGAGGCCGCGGCGCGTAGAGCGCAAGAGCGCGCGGGTGTTGAACGGGTGGGCCGTCGTGCTTATGAAGCTTGCACATGCTTCGTCGCGACTACCTCGAGCGAATGATCCAGCAGCTCGCCGATACCCTCGCGCGCGCCGTCGGGCTCGCGAAGGAGGGCAAGCACGAGGAGGCGGCGCGCGACGTCGATTCGCTCTACGACCGGAACGTCGGCCTCCCGCGCAGGATGCTGGAGCGGCTCGACCTGGGGTCCGTCCGGTCGATGCTCGGCGGCGAGAAGCTCGCGGCGCTCGTCCTCCTCCTCGAGGCGGAGGCCGAGCTCCGCCGGCTCCGCGGCGACGAGGCCGGCGCGGCGGAGAGGGAGCGACGCGCGCTCGCGCTCCGTCAGGAGGGCTGACCCGCGCCTCGGCTGCTGCGTCCGGCGCGCTGTCGTTCCGCCGTGGCGGCGTGCTCATCCGGGTCGCTCGCGATCGTCGGGACCGTTGCCCCGCTCGACTCCGCGACGCGCACGCGCGCGGACTCGGGAGCCCGCTCCTCCAGCTTGGCCAGCACGGTTCGCATCCGACGCTGATGGCGGGCGCGGAGGACCGACAGCGCCGCGAGCCAGAGGGTGTTCGCGATCGTGACGGCCACCTTCATGGTCAGCGTCAGGTCGCGCGGACCGGTGCCGTCCGCGTCATCCAGATGACCCACATGAGCAAAGGCGTGTAGCCGAGCGAGAAGAGAAGTGCCCTCGAGAACCAAGGCATCGCCAGCAGGTTCTCGTCGACGTCGGGTGACGTCGGGCGCTGACGACCGGGAGCGCGGTAGGGCATCGGTGGATGGTAGCGCCTCGGCCCCGCGCGACTCATGCGCAGATCAGTGCTTACGCCCCAGCACCCGGCTCGGCGAACCCGGTCGCCGCGACGCGAGCGCGGAGGGAGGCCGCGGTGCAGTAGAGGGCGCGGCGCAGCCCCTGATCTGGGTAGCGGATGGATCCGCATGGTGCGTCGCTCTTCCATGAACCGGCGAGGCAGCAAGCCTTGAGTCGAAAGCGATTACGATACCTTGTGAACCGGTCCTTGGCGGGCTCACACGCGGACCTACCCGGCATCCGATGTGCTCCAGTGTCCTGTATGAACACCTGCCCCACGCGTCGAATCGGTTTGGTCACGGTCCTCGGAGCGCTCGCGCTATCGGGCTGCTCGGCTCCGATCGACGAGGGCGATCAAAGCGCCTCTGCTCTCGCGGAGGAGACGATCCTCGAAGCCAAGCTCTACGACACGGAGCACCCCATGCCTCCGAGGCCAGACTGCGATGTCTATACGGCGGCGACGATCCGGTCGGCGGCGGACGGCACGTTCGCGCTTCACCTCCGGACGCGCCGCGACGGCACGTGCGCCGTCGACCTCCCGAACGACGAGCGCACGTACGCCGTCAAGAGGTCGCAGGCGCAGCCCGGGGCCTCGTGCCAGCTCGTCTCCTACAAGGCGAGCGTCGACGGCGCCTACAGCGTCTCGCTCCGCGACGGCCGCGTCGGCAGGACGTGCGGGGCGACGCCGCCCAACACGATCGTGCTGCAGGAGTCTCGCGACGGTGCCTTCAAGATCCGATACAGCGATCCGACGCTGGACGTCGACCCGAACGCGGCGACGTACAAGCTGGCGACGCCCCTCGACGCGCCGATCGCGCACGTCTACGAAGGGAGCGCGGAGGGTGTGAAGTTCCATGCGGAGCTCCGTCTACCCACCACCGCGCGCGCTTCGCAGCGCGTGACCCGATCGAAGGCCGAGCTCTCCGCGCTCCCGGTGCTCCTCGTCGTGAAGGTGACGAGCCCTGCGGGAGCGACCGAGATCGACGTCTCCTACCGCAGGGATCTGGTGCTCGGGGAGCACAACGGCGCGCGGCCGACCGAAGCCGTCGAGCATCTTCGGCAGTCGGAGTGGCTGTATAGCCGCGGCGATCACGGCGTGAGCATGACGGTCCGCAACGTCGAGGTCGTCCCGCCGAGCCTCGACGGGACCTACGCGACGGAGAACCCGCTGCTCCCCGTCCCCGCATCGGAGGACCTCGCGGTGAAGGAGGGCGTTCTCACGCTGGGATCCGTGCCCGACACGCTCGACGTCCTCGCGGTCATCGACCTCGACGGATCGCGCTACGACCAGCCCGCCACCACCGTCACGTTGAAGAAGGTGTCCCCCTGAGACGTAGGGGAGGGGTGGGGCCGATGGAGAGCCCTATCGTCCGTACCGACGGAAGGTCGCGAAGCGGCTCCCCGCATTTTCTTCACGCGTCCGTGTCATCCAGATGACCCACATGAGCAAAGGCGTGTAGCCGAGCGAGAAGAGAAGTGCCCTCGAGAACCAAGGCATCGCCAGCAGGTTCTCGTCGACGTCGGGTGACGTCGAGCGCTGACGACCGGGAGCGCGGTAGGGCATCGGTGGACGGTAGCGCCTCGGGTCGCTCGACTCATGGCAGCAGAGGACGCCTCGCCGTTCATGCGCAGCGGAGGACGCCTCGCCGTTCACGACCGCGTGGTGGTCGCGTACGCTCGCCGTCGTGAGT
>JAHBWA010000265.1 GCA_019637195.1 Labilithrix sp. | reverse complement strand
TTCTCGGGGACGCCCACGCGGGCGGTGATCCGCGCCACCGTCGCCGACGCCAAGGTCGTCCAGGCGGCGAACCCGCAGGCGAAGGTCGCCATCGTGCTCATCTCGGACGGCGATCCGGCGGGCTGCTCCGGCGACGACCGCAACATCAACAACATCATCGGCGAGGTCTCGCCGACCAAGGACACGATCCCGACCTACGTGATCGGCGTCGGCAACATCAACAACCTGAACCTCATCGCCCAGGGCGGCGGTCCGCGCGGCGCGTTCGTCGTGGCGACGAACGATCCGGCCGCGACCCAGACGCAGTTCCTCGAGGCGATCAACGAGATCCGCGGCGCAGCGATCGCGTGCGAGATCGACATTCCCCCGCCGCCCGCGGGCGAGAAGCTCGACGCCGACAAGGTCAACGTCAACTACACGCCGACGGGCAAGCCGACCGAGCAGCTCAAGTACGACGAGAACTGCGCGGCCGGCGGCTGGCGCTACGACAACAAGGCCGACCCGAAGCAGGTCGTGCTCTGTCCGGCGACCTGCACGATCGCCAAGGCCGATCCCACCGCAAAGGTCGCGCTCGCGTTCGGCTGCGCCCGCCGCAGCAGCGGCCCGAACTGACGGCGCGCGCGTCGAGCGGTCGTCGGCCGGCGCGCAGAAGCGCAGGCCGGCGGTGAGGTCGAGCGCGAACGACGCGGTGTCGCTCTCGTTCGGATAGAGAAGGCGCACGTCCGCTCCGGCGGCGAACGGGCTGCCTTCGGCTCGCGTCGCGGAGGGAGGAGCCCGGGGAACAGGCGGGGGTCAGCTGCACCTTCGCGCCAGCGGCCTCGGATCCCGATCTTCGGACCGCCGCGTGTGCAGCGCCCTCGTCGGCCAAGGTCGGAGTGGGTTGCGGGGTTTGTCGCCTCTCGCGTGCGGTCCTCGGTCGAGGTCCCTCGGCGAGCAACGGCGCGGCGCGCGGAACATTTGCGCTGTAGCCCTGTCCTCCTCGCGCTACATGGTGAACGTGAGCGTCCTCCCCGCGCAGCTGAGCCGAACCGCGGCCGTTTCGGACGCGCCCTTCGCCGACGGCGAGCCGGTGTCCGTTCCCGATCTGCTGCACCCGACGCCGCTCTGCCGGATCGACGCGCAGAGCACGCGGCTCGCGATCGCCCTCGCGTTCGCGAGTGGCGTGTCGGGCGGCGTCCTCGCCGAGGCGCTCGAGAACGCGCGCGTCGCGCCGTCGACCTGGGAACCGGCGTCGTTCTCGGCCGATCTGTTCCTCCCGCAGTTCGTCGCCTTGTGCATGAAGGTCCGGATCGACGGACAGGACTTGGCGGTCTCCACCAAACACCTCGTGAAGTTGCTGGCGTCCCCGCCGTCCGATCCGGCCGTCGTCGGTCATCGCCGCGCGATCCTGCGCGAGCTCGTCACGTCGCCGGCGCTGCGGAAGGACCTCGAGCACCTGTACACGCGCCTCTGCCTCTTTCGCGCGCAGCTCGAGGGCGCCACGGGGACCGGCAAGTGGGATCTCAACCGGCGCCAGCTCGACATCCTCCAGCTCGTGAAGGAGATCGTCGACTGCGCGGCGGAGCGGTTCGCCGGCGCGACCTCCGGCCTCTCGCGGCTGGCCGCGTTCGGGCGACGGGTCCGTGAAGGGGAGCCGTATCGATCGCTCGCCGACCTGCTCCGCTACGACGAGCGGCTCGCGACCTTGAACCTCAAGGTGCGCGTGGGCGCGGACGGGCGTATCCGCGGCTTCGAGGTGCTGTCGGTCCAGGAGAACGAAGAGAACCCGTTCGTCAGCTCGCCGTGGCGGCGCTGGCTCGCGAAGATCGAGCTCTTCGCGCGCGGGTACAAGTTCAGCGACGGAGAGGTGATGGCGCGGCTGATCGACGCCGTCTTCGACGGGATCCAGGACGAGATCGTCCCGCTGGTGCAGCTGCTCGGCGACCTCGAGCTGTACCTCGGAGCGCTCGGCTTTCATGACGCGGCGAGCGCCGCCGGGCTCGCGGTTTGCCTCCCCGAGCTCGGCGACGCCGACGAGCCGCGGAGGCTCCGCGGGCTGTTCAACCCGCTCCTGCTCGCCCACGGCGTGAAGCCCGTGCCGTGCGACGTCGACATCGATCGTCACGACGCCACCGTGCTCGTTACCGGCCCCAACTCGGGCGGAAAGACGCGCCTGCTTCAGTCGCTCGGGCTCACCCAGCTGCTCGCGCAGTCCGGGCTGTTCGTGCCGGCGCGCTCCGGCACGCTGGCGCTCTCGACGGGCCTCGTGGTGTCGCTCATCGAGGAGACGAAGGCCGACCAGACCGAGGGGCGCCTCGGGACGGAGCTCGTCCGCATCCGCGAGCTGTTCGAGCGCTTGCCGCCCGGCGCGATGGTCATCCTCGACGAGCTCTGCTCCGGGACGAACCCGTCGGAGGGGGAGGAGATCTTCGAGCTCGTCGTCGCGATGCTGGCGAAGCTCGGACCGCAGGCGTTCATCACGACGCACTTCCTCGCGTTCGCCGCCCGGCTCGAGCGCGAGCGAGCGATCGACGGGCTCCGCTTCTTGCAGGTCGAGCTCGGTCCCGGCGATCGCCCGACGTACCAGTTCGTCCCGGGCGTTGCCCAGACGTCGCTCGCGAGCCACGCCGCGGCGCGGCTCGGCGTCACGCGCGAGCAGCTGCTCTCGCTCATCGACCGCAACACGCGGCGCGCGGAGCCAGGGCGGCGCGGCTGACGGGCATGCCGAGCTTCCTCACGACGCCCAGGATGGATCCGGCGCTGGCCGCGCGCGTCGAGGCCAGCGTGCGCGGTCAGCGCGGCGCGCCCCGCCCGCGTCCGCGCTCGAGCCGCCGCGCGCGTCGCGTCGTCTCGCTCCTCCGCGTGGTGATCGTCCTCACGGTCGCGGTCGGGATTTACAACATCGTGGTCGGCCGCCGCGAGCGCGCGCGGGCGCTCGAGGCGGCGCGCGCGGCGCTGCTCGAAGCGGCGCGCGCCGAGGCGGAGTCGCTCTCCGAGGCGGATCGCGAGGCGCTGCCGCGCATTCAGGCGGCGATCGCCAGCGTCGCCGCCGGCCGGCCGGACCTCGTCGCGGACGAGCTGCTGAGGCCGGGCGCCTTCGCCGCGGCGCTCGAGCGCCCGCTGGTTTACGTCCGCGGTCCGAGCGCGGCGCTGTCGGAGCCCGCGGCTTTCGCCGGAGTCGCGGGGGCGTCGACGAAGGACGCGCTGCTGCTCTGCCTCCTCGAGCCGCCGGCGTCGCGGAGCGAGAAGGCCCTCCTCGACAAGGTGCGCGTCGCGTACGCGGGCGGGGCGAACCTCGAGGGGCGTACCCGGAACGCCCGCCGGGTCGACGAGATCCTCGTCGGCTTGCCGTTCCTGTTGCCGCCGTGGTCGGACAAGGTGAGGAGCGCGGCCTCGTCCGAGGAGATCGCGCGCCTTCGCGGCGAGCTCGCGCGCGCCCCGCTCGCGCGCGCCAAGGAGGCGATGCGCGCCGAGCTCGTGCTCGTGGCGCTCGATGACCCGGGCGATGGAGCGGGGCCGACCGAGCTCGACGGTGAGCGAGCGCATCCGGTGCGCGTAGCGCTCGTCGAGCTCGCCACCTCGCGCGCGCTCTTCCACGTCCGGCGCGTCGTCGATCCGAGCTGGATCACGGCCGCGCGCCGTCCGACCTACGCGAGCGGTCTCGACGCGTGCGCGCTCGCGTTCGACCTGCACGACGAGGTCAAGCGGCGGGCGCGGTCGACGCCTGCCGAGGTGCGGCAATAGGCTGCGGCCGGACGCGGCTTTCGAGACGCATTGCGTCACGAATGGTCACTTTGGCCGGGAAAACCGGCCGGTCGGACCATTGGTAGAAGCGGACGATATTGCTGAGCCTTCACTCCGCGAAAGGCAATTTCTAACTCATCCATCGATTCTTCTGGTGCGGAGGGCGGTCGCGATTTACAACGCGACGCGCTGATCGCGTGCGCGGAAGCACGGTCGTCTCGTCTCGAGACGCCGCGCTGGGGAAGGCGCACGCACGGCTCGAACGCAGGTCTCGGTTGGTAGGGGCACCCCCCCGGCCAGGCGCGCACCTGTCCCGCAGGGATCAACCGGAAGAAACGCGCATGATGTTCGTCGGCATTATTGGTTTCGTGGTGGTCACGCTTCTCGTCACCGCGCTCGTCCTCAAGGGGAACGGCGACTCGATCAACAACTACCTCTGAGCGCTTTGTCCGCCTGACACAGCGCGCGTGCTTGCGGGGTGCACGCGCCCTCGAGTGAGCTTTCGATTTCGGGCTCGATGCTCGTGGAGCGGCTGGTGCCTCGCGCGCCAGGCGTCGTCGCGGCGTGGTGACGTGCGCGGTCGACGTGGCGGCGCGACGTGCAACAGCGCGAGCGTCGACGTGCGCGGTCGCCGTGCGACAGCGCGAGGTCGACGTGCGCGGTCGACGTGCAACAGCGCGAGGTCGACGTGGCGGCGCGAGGTCGGCGACGCGAGGTGCAACGACGCGAGGTGCAACGGCCGAGGTCGACGGCGCAACGGCGCCGGGCGTGACCCAGACGCGGCGCGCCGACGAGCCGTGAGGCCCGGAGCCCGCGCGTGCCGCTCGATCAGAGGACGATCTTCTTCCAGCCGCCGCCGCGGAACTTCAGCGTCATCACGATCGCCGCGCCGATCGAGTAGCAGACCGCCGCCGTCCACATCCCGTTCAAGCCGCCGCCCGAGCGAATGCCGAGCACCCACGCCAGCGGGACGAGCACCAGGAAGACGAGGCAGAACTGCGCGGCGGCGACGAACTTGGTGTTACCGGCGCCGAAGAGCGCCTCGCTCAGGATCATCGCGACGGCGATGATCGGCGTCACCACACCCATCATACGCATCGGCGTCATCGCAGCCGCGCGCACGGCGTCCGAGTGCGAGATGAAGTGCACGATCTGCGGCGTGAAGATGACGCCTTCCAGGAGGCCGATCACGCCGAAGATCACGAGCCCGAGCCGCACGCTCGCCCACCCGAAGCGATTGGCGTCCTCCGGGCGCTTCGCGGCGAGCGCCTGCGCCACGAGGGTCGCCGTGGCCGTACCGAAGGCGATGCAGGCGGTGAACGTGAGCTTGAGGATCGCGACGATGTCGGTGGTCGCGGCGCCGTTCACGGCTTCGCGCACGCCGGTGGGCGACGCCATCGCCTCGGCCGCGTCGAGCTTGCCGGCGACCCGCGCGAACATGCCGAAGCCGACCATCATCACGACCGTCGCGAGCGCGGCGGGGATCGACAGCTTCAGGATGTCCCACGTCAGCGACTTGGAGAGGTTCGACCAGCGCAAGAACGAGAAGCGCGAGCGCTCCCGCGCCGCGTAAAAGAGCATGATGCCGAGGCCGATCCACGTGGCGACGAACGCCGCGAAGCCCGCGCCCGGGGCGCCCATCCGCGGCGCGCCGAGGTTGCCGAAGATGAACATCCAGCAGAAGAGGATGTTGAAGACGTTCATCACGACGGCCGAGACGAGGTGCACCCACGTCTTGCCGATGCCGTCGAAGAACGCCTTGAGCGCCATCGTCCCGGCCATCGACACGATGCCGAGGAGGCGCCACTTCGAGTAGTCGAACGCGATCGCGTGGGCCTCCGGGACCTTGAGGATGATCCCGAGGAGATCGTGGATGGTGAGCGCGCCGAGGATCGCGAAGAGGACGCCCGCGATCAGGCAGAAGAACGCCGAGTTCGCGAGGACCGCGCCGGCGGCGTCGTATTTCCGCTCCGCGTAACGCCGCGCGGTCAGCGCTTGGGTGCCGACGCTGATCGCCGAGAGCGAGCCGCCGAACAGCCAGACGAGCAGGAGCGACGGCAGGAGCGCGGCCTGCGCGTTCGTGTCCTCCGGATGAGGGAGCTTCGAGAAGAAGAAGACGTCGATCTCGTTGACGATGCTCTGCGAGAGCATCGCCACGACCGTGGGCGCCGCGAGCCGCAGGATCGTTCGGTACGGGGGCCCGGAGATGAGCTCGAGATCGACGTCTGCTGTCGCGGTCGCCATTCAGTGCGGCTCGGCGTTCGCCGGACCCTCGAAGACCTCGGCGTGGGCCGCCCAGCGTGGCTGGGCGGTGTCGGCTCTGGTTCGTCGCGCCCGGAAGGGCGCAGCTCCTCTCCGTAAATGAGCGGAGGCCGAATGGCAAGGCCACCCCGCGTGAAACGCGCGTGAACTCCGTCAGCGCGCGAAAGGCGACGCGTTTCGCACCGGTGCGCGGCGTGACAGTGGAGGTTGCTCCCCGCCGCGCCCGCCGGATTGTGGACCTTTCGCGCACCTTTGGGTTTAACCGACCCATGCTAGGCGCACGGTTCAACCTCGTCGTCGTGCTGCTCTGCCTTTCGAGCGCCGGCTGCCTCGTGACGCAGAAGGACCACGAGGCGGTGGCCGCGCGCGCCGAGCAGGCCGAGCGCGAGGCGGCCGCTGCGCGCGCGGAGGTCACGACCCTCCGCGGCGACCTCGAGGCGACGCGGCAGCGGCTCGACAACGCCCTCCGCGCGAACGCCGACTCGTCGACGGAGACGATGTCGACCAAGCAGCGCCTGAACGACCTCGCCGGGCGCGTCGACGAGGCGAACCACGGCGTCGAGGAGCTCCGCCGCGACGTCGCGGCGTCACGGACCGAGATCTACGCGCGGATCGACGACCTCAAGCGCGCCCAACAGGCGACCCCCGTCCCGGCCCCGCCGCCGGTGGCCGTGCCGCAAGACAAGGCGAGCCACTTCAAGCAGCTCGAGGACGCCCACGCCAAGCGGGACTGGGGGACCGTCCGCGCGCTCGCGCCCGAGTACGTGAACCGCTACCCGACCGACGACAAGGCCGACGAGGCGCTCTTCTACGCGGGCGACGCCGACCTCGCCGACGGCCGACCCAGCTCGGCGCTCGGGAACTTCAACCGATTGCTCAAGCTCTTCCCGCGATCGAACGTGCTCGACCGCACGCTCTACGGGATGGGCGAGGCTTACATGACCATGCACGACTGCGTGAACGCGAAGCTCGCGTACGAGGCGTGCGATCGCCGGTTCTCCAAGGAGAAGGTCGGCGCGGAGTCGCGGGCCAAGCTCCAGGTGATCGCGAAGAACGCGCCCGGCACCTGCGCCCCGCAGTGACGCGGAGCGCGCTACTTCGGCGTGTCCGCGCCGGGGCAAGGCGCGAACGCGCAGCTCGGACCGGCGCGCGACACCGTCGAGCCGTCGGGGCACTCCTTCACGTCGGCCGCGCACATGACGCCGCCCTCGGGCGGAGCGCCCCCGCCCACCTCGGGGCACGGCGCGAACTCGCAGCTCGGACCCGTGCGCGAGACGGCGGAGCCGTCCGGGCAGAGCTTCGCCTCCTGCGTGCACGCCTTCGGTTCGGCGACGCTCGGGCCGTCCGAAGCGGGCGCCTTGGGAGGCTCGGAGGGGCCGCAGGCCACGAGGGTCGACGCGAGGATGGCGAGGGGGACGCGCGCGAGCATCCGCCGACCGTACCTCTCCGCGCGTACGCGTGGTGTGAAAGTTGGCCCGACCGGCGCCGACTTCATATGCAAACCTCATGAGCGAGCCTTCGCGACGAGAGAAGGATGCGGCGAAGCCCGAGGGGTTGGCATCGGCGATCGTCAGCATCCCGCTGCCGCGCGTGTTCGGGCGCCTGCTCCTCCTGAAGCTCCTCGCGCGCGGAGGGATGGGCGACGTCTACCTCGCGG
>JAHBWA010000264.1 GCA_019637195.1 Labilithrix sp. | reverse complement strand
GAGCGCCGCCAGATCCCGCGCGGCGAGCTCGGTCGCCGAGAGCGGGGCGAACGCGTCCCGGGCCACACGCGCGATCGCGCCCTCGAGCGCGTCCGACACCAGCGAGACCGGCCGAACGTCACGCGGGAGCACGCCATCGTTCGCGTCGAGGACCACGAGCAGATCGAGCTCGTCGCCCGGCAGATCGGCGAGGCGTCCTATCCGGACCGCGCCCGCGCGCCCCGAGCCGGGGAGCTGAGCGGCGGCGTCGAGGAGCTCCGTGAGCTCGATGCGGAAGACCTCCGCGTCGAGCGGGCGGACGCCGGCAGAAGGATCGCGGAGCGCCGTCGCCTCGTAAGCGTCGAGCGCCGCCTCCACCACCTCCCAGGCGCGGACGTCCCGCGCGATCGCCAGGCGCTCGAGCCGATCGACGCCGGCCGGCGCCTCGTCACGCGCGAACGTCGCGAGCGCCCCCCGACCAGCGCGCGACGCGAAGCCGAGATCGTGGAACAGCCCCCGCGCCGCGCGGACACGCTCGGCCCGCGTCCGCGCCGACCGCGCTCGGGAGAGGACGTCCGCGACACGCCGCGCCGCCGGCTCGTCGTCGGGGTGCGCCGCGCCCGTGAGCACGAGGCGCTCGAGCGCGTCTTCGCCGGCCGCCGTCGCGCGCGTCTCGAGCGCGCGCGCCACGCGGCCGAGGACCCGCTCCGCCGCGCGAAACTCGAGCACCTCGCCGGCGATCTCGCCGAGCACCCGCGGCGCGTCGACGTAGCCCGAGCGGAGGAGGCGCGCGACGGCGACGCGGTCGAGCGATTCGGCCGCGCCGAGCGCGTGGAGGGCCGCGGCGACGACCGGCGCGCTCGACGGAGGCGGCCCGAGCGCGTCATGATGGACGATCGACGCCTCGGTGAGCGCGCGGCGCAGCGGAACGAGCGTCCGCTCGTCGCGCTGCGGGTAGGCGATGACCACGCGCTCGACGCGCGCGCCGTCGTCGAGCGCGCGCCGCACGAGCCCCGCGACCGCGCGAGCCTCGCTGCGCGCGTCGCCCGCGCGGAGGAGCCGGACGCGAGGCGCGGCGTCCTCTAGGCGCGGCGCGGTGGCGCCCAGATCGCCGAGCACCGGGGCGACGATCTCGGTCTCCGGCGCGGCGTCGAGGTGCCCGGCGACGAGGTCGGAGATCACCTCGAGCGGATCGCGCTCGCGCGCCCCCTCGAGACGCTTGTCGAACGCGGGGAGCACGACGCGCGCGAAGCCGGGCCCACGCCGCGCGCCAGAGTCTCCGTGCGGCGAGGGCCTGGCGGGGAGGCGCGCGAGCTTCTCGTCGAGCGCGCGCCACCACGCGAGATCGTGCGGATCCCAGGCGAGCACCCAGCGCGCGCGGATCCGGCGAGCGCCGAGGATCTCTTCGATCGCCTCGGCGTTCGCCTCGCGGATCGCCGGAGCGAGCGCCGCGCCCAGGAGACGCCCGTCACGCGCGCCCGCGCGGGCGAGCGCGTCGTCGAGCGCGCGCATCGCCGCCGCGAGCGTCCGCGCGCGGGCCGCCGCCACTCCGCTGCCGCGCACCCGCTCGAGGTGGAGCTCCGTCGCGCCGCGCGCGCGGAGCACGCCGATCGCCTGGTCGATCGCGGCGACCGCGCGGACCCAGGAGGCGCCGCCTCGACCGCGCAGCGTGGCGAGCAGCGGATCGTCGGTCCCGCCGCCTGCGGCCGCGCCGAACAGACCGAGCTGCCCGCTCGCTCGCGCCGCCGCCTCCTTGCGCGAGGGCGGCTGGCTCGAGACGGCCTCTTCGAGCGCGACCGCGAGCGTGAGGCGCGCCTCGCGGGCGTCGGCGAAGCGCGTGCCCGGCAAGAGCGCGGCCGCGAGGCGAGCGCGGAGCGACGCGCGGGTCTCGCCGCGCCGCCCCTCCCGCGCGAGACGCTCGACGTGCCGCTCCGCCGGGACGACCACGAGCTCGTCGCTCGACCTCGCCGACGACGCCTCGGCCGGCGTCACCGCCCGAACCGAAGCGGGATGCCGAGGGCCTCGTCGAACGCCTTGCGATCGTAGAGGTAGCCGTAGGCGGCGACGCTCGAGAGGACGCGCTTGATGTAGTTTCGCGTCTCCTCCCAGGGCACGTTCTCGACGAAGAGATCGAGCTCGTCGGACGCTCGGCCGGTGTACCACCGGTTCACGGCGCCGGAGCCGCCGTTGTATGCGCCGATCGCCAGCGCGTCGTGCCCGTGCTTCTTCCGCAGCGCAGCGAGCAGCTTCGTACCGAATTCGATCGACACCTCGGGGCGCCGTAGCGAGTCCTCGTCGCTGCCGTAGCCGGTGCCGACGGCGACGCCCTTCGCGGTCGGGATGATGAGCTGCATGAGGCCGTACGCGTTCGCGTGGCTCTTCACGTCGGCGATGAAGCTCGACTCCTCGCGCATCACGCCCCAGGTGATCGGCTGCGGGAGCGCGTACTTCGCGCACGTCGAGGCGACGAGCGGCGCGTAGGCCCGCGGATACGCGGTCTCCCACGGCAGCCGCCACTTCCCCTCCGGGTAGTGCTCGAGGTGATCGGTCACCCGCCGGCGCGAGAACGCGTGGCCGAGCTCGAACGCTCCGGCCTGGTTGTAGAGCGAGCCGACCGTCCAGATGACCTCGGCGTCGGCGTCGTCGGCGACCGCTCCCGCCGACGCGAGCTCGCGGCGGGCGGCGTCGACGTCGCCGACCTCGAGCAGCCTCACCGCGCGCGTGAACGCGGGCTTCTCGACGATCGGCAGCTTCTTCGAGGGGAACGCGCGCAGCTCCGGCGAGGTCGGCTCCCGATCCCGTGCGATCGCGCCGTCGAGGACGCGCTTCGCGCGCGCCGGATCGAGCTCGGCGAGGCGCGCGTACGAGAGCAGCATGTAAAACGAGAGCGGGTGCTCCTCGACGACGTGGTCCCACCGCCGGACGGCGCCCTCGCCGTCGCCCGTCGCCGCCGCGGCGCGCGCGCGGAAGTACTCGGCGCGGCCGGCCGTCGCCCAGTGGCGATCCTCGGGCGTGAGCTCGACGATGCGGTCGAGGACGGGCTTCGCGGCCTCCCAGTCCTCGGTCCGCCCCTTCTGGAGCTTCGCGAGCACGACGCGAAAGAGAGCCTCCGTCCCCATGTCGCCCGACGGGTACGCGTCGGGAAGCGTCCGGAGCATCTGCTCGGAGCGGTCCTCGCGATCCTCGTCGGTCCCTTGCGCGACGAGGAGCGCGGCGCGAAAGCGGGCGTCGTCCGCGAGGCGGTGGTCGGGGAAGAGCGCCTCGACCTTGCCGAACCACTCGATGGCCAGCTTCGGGTCCTTGCCCGTCCGCGCCTTCGCGCCGGCGAAGAGCGCCGTGACGAGCTCGGCGTCCTTCTCGCAAGCGGAGACCGCGTCCGCCCAGGTGTCGACCTTCGGCGACTTCTTCGCGGCCGCGTACGCGCGCGTGAGCGCCGCCTTGCATGACGCGGCGCCGGCCGCCCCCTTGAGCACCGCGCTCGCGAGATCGAACGCGCGCGACGGGTCGCTCGCGTCGAGCCACCCCTGCGCCTGGCGCGCGCGCTCGGCGGGCGTGAGCGCCTCGGTGACCGTCCGGTCCTTGGCGCGCAAGAGCGCCACCGCGCGGAGGCGCGCCTGACTCGCGCCCGACGAGTCCGCGATGCGCGGCGCCTCGACGACGACGCGGGTGGCCGCGTCGTACGCCTCCTTCGCGCGAGCCTCCGCCGGGCCGTCGACGCCGTCGAGCAGCGCGTTGGCGATGCGCACCGACGTGTCGACCCAGCGCGCGCCGTACGGGTTCGCCTTGAGCCACGCCCGCCAATGCGGGAGCGCGGCGGCGCGATCCCCCTTCGCCGCATGGGACTCGGCGAGGACCATCTTCACGTCGTCCTGGAGCGACGCGTGATCCGACGGCACCGTGCGTGCCCGCGCGATCGCCTCGTCCGCGCGGCCCGCCCGCGCGATCGCCTGCGCCGAGCGGAGCTTCGCGTGCCCCGCGAGCGGACAGACCGCCGCCTCGGCGCGCTCGAACGGCGCGATGGCCTCGGCGGACGCGTTCGCCGCGACGAGCAGGCGTCCCTCGAGGAAATCCCACGCGCACGCGTCCGCCGCCGGGAGGTCCGCCGGCCGGGCGTCGCGCACGGCCTTCGCCGCCGCCGCCCAGTCCTTGCTCCGCTCGGAGGCGCGCGCCGCGGCGAGCCGAGGATCGTCGAGCAGTACCTTCACGACCGGGAGCGCCATCGCCCCGCTCGGCGGCGTCGTCTTCGTCTCGGCCGACGCGGGCGGCGACGCGATCGGAGGCGCCACGTTGGAGCCGCTGCGGCACGCCGAAGCGGCGAGGAGACACGCGAGCGCGGCGCACCTCAGCGTCCTCGTGCGCGCCGGGGGCCGCCGCGTCACGAGCGACCTCGCGCCTGCGCCGCCTCTTCGGCTGCCTCTTCCTCGGCGGAGAGGGCGCGCTTCCTCCGACGGTCCAAGAACCGCGCCTCGTCCTTCGTGACCACGTCGCGATCGGCCATCTTCTGCGCCAGCTCCCCGCGCGCTCCCGCCTCGGCGGCGCGCGCCTGCTCGACGCTCTGCTCGGCCCGCTCGACGGTGCGCGTGAGCTGGGTGAGCTCGGCGCTCGCCGCGAGCTCCCACGCCTGGCCGCGCGCGAGGTCGGCGACGCTCAGCTCGCCGCGCGCGAGGCGGTCGGCCTCCGCGGCGCGCACCCGCAGAGCTCGCTCCTCGGCGGCGCGGCGCTCGAGCTCGGCGCGGGCGCGGGCGGCGTCCGCGGACTCCCGCGAACGCACCGCGTGGCCGAGCTCGGCCGTGGCGTCGTCGACCTTCCGCTCCCGATGCTCGAGGAGCGGCTTGAGCGGATACTTCGGGCTCGGCATCGGGTGACCAGCGACGCTGGCAGTGTACCTCGAACGCCCGAGATCGCCTCCACATTCGCCCCGCGCGTCAGGGCACGCGGATGCGCCGGATGCGATGGTACGCCTCGCCGTCGCCGCCGTTGCCGTCGCTCACGTAGATCGTCCTGCCGTCCGGCGACACATCGAGCTGCTCCTGGCCGTAGAACTTCGCGGTCGCGCCGGCGCCGTCGGCGAACCCTCGCGTACCGTCGCCGGCGAGCGTCTCCACCGAGCCGTCCGAGCCGATCCGCCGGATGCGGCTGTTGCGACTGTCGGAGACGAAGACGTTGCCTGCTACGTCCGTCGCGACGTCGACCGGCTCGTCGAAGCGCGCGAGCAGCTTGTCGGGATCGTCCCTCATTCCGGGGTTGCCGTCGCCTGCGAAGACCGTCACGTCGCCCTCCAGCGTCACCTTGCGGATCACGTGGTTCAGACGATCGGCGACGATGATGCTGCCGTCGGGCAGGAGCGCGAGGCCGTACGGATCGTCGAACTGAGCCTGCGCGCCGCGGCCGCCGCTGAACCCCGCCGTGCCCGAGCCCGCGAGCGGCGTCACGGTGCTATCGACCAGGTTCAGGATCGCGAGCGCGTGCCGGTTGCGGTCCGAGAACACCACGCGCCCGTCACCGAGGCGGGCGAGCCCGCGCGGCCGCCCGAGGCCCTCGAGGAGCAGCTCCGGCGCACCGCCCGCGCTCCCGACTCTCCAGAGCGTCCCGCTGTCCGCTCCCTTCACGCCGTTCCTGTCGACGTCCGTCTGCACGATGAGGGCGTCGTCGATCGCGACCATGGCGAACGGCTCACGGAACCCCGTCGAGAGCGTCGTCGCCGCGCCGTTGCCGTCGATCTTGCGGAGGCGCCCGCCGTCGTACTCGGTGACGAAGAGCCCGCCGGCCGCGTCGACGAGGACACCGACCGGGTTGTCGAACTGCGCCGCCGCACCCTCGCCGTCCGCGGCCCCCCGCGCCGCAGAGCCCGCCACGGTGTCGACCGTGATATCGCTCGTCGACCGGACCACCGGCGGCTCGAGGCGCGACGGCGGCTCCGGCGCGGGCCCGGTCTGGACGGATCCAGCGTCCGCCGCGACCGCGGCGTCGGGCGCCTCGGTCGCGTTGAGAGCGCGGCAGCCGCTCACGAGCGCGAGCGCGCAGGCGAAGCCGCAGCGCACCGTGCCGGGGCTCACCGCGTCGATCGTCCGAGCGAACATCGGTCTCACCGCTGCACCTCCTCCCCCGCCGACGGCCTCTCCGAAGCGTACCGGAGCCGTTCGAGCGGCGCCACGATTGCCTCGCGCGCCCGGTCTCCTATGTTGAGGGTGAATGCGCGTCGGCTTCTCCGATCCTCGAGGTCCCAAGGTCTGGGGGCTCGTGCCGTACGTCTTCCCGGTCGCGGCGCTCCTCTTCGCCGTCTTCGGCCCGATCAGCGGCCTCGCGGCGACGATGATCGGGCTCTCGGCGTTCGGGCTCTTCCACGTCGTCGGCCTCTTCGACTACCGCCAGCGCGCGCCGCGGATCGCGGAGCTCACCCTCGGCGCGGGCTACGTCGACGTCGAGAAGGCCGGCGCCCGCAACCAGCGCATCCACGCGAAGGACATCGTCGGCGCGACGACCGCGCGCACGTCGAGCGGGCTCCTCCTCACGCTCATGCACAAGAAGCGCGAGCACCCGATCACGCTCGAGGTCCCGGACGAGGCGTCCGCCGAGAAGGTGCGCCACGCGCTCGGTATCGGACACGGCGGCTTCGGCGTCGTCGCCTGGCGGACCTTGAGCGAAGGCTCGCGGCGCTCGGCGTTCGTCGGACGCATCCTCGCCGCGCTGGCGAGCTTCATCACCGTCGCCGCGACGCTCGCGATCTCCACGTCGGTCGGCGTCGGGATCGGCGCCATCGTCGGCATGTTCGGGTTCGTCGGCGCGATCCTCGGGCTCGCGGGCCTCCTGGCCTCCCCCGCCGAGCCGAGCGTCGTGATGACGGCGGAGGGGCTGCGCCTCCGCACACCTCGCGGCTGGTTCGCGCTGCCGTACGACGCCGTCCAGCGCGTCGACGAGCACCCGGCTGGGCTCGCGTTCACGGTGCCGGAGCCGTACCGATCGGTGCTCGTCGAGCGGGCCGGGTTCCTGTTCGGCGGCCCGTCGGCCGACGATCAGCGGGTCATCGTCGCGCAGATCCGGGCCGCCGCGCTCCGCGCGCGCGGGATGGGGCCGATGAAGAACGACGTCACGGGCCGCGTCGACGTCCTCCGCCGCAACGGCGAGCCGCCGCGCGACTGGCTCGTGCGCCTCGACATGGCCGGGCAGATGCTCGCCGCCGGCTCCGGCTACCGCGGCAACACCCTGGACGTCGAAGACCTCTGGTCCATCCTCGAGGATCCCGAGGCGGACGCGGAGCTCCGGGCGGCGGCGGCGCGCGTCCTCCGGCACAGCCCGAAGCCGGAGACGCGGGTGCGCATCGCCGCGGCGGTCGCCGCGGTCCGCGACGAGTCGACCCATCAGCGCCTGCGGATCGCCGTGCGCGACGACCTCGACGCCGCGGGGCAGGAGCTCGCGTACCTCGACGCGAACGAGCGCACGGCGCAGTCGATGCGAATGGACGGCCGCGGTCGGCCCGGGCCGGGCCGCTGACGAGCCCTACTGGCCCCACTCCTGGAGCGAGCGGACCCGAACGCCGCCGTCCCGCGCCGACTCGAGCGCGTCGCACGCCGCGAGCGCGGCCGCGATCGTCGTGAAGTACGGGATGTTCATCAGCAGCGTCTGCCGGCGAAGGGAGTAGCTGTCCTTCACCTCGCGCGCGCCGAGCGTCGTGTTGACGACCATCGCGATCGTCCCGCCGCGGATCGCGTCGACGACGTGCGGGGAGCCCTCGGCGACCTTGTTGATCGCGGCGGCCGGGATGCGCGCGCGCTGGAGCGCCGCGGCCGTGCCCTTGGTGGCGACGATCTCGTAGCCCGCCGCGCGGAGGCGCCGGGCGATGATGCAGGCGACCGGCTTGTCGTCGTCGCGGACGCTGATGAAGACGCTGCGCTTGCCGCGATCGGCGCCCTTCGCCCCCGCGGCGCCTCCCGAAGGCGAGGCGTCGCCCGGCGGCCGCACGTCGAGCCCCGCCGAGAGCATGCTCTTGTAGAACGCGCGCGCGAACGTG
>JAHBWA010000263.1 GCA_019637195.1 Labilithrix sp. | reverse complement strand
CCATGTCGGTCGCGTTCTGGACGCCGAGGAAGACGACCGCCAGGTGATAGACGAGGAAAATCGGCAGCGTGAGGCCGAGATCGACCCAGGCGCCGGGTCGGTCGCGGAGACGGTCGGTCGTGAGCGGCGGGGCTTCGGCCATCGATCTTCCCGCCTAACGTAGCAACCGACGGGACACCTGGCCCAATCCCGGCGGAATCGGGGCGGCGGCGTCTCGGCTCACCGCGCCCTGGCCGCCCGGCGTGCCGCGTGACCTCGGTCACGCGGCACCGGAGCCGCACTACCAATAGACGCAACCGAAGGCGTTGCAGGACGAGCCGGTCGACGAGCGGTACGCGTTGCTCATGCCGTAGCCCCACTCGCGTCGGCTGAAGCAGTTGCCGTAGGCGTCGCAGCCTTCGGCGAAGCCGGGACCGCCGACGACGTAGCCCGGACCACCAGGTCCGTACCCGGGACCTCCGATGTAGCCCCCTGGCGCGTACCCAGGATCGCCGCCGTACCCCGGGACACCATACCCGGGATCGACGCCGTACCCCGGGGCATCTGGCGCGTACCCGGGATCGACGCCATCCCCTGGAACGCCGGGCGCATACCCGGGACCGCCGATCGCCTCGCCACCCGGGCCGTATCCAGGACCGCCGATCGCCTCGCCACCCGGGCCGTACCCAGGACCGCCGATCGCCTCGCCACCCGGGCCGTACCCAGGACCGCCGATCCCCCCGCCGCGGGGCCCGATCGCCTCGCCTCCGGGGCCGGGCTCACGCGGGAGCCGCTCGTCGCGTGGCGGCACGACCTCGTCGCGGTCGCGGTCGCGGTCTCGATCGCGGTCGCGATCGCGGTCGCGGTCGCGGTCGCGGTCTCGATCGCGATCACGGTCTCGGTCACGGTCTCGGTCACGGTCTCGATCACGATCGCGATCTTCGCGCGGCGGCTTGGCCTCGTCGGACGACGAGTCGAACGCGTCGTCCAGTTCGAGCGCCTGCGCGCTCGGCCGCGCTTCGTCGACTGCGCTCGCGCACCCCCCGAGCGCGACCAGCGCGGTCAGAGAGACGACCGTGAACGAACCTCGATTGAACGACAACATGAAGACCTCCTCGAGCGTGGGAATGAGCGGCGCGAGGAGCAGCTACGCGGACAGCGGCCTCCCGCGCATCGCTGCGCGAACGCGCCGTCCGTCGCGTAGCCGCCCGGGCGCCAAGGCCCCGGCGTGCGCGCGCGAGCTCTCCTGCGAGACGCCCGCGCGCACCCGCCGGACGTTCCGTCACCAGCAGTTGCCCCAGGCGCAGCTGCCGCCCCAGCCGCCGCCCCAGCCCCAACCGCCGCCGATGGGACGTCCACCCCACCCCCAGCCGCCGCCCCAGCCCGGGCGCATGCCCCAGCCGCCGCCCCAGCCTGGGCGCACGCCGCCCCACCCCCAGCCGCCGCCGCGCCAAGCGCCACCTCCCCAGCCGCCTCCCCAGCCGAGGCGGCCTCCGCGGAAGCCCCAGCCGCCGCCGCGCCATTGCGCGTCGGAGGGCTCGTCTCCGGCCTCCGTCTCCGCCTGGTAGTCCTCGTAGTCGGCGGCCTCGTCGGCGTCGGCGGCCTCCGCGTCCGCGTCCATCGCGTCGGCGGACGTGGTGGCGAGGTCACCGGGCTTCTCCTCCTTCTCCTTCTTCGGCTTCTCGCCCTTCTCGCCCTTCTCACCCTTCTCACCCTTCTCGCCCTTGGGGTGCTCGGCCTTCTCCTCCTTGGCCGACGCCGGATCCTCCAGCTCCTCCTTCGGCGGCTGCATCTCGTCGTGCGAGAGCGGATCCGCGGTCGAATCGAACGGCTCGTCGGCTGAGTCGGCGGTGGGACTGGCGCATCCGCCGAGCGCGAGCCCGACTCCAACGGCAAGACTCGTCAACGTCATGGACTTGAGCGTGAGCATGTTCCGTGACCTCCTTCGCGTCGCCGCTCTGCATCGCCGAAGCCACGCGCGTAGCTCTTTCGCGCGGCGATCTCTCGCGCTGGATCCGGGTGGACCGTAGCGACGCGCGCGCGGTCGACGTGCGCGCCGAGACCGGTCCGGCGCGCACGCGGTTCGCGCGACGATGCGCGCGAAACGTGGCGTCGCCCGCGGCTCGGCACGCCGGCGCCGAGACCGCGGATGCGGCGCGCGGGATCGAGCTCATGGTCACCGCTGTCCCGGTGCAGAGTGGCCGCTTCGGCGCGATTGCACGCGCACAAATCGTCCGACGGCTGGGAATGATCCCGGGGCGCCCCTCTCGGCGACCGGGACGCGGCCCGGACGCGCTCGAGCGCGACCTCAGCCGGGGCGGAGGCGGTAGACGATCGCGACGATCGCGACGACCCAGAGCACCAGGTTCAGGACGAACGGCACGTCGCTCAACATCTCTTGCGTCGGGCTCTCGGCCTTGCGCCCGCGGCCGGCGCGACCGGACACGAGCATGAGGAAGCGCACGATCCCGAACGCCGTGAACGGCACGGTCAGCCAGAGCTTGTCGCTGTGGAAGAAGGACTGCGTGTCCTTGTCGAGCGTGTAGGCGAGGTACGTCGCGGCGGTGGCGACACCGGTGATCGCCAGCGCGGCGGTGAGCGAGGCCTTCGAGTAGGCCTCGAGCGCGGCGCGCTGCTTGCCGGCGTGCTCGCCCTCGAGCTCGTGGCGGCGCTTGCCGAAGCCGAGGAAGAGCGCGAGCAGCGCGGTGCAGGCGAGCATGTACCAGCTGACCTTCGTGTCGGTGGCGAGACCGCCGGCGACGACGCGCAGCACGAACCCGAAGGCGATGAGGCCGACGTCGAGGAACGCGACCTTCTTCAGCTTGAAGCTGTAGGCGATGTTCTCGACGAAGTAGAGCGCGGCGACGCCGGCGAACGCCCAGTTCAGCTCGAGGAACGCGACGCCGAGGGCGACCGAGACCAGCATCGCGGCGAAGCCCTTCGCGAGGCCCTCGGGGACGGCGCCGCTGGCGATCGGGCGCTGTCGCTTCACCGGGTGGACGCGATCGGCCTCGACGTCGACGAGATCGTTGATCGTGTAGACCGCGCCCGCGAGCAGGCAGAAGACGCCGGTCGCGAGGATCGCCTTGCCGGCGACGGTCAGGTTCAGCGTGGGGTCGCCGCTCGCCGCGGTGCCGAACAAGTCCTTGTGAAAGAACATCGGCGCCATCACGAACAGGTTCTTCACCCATTGGTGAGGCCGGATGGTCTTGATGAGGCCCTTGACCACGGACCCGCGCTTCGCGCTGCGCGATGGTTCTGGGCGCTCGGACTCCAAGGCCGTTGTCACCAGGTCGTTCTTACACCACATGGCGGGCGATCGCACGACCGGGAGCGTTGCAAACGCCCCGCCAATCTCGAGCGCGGGACGGGCGCGTCCCCCGCAACTTGACGCGCGGGCCGGCGCGGCGGAAAACCCCCGCGTGCCGATGCGCCGATCCGCGTCCGACGCCTCCGGAATACCCGGGACGCCCCGGGCGAAGCAAGCCGACCTGCACGACCAGGGGGCTCGCCGACCCCCCGCGGCGCAGACCACCCTCGTTCGCCCGGTGGAGGCGGACCGCGCGCGTGGGCTCCGCGCGCTCGTCTTGGCGCTCCTCGCGGCGCTGATCGTCGCGCCGGGCGTCGCCTCGGCGGACGTCGGGCAGCGGCTCCCGCGGCTCGCGCGGCTCTCCGACGAGGTCGCGCGCGGTGGAGTGCCGCTCGGGTACGTCCCGCTCCGCCAGATCTGGGCGGACTGGGACCAGGGCGATCCGCAGGAGGTCGAGGAGTCTCTGCGCGCGATCGCCGGCGATCCCCGCGTCGCCGCGCCGCTGCGCGTCTACTCGGGGCTGCTCGAGGCGTACGCGCGCCGCCGGCGGGGCGACCTCACCGGCGCGAAGCAGCGGATCCGAGACCTCGGGTTCGTCGGCCGGTGGATCGTCGCCGGCCCCTTCGACAACGAGGGCAAGTCCGGGCTCGACCGCGCGTTCGGACCGGAGGACGAGATCGCCGACCCGCTCAGCATGTCCCGGACGTACGACGGCAAGGAGCGGCAGGTCGGCAACCGGATGACGCCGGACGTCTTCCCGTTCGGCTGGGTCGACCTCGGCGCGATGATGCGCCCACAAGAGAGCGTGTGCGGGTACGCGACGACGTTCGTCCGCGACCTTCGCACGAAATCGGGCCCGCGCCCGTTCTCCGTATGGTTCGGCGCCAGCGGCGCCGCGAAGGTCTTCTTCGACGGCGTCGAGGTGGCGAAGGACGCCAAGTACCGCGACCTCGACAGCGACCGCTTCGGCGTCACGCTCACGATGCGCGAGGGCTGGCACCGCCTCACCGTGAAGGTCTGCGGCGACGAAGACGCGCCGATGTTCGCGCTCCGCCTCGCCGATCCGAGCGGCGCGCCCGACAAGAACCTCGAGGCCGATCCGGATCCGGCGCACGCCAAGGAGGCGTCCGCCGTCCGCTTCCGCAAGGGCGACAAGCCGCCGCCGCCGATCGTCGCCGGCCCGGTCCCCGCGTTCGAGAAGCTCGCCGCGCGCGACGACGCCGCGTCGCTCGAGGCGTACGCGCGGTGGCTCGTGCTCACGAGCTCCGACGACGCCAGCGAGAACCGCGCGCGCGATCTCGCGCGCCGCGCCGCCGAGAAGTCCCCCACCGTGCCGCGCTGCCTGCTCGCCGGCGACCTGGCCGAGAACCGGAACCAGCGCGCGATCTGGATCGACAAGGCCGAGGACGTCATCCGCCGCTCCGGCAAGGCGATCCCCGAGTCCGAGCGCATCTCCGCGCTCCTCTCGCGCGCCGGTCACGCCCGCGGCGGCGCCAACTGGCGCGACGCCATCCCGTACTACGAGAAGGTCCTCGCGCTCGATCCGGACAACGTCCCGGCGAACCTCGCGCAGGTCGAGCTCTACTCCGAGGCCGGCCTCCGCGAGACCGCGCTCGCCTCGCTGAACGGCACGCTCGCGCGGCGGCCGCGCAGCGTGGCGCTCCTCCGCGCGACGGCGAACGCCCTCCGCGAGCTGGATCGGACGACCGAGAGCGAAGAGGTGACGGCGCGCTACGCGACGCTGCGCTACGACGACACGCAGGTCCTCGAGGGGCGCATCGAGCTCGCCCTGGCGCGGCGCGACGCGGCGCTCGCGAACCGCTGGATCGAGCGGCTCGTCGAGACGAACCCCGACAGCGCGCGCTCCCTCGCGACCGCCGCGCGCGCCTACGTGGCGCTCGGCGATCGACCGAAGGCGATCGCGCAGAGCCGCCGCGCGCTCGACCTCGCGCCGGAGGACGTCGCCACGCTGCGCGCGCTCGCCGACGTCTACGCGGTCGGGGGCCAGACCGACGAGCAGCTCCGCCTGCTCCGGCAGGTCCTCCAGCTCCGCCCGCAGGAGAAGGACGTCCGCGAGTACGTCGCGCACACCGAGCCCGCCCGGCCGCGCGCCGACGAGGCCTACGCGCGCCCCTCGGCCGAGTTCCTCAAGCTCCGCGACAAGCCGGCCGCCGGCCGCACGCGTCGCACGCTCGTCGACCTCCAGGTCACGACGGTCTTCCCGAACGGCCTCGCCAGCCGCTTCCACCAGGTCGTCTTCCAGCCGCTCACCGACGCGGCCGCCGCCGAGGCGCGCGAGTACGGCTTCGCCTTCCAGGCCGACACCGAGTCGGTCCAGCTCCGCGGCGCGCGCATCTACCGGAAGGGCGGGCAGATCGACGAGGCCATCGAGAGCGGCGAGGGCGCCACCGACAACCCCGCGATGGCGATGTACTCGAGCGCGCGCGCGTTCTACGTCCACTTCCCGCGCCTCGATCCGGGCGACGTCGTCGAGCTCCAGTACCGCGTCGAGGACGTGGCGCACCGCAACGCGTTCGCCGACTACTTCGGCGAGGTCGTCTACATGCAGTCGACCGAGCCGATCGCGCGGAGCGAGTACGTGCTCATCACGCCGAAGTCGCGCACGTTCTACTTCAACAAGCCGAACGTCGCGGGCCTCACCCAGAAGGTCGAAGAGAAGGGCAACGAGAAGATCTGGCACTTCACCGCCGAGAACGTCGCGCCGCTCGAGCCCGAGCCGGCGATGCCGCCGCTCGCCGAGAGCCTCGGCCACGTGCACGTCTCGACCTACAAGAGCTGGGACGACATGGGCCGCTGGTACTGGGGCCTCGTGAAGGACCAGTTCACCGCCGACGACGAGGTCCGGAGGCGCGCGCTCGAGATCACCAAGGGCGCGACCGACGAGAAGGCCAAGGTCCGCGCGATCTACGATTTCGTCGTCCAGAAGACGCGCTACGTGGCGCTCGAGTTCGGCATCCACGGCTTCAAGCCGTACCGCTGCGCGCAGATCTTCGCCCGCGGCTTCGGTGACTGCAAAGACAAGGCGACGCTCATCGTCACGATGCTGAAGGAGCTCGGCATCAACGCCACGATCGTCATCGTGCGCACCGGCATGCGCGGCGACTTCGAGACCGAGCCCGCGAGCCTCGCGCCGTTCGACCACGCGATCGCCTACGTGCCGTCGCTCGACTGGTACCTCGACGGCACCGCCGAGTTCACGGGCTCCGGCGAGCTCCCCGCGATGGACCGCGGCGCGCTGGCGCTGCAGATCAACGAGGGCAAGCCGAAGCTCGTGCACCTGCCCGAGCCGAGCGCCTCGGAGAGCGTCGCGAGCAAGCGCGTCGAGGCCGCGGTGAACGCGGACGGCTCGGCGCAGATCGACTGGAAGGTCGTCGTCACCGGCTCGGGCGCGTCGAGCTGGCGCCAGCGCTACCACGCGAAGGCGTCGCAGAAGCAGCGCGTCCAGGAGGACCTCGCCAGCGAGCTGCCCGGCCTCGAGGTGCAGGGCGTCGTCGCGAGCGACCTCGACGACATCGAGCGACCGGTCGAGATCCACGCGAAGGCCAAGGCCCCGAGCTACGCGCGCAAGGACGGCGAGACGCGCACGGTCGCCGTCGGCGCGAAGGAGCACATGGTCCGCGCCTACGCGCCGCTCTCGAGCCGCCGCCGCGACATCCGCATCTTCGCGCTCTCGACGCAGGAGAACGAGACGGTGGTGAAGCTGCCGCAGGGCGCGAAGATCCTCGGCGCCCCGCACGCCGCCGAGGGCACGAGCCCGTACGGATCGTTCAAGGTCGAGACCGAGACGAACGGCGGCACGGTGCGGGTGAAGACCACCGTCGCGATCACGAAGTCACGCATTCCGGCGAGCGAGTACGCCGCCTTCCGCGCGTTCTGCGAGCAGGTCGACCGCGACCTCGGGCAGACGCTGACCTATACGGTGTCCAAGTGAAGCGACGCTCTCTCTTCGGCGCGGCGCTGGCCGCGCTCGCCCTCTCGACGGCGCTCGGCGCGTGCGGCGGCGCCCCGGAGGCGAGGACCCCCATCGCGCTCGCGAAGCTCCGCAGCCAGGGCCGCTCCTCGAGCGACGGCGAGGTCGTCGGCCGGTGGCTCCTCGACGAGATGTTCGCCCCCGGCGGGACGGCGAAGGGCGCCGACGAGGCGCGAAGCCGCCTGCTCGCGAAGAAGACCTCCGGCGACGCCCTGTACGCGGCGCTCGGCGGCGCGCTCTACGACGAGTCGCACGGCGATCCGAGGCGCGCGGCGCGCGGGTACGTCGCCGCCCTCGTCCACGCGAAGAAGAGCGAAGACGACGCGGCGCCGCTCGCAGCGTGGCTGGCGACGCACCACCTCGTGGGCCTGCGCGGCAGCGTCTCGAACCTCTGGAAGGACAACGCCGCCGCGCTCGAGTCCGTCATCGCCGCGCCCGGCCGCGTCGGCTGGCGCGCGCTCGCCGAGCTCCACGAGTGGGCGTCGGCCGAGGCGCTCGATCGGGCCGAGGTCACCGGCGACAAGTACGACGCCCTCGTGACGAGCCGGATGGGCTGCGCGCGCGAGCTCCGCATCGCCGGCCCCTTCGGCCGGGGCACCGCCCCCGATCGCCGGCGCGCCTTCGCCGCCGAGCGCGCGCCCTGGCCGCCGTCGTGGCCCGAAGAGCCCTCCCGCGGGAGCGTGCCCCACGTCCTCCAGACGGAGCGGCACCGCTGCCTCACGGCGAGCAAGGAGAAGACCGACGACGGCATCTTCTACGTCGAGACCTTCTTCGACGCGCCCACCGACCGCGACGTCCTCGTGGCGGTGCAGGGCGCCGTCGCGGTGTGGGTCGACGACGTGCCGGTGGTCGATCGCGATCTCCGCCAGTGGGGCGTGTGGCAGCGCTTCGGTGGAGCCATCCGCGCGCCGAAGGGCCGCCACCGCGTCGTCGCGCGCGTGATGAACGACGCCGCCTCCGTGCGCCTGATGAACCTGGACGGCACGGCCGCCAACCTCCCCACCGACACGAACGCCAGCAAGCCGTACGGGCTCGCCCGGCCGATCGCCCTCCCCGATCCGAACCCCATCTCGTCCATCGTCGCCGACGTCGCCGCCGGCCGCGATCCCGGCCTCTCGCCGCTCTTCGTCGCGCTCGCCGCGCACGCGGCGTGGATCGACGGCCTGTCGGACGTCGCCTCGACGCTGATGGAGCCGCTCGCC
>JAHBWA010000262.1 GCA_019637195.1 Labilithrix sp. | reverse complement strand
GGCCCGCGCGCTGCGGCACCCTCTCGAAGGACGACAAGAAGGACTACCTCACGTTCCGCCTCAAGCCCGACACGAAGCAGCTGTCGATCAACTTTACGGGACGCGTTCGGCTGCGCGTCGACGTCGATGGCGAGAAGACCACCGAGCTGACGCCCGAGAGCGCCGGCGCGGTGCCGTTCGTCACCGACGAGGACTACATCATCGAGGTCACGTCGTTGACGGACAGCAGCGCAGACGTGAGCTGGCGCGTCGAGGTGATCGAGAAGTAGCCGCCCCGGCTCGGGCCGGTGCTCAGCTCAGCCGGCCGAGCGGACCGAGGTCGAGGTTCAGCTCTTCGGGAGCGAGGCCGAAGCGCGCAGCGAGGTCGTGGACCGTCTCCTCGAGACGCATGAGCGCGAGCCCGACGCGCTCGACGTCCTCGCCGTCGAGGGTGTCCGCCTCCATGCGACGGATCGCCTGGCGCTCGAGGAGCTTCCGGAGAAACTCCACCAGGGCCAGGACGAGCTGCGCGACCGACTTCTGGACGTCCTCCGGGTTGGCGCTCCAGCGCGGCAGGAGCTCGGCGCTCTTGCGCTCGACCTGGGCCCGCAGCGACTCGATCTCGTTCACGCGGAGCGCCGCGACGTTCGCCGACCGCGGCTCGCTCTTCGTCGGGGACGGCGGGCGTTTGGCGAGCTTCGGCGCCCGCGCGGGCTTGACGGCGCGCGCGGGCTTCGCGGCGCGCGCGGGCTTCGACGCGCGCGCGGGCTTCGCGGCGCGCGCGGGCTTCGACGCGCGCGTGGGCCTCGACGCGCTCGTCTTCTTGACGGCGCTCGCCTTCTTCGCGGCGCCTTCCTTCTTCGCCACCCGGCGATTCGACGCGGTCATGCGAGCTCCGCGAAGGCCCAGGGCGGCCAAGGTCCGGTGGCGCTCACCGTGACGCCACGCGGGAGGTCCGCGAGCGCTCGCGCGAACGCGCGCCGCCAGCCGCGCACGTCCTCGCGCGCGACCAGATGATAGACCGACGCGAGGCGGGGACCGCGGGCGTGACGCTCGACGCGCGCTTCGCGTACGTACGGACGCGTCGCCTCGCTCACGACGGCGATCTCGGGCGCCTCGTGGCGCGCGCGGCGCGCCGCGAGCCACCGCGTACCGGGACCGGCGCGCGGCGGCGGCGGTGGTGCCGAACGCCGCCCCTCGACGCGGAGCGTGAGCTGCACGGCGCCGCGCACGCGCTCGAAGGCCGGCGGGAGCGCTCCGGCGACGGGCGCGAGCAGCTCGCGGAGCGCGGCGGGATCCGCCGCGGTGGAGCCGAAGCGGAGCGGCAAGACAGCGGACGCGAGGCGGGAGAGGCGCCGGACGACACGATCCTGGGCGACGATCGCCGCCGGCGTCGCGGTCCGCGCGGTCGCCGGCTCCACCACGACGTACGCCTTGCCCGCGCGCACGAGCTCGAGGGGCCGCCGCGCGATCCCCCGCCCGAGCCGCGCGTCGCGGGGCGGCGGCCGATCGAGGATCGCGTAGAGGTAGAGCGTGCTCATCCGTAGTTCTGTCGCGTTCACATCGCCCGGCGGGCGCGCCGGGGCGCTACGGAGTCGTGGCGCGCCTGCTCCGCCGACGCGCCGCCGCGGCGGGCCCACCGAGCCGCGGCGCGCCGATCCTGCTCGCCACGAGCCCTGGCCCCGCGCCGGGCAGGGCAGGGGCCGCGTGACGCGCGCGACGCGTCGAGGATCGCTCGGATGGGCCGAGGATGCGATCCGCCGCGCAGAGGACCGCCGACAGCCTCAAGTAGACGAGGTCGATGTCCGCCACGCCGAGCACGAGATCGCCCGTCAGGACGACGCCCTTGTTGAGGACGTGATCGACGATGTCGAGCAGCGACGCGTCCACGCCCTCGAGCACCGGCGGCGGAGCCTTCGGCTCTCGCTTCCGCGCGCTCATCGGGCACCGATGAAGCTGTAGGCGGGCCAGGGACCGGTGAGCGTGATGTCGAAGCCCTCGGCGACGAGGCGCTCGGCCGAAGCGCCGACCGTCGCCTTCAGCTGCTCCACAGACGCGCGCGGGACGAGGAAGACGGCGTCGAGGAGCACGCGCCCCGTCAGCTCGCGGTTCGGAGCTGCCCGCCGCTGCGCGCCCCGCGCCGTCTTCGCGAGGCGCTCGTAGAGGCCGTCGACCTCCTCCGCGCCGCGGGCGCCCAGCGTACGGCGCTCGGCGTCGAGCGCCTTCTTGCGTAGGAGAAAGCTCGTCCCGCTGACGACCTTCCTCGCGCGCGCCTCCTCCGCGGCCGCGCGCGCGGCGCGGACCTCGTCGAAGAGGATGCGGAGGCCCCACTCCTCGCAGCCGGCGATGCGCTCGACGACGCGCGCGAGCGAGCGCTTCATCTTCTGCACGTGCTCGAGGGCGCGCTCGTCCGTCGAGAAGAGGGTGAAGAGCTTCATCGGGACGACCGTCCCGAGACCGGCGGCGTGCTCGACGATCGCCTCGTGCTCCGCGGCGCGCCCACCGACCCAGTCGATGTCGCGGAGCCTCGCGTCGATTGCCGCCGCGTCGTAGAGCGCGAGCGGCGCGGTCGCGACCACGAGACGGTAACCGTCGCCGGCGTCGAGCAGCCGGGCCACACCGGCGCCTTCGAGCCCGCGCGGCGCGCGCCCGAGCTTCGGCGCGCTCGAGCTCTTCACGATACAATAGACATAAGTCGCGCGCGGGCCGGCCGGCGCCTTCGTCCGCGCTACCGCCCCCGCCTTCGCGGCGGCGCTTCGCTTCGTGTGGGCCTTGGCCGGCGGCGCTCCCAGCGAAGCCGAGCTCCGCTTGCTTCGATTCATGCGGCCGACAGCATAACGCGTCCGCGGCCGTTCATGTAGCGCGGGCGCCACGCGTCACCCAGGCCCCGCGCCAACGCCGAAGCTGGGCGACCCCGCGCGGCCCCGGATGGACCGCGGGCGCCACGATGAGACGGCCCGCGCTCGACGCGCGAGCCGCGAGCCGCGTGAGGCGGTCGAGCTCGGCGCGCTCCGCCTTTGCGACCTCGCTGCAGCGCGCGCACGAAGGCGTGGTCACCGCGTTGGCGACGATCGCCGTGAGCGGAACCCGCAAGTGTCCAAGGCCGCGCGCGAGCCGCTCGGTCTCGAGGCGCGGCAGCGCCGCCGGACGCGTCGCGATCACGAACGCGCAGCGCCCTGGATCCGTGAGGAGCGCGACGAGCGCGCGGAGGCGACGCGCGAGGATGGTCAGATCGCTCGCGAGCTCACCGAGGCCGATCACGCTCCGGTATTTGAGGATGACGCTCATGAGCGCGTGCACCCACTCGAGCGCGCTCGCGGGGAGCGCGAGGAGCCGCAGCGTGTGTCCCGTCGGCGCCGTGTCGACGACGACCAGGTCGTAACCGCCTCGTCGCGCGCGTGCGGCCGGCGCGGCCCCCGCGAAGGCAGGCCCGACGTCGACGACGGCGTCCAGCAGCGTCACGAGCGCGAGGAGCTCGTCGATTCCGGGCGGCGCAAGATCGAGCAAGTCCTCGAGCACCGCGCGGTCGAAGGTCGCGTCCATCCTCCCTCGGAAGATCGACGCGAAGAGGTCATCGACCGCCGCGCGGTACCGTACGCGCTCCACCTCCCACGCGCGCGCGGCGTCGAGCTCCCGCGCCTCGAGGTTCGGCGGCCCTCCCTCGACGGCGCGGGCCTCGTCGGTGACGAGCACGTCCAGCGCGTCCCCCAGCGAGTGCGCCGGATCGGTCGACAGAACGAGGACGTGGGCCTCGGGACGAGCCTCCGCGAGCTCGATCGCCGTCGCGGCCGCCACCGTGGTCTTGCCGACACCACCCTTGCCGCCGACGAAAACGACGCGGACCCCTGCCGCGATCGTCACCGCGGCGGACGGCGCGGCCTCCGCGACGACCGGCGGCGCGATCGCGCCCCCTCGCACCGAGCTCCCCGCCGACACGGCCCACGAGCTCCCCGCCGACGCCGCCGACGAGCTCCTCGCCGACGTGGCCGACGAGCTCCCCGCCGACACGGCCCACGAGCTCCCCGCCGACGCGGGCGACGAGCCGCCCCGCGACGCGCTCGTATGCGGCTCGAGCCGGCGGACGGCGCGGGCGAGCGCGGCGAGCTCCTCGACGCCGCGCGGCTCACGCGGACGCGCCGGCACCTCGAGGAGGCGACGCTCGCCGAAGGCCACGCCGACGCGCGCGAGCCAGGCTCGCTCGGCCGCGACGCGGGCGGAGCACGGCGGACACGGCCGATCCGGCGACGGCCAGACGCGATTGACGACCACGACGTCGACGTGAGCGCCGAGCGCGCCGAGCCCGCGAATCCCGTCCTCCGCCTCACGGACCGACAGCTCCTCGGGGAGCGTGACCCACGTGAACGACGCTCGGGACCGGTCCGTCAAGACACCGCGGAGCGCCGCGGCCTCCCGCGTGATCTCCGCGATGGTCTCGTCGGCGAAGTCCGGGCGCCACGCGCCGCCGAGGCTCGACGCCAGGAAGCGATGCTTCGCGTGCATGTCGTCGAGCACCTCGCCGAGCCGCGTCAGCGTGTCCGGCATCTCGAGGAGCCGCAGCGTGTGTCCCGTCGGCGCCGTGTCGACGACGACCTCGTCGAACGGCCGCCCCCTCGACAGCCGCATCAGCTCGACGAGACCGACGAGCTCGTCGACGCCGGGGAGCGACAGCGAGAGGAAGCGATCGATGTCCTCGTCGTCGAGGTACGTCCCACGATCGGCGATCAAGCGGATCGCCTCCTCACGCTCGCGGAGCCAACGCGAGAGCGCCCGGTCGGCGTCGAGCTCCGCCGCCCAGAGCTCGCCCGGCGCGGAGGCGACGCGCCGGGCCTCCGCGCCGAGCGTCCACCCGAGCGCGTCGGCGAGCGAGTGCGCCGGATCCGTCGACACCACGAGGACGCGCGCCCCCTCGGCTGCCGCCCGCACGGCCGCCGCGGCCGCGCACGTCGTCTTGCCGACGCCGCCCTTGCCGCCGAAGAACGTGAGCCGAGGGCCGCGCTCGTCTCTTGCGGTCGAGCGTGCGCGGACCCGGCGAGCCACGCGCCGACGGTACCACGCGCGCCGCCCCGGGGTCGGGATGCGCCGCCCGCCGGTCCACCGCCTCGACGAGCGACCGCGACGGCTCGCGCGCTCGCCATCACGTCCGAATCGGATCTTCGCAGCGCCGCGCCGGGACGGCTGCGCGTGCGCGGCGCGCTCTGGTCGTCCGATGGCGCCCCGCCCGTGGGCGCAGCGCTGCTGTCGGTCTCCGAACACTGCCGGCCGAACGACAGGGCCGCGGGGCATCGTCACGTCGAATTGTTCAACGATCTTCGAGGCAATGTTCGTGGCGCAAGGGCTGCAATGAGCGACCCTCGATGGGCGAATCTCACGAACGCGGCACGAGGGGCGAGGCGAGGTCACGAGCAACAGCGGCCGGGCCGGCGACGACGACGGCGGAGCGCCGCGTCGGGCAGCAAGGCGGCGCTACGTCTACCCGACGGTGGTTCTTCACGTTCGACGGCTGGCGTATGGCAGAGCCCGAGCCCGACTTCGTCCTCGTCTGAGAACGCGCGCAGCGCGACCGTGACCGTGAGCATCCTAGTCATGGATGAGGAGGGGGCCGGGACCGTCATGGGCTAACCTGCCAATCCCCCTCACGGGTTGAGCATGCTCCGCCGCGTCGTCGATCTCCGCACGGGTGAGCACCGGAACACGCTCGCTGCCTTCGGCGCCCTGCTCGCGCTCACGTCGGGTCACACGCTCCTCGAGACCGCTCGAGACGCGCTCTTCCTCGCGCGCGTGCCCGCGTCGAGGTTGCCGTGGGTGTACCTGATCGTCGTCGCGCTCGCGCTCACGATCTCGCGAATTCGATCGATGGATCGGAGGGGCGCGATCGTCGTCGCCCTCCTCGGCGGCGCGGGGGTCACGGCCGGGTTCTGGTTCCTCACGAGCGAGCGCGGCGACTCGCGCGTCCTCTTCGCGCTCTACGTCTGGTCCGCCCTCTTCGTCTCGTGGGTGACGACGCAGTTCTGGACGATGCTCAGCCGCGTCCACACGATGACGCAGGCGAAGCGCCTCTACGGGTTCATCGGCGCGGGCGCCGTGCTCGGCGGTGTGCTCGGCGCGTTCGCCGCGCGCGCGGCGCTCGCGTTCATTCCTCCCCGCGCGATCCTGCTGACGTCGTCGGCGCTCTTCGTCGTCGCGGCGGTCCCGGTGGTCGTCATGCGCGCGCCGCCGCGCTCCCCGAGCGATCCGGCGGCGACCGCCACCGAGAGCGCCCGCCCGATGTCGACCGGCGCGAGCTTGCTCTGGAAGACGGTGTTCGCGCGGCGCGTGTTCGCGATCGTCCTCGTCGCGACGATCGCCGTCACGCTGGCCGACTTCGTGTTCAAGGCGAGACTCGCGGCCACCTACACGGACTCGCGCGATCTCGCCGCGCGCCTGTCGACCTTCTACGCGGTGACGAACTCCGTGGCGCTCGTCGCGCAGATCGTCGTCGGCCCCTGGGTCTTCCGCACGATCGGCGTCCAGAGGGCGCTCTTCCTCTTCCCCTCGCTGCTCCTCGGAGCTGCCGGCGCCCTCGTCGCGTCGGGCGGAGGCCTCCTCTCGGCCGTCGTCCTGAAGGGCTTCGACGCCTCGCTGCGTTACTCCATCCACAAGACGAGCGTGGAGCTCTTGCTCGTCCCGGTCCCGGACGGCACGCGCGAGCGCGTCAAGCCCGTCATCGAGCTCCTGGGGACACGCGGCGGGCAGGCGGTGGCGTCCGTCCTCATCCTGGTGCTGGTCGCGCTCGGCGCGTCGGGCGTCGCGGTCGTCGGCGCCGTCGTCATGACGCTCCTCGTCCTGTGGCTCGCGAACGTCGTGACCATCCGGCGCCACTACCTCGACGTGTTCCGCGACACGCTCCGGTCGGGCGGGATGAGCGGCGCGGCCGAGCTCCCCGAGCTCGATCTCGGCGCGCTCGAGCTGCTCTTCGCGGCGCTGAACAGCAGCCGCGACGCCGAGGTGCTCGCCGCCCTCGACCTCCTCGCCGAGCAGAATCGAGAGGGGCTGATCCCGGCGCTCATCCTTTACCATCCGAGCCGCGCCGTCGTGCTCCGCGCGATCGAGCTGTTCAGCAAGCAGAAGCGGACCGACTTCGTCGCGATCGCCGACCGCCTGAACGAGC
Organism: Labilithrix sp.; assembly: GCA_019637195.1. GTDB lineage: Bacteria > Myxococcota_A > Polyangia > Polyangiales > Polyangiaceae > Labilithrix. The sequence continues at coordinate 1,418 of JAHBWA010000262.1, read as the reverse complement.
ACCCCGATCGCGACGTCGCGGCCGCAGCGCTCCGCGCGCGGTCGGCCGTCGCCGCGGACCGCGCGCTCCTCGAGCGCCGCCTGGCGGGCGACTCCCCGCATGTCGCCGCGACGGCCCTCGTGTCCCTCCTGACGCGCGGGTGGATCGACGACGACGACGCGGGCCGACGCCTCCGAAGCGCCGTCGAGTCGCGCAGCCTCGAGACGGTCGTGGCGCTGGCTCGGGCCATCCGCGATCTCCCGAGCGATCTCGACGTATCCGCTCCGGCGCGCGCGCGCCTCGACGATCTGCTCGTCCTCCTGGACCGGGAGGCGAGCACCTTTCGCCCCACGGAGTCGGCGGACGCACCCGCCGACGACCTCAGGCCGGACGTGCGCGTCCGCCTCGAGGTCGCCCGGGCGCTGGCGACCACGAACAACCCCGCCTTCCTCCCCGTGCTGGTCGGGCTGCTGAACCGCCACGAGCTCCGGGCGACGGCCCGCGCCGCGATCCAGCACATCCCGGGCGCGCTCGACTTCATCGACGACGCGATGCTGCGACGCGACTATGCGCGCGACGTTCGCGTGCACCTCCCGCGGACGATGGCGCTCCTGGACCCGGACGCCGCGGCGCGCAAGCTCATGGCTTCCCTCCGGACCGAGCTGGACGGCGCCGTGCGCTACAAGGTGCTGCGGGCGCTCGTGCGCCTCCGCCGCGCGAACCCGCAGCTCCTGCTCGAGAGCGACCTGCTCGCGCGCGTTACCGCGAGCACCCTCGATCACGCCGAGGAGCTCCAGCGCTGGGGCGTGGGCCTCGCGCGTTCGGGCGACGAGCCCGCGCCGTCGCTCGACGGACCGGACCTGCTCCGCGCCGGCCATCACTTGCTCGTCGATCTCGTCCGCGACAAGGCTCGCCACGCGCGACAGCGCCTGTTCATGCTCCTCGAGCTCACCCACCACGAGGACTTCGACGACATCGAGCGCGGGCTACGGAGCGCGAACCCGAAGACGCGAGCGAACAGCCTCGAGCTGCTCGAGAACGTCGTCGCGCCGTCGCACCGCGCGCGCGTCCTCGCGCTCGTGGGCGAGCCAACGCCCGCGGACGAGACGCTGACGTACGAGCGTGTCCTCTTCGAGATGCACGCGAAGGGAGGTCGCACGACGCGCGCGCTCGCCGACTACCGCGCCGCGGAGCTCGGCCTCGATCTCGCGTCGAGCGGCGCGCCGCCGTCGACGACGCAGGCGCTGGCCTCGCTCACCGCGCGCTCGAGCGAGTCGTCGCGGTCGGGCGGCGAGCCGGACTTCATGAAGCAGGGGGCCCGCCGTGCGTCGGCATGAGCTGACCGAGCGGCTCCTCCGCCTCCGCTCGGTGCCGATCTTCAGCTCGGTCCCGTCGGCGGAGCTCGCGCCGTTGGCCGCGACGATGCGCGCGGCCTCGTT
>JAHBWA010000261.1 GCA_019637195.1 Labilithrix sp. | reverse complement strand
CGGTTTCACGCGCCTTCGACGCGACGTTCACCTTCGCGGTGAACGCTACCGTCCGAGCGCGGCCGTAGCCCGCAGCGCACATCGGCCTACCAAAGTCGGCGTGGCATGCCCGGTTTCGTCAATCGTGCTTAGCTTCGGAGAGAACTTCCGCCTGCTCCGACGCGTCTTGGGGTCGAGCCCCAAACGATCCCCTTCGAGGAAATCATGACCAAGCGCGCCCTTCTCGTTGCGTCCTCGTCGCTCGCCCTCGTGCTCGCGTTGCCCGGACATGCGGCAGCCGACACGCTGTGGCCGCCGATCCTCCGCGACGTCGCGCCCACGTCGGAGGGCGTCACCGCGGGCGTCGGCGACGTCATCCCGGGCGAGATCGTCGTCGACGTGAAGGACAGCCTCTCCGACGCGGAGATCCAGGACCTCGCCAGCGAGTTCCACATCACGCTGCGCGACAACAGCCCCGGCGTGAAGGACGACGGCAACGTCACCGTCGCCGACGTCCCCGCCGACCGCGTGGCCGAGCTCGTCGCGCGCCTCTCCGCCGATCCCCGCGTCGAGGCGGCGGAGCCGGCCGGCGTCGCGAAGATGCTCTGGACGCCGAACGATCCCAAGTACGGCGAGCAGTGGCACATGAAGCGCGCGGGCGCCGAGAGCGCCTGGGAGTACGCGTGCGGGCAGGGCGTCACGGTCTCGATCGTCGACACCGGCATCGCCTGCTACGACGCCGAGGGCTTCATGAAGGGGACCGACCTCGCGGGGACGACCTGCGTGGCCGGCTACAACTTCGTCGGCAAGAACGAGATCGCCGCCGACGATCAAGGTCACGGCACCCACGTCGCCGGGACGATCGCCCAGACGACCAACAACGGCGTCGGCGTCGCCGGCCTCGCGCACTGCGCGAAGCTCATGCCCGTCAAGGTCCTCTCCGCGCGCGGCTGGGGGACGATGGCCGACGTCGCCGAGGGGATCCGCTGGTCGGCGGACCACGGCGCGCAGGTCATCAACCTCTCGCTCGGCGCGCCGGTGAAGAGCAAGGTCGTCGAGAACGCGGTCAACCACGCCATCAAGAAGGGCGTCGTCGTCGTCGCGGCCGCCGGCAACTCGGGCCGCTCGGTCGGCTGGCCGGCGGCCTATCCCGGCGTCATCGCGGTCAGCGCGACCGACAAGAACGACAGCATCGCGTGGTTCTCCTCGCGCGGACCCCAGGTCGCGATCGGCGCGCCGGGCGTCGGCGTGACCCAGCAGACGATCTGCGAGGCCGGCAAGAACAAGTGCGAGCAGTGGGGCGTCTTCAACGGCACGAGCATGGCCTCGCCCCACGTCGCCGGCGCCGCCGCGCTCCTCGTCGGTCAGGGCATCACGAACCCCGAGAGCGTGAAGGCCATCCTCCAGGCGACGGCGACCCCGAAGGAGGACACGAACCTCTTCGGCGCGGGCATCCTCGAGGCTGGCAAGGCCGCGTCGCACACGCACTGGGCGCACGTCGCCGTCCGCCTCCTGGCGCTGGTCGCGCTCGCGGCGGTCGTGGTGCGGCGGATCAAGAAGAAGGGCGGCGCGGTCGAGGGCGGCAAGGGCAAGGTCCTCGGCGCGCTCGCGGCGAGCGTGGGCCTGCTCCCGATGTTGCCGCTCCTCGGCGTTCCGGCGCGCGCCGGCGGGATGCGCGTCTTCGCCGAGCTCGCGATGAAGCCGATCGGCGAGTGGACGATCCTCTTCGCGCCGAGCCTCCACAAGTGGCTCCCGCTCGCGAGCGCGCTGCCGGTCTTCGGGCTCACGGCGCTCCTCTTCGGGAGCAAGCGCATGCGCCCCGCGCTCGGCGGCATGGCGCTCGGAACGGCGGCGCTCCTCGTCCAGATCGGGATCTCCGGCGAGACCTTCTACGCGCTCGGGCCGTTCATGCTGCGCATCTGGTGCGCGGTGAACGTCCTCGCGTGCCTCTGGCTCGCGCGCTTGGCGCTCGACGCGAAGAAGGCCTGAGATACCGCGGGCGCGCGACCGGTCGGTCTCGCGCCCGCGGCGACGTCAGTCGTGGCCGTCGACGCGCGCCTGGAAGATGAAGTACGGCGGCATGCAGGCGCCGGTGCCCTCGGGGGCGCCGGGGATGAAGGCGCAGACGTAGTCGTCGCGGCACGGGACGGCGACGTTGCAAGCCGCGCGGAGCGCGAGCTTCGGCGGGCTCATGCAGTCCTCGAAGCTCCGGCGCCCGGCGCCCATGCACTCGTTGAAGCCCGCCGGTGGAGCCGCGCCGCAGATGACGCGGTCGCGGAGGAGGCCCATCTTCGTGCACGCCGCCGAGCACGCGCCGCCGGGGAAGCCGCCCGACGCGCCGCTGCAGTAGGCGCCCGACGTGACGCGGGCGCAGGCGGCGTCGCCGCTGTCGAGGTTCCGCACCCGATCGGCGTGAGGATCGGCCGACGAGACGAGGCGATCCTTCTCGCACGCGTCGCCGGGGCGCGGGCCTCCGGCGGTCGTGCACGTGCCGACGTCGCCGTCGCCGATCATGTCGACGCAGGCGAGGCCCTCGGCGCAGGTCCAGCCGGCGAACGACGGATCGCCGCCGAGGCCGCAGCTCGCGCCGACGAGCCCGTCGTTGTTGGCGTGCTCGGCGAACGGGCGTGCCTCGGGGAGCGCGCTCGGATCGGCGCCGCCCGCGACGGCGCGCACGAGGCGCATGCGCCACGCGAGCTCCTCGTTGAAGTGCGGCGACGTCCCGACGGCCAGGCGGTTCAGCTTGTGGTTCGTGCCGAGATCGTCCTCGTTGCCGAGCACGTGGAAGCCCGCCATGGCGCGCGCCTGGTGGCAGCCCTGGCAGGAGCTCTCGTCGAGCTTGCGCGCGAGGCCGAGCGGGCTCTTCACGTGCGTCAGCGCGCCTCCGGCGACGCCCTCGAGATCGGCGCCGGCGAGGAGCTGCGAAAACGGCCGGTTCGCGAGGCGCGCGAGGCCGCGCGGCCCGTAGGAGTACGCGGTGCGCGCCGACAGCTCGTCGGGGAGCCGCGCCGAGCCGCGATCGATCGCGGCCGCCTCGCGCGTCACCCACTCGGCGAGCGCGCGCTTCTTCGCCGGATCGGCGGAGATCGCGGCGACGTCGGGCGTGTTGTCGAGCGGTGCCATCTCGAGCGCGCCCGACGCGCCCGTCGCGCGGCGCCAGACGTTGAGCATGTACTCCGCCTGACCGCCCATGTCCTTGCGGACCGACGAGGGCCAGCGCACGGCCTGGAGGTTCGTCTCCACCGACGTCATCGCCGGCAGCCCGGCGAGCGGCCCGCGGGCGGCGGCGATCGCGAGCGCGGAGCCGGTCCCGCCGAGGTTCATCCAGCGCCGCGCGCTCGCGGCGCAGTCGGCCTCGCCGGGGCGCGGCAGCTGCGGCAGGACGATCGCCACGGTCATCGGCATGCGCGACGACGCGCCCTCGCGCGGATCGTCGTACTCGAGGCGGTAGATGAAGCGGGTCTCTCCGCAGGCGCCGCTCGTCGCGGCGCGGTCGAGGCGGTTCGTCACCGCGACGAGCGCGAAGCGGCTCCGCTCGGACCGGAGCCAGGCGCGATCGAACAGGCGGTGCGCGAAGCGCATCCCCACGCCGAGGCTGCGATCGCTCCGCGAGAGGTCGTCGAGGTTCCCCTCGATGCCCTCGACGATCGACGCGTAAGCGGGGCTCGCGAGCAGCGCGTCGGCGCGCGCGTCGTCGGCGCGGCCGAAGTGGTGGCCGAAGCCGTATCCGCTCGCCTCGAGCCTCCGGAGCGCCTCCGGCTCGGCGATGGCCACCTGGGGAGAGCCGTTCGGATCCAGGCTCGAGACGGCGGCTTCGCCGAGCCCGAGATCGCTCTCCTCGTCGTCCTCGTCCGGCGCGGCGCACGCGGCGACGGCTCCGGCGGCCGCGATCGCCATCGAGAGCGTGAGGAGCGAGCGGCCGAAGCGTCCCATCTACGCTCGAGCTGGAGCATGGTGTGTGCCAGCATCCTACATTCAGCTTGCCCAGGAATTTCGCGTAGTTCGCGCCGCGCGGCGCGCTCCCTCCTGGTCCACCGCGGAGCGGCGTCGGATCCCCGGAGATCCGGGCGCCGAGCGTACCCGGCGAGGCTCACCCCGCGGTCTTCTTCGCGAGCGCGGGGTTCGGGAAGAGCCACGACGTCACGATCGCGACCGCGCCGAGCCCGACGCAGATCCAGGTCACGTGCGCGAGGCCGCGCTGCAGGTCGCCCGAGATCGCCTCGAGGATGCTCGTCGCGACGCTCTTGCGGTCGGGGCCGAGGATGCGCGCGACCAGCTCGGCGCCGCCGGCCTCCCGCGCGGCCGGGCTCGCCATCAAGGCGCGAGCGAGGACGACGCCCATCACGCCGACGCCGATCGTGCCGCCGATGCTGCGGAAGAACATGGTGCTCGCCGTCGCGACGCCCCGCTGGTTGAAGCTCACGCTCGTCTGCACGGCGATGACCTGCGCGGTGTTGGCGAAGCCCATGCCGATGCCGAACGCCGCCGAGGCGGTCCGGAGCTCGGCGCTCGTCGCGCCGCGCGTGATGGCGAGCGCGAGTCCGACCGTCGCGAGGCCGACGACGAGCACGCCGAAGCGGACGAGGGGGCGGAACCCGAGGCGCGGGATCAGCCGCCCGGAGATCGCGCTGGCGATCGGCCACCCGATGGCCATCGGCGCGATCGCCGCGCCGGCCTCGGTGGGGCTCGCGCCGAGGACGCCCTGGGCGTAGAGCGGGAGGAACGTCACGATGCCGATCATCGCCGCGCCCGTCGCCGTCGACAGCGCGCTCGACGTCGCCAGGATCCGCGTGCGGAACAGCTGCGGCGGCAGCATCGGCTCCGCCGCCCGGCGCTCGACCTGCACGAACGCGATCCCGAGGGCGAGGCTCGCCGGCAAGAGCAAGGCGGGCGCGAACCCCTCGACGCCGAGCAGGAGCGTGACCACCGCGAGGGAGAGCAGCGCCGCTCCGAGGACGTCGAGCTGGTGCGCCTTCTTCTCGACCGACTCGACGAACGACACCCAGAGCAACACCGCCGAGAGGATCCCGAACGGCACGTTGACGTAGAAGACCCAGCGCCAGGAGAGCGCCGCGACGATGACGCCGCCGAGGAGCGGGCCGGCGAGCCCCGCGATCCCCCAGACCGCGCCGAAGACGCCCTGCATGCGCGCGCGCTCCTCGACCTCGAAGATGTCGCCGACGATCGTGAGCGCGATCGGCTGCAGGCCCCCGGCGCCGACGCCCTGGATCGCGCGGAAGGCGATGAGGGCCGTCATCGTCCGCGCCTGTCCGCTCGCCATCGAGCCGGCGAGGAAGACGAGCATCGAGACGAGCATCACGGGTTTCCTGCCGTAGAGATCGGCGAGCTTGCCGTGGATCGGCACCATCACCGTCGACGCGAGCATGTACGCGGAGAAGACCCAGGCGTAGTGGAGCGCGCCGCCGAGCTCGCCGACGACCGTGGGCATCGCGGTCGACACGACCGTCATCTCCATCGCGCCCATGAAGAGGGCGAGCACGAGCGCGAGCACGGTCGCGGGACGGTTCGTGCGCCGCGCGGACGACGGAGCGGAGGACGAAGATGGGGAGGGGGAGGTGCTCACGGCGGGGGGCGACGCGGGCCGACAGGGGCGGCCTCGCAGCATACGATGCTCCGGACCGCGCGACGGGCTCGTCTCCGCTTCAGCTCACTCGGCGTAGCGCGTCCGCGCTACCCGCTGCCCATCCGAGGCACGCCGCGTCGCCGCACGGGCATTTCGCGGTCGAGATCGAAGCTGGCGTGACGTTCGCCGGTTGGTGGTACGCTCGGAAGACCGGCGCCGCATGTCCCTGAAGATCGACCAAGATCACTCTCGCTTCCGCGCGATCGTACGCGGGAAGATCCGCCAGAACCTCCGGAAGTACATCTCGCAAGGCGAGCTCATCGGCCGGAAGGGCAAGGATCTCGTCTCGATCCCGATCCCGCAGATCGACATCCCGCGCTTCCGCTTCGGCGACAAGCAGCAAGGTGGCGCCGGGCAGGGCGACGGTGAGCCCGGCGATCCGATCGGCGGCGAGCAGGGCGAGGAGGGCGGCGAGGGCAAGCAGGCCGGGCAGGGCGCGGGCGAGCACTCGCTCGAGGTCGACGTCACGCTCGACGAGCTCGCGGCGATCCTCGGGGAAGAGCTCGAGCTCCCCGACATCCAGGACAAGGGCAAGAGCAAGATCATCAACGCCAAGGACCGCTACACCGGCGTCCGCCGCGTCGGTCCGGAGTCGCTCCGCCACTTCCGCCGCACCTACCGCGAGGCGCTCAAGCGGCAGATCGCGATGGGCTCGTACGTGCCGGACAAGCCGGTCATCGTCCCGATCCCCGACGACAAGCGCTACCGCAGCTGGAAGACCGAGGCCGAGCCGGTCGCCAACGCCGTCATCATCTACATGATGGACGTCTCCGGCTCGATGGGCGACGAGCAGAAGGAGATCGTCCGCATCGAGAGCTTCTGGATCGATACGTGGCTGTCGAAGCAGTACAAGGGCCTCGAGAGCCGCTACATCATCCACGACGCCGTCGCCCGCGAGGTCGATCGCGAGACCTTCTTCCACACGCGCGAGTCGGGCGGCACGATGATCTCGAGCGCCTACAAGCTGTGCTCGCAGCTCGTCGACGATCACTACCCGGCCGAAGAGTGGAACATCTACCCGTTCCACTTCTCCGACGGCGACAACTGGTCGATGGACGACACGCTCTCCTGCGTCGACATCCTCAAGCAGAAGCTCCTGCCGCGCGTGAACATGTTCGCCTACGGCCAGGTCGAGAGCCCTTACGGGTCGGGCCAGTTCATCAAGGACCTGCGCGAGCACTTCTCGCGCGACGAGCGCGTCGTCACGAGCGAGATCCGCGACAAGGACGCGATCGTCGGGAGCATCAAAGAGTTTCTCGGCAAGGGAAACTGACGGTCGCGTGTCCATGAGGTCTCGGCGGTCGCCGGGACGTGTGGAAGAACGATGTCGCTCGCCTCTCTCTCCCTGGCCCTGGCCCTCGCCGCCGCCGTGACGCTCTCCGGCTGCGCCGGGGCGAGACCGCCGGCCGCGCCGGTCGACGACGTCGCCGACGTGGTGCCGCTCACCCCGGACACGTCGCCGATCGGCCTTCGCCGGAGCGTCGTCGCCGACCAGTATTTCTGGCTGCGCGCCAAGGTCCTCGAGGGCGAGGCGCCGGCGCCGTTCGTCGACGCGCTCGCCGCGATGCGCGATCTGCGCGCGGAGCTGGCGGACGATCCGACCGCGTGGGAGGACCTCGACGTCCCGCTCGGGACGGTGAGGCGGGCGAGCGACCTCGCGGCGGCCTACGCCGCTCTCCCGGCGACGAAGGATCTGGGGGGCAAGCTCGTCGCGTTCCGCGCCAAGGCCCTGGCGCTCGCGCGCGCGATGGAGGCGAGCGAGGCGGCGTACCGCGCGGGGCCGTTCCGCGAGCACGACGCCGAGATCGCGCGGGCGGCGAAGGACCTCTCCGCGCGCCTGCTCCCGAACGTCGACACGATCCTCCGGACGCTCGAGCACGAGATGGCGCTGCCCGGCGTGAGCCGCCCGATCGTGATCACGCTGGTCGTGGACGCGCCTTACCCGAGCGTCTTCGCGGCCGACGCGCGCGGCCACGAGACCGCCAGCTTCGTCCGCGTCCACGGGCTCGAGGGCGGCGCGCTGGTCGAGACGGTGCTCCACGAGGCGCTCCACGCGATCGACGAGCTGACCGTGCGCTCGCCGACGGCGATGAACGCGCTGCGCGCCGCGCTGACGCGCGACGCGGGCGACGAGACGAACCCGAGCGTCGAGATGGCGATCAACACCGTGACGTTCGCGGAGGCCGCGAGCCTCGTGCGCCGCTTCGTCGATCCGGGCCATCGGCCCCTCGGGGAGAGCGGCTTCTACACGCTCTTCCCGCCGGCGCCGGCGATCGTCGAGGCGTGGAACGCGCGCATCGCCGGGGCGGACCTCGACGCGACGACGGCGGCGATCGCTCAGGCGGTCGCGGCGCCCGCGGCGGACTGAGGACCCGGGGCGACGGGTCGCGGCGGCGTCGAGAGCTCGTCGTCGGCCTGGGCGCGGACGACGTCGTCGCGGAGATCGAGGACCAGCTTGACGATACGGACGACCTGCTCGGCCGTCGCAGGGACGAGCGGGATCGCCCACGCGGCGCGCTCGAGCACGCCGAGGCGCGCCGTGAGGTGTCGCCTCGCCGGGGTGTCGCGCATCTCGAGCAGCGCCGCGTGGCAGAAGCGAAGGGCTTCGTCGAGCAAGGAGTCGGACATGCGCGCGAGGATGCACGACCATCGCGGCGCGCGTGCGGAGCGAATGCGACGTAACGGCGACAATCCAAGCGCGAGCGGAGCCCGCGCGGGCCGGGTGGGTCGGCGGCTCGCGCCCGCGAGATCGACTCGCTGGAGCTACGAGAAGCCGCGCGCGAGCGCGTTTTTCGGTACGCTGTGGCGCATGAGCGAGTTTGCGCTGAAGACGGCGCTCCCGCAGTACCTGGTCAAGGAGCAGGAGAGGATCGAGAAGATCGCGGCCGCCGAGGGCCTCGACTTCTTCCCGACGGTCTTCGAGATCCTCACCTACGACCAGATGAACGAGATCGCGGCGTACGGCGGCTTCCC
>JAHBWA010000260.1 GCA_019637195.1 Labilithrix sp. | reverse complement strand
CACGCGCGGAGCGCGCGGCTCACGTCACGGCACGACGGCTGCACCACCGACGGCGAGCTGAAGACGGACTCGCTTCGACGAAGCGGTCCATCGAAAGGAGGGCTGGGACGCTCGCGCAGTCCCGCCGTGAGGCTTCGCATCCCTTCACGGCGGGACCGCTCGACCTCGGGTCTCGGCTCGCCCAGCGAACGAACGTTGCGCGCGGCTCTGCGCGAGGAGGAAGACATGTCGATCCTGAGGTCATGCTCCGCGGCGCTCGCCGTGGGGCTCGTCGCTGCGGCGAGCGTCGGGTGCTCGTCCGGGTCCGACGAGGTGGCGGCGGCGGAGAGTCAGGCGTGCGCGAGCCGCGCGGCCGCGACGCCGGCCCCGCGCGACGTCTCGCTCGCCCGAGACGTGCTCCCGGTCTTCCAGACGAGCTGCGCGCTCGGGTCCTGCCACGGCGCGCCGGGGCGGAACGGGATCCAGCTCGGCGGGAGCGGCTCCGATGCCTCGTCGATCCGCGCAGCGCTCCTCGAGACGGCGGCGCGCGCGCCGATGCCGTTCGTCACACCCGGTGAGCCCGACCGGAGCTGGCTCCTGCGGAAGGTCGACGGCGACTTCTGCGGCGTCGCTTGCAGCCGCGGCGCTTGCGGCGAGCGGATGCCAAAAGGCGGCGCTCCGCTGAGCGCCGAGGCGCGCGACGCGATCGCGGCGTGGATCGCGAGCGGCGCCCCGGACAGCTGAGGTCCCGCCGAGGTGCGATCGACGGCGTCGATCGAGCCGAGAAGTTGCGCCCGCTCCGGCGACCATCGTCCACTTGTTCCATGACGATCCGAACGAGGCGGGCCGCCCCTGCCGCGCTTCTCGCGTGCGCGCTGCTCTCGGCGATGACGTACTCCGGCGCCGCGAGCGCGCGCGGACGTGGCCAGCGCGCTCCGCTCTTGCGCCGGACGTCCGCGACCGCGGCCGCCCCCACCCCCCCCGCGCCGGTCGCCACCCCGGTCGCCGCGCCGGCGGCGCCTCCTGCCCCGAGCCTCCGCTGGACCGCGGGCCGGCTCCCTCCCGGCGGCGCGCTCGCGAAGGGCGGCACCGCGATCGTCCACACGGTGCGCCCGGGCGAGACCTGGCAGTCGATCGCCGACGCGTACCTCGAGCTCACGAGCGTGTACGACGCGCTCGAGCTGGCCAAGGCCGTCGTGAACGAGAACCTGCCCCAGTCGAAGCGCGGGCCCGCGGCCGGCCTCGAGGTCCGGATCCCGCACGTCCTCGCGTCCGCGCCGAAGAGCGGCGCCGCCGAGCGCATCGGCCTGCCCAAGGACGGCGTCCTCAAAGGCGTCTACGTCCGCGGCTCCACCGCCGGCGGCAAGGGCTACCCGGCGCTGCTCGATCGCATCACCGCGCACGGGATGAACGCGATCGTCCTCGACGTCAAAGACTACGACGGCCCGCTGACCTACCCGTCCAAGGTCCCGCTCGCGGTCGAGGCCGGCGCCACCCACAAGCCGCCGATGCGCTCCTACGCGCGCGCGGTCCGCTTCGCGCACGAGCGCGGCGTGCGCGTCATCGCGCGCGTCTCGTGCTTCAACGACCAGCTCATGGCCAAGGCCCACCCCGGCATGGCGATCCGCGGCGTGTCCGGCCACGTCTACCGCAACGGCTGGCTCGATCCGAAGAACGAGCGCGCGCAGGCCTACGCGATCGACCTCGTCCGCGAGGCGATCGCCGCCGGCGCCGACGAGATCCAGCTCGACTACGTGCGCTTCCCGGTCGTCGGCATGAAGAACATCGACTTCGGGCTCGACACCCGGAAGAACCCGAACGCCAAGGTCGAGGTCATCACCCGGTTCGTCGAGCGCGTCCACGCGATCACGCGCGCCGAGCGGGTGCCGCTCTCGCTCGACGTGTTCGGCGTGATCGCCTTCGGTAAGGACGTCGATATCCAGAACCTCGGCCAGGATCCGGTGGAGCTCGCCAAGCACTCGGAGTTCCTGAGCGCGATGGTCTACCCGTCCCACTACGACGACGGCTTCATGGGCCTCGAGCAGCCGGGCGACCACCCCGAGCTCGTCGGTCTGGGCGTCAAGCACATGCGCGCGGCGATGATCGAGCGCGGCGTCGATCCCGACAAGGTCGCGCAGATCCGCCCGTGGCTCCAGGCGATGCGCCACAAGTCGTCGAACTACGGCCCCGGCTACATCCAGGAGGAGATCCGCACCGGGGACAAGGCCGGCGCGAGCGGCTGGCTCCTGTGGAACCCCGGCCAGGTCTACGACGTCGCGTGGCGCGCGCTCCCCAAGACGAAGGCGCCGACCCTCGCGAAGGCGCCGACCCTCGCGAAGGCGCCGACCCTCGCGAAGGCGCCGACCCTGGCGAAGGCGCCGACCCTCGCGAAGGCGCCGAACGAGAAGCTCACGCGCGCGTCGCTGAGGCGGCGCCGTTGAGGGCTGGAGGCCGCAAACGCGGGCGCGCGCGCGGCCTCCTCGCCCGACAAAACTTGGCCCGACCGCGCGAACCCTCCTAACCGGGGAGTGCACGAACCGACGTGGTCCCGATCCGGCTCGCCGGATCCCGCGCCACCGAGGTCCACGCTCGGCCCCGGCCGAGCCGTAGTGAACTTTCGGGAGGTCCTCTCATGCGCCGATCCGCTGCGCTGTTCCTTGCTGCCAGTGCCGTCTCTCTCGCCCTCGCCGGCTGCGCCAAGAAGCCGGTCGCGAAAGATCCGACCGAGACCATGTCCATCCGCCCGCGCAGCAACGTGGCCGTGTCGGAGGACATCATGAAGGCGTGCAAGATCCACGTCGACAACGTCGACAACGTCGACCGTGCGCCGAAGTTCGATTACGACGACGCCGATCTGCAGCCCGAGGATCGCGATATCCTCGAGCAGGTCGCCAAGTGCATCACCACCGGTCCGCTCAAGGGCCGTCACCTCTCGCTGGTCGGGCGCTGCGATCCGCGCGGCGAGATCGGCTACAACATGGTCCTCGGCGAGTACCGCGCCGAGAGCGTCCACGACTACCTCGCCAAGCTCGGGGTCGACCCGACCGCGATGGCGAAGACCTCGCGCGGCGAGCTCGACGCCGAGGGCAAGGACGAGGACGGCTGGCGCCGCGATCGCCGCGTCGACGTCTCGCTGAAGCCGCTGAAGGCCAAGACCGCGACAGCCCAGCGCGACTGAAGACCGGTCGGCAGGCAGACGTCGACCGGCAGCGCCGGAGCGTCTTCGACGACGGTCGGCGCGCGCGCCTAGCGCGCGACGCCCCGCCCCGCAGTATGATGGGGGCATCCCATGGATGCCCCGGAGAGCGCGCTCGTCCCCGGCTACCGGCTCGATCGGTACGAGCTGCTCTGTCCGATCGCGTCCGGAGGGATGGCGAGCGTGTGGCTCGCGCGTCTCCGCGGCAAGGGCGGCTTCGAGAAGCTCTTCGCGATCAAGACGATCAAGACCGAGCTCATCTCCGATCCGCATTTCCAGGAGATGTTCCTCGACGAGGCGCGGATCGCTTCGAAGATCGTCCACCCGAACGTCGCGCAGATCCTCGAGCTCGGCGAGCAGGACGACATCCTCTACATCATCATGGAGTACGTCGACGGCGACTCCCTGGCGAAGATCAACCGTCTCGCGCTGAAGCGCGGGTCTCCCCTGCCCCCAGGCGTCTCGCTGCGCATCGTCGCCGAGACCTGCGCCGGTCTCCACGCGGCGCACCAGCTGAACGACGCCGAGGGCGAGTGCCTCGGCGTCGTCCACCGGGACGTCTCCCCGCAGAACATCCTGCTCACCACCGAGGGCCGCGCCAAGGTCATCGACTTCGGCCTCGTGAAGGCCAAGAACCGGACCGCCGGCGAGACCGGGCAGGGCGTCGTCAAGGGCAAGATCCGCTACATGGCGCCCGAGCAGGTCGGCTCGAAGGACCTCGATCGGCGCGCGGACGTCTGGGCCGCCGGCATGTGCCTCTACGAGCTGCTCGTCGGCCACACGCCGTATCACACCGAGGACGATCTCGACGTCGTCAAGCGGTTGATGAGCTCGGATCCGCTCCCGCCCTTCGACGTCGCCCTACCGCCGCCGATCGAGAGGATCCTCGCCAAGGCGCTCGTGAAGGATCCCGCGGATCGCTTCGAGTCGTGCGCGCAGATGCGCCGCGCGATCGAGAGCGCGGCCCAGGAGCTCGAGCTGCCCGCCGACGAAGAGCACGTCGCGGAGTTCCTGAAGGAGACGCTGCCGGAGCTCGCGTCGAAGCGAAAGGCGACGATCGCGAAGGCGACCCTCGCGGCAGAGTCGCGGCAGGCCAACGCCGACTCGCTCGAGAGCCTCGGGCCGGCCGACATGGCGTTCGCGGCGACCGAGGTCTCGGCGCGGGACGGCAGCGCCGAGCTCCCGCTCACGCGCCGTGTCCGCGTGAAGGACGAGAGCGATCCCGATCGGGCGCTGTCGTCGAGCAGCTACGACGCGAGCCGGACGACGAGCGCCACCTCGCTGCGCGCGCAGCTCGGCGAGCAGAAGCGGCGTGGCGGCATCGGTCTCTGGATCGCCGGGCTCGCCGTGGCGGGCGCGGGCGCGTGGATCCTCTGGCCCCGCCCGGGCGCCGCCACCGACGACGCGCCGTCGCCTGCCGCGACCGCGTCGGCCTCGCCGGCGGCGTCTGCGAGCGCCGCGCCAGCCGAGAGCGCGGCCGCGCTCGAGCTCGACGACGAGGACGCCGCCGCCGCGCCGAGCCGGCCGGGGGCGGCCGCGCCCAGCGCGCCGGACGTGACGGAGAGCAAGGCCGCCGACCCGTCGATCGACGCGGCGCCGGCCGCGCCGACGTACAACCCGGCGTGGTCCATCCTCACGAACCCGCCCGAGGCCGGCGTGCCTCCGCCGCCCACGCCAGCGGACGCCTCGACCGCGGCGGCGACCGCAGCGACATCGACCGCGACCCCGGCCGCTCCGACCGCGCCCCCCGCGGCTCCGACCGCGACCCCGGCCGCTCCGACCGCGACCGGCTCCGCGCCGACGGCGCCGAGCGCCCCCGACGAGCCCAGGTAAGCGGCGCGCGGATCTGCCGCGGCGGATCTGGGCGTCCGAGGGGGGCGAGCCGGCGCTGGCGCGCCCTCCGTCATGTCACGCGTGTCACGCTCGAGCCCGACGCGACCGCGCCAGGCCCGAGCGGCTCGGCTCAGGGGTTCATCGCCGCCGCGTCGGCGAGCTTCGTCGACTTGTCGACGGTGCCCATGTCGACGTATGCGCGATCGATCATGACCACGAACGGACGCTCCTCGAACGAGAGCCTGCCGTTGCCGTCGTGCTCGAGCACCTGCAGCTTGCCCATGCCGTAGCCCATCGGCCCGCGCGAGTAGTAGTGCGCCTGCAGGGTGTAGGGGTACGCGCGCTGCTCGCGCCCGCCGCGGATGGTGAAGCACTCCGGCCCGTAGCCCGTGGTGACGTCGGCGTAGAGCTCGCCGCCGGAGGGGAGGCGCGTCTGGGAGTAGTAGGCGTGACCGCCCTTGCCGTCGCGGATGTGGAAGTCGACGTCGTTGGCGTCGGTCTCCCAGTTGAGGACGAAGCGGAGGCTCGGCCCGTTCTCCTCCGTGCCTCCGGCCTCGCGAAGCTTGGTCCGGATCTCCCCGGCGCGGGCCGGCTGGGCGTGGATCCACGCCGCCGCGACGAGGCCGAGATCCTCCTTGAGGATGCGGTCGACGCCGCGGAAGCGCCCCATCGGGTAGGTGCGCGCGGCGCCCTTCCTCATCGCCTCGAACGCCTTCTCGTGCTCGCCCTTCTTCAGCAGCGCGAAGGCGTAGAGGCGGTGGCTCGCCGGGTGGTCCGGACGCTGCTCCGCCGCCTTGCCGTAGGTGTCGACGGCGAGCGCGAGCGCGCGCGCGTCCGCGAGCCGCTCGAGGCGCTCACCGGCGAAGCGCCGCGAGTCGGCGCGGAACGAGAACAGCTCGAGGATCGATCCGTAGGCGCGCGCCGCGGTCTTGAGGTCGCCCTTCGCCTCGAAGACCTCGCCGAGCGCGACGAGCGAGAGGACGTCGCCGGGCTGATCCGCGTGCCAGCGGTTCGCCTCGACGAGCGCGCCCTCCTTGTCCCCGCGCTGGAGCGCCTCCATCACGATCTTGAACCGGCCCTCGTACGGGAGCGCCTTCGGCTGGTTCGGCGGGGCGCTGGCGACGCCTTGGTCACCGCCGACGAGGTCGAACGTCTGCGTGAAGCTCGCGTCGCTCGAGCCGGGCGCCGAGAACCGAAGCCCCTTCGCCACCGCGGAGAGGCAGCCGCGGAACGTGTCGCTCCCGGGCGCTTCGACGAGGTCCGCGGCCCGGACGGCGCCGCTCGGGTCGAGCGTGAACCGGATCGCGAGCCGTCCTCCGGTGCTCGGAGTGCGCGCGAGCTCGGCGCTGTAGCAGGCGCGCAGGCGCGGGACGCTGCCGCGCACGACGCGCTGGACCTCGTCCGCGGCGATCCCGCGCTCGATCGTGAGCGTCCCCGGCCGGACCGCGCCGGCGCTCGCGGCCTCGTCGGCGCGACGGACTCGGCTCGCGGCAGGCTGCGGCGCAGGCTCGTCGGCGCAGAGCGGATCGCCGGACGGGCACCGCGGCGGCGTCACCGGACGCGGCGCCGGGCTCGGGACGGCGCGCGGCTGCGCCGGGGCGTCCACCGCCGGTGCCGTCGCCACCACGGGCGCCTCCGCGTTGCCCTGCGGCGAGCCGCCCGCGCTGCCTCCGAGCGCGCCGAGCCCGCCGCGATCTTCGCCGCGTCCGCCGCCTCCCTCTCCGATGCCGCTGAGGCCAAGGCCCCCGGCGCCGAAGGAGTCGCCCAGACCGTCCGCCAAGCTCTCCGCCGGCGAGCCCGGCGCGACGCTCTCGGGCTCGGCGGCCCACGCCGCCGACGGCGGCGCTGCCGACGCCGCCGCCGTCGCCGTCGCGACGGCCGCCGGCGGCGCGGGAGCAGCAGCAGGCTCGGCTCGCTCCCGCGAGCTCCCGCCGGTCGCGCTCCGGCCCTTCGCCGCCGGCGTCGGGGCGATCGGCGCCTTCTGCCGCTCCTCCTCCCAGCCGCGCGCGCCCTGCACGACCGCGACGCGGCCGTCCTGGACCGCGAGGATGTCGACGTTGGCGGTGCGATCGATGTTGAAGCGCCGGTAGTCCCAATCCGTCTCGAGGACGAGGAGCGCCGTGTGGGGCGAGAGGACACGGTGGCGCGTCGAGAGCGCGATGATCTCTTGCTTCGTCGCGGCGGGCGACGCGACCGGCGACTCGACGAGGCTCTGGATCTTCGCCTGCGCCCACGCGCGCTCGACGAGCGGACGATCGAGCGTGCGGAGATCCGGACGGATCTCCTGCCCGCCGACGTCGATCCGCACACCCCGCGTGCCGGCGTCGGCGCCGTCGAGCTCCGCGTAGACGAGGACCTCGTCACCGGCCTGCAGCCCGTCGAGCTTGTCCGGCCACGACCACTTCGCGCCCTCCACCTTCACCGCGACGCCCGAGCTCGTCGCCTCTCCGAGCCGCCGCGCGAGCGCGTCGGCGCCGAGCTTCGCGTCGAGGACGACGCCGTCGCGATCCAGCACGCCGCGGACGACCGTGCGAAGGAAGCCGTCGTCACGGATGCCGCCCATCGCGACCGCGTCCATCCGCGCCACGCCGGCCTCCCGCAGCTGCTCGACCTTCGACTTGAGCTTCTGCCCGTCGGTCTCGCCAGCGGTGGCGACGCCGTCGGTCACCAGGATCACGCGCGAAGCCTTCGCCTTCTTCGCCTCGTCCGCGGCCCAGCCGAGGGCGAGCTCGAAGTCGGACGCGCCGAGCGCGCCGCGCGCGACGATCGTCGCGACCTCGCGCTGTCCGAACGCGCCCGCCTTGCCCGTGAAGATCGGGACGACCTCCTGATCGAAGCACGCGACCGTGACGGGCGCGTCGCCCGGCAGCTTCGCGAGGATCGCCTGGAGCGTCCGCGCCTGCTCGGCGATGCCGAGGCCGCGCGACGCGCTGGTGTCGACGAGGACGACCGCCGCGCCGACCGGCTCCGGTCGCGACGAGGCGAACGGCACGACGCGCGCGATCGCGAGGTCGCCGCTGCGAAGACCGGGGCTGCGCGGGATCCGCTTGCCCTCGACGACGAAGTCGCCTGCCGGCGTGAAGCGCTGCTGGTGCAGCTCGTGGAGGGCGTCGGTCTTGCCGCCCTCGATCGCCGCCTGTGAGCCCGAGACGTGGACGTTCACGTCGAGCGCGCCGAGCTCGGGCAGCCCGCGCAGCGGCAGCACGTAGGGCGCGCCGAGCTCGACCGCCTCGGCGTAGGTGACGATGATCTCCTTCGTCCCGCGCGCGGGGATCGGGAAGACGCGCGCGGAGAACTCGTTGCCCGCGCCCTGCTCCATCAGCGCGGGGTCCTGCTTGCGGTGGAGGAAGTCCTCGTAGGCCTGACGCGCGGCCTGCTTCTCGACGACCTCGCCCTCCTGCCACGCGTTCCCCACCTTCATCGCGAAGCGGCTCAGCGAGGCGCCTTGCGGGAGGGTGATGCGGAAGGTCCCCTCGAGGACGCGATCCTCGGGGTTCTCGAAGGTCAGGTGAAGCTGCGTCAGCGCGAGCGGATCCTCGACGGCCGCCTCGGCCCGGAGCGCGACGAGCTCGAGGCCCGTGCCGTCCGACGCGGTGAGCCGGACGGGGACCTCGGCGCCCGCGACTCCCTTCGACGCGTCGATGAGCGAGACCGGCGCGATGTCGAGCCGCGGGCCGTCCGACTTCGCCTTGTACACGCCGATCGCGGCGACGATGGCGGTCACCCCCAGGGCGCTATAGAGCAGCGTCTTTTCATGCATTTTTGGTTGGTCCTCGTTCTCACCCAGGGCGACCGGCGGCGCGCGCGGAGGCGCCGGGCGACGGCCGTTTGGGCGTCCGTCGCCTTCGGACGCGCGAGACGCGGAAAAGTTCCAATCGCGGGGTGCGTCCCCTCCCCGCCGGTCGAGCTGCCATGCAAACACGTCC
>JAHBWA010000026.1 GCA_019637195.1 Labilithrix sp. | reverse complement strand
ACGTCGAGCGTGCCGTCGCCGTCGACGTCGCCGATCGTCGGGACGGCCATCGATCCGCGTCCCGGAAGCGCCACCTTGTGGAGCTGCTGACCGGAGGAGGACAGCACCCAGAGCGCGCCGGCGCCGGCGTCGGGGGAGTACGTCGTGAACACGATCTCCGGCGCGCCGTCGGCCGAGAGATCGGCGACGACCACGCCGCCCGTCAACGCGCGGCCGTCCTCGGCGTAGGGCGTCGACCAGAGCTCCGTCTTGTCCGCGGCGACCGCGTGGATCTTGCCGTCGAAGCCCGCGAAGATCATCTCGAGTCCGGCCTTGTCGGCGTCGATGTCCGCGACGGTGACCTGGTTGGTCAGGCCGACGAGGTTGCCCGCGTTCGGCGCCGCCTCGCCTTCGAGCTCGGGGTTGAAGCCGTCACCGAGCCCCATCACGTACGCGGACGCGTGAAACGGCGTCTCCCAGCCCGGTCGGCGCGCGGCGTTCGAGCCGACGACCCAGAGCGCGACGCCGCGCTTGCGGTCTTCCTGCGAGGCGTTCTGCACGCTGCCGACCATGACGACCTCGAAGGTGCCGTCCTTGTCGATGTCGGCGATCGCGGGCGCCGTGTTGGTGAAGTGCGCCTGGTTCGCGGAGTCCTCGTCGTCGGCGTAGCCCTGCTTGGACGACTCGAGATCGTGGAGGTAACGGACGCCGGCGGTCTTCGGGGCCCGGCGGAACATGGGATCCGCGTCGAAGACGGCGCCCGTGCCCTTGAAGAAGCTCGCGTACGCGTTGTCGTGAGGCAGGACGAGGTCGTGCTTACCGTCGCCGTCGAGATCGCCGATCGCGAGGTTCTGATCGTAGAGCCCGACGAAGTAACACGGCCCCGGGTCGCAGCCCGCCGTCCCGCTCGCCACCGGCGGGAATCCGGGCACCGCGCTCCCGTTGGCGTGGTACGCGTTGACGATGTCCGCCGTCGCGCCGCGACCATTGCGCACGCCGACGACGACGTCGAGCGCGCCGTCGCCGTCGACGTCACCTGCCGCGATCGACCGCGTCTCCTCGGCCCACACCTTCGGAAAGCCGCTCACGATCGCGCCCGCGGCGTCGATCAGGTAGGCCGAGTCGCGCGCCGCCACCGCGATCTCGAGCTTGTCGTCGCCGGTGAAGTTGCCGACGATCGGGCTCGCCCAGATCCGGTCCTTCGTCGTGTCGAACGAGAAGACGCGCGTGCCGTCGGCGCGCCACGCGAGGACGCGCCCCCCGCGCACGGCGATGACCTCGTTCTTCCCGTCGCCGTCGAGATCGGCGATCGCCGGCGACGCGAGCCAGCCCTGGTTGCCGTCGTCGGTCAGCTTCCGCAGCAGCGTCGGGGCGCTCACCGTGGCGCCGCCACCGGCCGCCGCGCACGACGCCGCGGCCGGCGCCGTGGGCCCGCCGTTGTCCGGGCCACCCGTGCCGCCCGGGCCCCCCGGGTCGCCGGAGCTCGCGCCTCCCGCACCCGCCGGATCGTCACCTCCGCACCCCCACGCCAGCGCCAGGACGGACGCCACCCCGACGACGAGCGAACCACGGACGACGCGCATCAACGTCACCTCCAAGCTCCCGATGGTAAGCGACCCGCCGGGCGCCGCGGAAGTCTTCCGCCGTCGCTCGTTCGGGCGACAAGCTCCGGACCGGCGGGCGCGGGGGCAGGCCGGGCCTGCTGCGGACCGAGCCGGACCGCCACAGGCAGGCCGGGCTGCCCGAGCCAGGCCGGCGCGAGCCAGGCCCGCGGCTGCCCAAACGAGGCCGGCGCGGGTAGGACGGCCGGGGGCTACTGGCCGAGCCAGGCCGGCGCGGACGCGAGGACCTGGCGAAGCGACTGATCGTCGACCTCGAGCGACACCTGGACGTCCTGCTTGTCCGTCTTGACGTCGACGTTCTGGACCTTCACGCCGATGAGCGCGAGCCACTTCGCCTGGTTCGCCACCTGCTTGACGTGCTCGGACGCCGTCCCCGCGCCTTGCTCGTCGGGGTAAGTCAGGCTGCCGGCGATCTGCAGCCCCGGCTCCTTGAACGTCAGGAGCAGGCGGAGCGCCTTCATCGACTGGATGAACGGCACGGGGATCTGCCGCACGGCCTCGGCGGGCATCGGCTGCGTCGCGAAGTCCCCCGCGAGCGCGCTCGCCGCGCCTGGCGTCTCGACGGTCTCGAGCATCCACGGCGCGATGTCGCGCTTCACGCGGTTGTCCTTGATGCGCTCGAGGACGCGGCGGATCCCGCTCTCGGTGCCGGCGATCGCCTTGGTGCTCGAGAGCACGGTGAAGCCGACGTTGTTGATCGTGTAGACGTCGCGGCCCGCGTACTGAGACGCGACCAGCATCCCGCCGCCCTTCGTCGGCGTCTGCTTGAGCGCGGCCTCCTTGATCTTCGCCTCGTCGAAGCGACCGATCACGATCGCTGCGGCGTCGATCCCCGAGTACGAGTAGCTCGCCCAGGTGACGCGATCGACGTCGCGCGACGCCTGGAAGCCCGCCTCCTCGCCGATCGGGAGGTACTTCTCGGCGAGCTTCGCGACCTCCGAGCCGAACGTCTGGCTCCCGAAGAAGGCGCGGGCGTCGACGGTCCCGACCGCGATCGCGTTGCCGGGCAGGAGCGCCAGCGCGTCGTCCATCCCGCTGTCGACGGTCGGGGCCTTCACCTCCTTCTTGTCGCCGCCGCAGGCGACGAGGAGCGTGAGCACGAGGACGGAGAGGAGCGCGACGAACGAAGAGGAGCTTCGCTTCATGTGGCGCGCGAGCGTAACACGCTCGCCGCGTTCGCTCACGATCCGCGGCAGCGCCCCGCCGGGCCCCCCCGACGGACCGCTCGCGCGTCGGCCCGCGTCGAGCTCAGGTGATCTGGTACGAGCCGAGCACCTTGAAGAACTTCGACAGGCGCCGGACCTCCTCGATCGCGCCGATGATCGGTCGATCGGTCGCGTGGCCCTGCACCTCGATGAAGAAGAGGTACTGCCAGCTCTCGCCCTGCGTCGGGCGCGACTGGATCTTCGTGAGGTTG
The DNA here is from genome assembly GCA_019637195.1 of Labilithrix sp. Taxonomy (GTDB): domain Bacteria; phylum Myxococcota_A; class Polyangia; order Polyangiales; family Polyangiaceae; genus Labilithrix. Next base: position 79,833 of record JAHBWA010000026.1, on the reverse strand, counting down.
ACGCCGCGCTCGGCGAACTGACGGAGGATCTCGTGGAGCGCGCCGGGAGAGTCCTTCACCGCGACGACGAGGCCGGTGAGGTCGCTGCCCGTCCGGCTCGAGGGCCGCGTCCCGATGATCGCGTAGCGGACGCGCTCGTCGCCGTCGTCGCGGACGTTGCGCTTGATCGTCTCGAGCGAGAACTCGGCGGTGAACGCGTCGTGCACCAGCGCCGCCGCGCGCGGATCGGCGGACGCGAGCTGGCAGGCGCCGAGCGGCGTCTTGACGTCGAGCACCTGCGCGCCCGGCATCTCGGTGGCGAGGAAGCGCTGGCACTGCGCGCGGTCCTTGGCGATCGCGTAGACCTTCTCGACCTCGGCGAGGCTCGACGCCTTGCTCGCGACCTGGAGGTTCAGGACGAGCTCGAACGCGCCGACGAGCTTCGCGTCGCTCTCGGTGAGGGCGGCGATCGTCGACGCGAGCAGTCCGTCGTCGCGCGTCTCGAACGGGACGACGGCGTAGTTGGCGCGCTGCCGGTTCACCTCGTCGACGGTCGCGGCGACGGTGCCGACGCCCAGGTACTCCGCGGCGACGCCGAAGCGGCTCCTCGCCGCGGCGTGCGCGAAGCCGCCGTCGAGCCCGCAGTAGGCGACGACCACGGGCTGCTCGAGCGAGAAGCACGTCGCGAAGATCTCGCGGAAGATCTCGCGCAGCGCGGCCTGGGGAACGTCGCCGGCCGCCTTGCCGACGAGCTCCTCGATCTGACCGCGATCAGGCAGCGCCGGCGGAGCCGTCATCGACTTGCGGAGCTCGCCGATGCGCTTCGAGAGCTTCCCTCGCCGCTCGAGCGCGGTCAGCAGCTGCGCGTCGATCTTTCCGATCTCTTGGCGGAGCTCTTCTACTTCGCGGCGCTTGTCGGTCATGGCTACCGATAGGATAGCAGGCAGAGGAGCCGAGGATCTGCGCCTCGGGATCGTTCACGTGAATCGCGCCGATCGCCACGACCTCCGCGGCCTTCGCGACAAGTACGAGCGGATGCTGGCGCTCCGCACCGCGCACGCGCGCGCGCGGGTCGATCCGTTCTTCGTCGAGCCGGACCCGCGCCCGGAGATGGCGCGGCTCGCCGAGGAGTACCCGGGGTCGCTGCGCGAGATCGACACGCTCGGGCTCGACGTCATCGCCGCGCGCATCGCCGCGCTCCGGACGGCCGAGGCGCGGCCCCGCGAGGCGCAGCCGTGGATGATCGCGCAGGTGGCCTTCCATCGCTACGCGCGCGGCGCGCTCGCGGCGAAGCGGTGGCTCGCCGGGCGGAGGGCGATCACGCCGGCGCTGCGATCGGCGTTCACGCGGGCCACGGCCAGGCTGCCGCGCGGCGCGGACGCGGGGCTCTTCGCGGAGGAGCTCGAGACGATCGCGCAGCCCCCGCGCGGACGCCTGATGGACGTCGTGCACGCGCGGGTGGCCCGCGCGCTCGACGTCACCCCGGCCCAAGCCCGCGCCCTCGTCTTCGGCTCGACGCGCCCCTGAGACGCGACGGCGTCACGCTGCCCGCGCTCGGCGCGACCGGCCCCGCGCTCCTACTCGGCGCGACCGGCCCGCGGCTACTTGGACGAGGAGCCGGACGACGAAGCGCCCGAGGAGGACGTCCCGCTCGACGACGCGCCCGAGGAGCTCGAAGCGTTCGAGGACGTCGAGGACGCGCCGTCCGACTTCGTCGACGTCGCCGCGCTCTCGGACTTGCTGCTGGAGGACTCGGACTTCGAGTCGCCGCCCCCCTTCTTCGGGCTCGACGAATAGAGGTCGGCGTACCAGCCGCCGCCCTTCAAGATGAAGTTACCGCCGCTGATCTGGCGCTTCGCCGTGGAGTTGCCGCATTTGGGACAGACCTTCGTCGGGTCCTCGGAGATCTTCTGCATCTCCTCCCATTGATTCGCGCAGTCCGTGCAGACGTACTCGTACGTGGGCATGTGTTTCACCGACCCCAATGGCCTTCCGTACGAGCCAAGTCAAGGGGGTCGAAGAGGACTTACCGAACAGAATACGTGAGTTGCTCGACGGCGCGACGGCGACGCGAGGCCGTCGCGCGGGACGGGTGCAGCCTCAAGTCTCGGTTTTCACGTGAAAATCCGCTGAACAAAGTTTTCCTGCTTGCGTGCGCGGGCGTTCAGGCGTAGCTACTGAACAGTGACCGTATGTGAAGTGACATTACGTCCTCCCTATGGCCATGGTTCACGATGCGTGGCGGACAAGCTGGGGAAAACCTGAGCAAAGCCGGCTGGCGTGACGGGCTTGACCGCGGTACGTCCCGCGACGGCCGACGCGAGCCGCAGCCTTCCGCCCAAGAGAATGCACGGGTCATCCCTACGACCCCGATGGGAACGCCGGAATGAAGATCAAGCGCCTCGAGCTCTGCGGGTTCAAGTCGTTCGTCGAGCGGACGGTCGTGAACTTCGACCACGAGATCATGGGCATCGTCGGCCCGAACGGGTGCGGCAAGTCGAACATCGTCGACGCCATCCGCTGGTGCATGGGCGAGCAGAGCGCCAAGCACCTCCGCGGCAAGAGCATGGAGGACGTGATCTTCAACGGCTCGGAGTCGCGCTCCCCCGCCGACTACGCCGAGGTCACCCTCACGTTCGAGAACGACGATCCGGTCGACGTCCCGCTCGAATACAAGGACTACGCCGACATCGCCGTCACGCGACGCCTGCACCGCAGCGGCGACAGCGAGTACCTGATCAACAAGACGCCCGTCCGCCTGAAGGACATCACCGATCTGTTCCTCGGGACCGGCGTCGGGACGAAGGCGTACTCGATCGTCGAGCAGGGCAAGATCGGCCTCATCGTCAGCGCGAAGCCCGAGGACCGGCGCCTCTTGATCGAAGAGGCCGCGGGCATCACGAAGTTCAAGAGCCGGAAGAAGCAGGCCGAGCGCAAGATGGACCTGACGCAGCAGAACCTGCTCCGCGTCGGCGACATCATCGGTGAGCTCGAGCGGAGCCTCGGCTCGCTCAAGCGGCAGGCCGCGAAGGCGGAGCGCTTCATCGCCTACCGCGCCGAGCTCGAAGATCTGCAGCTCTACGAGTCGTCGCACAAGTTCCTCGAGCTCCGCGGGTGGGTGTACCTGGAGGCCTCGGAGGTCGAGCGGCTCACGCTCGAGGCGGACACCGCGCGCACCGAGCTCACCGCCCGCGAGGCCGAGCTCGAGACCGCGCGCCTCGAGGCCCACGCCGCCGAGGAGAAGCTCGAGCACGCCAACACGGCCGCCTTCGCCGCGGACAACGACGCCCGCGCCGAGGAGGCCGCCATCGAGCGCGCCAAGGACCGCATCGACGCGCTGCGCCGGCGCGCGGCCCAGGCCGACGGCGAGCTCGCCGAGATCAGCGCGCAGGCGAGCGCGGTCGCCGCGGAGCGCGACGCCGTGGGCGCGGACGTCGCCATCCTCGAGGAGGGCGAGACCGGCGTGGCGGGCGCCGTCGCCGTCGAGGAGGACAAGCTCGCGGACCTCTCGACGTCGCACGAGAGCGCCGAGCGCGAGGTCGTCGAGTTCCGCGACGCGATGAGCCAGGCGCAGCAGACCATCGCGAGCACCCAGGCGAAGCTCGAGGGCTTCGACCGCCGCAAGGACGAGCTCCGCTCGCGCGAGGAGAAGCTCGAGACCGAGCGCGAGCAGCGGGAGGGCAACCTGCTCGAGCTCCGCGCGCGCACCGAGCAGCTCGCGCTCGCGATCGAGGACCTCAAGAGCGGCAAGATCACGAGCGCCGACGAGAAGGCGCAGATGGAAGAGCGCCTCGGCGACCTGCGCCGCGCGATCGCCGAGAGCGAGCAGCTCCTCGACGAGGCGAAGGCCGAGGCCAGCAAGAAGCGCTCGCGGCTCCACGCCCTGTCCGAGATGCACGCGCGGCGCGAGGGCGTCGGCGCCGGCGCCAAGGCCCTCGTCGAGACGAAGGACCAGACGCTCGCCGGGCTCCTCGCCGATCGCGTCGAGGCGCCGGCCGAGCTCACGGGCGCGCTCGCCGGGCTCCTCGGCAGCCACCTCGAGGACGTCGTCGTCGAGGACCTCGATCGGGGCGTCTCGCTCCTCGCCGATCTCGCCGCGGCCAGGAAGGGCCGCGCGACCATCGTGGCCCGTCACCCCGCCTACGTCGCCGGCCGCGCGACCGCGGCGCTCCCCGGCGTCGACGGCGTCGTCGGCCGGCTCGTCGACGCGCTCCGCTACGCGCCCGAGGACGAGGCGCTCGTCCGCGCGGTCGTCGGCGACACCGTCGTCGTCGAGGACGTGACCTCGGCGCTCGCCGTGCGCGCCGCCATCCACGACGCGACGATCGTCACGCGCGACGGCACGGTCTTCCACGCCGACGGCCGCGTCTCCGGCGGCACCGGCCAGGAGGCCGGCGCGCACATGCTCGACGTGCGCCGCGAGATGCGCGAGCTCGGCGACGAGGTCAGCCGCCTCGAGGCGCTCGTCGGCGAGCGCCTCCAGACGCACCAGGCGCTCCGCACGCAGATCGGCGAGACGCAGGGCGCGCTCGAGCGCGCGCGGCACGAAGCGCATCAGAGCGAGCTCGCGCTCGTCCACGCCGAGAAGGATCTCCGCAACGCCGAAGCCGAGGGCGAGCAGCACGCCAAGCGCATCGAGGCCGTCAACGCCGAGCTCGAGGAGGTCCGCGGGACGATCGTCGAGGCCGACGCCGAGCGCGCCGCCGCGCAGGAGGTCCTCGACCAGGCGCGCGAAGAGCTCGCCGGCGCCTCCGCCGAGATCGGCGAGGCCGAAGCCCGCGCCACCGAGTGGCGCGAGCAGGTCAAGACGCAGCAGGAGCTCGTGATGGAGCGCAAGGTCGCCCTCGCCGGCGCGCGGGAGAAGCTCACCGCGGCGCGCGGGACGCTCCAGCGCCTCACCCGGAGCGAGGCCGAGCTCTCGGAGCGCGCGGGGCGCCTCGACGGCGAGCTGTGCGAAGGCGCGCGCGAGCTCGGCGAGACCGCCGCCACGCTCGTGAAGCACAAGGAGCGGCTCATCGACGCGCACGACGCCGCCCGCGTCGCGGCCGAGGCGCTCGCCGAGGCGCGCACGGTCTTCGAGGCCTTCCGCGCGAGCCTCCAGGAGCGCGAGGCCGGGCTGAAGGATCTCCGCACGCGCGCGCAGGCAGCGCGCGAGGCGCTCGGGACGCACGAGATGGCGCTCCGCGAGCGCGAGATCGCGATGGAGCACCTCCTCGCCAGCGTCCGCGAGAAGTTCCGCGGGCTCGAGCTCGGCCGCGTCGTCGGCGACTACCACCTCCGCCCGCCGCCGGACGGCGAGACGCGCTCGCGCATCCAGGAGCTCAGCGGGCTCATCGACCGCATGGGCTCGGTCAACCTCGACGCCATGCGCGAGCACGAGGAGGCCGAGAAGCGCTACGAGTTCTACACGACGCAGAAGGCCGATCTCGACAAGGCCCTCGCCGACCTCGAGCGCGCGATCTTGCAGATGAACCGCGAGAGCAAGAAGCTCTTCTCCGACACCTTCAACGCCGTCAACGCGCGCTTCCAGACGCTCTTCCCGAAGATGTTCCGCGGCGGTCGCGCCGAGCTCCGTCTCACGAACCCCGAGGACATGCTCGAGACGGGCATCGACATCATCGCGCAGCCGCCGGGCAAGAAGCTCTCGAGCATCGAGCTCATGAGCGGCGGCGAGAAGGCGCTCACGGCCGTCTCGCTCATCTTCGCGATCTTCTCGATCCGCCCGTCGCCGTTCTGCATCCTCGACGAGGTCGACGCGCCGCTCGACGAGGCGAACGTCGGCCGCTACTGCGAGGCGATCCGCGAGATGACCGACCGCTCGCAGTTCATCCTGATCACGCACATCAAGAAGACGATGCAGATGGTCGACATCCTGCACGGCGTCACGATGGGCGAGCCCGGCGTCTCGCGCCTCGTCAGCGTCAAGGTCAGCGAGTCGGCGAAGGCGGGCAAGACCGTCTCGTCGACCGGCGGCCAGGTCGCCGTCGCCTGACCGGTCCGGCGCGCGCCGTCGGAGCCGGACCGCTCCTGCGCGCCGGCCGTCGCGCCGACCGATCCGCCGCGGGCGGAGCCTGACGCCCCTGCGCGGCGGTCAGAGCGGCATGTGCGTGAACACGTGCCCGCCGCGGGCGAGCGCCTCGCGGGCGAGCGCGCGCAGCGCGACGAGCGACGAAGCCTCGGCCCTCCGACGCGTGAGCCGCAGAGCCGCGTTCCACCTCGTCGCGAGCTCGCCGAGCGCCTCGTCGGAGAGCGCCGCGAGCGGCGCCAGCGCCTCGGTCGGGAGCCCGTCGACGAAGCCGTCGTGATCGAGCGGCTCGACGATCCGCGCCGGAGGCTTCTTCTCGCCGAGGAGGACCACGGTGAGCGCCTCGAGCTCGAGGCCCGTGATGCCGACGACGGCGGCGTGCGGGAGCGCGCGGAGCCGGAGCGGCGCGGTCTCCTCGAGCGCGATCGCGGGGCGCGAGTCGGGGACGAGCACCGGATCGATCGGCTCCCCGCCGCCGTCGGCGTAGATCGACGCGACGGCGACCGGCAGGCTCGGGCTCCGCGACGAGATCACCGCCTCCTCGTCGTCCTCTCCCGGGTCCCACGACGACGTCGCGTGGAGCTGGTGCATCACGGGGTTCTTCTTCACCGTCGTGATCGGCTGCTCCAGCGCGTGGCGAACCGCGACGAAGAGCCGGACCAGGTCCTCGTCGGTCGCGACGAACAGGGTCGTGGCGCGCGCCATATACCGATTGTGCCAGCGCGCCCGCGAGCCCGTCAACGCGGCGAGCCGAGACACGGGCTCCGTGCGCGCGCGACGGCACGTGCTATAGCCGAGCCCGCCGTGCTCCTCCGCGATCGTCACACCTCGCTCGCCGCGTCCTCGCTCGCTCTCGGCGTCCTCGCGGCGCTCGCCGCCTGCGGCGAGCTCAAGACCGCGGCGCCCGACGACGCAGACGGCGACGGCGGCTCGCGCGCGACGCCTCGCGACGACGGCTCGAGCGGCACCTCGGGGACGAGCGGAGCGTTGCCGGGCGATCAGGCGAAGAAGGATCCGCCTCCCGGCTTCGGGCCCGGCCCCTACGGCGCGCTCCCGAGCGGCTACTGCTGCGACGACGACGGCGACTGCCGCAGCCGGCGCTGCGAGGATCTCGGCGGCGGCAAGGTGTGCCGCGACAGCTGCCGCTCCGACTCCACCTGCCGGAGATCACCCGAGCTCGAGTGGACGTGCGACAACGGCGGGACCCCCGGCGCCCCGGGCTTCTGCAAGCCCGACGGCGCCTTCACGTGCATCCCGGCCGCGGAGTTCGAGCTCGGGACCCGCGCCGCCGGCGAGTGCTGCACCGCGACGGGCGACGGCTTCGCCGGCCTCGAGTGCGTCGGCGGCAGCTGCGTCGCCATCGGGGAGAGCCCGTTCATCTGCAACCACCGCTGCCTGCAGCCGAAGGACTGCCCGAGCGGGTTCGTCTGCCAGCAGATCACGGACGACCGCAAGGAGTGCATCCCGGCGAATCGTCCGTACACCTGCAAGTGACGTCGAGCACGCGCAGCGCGGCCGCACGCGCCTGACCGCCGACGCTCAGCTCTTCGAGAACACCACGACGCCGGCGCAGCCTTGTCCGCGCATCCGCACCTCGAGAGGCGTTCCCGGCTTCATCTCGATCTCCCGGCTGTCGCCCTCGAGCGGGACCGGGCCGCCGATCTTCGGCAGCGCGATCGTCGCCGGGCCGTTCGTCACCTCGGCCTTGTACGACGAGCGCATCGTCGTGGCGGCGGCGTTGCCGGCGAGGACGTCGAGCGAGACCTCCTTGGGCGAGAACGCGATGACGTGGACCTGCGTCCCCTTCCCGCTCAGCGTGAGCTGGATCCCCCTTGCCGCCTCGGACAGCGCGAGCACGCGCTTCGTGAACGACTCGATCTTGAGCGGCTTGCCGTCCTCGGTCTTCGCCCGCACGGTGGCCTCGACGTCGTCGAGCAGCTTCTCGAGCGCGGCCTGGTGCTCGGGATCGCAGCTTCCGGACTTCGCCTCCTCTGCGGTGAGCTTCTCGAGCGCCGCGACGTCGACCGAGCTCGCCGGCCCCGCGCCTGCGCCCGCGTCCGGCGAAGCGGACGCCGGCGCCTCGTTCGGAGCGGCCGCGGGCGCGGCCGCCGGAGGACTGCTGCCGCACCCCGCGGCGAGAGCGAGAGCGAGACCGGACACGACGACTGTGGAGGAGCAGCGCATGGCCCGTGTTTCACCCCAGCTCCCGCCTCGACGCAAGACCGTTCGACGGCCCGCTCTCGGCGCGCCGGAGCGGGCGGTCTGGAGCAGCCTCACGCCGAACGTGGCGCGGGCGCGGTCACTCGCAGTAGCCCGCGCTCTGCATCGACGCGAGCGCCTGCTTGCACGAGGACTCGAACGACGCAGTCGACGTGCCCTTCTCCACCGCGTCCTCGATCGACTTCCGCGTGGCGTCGCACGAGCCCGCGAGGGCCGGCTGCGCCTCGGCGATCTCGTCGCAGCACGCGAGGTAGCTCGTGCAGTCCGGCCCGAGGCTAGAGCCGTCCTTGTCCGCGCCCTCCGCAGGCTCGGTCCCGTCGGACGACTTGGCGGGATCGTTGGTCTTCTGCGCCGAGGCCGGCGCCGTGCCCTCGTCGGGCTCCGCGCTGTCGGAGCAGCCGACGAGCGCGCACATCGCGAGGGAGACGAGGACGGTGCAGAGGGTCGAACGAAGCATGATGAGACTCCTTGAAGGGTGCGAACGCTCCGTGCGTCGCACCCCCAAGAGCCGGCTCGGCCCCCGAGGTCGCAAAAAAAGGGCAGCCCATCACGGCGATCCCGACGGCCGCGCGGCGCTCACTGCACGACCGGAAGCGGGGCCTCGTTGATCGGCCGCGAGCCCATCCCCCCAGCGTAACCGTAGCTGGCGTCCTTGCCGACGCCCCACACCGTGACGCCGAACGGGCCTTCGCTTCGCGCCTCCTGGCGGCCGTAGCCGCACGTGCCGCCGGTGAAGGTCTGCGGCGCGAACCCGCTCGTGAGGCGGACCCACACGTACTCGAACTCGCCGCTCGTCCCGAGCGGCTCCCAGCCGGTGATCTCACCCGCGCAGGCGAGCGTCACCGGCTTGAAGCCCGTCGGCGTCTTGCGGCGGACGAGCGTGAGCGACGTGTCGGGGAACGTGAAGTCCGTGAAGAAGACGTACCGGTCGAGGAACTGCTCGGACGGCACGACGTTGACGAAGTCGGGATCGCCGAGCGTCACGCCACGACCGGGCACGCCGCCGCCTGCCGTCGCGCCGGTCATGTAGACCGACGCGTGGAAGGGGTGCTTGGCGTCCTGGCTCTTCACCGTCACGAGGGCGTCGGTCCTGAAGCTGACGATCTGCCCGGCCTCGAGCGTCTCGGGCGCGCCCGACGGCTTCTCCGGATCGTAGGAGAGGACCGTGCCGTCGACCGCGCCGACGAAGCTCCAGGGCACGGTCTCGCGGATGATCCCGCTGATGGCCTGGATGCGCGAGAGGTAGGGCACGAGCGCGTACGACGTGCCCCACTGCGCGAACGGCGCGATCTGCTGCTGGCTGAGATCGCAGTACGGGGTGTCGGACGGAAAGAACGAGCAAGGCGATCCCCCGAACACGCCTACCGGCTTGTTCGCGAGCAGCGGGCTGCCCGACGTCGAGCGCTCCTGCGTGATCTGGAGGACCTCGCCGCGCGACAGCGTCCACTCGACGACCTCGCCGGCGACCCCGCGCGTCACGCCCTCGCCGGGCGCGACGTCGACGGTCGGCCGCATCGACACCTTGGTGCCGTCCTCGTTCGCGACGATCTGGAGCGTCCGCCGATCGAGGACGGCCTTCGCCGGGTCGCCGAATTTCGCGGGCGAGACCGCGAGGTAGCTCTTGTCCCACGAAGCGACCGGCAACAGCAGCGTCGCGGTCGGAATCTCGCTCGGCGCTCCGCCGTAGGGGAAGATCGAGTAGGCCGCGACGGGTGCGTCGGTCTTCAGGTGAAACGCACGCGTTCTGGCCGTTCCGTGGCGGATCGGATCGACGTCGAGCGCCGGGACGACGCCCTCCGGACAGAACGCCGCCGGCTTGCCGCCGGGTGGGTTCTGGAGGTTCGCCGACTGTGCGAGGAAGACGACCGCGACTTGCCCCGGCGGCAAGGCGCCGTCGAGCCTCGTGTACGCCGGGTCTCCCTTCGTACGCGTCACGGTGTAGGTCGACTTCGAGATGTCGAGCGCGTCGCTCCCGTAGTCGGCCGTGAGGTTGACGGGGACGTCCCAGGTGTTCGCGACCATCGCCGCGAAGCACGCGCCGGCGCCGTAGATCGCGTCGTCCGCGGGCAAGGTCCAGAACGAGCACCCCGCCGATCCCTTGGAGAGCGCGGCGCTCTGACAGGCGTCGACGCACGTGTCCACGCCGCACCCCTGGCCCAGCGGGCACTCGCGGACGACCTCGGCCTCGCCCTCGCCCTCGTCGGACTCGCAACCCTCGAGGACCTTCTTCAGATCCCGCGAGCAACGAAACCCGCACGTGGGCGCGTCGGGGACCTCGGCGTCGGGCTCGGTGAAGGGCGGAGGAGGCTCCTTGAACGAGTCGCGATCGGCGCTGCACGCGCCGACGATGACGGCGAGCAGCGCTCCCGGAGCGAGGACCGAGGCGTAGAGGGAAGCAGCGCGCGGCATGATCTCGGACCTCATTCGAAGGCGACCGTCACGGGCGACGGATGATTGGACTCGTCGGCCTCTCGGCCGAGCTCGCCCTTCTCGTTGCTCCCCCAGCACTGGACCGATCCGTCGCGGACGAGCGCGCAGACCGCGCGGTTGCTCGTCGCGACCTGCACGGCGTAGCCGGTGAACGCGCTCGCCTTCGCCAGCCACGGCGAGAGGATCCCGACGCTCCCGGTCCCGAGCCGGCCGCGCGCGTCGCTCCCGCAACAGAAGACGCTGCCGTCGGTCATCCGCGCGCACGTGATCTCGTCGCCGACCGCGAGCCTCTGCGGCCACGTCTTCGCCGAGACCGGCGCGAGGACGGGGAGCGGCTCGCGATCCGGCCGTCCCGTGCAGAGGGCGCCGGCGTAGCTCCGGCCCCAGCAGTAGACCTCGCCGCCCGCGAGCGCGCACGCGTGCGCCCGCGGGGGCGGCGTCACCGGAAACGGCGCGCCGGGTTCCCACGGCGGCTCGGGCACCTCGACCGAGGCGCTGGCGGCGAAGCTCGTCAGCTTCGACAGGCCGGCCACACGCTTCGGCGTGCGCGCCGGGCTGAGCGACGCGATCCGGCCCGAAAGGACGCCGTCGTCGCCGGCGAGCGCGCCCCAGCTCCAGAGCTCGCCGGCCGCAGAGAGACCGAACGTCGTGTAGCTCCCCGCGGTCGCGCGCGTCAGCGTGAGCGCGTCGAGCGAGGCCGGCCCCGGTCCACCGTACGGATCCGGAGAGGCCGGCTCCGGATCGCCGCGGTCGCGCGCGAGCTGCAGCCTGTCGTCCCTGCCCCAGCACCAGACCTTGCCGCTCTCGAGCACCGCGCACACGGTCCCGTGCCCGACGTCGACGCGAGCCGCCGCTTCGTCGAGCGCGACCGGCGCCGGCGTCGGGTGCGGCTCCCAGTCCGCGAGCGGCGGCTCGATCTCGAGCCCGAGCTCGCCGAACCGGTTGTCGCCCCAGCAGCGCACGCCGCCGTCGTCGACGCGCGCGCACGTCGTCCCGCCGGCGGCGCTGAGCTGCGTCACCCCGCCGAGGTCCACGACGACGCGCACCGTCGTTCCGCCGTCCGCGCCCTTCGAGCCGCCGGGACCATCCGGATCGCCTGACTCGCCCGCGCCGAGCGCGCCGAACGTGTCGTCTCCCCAGCAACGCACGGTGCCGTCGCTCATGCGCGCGCAGAAGTGATCGCCGCCGGCGACGAGCTCCGTGGCGCACGGCGATCCGTCGCACACGACCGGGACGTCGGCGGGGTCGAAGGCGCCGCGCGCGTCGGGATCCACGCCCGCGTCGGACGGGCGCGCGGCGTCGTCCGCCGTGCTCGGCGCGTCCGGGGAGGCGTCCGGGGCGGCGGCGTCCGCCGGATCGTCGCTGCAGCCGATCGCGAGGAGCGACGCGGTCGAGCCGAGCACGGTCGACAGGACCAGCAAGGAACGCAAGCTCGAGTGAACGACGCTCACTTGGCGCCTCCGTCCTTCTTCTGCGCCGGATCGTACCGGAGCGCGATCCCGTCACCCACGACCCACACCTCGTCCGCGCCGCGGCTCCAGACGGCGCGGAACGTGTCGACCACCGGCACCTTCGTCAACGTGACGGCGGCGGTGTTCCACTCGGCGCCGTCCCAGCGCCGGACGCGCCCGAGCTCGCCGACGGCCCACGCGTCGTCGGCCGACGTCCCGAACACCGCCGTGATCCGGGGTGACACGTCGTCTCCGTCCGGGGTGTGCGTCCACGTGAACGTCTTTCCGCCGTCGGCGCTCGTCCCGCGCCAGATCCCCGCGAGGTCGGTCAAGGTGCTGCCGTAGATCCAGATCCGGCTGTCCGCCGTCACGGCCATCGCGCGGACGCTCCCGATCTGCCCCATGGGCTCGTACGGCAACGGATCGTCGGGGAGCGTCTCGAGCTCGAACTCGCCTGCGTCGCTCTTGTGGAACAAGACGACGTCGTTCCACCAGGGCTCTTCGGGCTTCGGCCGCGCGCCGCTGATCCACACGCCGGCCCCGGCGCTCCCCGCGACGTGGGAGTACTCCGCGCCTTCGGCGGAGAGCGGATCGAGCGTCCACTCCGCGCCGGCGGCCAGGTGGAAGACCCTCCCCTGACGCTCGGCGTCGGCGTCCTCGAGCCAGCCCACCGCCCAGACGTCCGTAGCCGAGGCGCCCCAGATGGACGCGACGGTCGCGCTCTCGGGGAGCGCGCTCGGCGCGAACTCGAGCGCCGCGGAGGTCGCGCCGGTGCCGTGGTAGAGCCCGCTCTCGCCGCCGATCCACACGTCCGTCGGGCCGCTGCCCCAGATCGCGCGGAGCGGTCCAAGCTTCGATGCGTGCACTTTCCACGCGTTTCCGCCCCAGCGGAGGACGTCGCCCTCGGCGGTCACCGCCCAGACGACGCCGCTGCCGTCGCCCCAGACGCCCGCGAGCACCTGGCCCGCCGGGACGCTCGTGTGACAGAAGCCGTGATCGGAGCAGACGCGCGGACCGGCCTCGGGCGAAGCGTCCGGCGCCGTGTCCGCGTCGACGCCGGGAACCGCGGCGTCGCCGGTGTCGACGGGCGGCGGCGTGTACGGGTCGGCATCGGCGTCGGCGCACGAGATCGTCGCGGTCGCGACGGCTCCGAGCGCGAGCGCCAGCACGATCAGGCGGTCACGTGACAGCTTCACTTCGCACCTCCCGTGAACCGGAGCGCGATCCCGTCGCCGACGATCCACACGTCTTTCGGGCCGCTGCCCCACACGCCATAGAGATGGGGGCGCCTCCGGTTGACCGGGAACGCCGCGGCCGATGCCTTCCACGTCGCGCCGTCCCAGTGGAGGATCGTCCCGAGCTCGCCCACCGCCCAGACGTCGTTCGCCGCGGCGCCCCAGATCGCGCGGAGGTTCTCGCGGGTGGGCGCGCCGACGACGTTCCATTCGGCGCCGCCGGCGCCGACGTGGCGGACGGTGCCCTTGTCGCCGACCGCCCAGACGTCCGACGCGGAGCTCCCCCACACGGCGCGGAGGACGACGCTCGCCTGGCTCTCGACCGGAGTCCAGACGAGCTCGTCACCCACCCGCGTGCCGTGCGCCGAAAAGCCGCGCTGCCACGGGAGCCCGCCAAAGGCCTCGATGCTGTTGTCGCCGACGAGCCAGACGTCGTCGGCCGACGCGGCCCACAGGCCGTTGACCGTGGCTGTCCCCTCCGCCGCCTCCCAGGCGATCGGCCCGGCGCCCGGCTTCTTCACGATCAGGTTGGCCCTCGCGACGCTCTCGAGCCCGAACGGCTGACCACCGAACATGAGCCCGCCGGCCCCGCTGAAGCCCGCGTAGATCGGCGCCGCACGGCGCTCCGGCGGCGTCACGCTGGGGACCCGCGTCCAGGCGGCCGTTCCGTTCTGGAAGCCGTCGGAGTGGAAGACGAGGTCCGTCGCAGCGGCGACCCATACGTCTCCGGCGCCGCTGCCCGTCACGACGCGGAACGTGTTCGTCAGCGCCGGATCCGGCGGCGTCGCCTTCCAGGCCGCGCCGTCCCAGTGAATGACCGTGCCGCCCGAGCCCGCGGCCCACACGTCCGTCTTGCTCGATCCCCAGACCGCCGTGAGCGGGTAGGCCGAGCTCACGGGCGTGCCGACCGGACACCACGCGGCCTCGTCGCACGAGATGGGCGTCGTCACGCACGCCGGATCCGACGCAACGCACCCACCGTCCACGCCGGCTTCGGACGCGCCGTCCGTCGCGCCGGCCTCGGGCAGCGGAGCCGGCGCGATCGGGACGTCGGCGTCGCCGTCGTCCGCGACGGCGCAGCTCGAGACGAGCCCGGAGAGGCCGACGAGGAGCGGGACGCCGCCGAGCGCGACGCCCGCCGCGACGAGCGCGCCCCGCCGCGTCGGCCCCGCCATCTTGGAGCGCGCCTTCATCGCGGCACCCCCGCGTCACACTCGGTCATGAGGCACGCTCCCTCGATGCACGGCTGGCCCGCCGCGATGTCGCACTCGTTGCCGCATGCGCCGCAGTTCGCCGGGTGAACGGCGAGGTTGGTCTCGCAGCCGTCGGTCGGATCCCCGTTGCAGTCGCCGAAGCCGGGCGCGCACTCGTAGGCGCAGATCCCCTTCGCGCAGACGCTGGCCTGGTTCGGCCCCGGCTCACCGCAGAAGGCCCCGCAGCTGCCGCAGTGGGCGCGATCGGTCAGGAGATCGGCGCAGCGGTCGCCGCAAAAGACCTTGCCGAACTTCACGCACGGGATGCCGCACTCGAAGCCGTTGCCCTCGTCGATGCACGAGAGACCGGCGGCGCATTTGATCCCGCACGCGCCGCAGTTCTCGGTGGTGTCCAGGCTCTCGACCTCGCACCCGTCGCCCCCGCACACGCTCTGACCGAGGTCGCCGTTGCAGTCGGCCGACGGATCCTGGCACTTCAACACCGTGCACGCGCCGTTCGCGCATCCGTATCGGGTCCGTGGAGGCATGGGGTCGCATCCGTCCGACCCCGAATTGCAGAAGTTCCCGCAGCCGCCGCAGTTGGCGTCGTCCGTCATCGGATCGACGCAGACTTCGTCGCACTGGATCTTCCCCGCGGGGCACCCGCACTGGCCGCCGTTGCACCGGAGCCCCGGCGCGCAGGCGTTTCCGCACGCGCCGCAGTGCTTCGGGTCCCGGTAGATGTCGACCTCGCAGCCGTCATCGACGAGGCCGTTGCAGTTGCGCCAGTCGTACGGCTCGAACGTGGTCGGCGGGCTGTAGCACTCGACCTCGCACGCGCCGTCCACGCAGCGCGACGTCATGTGGAGCCGCTTGAAGTCGCGGCACTTGTTCCCGCACGCGCCGCAGTGGTCCGGATCGCGCCTCAGATCGGTCCCGCACTTGTACGTCGGGCCGTCCTCCGAGACGCACGTCGTCCACGG
The DNA here is from genome assembly GCA_019637195.1 of Labilithrix sp. Taxonomy (GTDB): domain Bacteria; phylum Myxococcota_A; class Polyangia; order Polyangiales; family Polyangiaceae; genus Labilithrix. Next base: position 64,317 of record JAHBWA010000026.1, on the reverse strand, counting down.
CGAAGGACACTCGGTCCCGATGCACTCGAGGCGGCCACCGCCCTCGAGCGCCGCGTCGGCGGAGCTCGGATCCGTGAAGCTCGGCGGGCCCTCGGGAGGCCGCACCTCGCCCATGTAGATGCGCTCGGAGCACGCGACGGCGGCGACGCCGAGGGCGACGATGCCGCACGTGACGAAGGCCTTCTTCGACGAAGATGACAAGGATGACCTCAGGCGTCGCTCACGGCGAGCGGCGGGCGAAGGGTTCGAGTCGAGCGAGGATCAGGGCGCGGGCGAGGCCGCGAAGAGGCTCGCGAGGTGACCGCGATGGCTCGACGACGGATACCGCCGCTGGAACTCGCTCCAGCGCCGAGCGGCGTCGTCCTTCTGGCCGAGGTAGACGAGCGCCTCGACCGCGACGGCCTCGCGCTCCTGCGCGAAGTGCCCGCCGGGGAAGCGCGCCTCGTGCTCGCGGCAGAGCGCGAGCGATCGAGCGGGATCGTCGCGGAGCGCGTCGTGCGCGCGGGCGAGCAGCGCGATCTCGTCGCCCTCGGTCGCGGACGCCGTCGCACGCGCGGTCTTCGCGGAGGGCGGCGGCGCGGGCGCCGTCGGGAGATCGGCCGGCGAGAGCGTCGCGATCGCCGGCCCGGCGAGGCGCGGCTCGGGCTCACGCGGCGGGCCGGGCGCCGCGACGACCGGGCTGCGCTGCGGAGCGGGCTGGGTCGCCGGCGACGGATCGCCGCCGACCGCGAAGACCGCCGCGAGCCCACCGAACGTCGCGGCGGCGAGGAGCACGAGCGGCCCCTTCGAGGCCAACCACCCCGCAGCGGGCTCCGCGCTCGCCGCGACCTCCGCGGGGGCGGACGCCGACGGCGCCGCGGCGCTCGCGCCGATCATCGCGACGGCCTGCTCGATCCGCCGCAGGCGCGGCTCGGCGACCGCGTCGCGGCGCTCGGCCTCGAGCGCGCCTCGGAGCAGCCCGCTCGACTCGTCGCCCTCGAAGAGGCGGCGCGGTCCCTCGAAGCTCATCGCGATCTCCCTTTGCCGGTGACCTTGTTCTCGGCGTGCTCGCGGTGCGCCTCGAGGCGCCTGGCGGCGGCGACGACGAGCTGGCGCGCCGAGCGGAGGCGCGAGTACGCGGTCGGGACCGGACAGCCGACGGCCGTAGCGACTTCTTCCATCGAGAGTTCTTCCACTTCGTAGAGGACGAACACCGCGCGGCGATCCTCGTCGAGCACGCCGAGGAGCCGATCGAAATCGGCGCGCGCCTCGCTCGCCTGCGCCGCCTCCTCGGGCGACGAGCCGGGAGGCCCGCTCAGCAGCTCGACGTCCACGTTCGACGCCGGCGCGGGGAGCTTTCGCCGATGGCGCGACGCCTCGCGCACGCAAATCCGATAGAGCCACGCGCGCATCTGGCTCCGCTCCTCGTAGCGATCGAGAGAGCGATGCACGATGATGAACACCTCTTGCGTGAGGTCGTCGAGGTCGGCGTCGGGGACCCCGAGGCGGCGCAGGAGCCGGAACACGAAGGCGCCGTGCTCGCGGAACACGCCCGCGGACGTCGTGACCGCGGGCGCGGTCACGGTCACCGCCGCCCCGCCGTCGACCGCGCCCGCGGCGACGAGCGCCGGTGACGCGGGGATGGCCGGAGCCGGAGCGGGATACCCAAACGCTGCCACGGGTGGAGACCTCGAGCGATAAAAGGAGCGAGCCGCCGACTTTCATCAAAGAAAATGCACGATGACTCCGAAACCGGCCTGGAAGCTGGCGGGCGCCGGAAAAAGGAGCGTTCGCTCCCGTCCGGCGGCGTCCCGGTAGGTGAACCGGTCGCGCCGCAAGAGCGCCGACAGCTGCGGGGCGAGGTAGGGCTCGACGGCGACGCCATGCCGCAAGGCGAGACGGTAGCCAAGGCGGGCCTCCGCGAGAACCCCGACGATCCACGAGCTCTTCGACGACGTCGTGAGGTTGGCCGAGCGCGCCGTGATCACGCCCGCGTCCGCGCCCGCGCAGCCGCCGAAGGCGACGCTCCCCGCGGCGAGGCTCCCGAGACGGTAGAGCTCGAGGCAGCCGAGCGCCGCGCCACCGACGCGATCGACCTCCGCCTGCGCCGGCGCCTGGAGCCTCCCCGGCGGCCAGTAGGCGGCGCGGGCGATCAGCGCGAAGCGCCGGACGGGAGGCCGGACCAGCGCCCCCGCCTCGACCGCCCAGGCCGCCGAGGGGAGGACGCCCGTCCCACCCACCACGCCCGCGAGCGGGCTCATGCGCCAGCGGAGCGGCTCGGGCGGCTCGGGCGGCGTGGCGGCGGCTCCCCCCCGAAGGGAGGGCCTCGGCGGCTCGCGCGGACGATCCACGCGCGTCGGCGCGGGCGACGGGACGGGCGACGGCTCGGCGCGCCACGGGGGCTCGGTGGTCACGCGAGCCGGACCGATCATGATCGCGAGCACGACCGCCAGCGTGTCGAGGGCCCTTGGGCAGTCAGCGGCGGGCAGCGGCACGTCGCGCCGCCCGAGCTCCGCGCCGGCGCGATCCCGCTCGACGATCTCGGCGCGCCACGAGTCGAGCTCGCCGTCCGCGCGCCTGGCGGCGATCGCGAACGCGATGTCGGCGGCGTCCTCGTCGGCGAAGACGGGCCGGCGCAGGCGCTCCTCGACCTCGCGGGTGAGCGCGACGCCGCCGCCGCAGCGATCGAGCGGGCTCTCGCCGAGCGCGACCGAGAACACGATCGGCCGCTCCTCTGCGCCGGCCGGCGTCGCGGACACGGCGAGCGCCGCCGCGATCGCGACGGCGAGCGGGGGTCGGGTTCTCGAACGTGTGCGACGCATCGACGAAGCCCGCCATGATACGGCGCGGGCCACCTCCGGTGGAGCGCCGAGCGCTCACGGCGCGCCCCGCGCCCGTCAGACGTCGATGTCCGCCGCCTCTTGTGCGTGCTCCATGATGAAGTTGAAGCGCGCCGACGGGTCCTTGCCCATCAGGTCGTTGATGACGCGATCGGTCTGCAGCGCGTCGGCGATCTCGATCCGGAGCAGGCGCCTCGACTTCGGCGCGAGGGTCGTCTCCCAGAGCACCTTGGGCATCATCTCGCCGAGGCCCTTGAAGCGGGTGATCTCCACCTTGCTCTCGTCCTTGCCCGCCGCCTTCAGGATGCGCTCCTTGTCCGCGTCGTCGGCGGCCCAGTGGGTCTCCTTGCCGATGTCGATGCGGTAGAGCGGCGGGACCGCGACGAAGACCTTGCCGTTCTTCAGGAGCTCCGGGATGTGCCGGTAGAAGAACGTGAGCAGCAAGGTCGAGATGTGGTGCCCGTCGGAGTCCGCGTCGGCGAGGACGATGATCCGCGCGTAGCGGAGGCGCGAGATATCGAAGTCCTTACCGACCCCGCAGCCCATCGCGACGACGAGGTCGGCGAGCTCCTTGTTCTCGAGCACCTTCGCGAGCGCCACCGACTCGGTGTTGAGCACCTTGCCGCGGAGCGGGAGCACGGCCTGGAGCTCGCGGTCCCGCCCCTGCTTGGCGGAGCCGCCCGCGGAGTCTCCCTCCACGATGAACAGCTCGGTCTTCTCGCGGGCGCTGCTCGAGCAGTCGCTCAGCTTGCCCGGGAGCGTGAGGCGCCCGCTCGTCGCCGTCTTGCGCGACACGGCCGCCGACGCGGCCCGCGACGCCTCGCGGGCGCGCGCCGCGAGGACGATCCGCGCGACGATCTGCTCGGCGACGCTGCGGTTCGAGTTGAGCCACTGCTCGAGCGCCGGACGCACGGCCTGATCGACGTAGCTCTGGACCTCCGGGTTGTTGAGGCGGTCCTTGGTCTGGCCCTGGAACTGCGGCTCCGCGATGTAGACGCTGAGGATCGACGTGAACCCTTCGCGGATGTCGTCCCCGGTGAGCGTCACGCCGCGGGGCGTGAGGTTGTGCGTGTCGATGAAGTTGCGCACCGCCTTGCCGACGGCGCTCCGGAGGCCGTTCTCGTGCGTGCCGCCCGATCCGGTGGGGATGCCGTTGACGTAGCTCCGGACGTGCTCGTCGGTCGACTCGGTCCACTGGAACGCGACCTCGACCTTCGCGCCGTTCTCCTTGAGCAGCGTGAACGGCGCGTCGTGGATCGCCTTCTGGCTCCGCTCGCCGATGACCTTCTTCAGGTAGTCGACGATCCCCTGGTCGTGCTTGAAGGTCTCGTCCGTGCCGTGCGCCTGGTCGATGAACCGGACCTTCACGCCGCGGTGGAGGAAGCTCGCGACCTCGAGGCGGTCGCGGATGAGCTGAGGATCGAACTCGGTGCGCGGGAAGATCTGCGGATCGGGCTGGAAGAAGACCGTCGTGCCGCTGCCGCGCGCGGCGCCCAGCTTCTTCAGCGACCCCTGCGCGACGCCGCGCCGGAACTCCATCGTGTGCTCGGCGCCGCCGCGCTTCACCGTGACGACGACCTTCGTCGAGAGCGCGTTGACGACCGACGCGCCGACGCCGTGAAGCCCGCCGGACGTCTTGTAGTTCGCCCCCTCGAACTTCCCGCCCGCGTGGAGCGTCGTGTAGACGATCTCGAGCGCGGTCTTCTTGTGCTTCGGGTGCTTGTCGATCGGGATGCCGCGGCCGTCGTCCGAGACGGTGATGCTCGATCCGTCCTTGTGGAGCGTGACCGTGATCTCCTTCGCGTGGCCGTTCATGGCCTCGTCGACGGAGTTGTCGACGATCTCCCAGACGAGGTGGTGCAGGCCGGCGCTGCCGACCCCGCCGATGTACATGCCCGGGCGCTTCCGGACCGGATCGAGCCCCTCGAGGACCTGGATGTCTTTTGCGGTGTACTCGGTCGCCATGGGTGCTGCTCTCTTCTTCCGAGGGTGGCGTTACTGCTTGGGCCAGGCCGGCGGGCGGATCGTCGGGGGCCGCTCGGTCGTGAACGGCTCGGGCGCCGCTGGCGCCTCGAGCACGACCTCGGTGAGGGCGCCGCGCGAGATCACCTCGTGGCCCTTCCCGCCTCGGCCCGTCTTCTTGTAGCGGGCCGTGTTGATGCGCTGCTCGCCGCCGAGGCTCGTCTTGACGGTGAGCGTGTCGCGGTCGTCCTTGGCCGCCTTGATCGCGAGGAGCGCGTCGTCGTCGGCGAGCTTCATCAGCAAGACGCCCTTGCCCGCCGAGGCGAGGAACTTCACGTCGCCGACGGCGCAGAGGAGCGCGCGGCGCTTCTTGGAGACGGCGATGACGGTCTCCACGCCCTCCACGATCTCGACGCCGACGATCGCGGCGTTCTCTCCGAGGCGCGCGTACTTGCGCCCGCTCCGCGTGCTCGGCTCGAGGAAGGCCTCGAGGCCGAAGGTGAGGCCGTTGCCGTCGGAGCTCGCCGCGAGCGCGTACGTCTCCGGGTAGTGCTCCTCGTCGCCGGCGAGCTTGCCGACGACGCGCGGATCGAGCGACGCCATCGCGACGATCGACTCGCCGTCCTTCATCTTGAAGAGCTTCTGGATCGGCTCGCCGTACCCGGTCGTCGCCGGCACCTCGGCGATCCGGCAGGTGTACGCCGTGCCGTAGCTCGAGAAGAAGACCACCGTGGACTTGGTCGAGCCCGCGATGACCGCCAGCACGCCGTCGCCCTCGCGCAGGCGCGTGGCGGCCGGATCCTTGATCTCGCGCTGCCGCTTCACCCAGCCGTCGCGCGTGAGCAGGACGTGGTTGTCCTCGGCGACGATGAGCTCCTCCTCCGAGAAGGTCCGCTCCTCGCCGACGGCCTCGATGACCGTGCGGCGCTTGCCGAGCTTGCCGAAGCCCGCGCTCAGCCCCTCGAGCTCGCCGCGGACGATCCCCCAGATGCCCTTCGAGCCCTGCTCGGCGAGGAGCTTCTTGATCTCACCGGAGCGCTTCTTCTTGTTCTTCAGCTCGTCCTGGATCACGAGGATCTCGAGGCGCGCGAGGCGGTAGAGGCGGAGCTCGAGGATGGCGTCGGTCTGCTCGTCGTCGAGCTTGAAGCGCGCCATGATCTTCTTCGCCGCGTCGGCCTTGCCGTCGGAGGCGCGGATGATCTTGATGATCTGGTCGAGCGCGTCGAAGACGGTCGCGAAGCCCTCGAGGATATGCATCCGCCGCGCGAGCTCGGCGAGCTCGTGCTGGAGGCGCTTCGTCGCCACCTCGAGGCGGAAGTGGAGGTAGTGCCAGAGCATCGATCGCAGGTCGAGGCGCTCGGGCCGGCCGACGTCGGGGTTCTCCGTCGGCACGAGGCACGTCAGGTTGACGGCGAAGTTCGACTGCAGCGGCGTGTTCTTGAAGAGGTACGCGAGCACCTTCTGCTCGTCGGCCTCCTTCTTCAGCTCGAGCTCGATGCGGACGTCCTCGGTGGAGACGTCCTTCACGTCGAGGAGCAGCGGCATCTTACGCTGGAGGACGACGTCCGCGATGCGCTCGACGAGCACCGCTTTGTTCGTCGCGTACGGGATGCTCGTGATGTAGAGCGTCTTGCTGGCCCGCCCCTCTTTCCCGGGCTCCCAGGTGGCGCGCACCTTGATGCTGCCCTGCCCGGTCTCGTAGATCTGCTTGATCTCCTCGGTCGACGAGACGATCTGCCCGCCCGTCGGGAAATCGGGGCCCTTCACCGTGCGCGCGAGCTCGCGCGACGAGAGCTGCTTTCCCTCGAGCAGCGCGTCGAGCAAGCGGATCGCCGCGGCGCACACCTCCTCGGGGTTGTGCGGCGGGATGTTCGTCGCCATGCCGACGGCGATGCCCGTCGCGCCGTTGATGAGGAGGTTCGGCAGCTTCGCCGGCAGGACGACCGGCTCGGACTTCGTGCCGTCGTAGTTCGGCCGGAAGTGGACCGTCTGCTCGGCGAGCCCGCTGAGCAGCTCGGTGCTGATCGCGTCGAGGCGGCACTCGGTGTAGCGCATGGCCGCCGCGGGATCGCCGTCGAGCGAGCCGAAGTTGCCGGAGCCCTCGACGAGCGGCAGGCGCATCGCGAACGGCTGCGCGAGGCGGACGAGCGCGTCGTAGATCGACGCGTCGCCGTGCGGGTGGTAGCCGCCCATCACGTCGCCGACGACGGTGGCGCACTTGCGGTGCTTCGCGTCCGCGAAGAGTCGCCGCTGCCCCATCACGTAGAGGATGCGGCGCTGCACCGGCTTCAGGCCGTCGCGGACGTCCGGCAGCGCTCGGCTCGTGATGACGGAGAGCGCGTAGTTCAGGTACCGGGTCTGCGCGAGGTCGTGGAGCGGGACCTGCTCCTCCGGCGCCTGGAAGAGCTCGATATCCGTGCTCTTCCCGCGCTTGCCCTTCGCCGCCGGCCCTCCGCCGCTGGCCGCCTTCTTCGTGCCCTTCGAGGTGGTTTTCTTCGCTGCCAAAAGGAGATCCCTCGGGTAACCCTGCGGGAACTCACCAGGTCACTGTACGAACGTCAAGTTTCCGGCGCCGGTTCTCGATCGGCGAACGCGACCCCGCGCGGCGCTCCAGGCAGAACGCAATTTTGCAGCGTAAGCAGGACGAAACATCCCGTCTCTATTGGGTTTCTCGAGCTCGCGTGCGTGGCGCGCCGCGCTGCGCCACGTAGCCTACCGAGAGCCCCATGCCCCCCACCCTGGCCACCTCTCCGTACGCAGCGCCCGACGCGGGCGTGGACGCCTTCTCGGACGGCTCTCCCAACGACCGCGGCTCGTCGCGCAGCCTCGACGAGATCGGCGCCGTCGCCGTCCTCGGTGCGATGGTCGAGCACCGGCGCCGCTCGTCGAGCGTTCCGCCGGCGCGCGAGCCCGACACCGACGCCGTCGCGACCCAGCGCCGCGAGCGCATCCATCCGAGCGACGACGTCTTCCAGAAGATCCGCTGAGCGTCACGGCTCGAACGCTGCATCTATACCTATACTGACGCCGATGACCGCGCTCGCCGTCCGCCCGCCGCTGCTCAAGGCCGCCTTCGACTGGGCCGCCGTCTGGCACAAGGACCAGCGCAGGAAGTACCCCGACGCGGACGTGCCGTACATGAGCCACGTCGCGGGCGTCGCGGCCATCCTCGCGCGCCACGGGTTCTCCGACGAGGTCGTCGCCGCGGGCGCGCTCCACGACGTGATGGAGGACTGCGGCGTCACGCACGACGAGCTCACGGCGCGGTTCGGCGCGCGCGTGGCCGACCTCGTGCGCGACGTGAGCGAGGAGGACAAGTCGCTCTCGTGGGAGGAGCGCAAGCGCCTCTACCTCGAGCACTTCTCGCGCAAGCCGTGGGAGGCGCAGGCGATCACGCTCGCCGACAAGATCGATAACTTCCAGTCGATCGTCGTCTGCGCGGTCTCGTTCGGCGATCCGTGGAAGATGTTCAAGCGCGGCCGCGATGTCCAGATCAGCCGCTTCCGCGAGCTCGAGGAGCGCGCGGCGGCGCTCCCGAGTCACCCGCTCATCGCCGAGTACGCGCGGGTCCTCGCCGACGTCGTCGCGCTCTGAGCGATCGCGCGCACCGCGCCCGCGCGAGCCCGTCGACGCGAAGCAAGGCCACCCCCGAGACTGCGTGGCGCGACGCGCTCAGGGCGAGCAGCAGCGAAAGCCGACGTCCTGACCACGGAACCCGAACGTCGCATAGAGGAGGCTGCCGCACGTCGTCGTCCCCGGATCGTTGGCGTAGCCGCCGCCGATCAGGTACGAGAGCGGCGCCGCGGCGTCGGGCTCTGGGTACGTGACGCGATCGATCCACTCCCAGACGTTGCCGACCATGTCGACGAGGCCGGGCACGCCGCCCTGGCACCCGTCGCCGGCGGCGCGCGGCGAGCTCACGCCGAGCTGGCAGCCGCCGTCGGAGAGGAGCAGGTGCGGGCTCGGAGTGCCGCCGGTGCACGCGTTGAACCACGCCCCCTGCTGCGACGTCACGACGTGCAGCGGCTCGTCGGAGAGCGACCCTCCGCCGACCTTCCCGCAGAGGCTCTTGCCTGCCCATGCGCAGAACGCGCGCGCCTCGCAGAAGCTCACGTTGGTCACCGGCAGCGCGTCATCCGGGCGCGCTCCGAGCACGTCCACGGTCACCGCCTCGCACGGCGCTCCCGCGTCGAGCGTCGCGCCCTGCACGCTCTCGGTGAAGGCGCGATAGTCCGCGACGGTCACCTCCCGCGCGTCGATGCACGTAGGCCCGGCGCGGACGCCGCACGCGCCCGCGGTGCCCCGGCAGCCGGAGTCGCACCGCCCCGCTTCGACCGGCGCGTCGGGGCTCGCCGCGTCGGCGGGCGCCGCCGCGTCGTCGAGCGCCGAGGCGTCTTCCCCGACGTCGTCCGGGACGCCCTCGAAGGACGTGCAGCGCGCGAGCGCCGCCCCGAGCGCGACGGCCGCCAGGAGCCCCGAGATGCGCCGCACGCAGGAAGACTAGCGTCGCCCCGGCGCACCGTACAACTCGTCACGCTTTCCCTGTACCTTGCCCGCGTGATCCGCCGACCCGGGACCGTCCTCGCGCTTCTCACGGGGCTGAATCTCCTGAACTATCTCGATCGCCTCGTCGTCTCGGCGGTCCTGCCGAAGGTGCAAGAGGAGCTCGGGCTCTCGAACTTCCAGGGCGGCCTGCTCGCGACGGTGTTCCTCGTCGGCTACTTCCTGACGTCACCGATCTTCGGGTCGCTCGGCGACCGCTTCCCTCGGAGGGGCCTCATCGCCGCCGGCGTGCTCGTGTGGAGCCTCGCGACGATGGGCTCCGGCCTCGCGATGGGCATCGGCTCGCTCCTGCTCGCGCGCGCGGTCGTCGGGATCGGCGAGGCGAGCTACGCGACCCTCGCTCCGACCATCATCGACGACGTGACGCCGCCCCGACGCAAGGGGCGCGCGCTCGCGGTCTTCTACATGGCCACGCCCGTCGGCGCGGCGCTCGGCTACCTCGTCGGCGGCTTCGTCGAGAGCCGCTGGGGCTGGCGCGCCGCGTTCCTCGTCGCCGGTGGCCCAGGCGTCCTCCTCGCGGCGACCTGCCTCCTCATCGCCGAGCCGGAGCGGAAGCTCGCGACGGAGAAGGCCGACGTCCTCCGCGACGTCCGAAAGCTCACCCGCGTCGATCTCTATCGAAGGGGCGTCGTCGGGTACTGCGCCTACACCGCGGCGATCGGCGCGTTCTCGTACTGGGCGCCGAAGTTCCTGTACGCGCGCTACGCGCTCCCGCTCGCGACGGCGAACTTCCGCTTCGGCATCGTCACCGTGATCGGCGGCGCGATCGGTACGATCCTCGGCGGTCGCTGGGCGGACCGCCGATCGAACGCTCCCCTGCCGGAGGCGAAGCCCGAGGTCGGCGCGACCGGCGGCGACGATCCCGACGCCGCGCGCGCGCGCGATCGCGAGGCCGAGCGCGCGCGGGTGAAGAAGCTCCTCAAGATCTGCGCGACCGGCAGCGCGCTCGGCGCTCCGCTCGCCGCGGGCGCGTTCCTCTCGCCGAGCCCGACGGTCTTCTTCATCCTCGTCTTCCTCGCGATCACCGTCCTGTTCCTCAATACGTCGCCCATCAACGCCGTCGTCCTCCAGGCGGTCCCGACGGAGCTCCGCGCGAGCGCGATGGCCCTCAGCATCTTCTCGATCCACATCTTCGGCGATCTCTGGTCGCCGCCGCTGGTCGGGCTCCTCGCCGATCACGTGCCCATCGAGCTCGCGATGATGACGCTGCCCGCCGCGATCGCGGCGAGCGCGTGGCTCTGGTGGCCGCGACGGGCCGCGACGGCGGCCTGAGCCGGCGAGCGCCGGGGGCGCGAGCGCGGGTCCGGCGGGCGTCGCGCGACGACGACGCCCCGTCACCGTCGCTCGAATGCAGCCCGTCGTCCACGCAACGGTGACGCTGCGCGCCGTCCCCGCGCGCGATCGCACGGCCCGCGCACTCGACATTCGCGTGTTTGCGGGACCCAACACACCAGGATTTCGGCGGAAATCTTTGCGTCTGGCTGGAATCGCTCGGTTGACCTACGAGGCGGTAGTCGAGTACTGAGGGACCCCCGCAGCTTCTCTTTCTGGCGATGCTCTTTTTCCTCGAGAAGGCCCGATGGTTCGCGCGCGGGCTCTTGCTCGTCGTCGCGATGGTCGGGGCCGTCGCAGCGGTAGGCCTCATCGGCGCGTCCGAGGCGCTCGCGCAGGGGAATGACGCGGGAATCGGCGACGCCGGCGCGCCCCGGCCCCCGGCGGGACCGACCGACGGCGGGGCTCGCCCCGCCACCCCCGCTGGGCCAGCCGACCCCGGTGCCCGACCGCCGAGCACCGACGGCGGCGCCCATCCCACGGCGACCGACGGCGACGCCGGCGCGGCCCCCGCCGCCGAGGAAGACGAGCACGGCGGCGCGACGGCGCCCTCGACGCAGGCCGCGGGGCCGACGATCAACATCCCGCAGAGCGAGGCGGAGCGCGCCGAGGGCACGCCCATCCTCCGCATCGACATCAGCGGCAACCGCCGCGTGGCGAAGGAGGACATCGTCTCGTACCTCCGCGAGAAGCCCGGACACCTCTTCAAGGTCGACAACCTCGCGAGCGACGTCCGCGCCCTCTGGGACTCCGGCTTCTTCGACGACATCGAGGTCGACATGAAGCGCGAGGACCACGGGCTCACGCTCCGCTTCCTCGTCCGCGAGCGCCCGAACATCAAGGCCGTCGAGTTCGAAGGCAACAGCGAGATCGAGAACGACAAGCTCCAGGAGGCGATCGAGATCAAGGCGAACACGATCCTCAGCGTGCCGGCGGTCCGCCGGAGCGTGCAGAAGATCAAGGACGCCTACGCCGAGAAGGGCTACTTCCTCGCCGACGTCGAGAGCGCGATCGAGCCGCAGCGCGACAACGAGGTGATCGTGAAGTTCACGATCACCGAGCACCAGCCGGTCACCGTCCGCCGCGTCACGTTCGTCGGCAACTACAACGTCCCGGAGGACGAGCTCCGCGCCGTCATGCAGACGGGCCAAACGAGCATCCTCTCGTTCGGCTCCGGCGGCCCCTACCGCCAGGACGTCTTCGAGCGCGACGTCCTCATGCTCAACGCCCTTTATTACGACAAGGGCTACATGAACGTGTCGATCGGGACGCCGCGCGTCATGCTGACGCCCGATCGCGAAGGCATCGAGATCACGCTGCTCATCCACGAGGGGCCGCGGTTCAAGATCCGTCAGCTCAAGGTCTACGAGCGCGACGCCGACGGCAAGGAGGTCGAGCCGCTCGGCGGGCGCCGCGCGCTCCGGCAGCTCGTCCGCGCGAAGAGCGGCGACTACTTCAACCGCGCCGAGCTCGTGAAGGACCTCCAGGCCGTCCGCACGCTCTACCGCGACGCCGGCTACGCGAACGTCGAGGCCGAGCCGGAGACCGAGCTCGATCCGGTCAAGAAGGAAGTCGACATCATCATCCCGATCCGCCGCGGCCCGCTCGTCTACGTCGAGCGGATCGAGGTGAAGGGGAACACGAAGACGCGCGACAAGGTCCTCCGCCGCGAGATGGAGATCGAGGAGGGCAACCTCTTCAGCGAGACGAAGCTCGAGGACAGCAAGCGCCGCATCGTCGCCCTCGGCTACTTCGAGCGCGTCGACGTCTCGACCGAGCAGGGCTCGACGCCCGAGTCGATCAACATCAACTTCGAGGTGACCGAGCGCCCGACGGGTACGTTCCAGGTCGGCGCCGGCTTCTCGAGCATCGAGAACTTCATCGCGACGGCGCAGATCCAGCAGGCGAACCTCTTCGGGAACGGCCAGTCGCTCGCCCTCCAGGCGCAGATCTCCGGCCTCCGCCAGCTCATCAGCATCCGCTTCTTCGAGCCGTACTTCCTCGACTCCGACTGGTCTTCGAGCGTCGAGCTCTACGACAACCTGCTGGTGTTCCCGGACTTCGCCCGGCGGACGCTCGGCGGCGCGCTGACGTTCGGCTACGCGCTCATCCAGCCGTGGCTCCGCATCGGCCTCACGACGACGGTGCAGCACGACGCCGTCGACACGAACCAAGTCAACACGTTCTTCGGGACGACCTCCGGCTTCGTCAGCATCTTCCAGCGGCTGCCGCTCGCGAACCTCTTCAACGCGGGCCGCACGATCTCGCTCCGCCCGGCGATCACGTACGACACGCGGAACAACCGCCTCTTCCCGTCGAGCGGCGTGTTCCTCCAGGCGTCGACCGAGCTCGCGACCTCGGCGTTCGGCAGCGAGATCGAGTTCCTCCGCCACGAGCTCACGGGCCGCTTCTACTACCCGCTCTTCGGGCAGGGCGAGCAGCCGGGCTCGGGCTTCATCCTCAAGATGAACAACAAGGTCGGCGTCATCACGAGCCCGCTCTCGCAGGGCGTGCCGATCTTCGCGCGCTACTTCCTCGGCGGCATCCTCGACGTCCGCGGCTACCGCCTCCGCACGCTCGGTCCGCGCCTGCCGCTCAACGGGTCGCTCGACGTCAACGCGCCGCCCATCCCGAACGGCGCGAACATCGGCGGTAACCTCCAGTACTACTCGAACCTCGAGTTCGAGTTCCCGATCATCGACAAGGTCGGCATCCGCGGCGTCACGTTCCTCGACGCCGGCAACACGTTCAACCTCGAGCAGCAGTTCTGCAAGACGACGCCGGCGCCTCAGTTCTCGCCGCTCGTCAGCCCGTGCTTCGACGCCGGCAGCATCACGAACCTCCGCCTCTCGAGCGGCATGGGCATCCGCTGGTTCTCGCCGCTCGGCCCGCTCCGCTTCGAGTGGGGCTTCCCGCTGAACAAGCTGTCGTACGAAGAGTCGAGCGTCTTCGAGTTCACGATCGGTAACTTCTTCTGATCCCGAGCGCGGCGTGACGCGCGCGCGAACGCTGGCGCCCACGGTGCCCGCGTCCCGCGGCTCGTGCGGACGCCAGCGGGCCCGGTGCGCGCGCGACGCCGGCCGCCTCGGTGCCCGCGTCCGCCGCGCGCGACACAGGCCGCCCCGGTGCCCGCGTCCCGCCGCGCGATGGGGCGCGCCCATCGCCGCGGCCCGCTGCGCGGGCACCCACGTCGCGCGGCGCGGCCTGTCGCTCGACACCGACACGTCGCGCGCGGCGCGACGGGGCGGCGATACGCGGCAGAGAACCAGTGGCGCCGGCCCGTCCGTTGTGCGAGACAAGGGGCGCCGTGTCCCATCGCACTCTTCCTTCTTCGCGCGCGCTCACCGTGATGCTTTGCTCGACGCTCGTGTTCGTCGCGGCGGGCGGATGCTCGACCACCACGATCGTCAAGAAGGACGGGACGAGCGGCGGCGCGCCGGCCGGCCAGGAGCGCCGCGAGTCCGTCCCGTGCAAGGGCGGAGATACGACGTACCCGATCGAGGCGTTCGACATCAGCTCCGACGAGGCGTCGGGCTCCGCCTGCAACGTCGGCAACGTCCTCGACGAGGACGGCAGCTTCGCCGCGCTCGACTGGCCGGGCAGCGGCACGCACAAGCTCGCCGGACGCGACGTCACGGGCTGCCTCGCCGCCGAGTTCGGCGACGACATCACGCTCTCCTCACTGTCGATGCGAATGCGCCCCGTCGGCACCGGCTGCGGCCACGCCTGCACCCCCGGCGACGACGGCTGCGGCTCGGGGTGGAAGGTGTCGATCTTCGCCGGTCCGTCGATCGAAGAGCTCGATTTCCTCCAGCAGCTCTCGCTCACGACGGCGGACTTCTTCGAGTACCGGATCGCCGTCTACGACCGCTTCAAGGCGAAGTTCATCGCGATCTGCCGCGAGCCGACGCCGGCCGAAGGCGACGACATCGCCATCGACTCCGTCTACGGCTTCTGCCGCTGACCCGGCTGCTGCCGCGGGTAGCCTCCCGCCGCGGAACGCGGGCTCTGCTGCGGTGTGCCGAGGGCGAGCGCAACGCGGCGCGGCGCGCCTCGGCGGACGACGGCTCCGGAGCTCGCCGGCGCAGCTACCCACCGCCCGGTCGGCGAACGCGCCGGCAACGAGGACGGCGCCCGCTCGTCGTCGCCGCTGACCCGAGGCCACGGCTCGGTCTATGGTGGCCGACGTGCCTGTGCTCGGCGAAGCCTTCGCGCACTACCGGCTGGACGCGCGGGTCGAGCCCGCCGCGACCGCGGTGACCGACGCGTTCCTCGCGACCGACACGCGCAGCGGCGAAGAGATCATGCTCGAGATCCTCCGCGCCGGCGTCAGCGGCGTCGAGCGCGCGCGCTTCGGCATGCGCGCGCGACGGCTCCGAGCCGTGAGCCACGCGGGCATCCTCGCGGTGCTCGAGGCGGCCCCCGGCCATTGCGCGTTCGAGGCGCCGACGAACCACCCGCTCGACGAGCACGCGGGCGTGGCCATCGCGCGCGCCCGGCAGAAGCTCTGCTGGCTCGCGCAGATCGCGAGCGCCGTCGCCGCGCTCCACGCGGGCGGCGTCGTCCACGGCGCGCTCTCGCTCGACGGGATCACGGTCGCGCCCGACACGACCGTGAAGCTCACCGTCTTCGCCGGCGGCGACGTGACCGGCTCCCCGCTCGACGACGTCCGCGCCTTCGTCGCCGCCGCGTGCGAGCTCCTCCTCGGCGCCGACGCGCCGGGCGTCACCGAGCCCGCCTTCGCCGAGCGCCTGCACGCCGCGGGCGCCCCGCGCGAGACGGCGGCCGTCCTCGCGCGCGTCCGCGGCGGCGGCGCCGCCACCAGCGAGGATCTCGCAGGCCACCTCGCCCCCTTCGCCGACTACGCGGGGCCCTCGACGGAGCCGCTCCTACCGATCGTCCCGAGGCGCGAGTGAAGCGGCGGCGCGACCGCGCGAGGTCGCCACGCGTAACGCTCCGCGAGCGCGACCGCGCCGGAGTCGGGCTCACCACGGATGACGCTCCGAGCGCGACCGCGCCGGAGTCGGGCTCACCACGGATGACGCTCCGAGCGCGACCGCGCCGGAGTCGGGCTCACCACGGATGACGCTCCGCGAGCGCGACCGCCTAAGTCACCCGCGTGACACTCCGCGAGCGCGACCGCGCAAGATCACCACGCGTGACGTTCCACGAGCGCGACCGCGCGGAGGCCGCTACGATTGCCGCGTGCGGCTCGCGGCGAGGTTGGGGTGGCTCGTCGGCGCGGCGGTCGCCGCGTGCGGGGGCGCACCGGCCACGCCGGCCGCGCCGGCGGAGCACGACGACGAGCATGCGTCGATAGCCGAGGAGGAGCCGTTCGACGCGTCGGGGATCACCATCGCGACGCCGGAGCGAACGCGCGCCCCGTCCACGGCGAGCTACGAGGAGGCGATCTCGACCCCGGAGCCGATCGACGTCCACGACGATCGTATCCAGCTCACGGACGGCCAGCTCACCGGACCGATGCGCGGCGTGCTCAGCCGCTGCCGCGTCCCCTCGAACGCGAAGGTCACCATCCAGACCGCGGTGCAGGACGGCCGCGCCATCGGCGTCAGCGTGACCGTCGCCTTCGAGCACCCTAAGTCGGCGAAGCGGATCTCGAACGCGACACGGCGCTACGAGGCGAAGACCTCGGCGAGGATCGTCAAGTGCGCCCAGCGCGCGGTGCGCGCGGTCACGTGGCCGCCGAGCCGCCGGCGCGACTCGTTCACGACGGTGTTTTGATGCCGCGCGCCGGAGGCGCAGCGTAGAGTGGCCTAGGATCGCCCGCCCGAGCGGTCGCCACCCCCGCCCTGTTCGCGGCCTGAAATTCGACCTCGCGAGGCCCCGCGCGCGCCGGAGCCGTGCATAATCGGCCGAGGCGTCCGCCGCGGGGCGGAGCCGGGAGGACGCCATGCCGCGGAACGTCGCCACTGCCCTCGTCGTGCTCGTCGTCGGCGTCCTCGGAGCCGCGGTGACGACCGGCGCCGCCGGCTGCGGCAGCGACGCCGGCGGCCCCGACCTCGAAGCGGGAGGTGGCGCGGAAGATGGTCCGGAGACGCCGGGGAGCAGCGGAGGCGCATCGACGAACCCCGCCGTCCCGCGCGATCGGTTCCTGCCCGAGCTCATCGACGCCATCTGCTCGACCCTCGAGCCGTGCTGCCGGGCGGGGGGCTACGACTACGTGGCGAGCGCGTGCGCCGACGCGCTCAGCGGCGGCGACGCCGGCGGCGTGAGGCTCGCCTTCGATCGACGTGTCATCGAGGATCCCGCGAACACCTACGACCCGCAGGCCGCAGGCGACTGCATCGCGTACTTCCGCGCGTTCAACGAGGTGTGCACGCAGCCCTCGACCGCCGGTCGGTTCGCGCTCGCGCAGGCGATCTCCGGCGGCGCCAACGCCGCGCTCGCCGCGGGCTGCTTCCGGATGCTCTCCGGGACCAAGAAGCCCGGCGAGCCGTGCGATAGTGAGGGGTTCTTCTCGGGCTGCGCCCTCACCGCGCAGGGCTACGCGCTGTGCCTCGCGCCGCGAGGGGCCGACGGCGGCGCCAGCGAGCCCGCGACGTGTCGAACGTCCGAGACCGTGCCGCTCGGCGCGTCTTGCGACCCCGATTCTTCGACCGTTCGCGGCACGGTCATCCGTCAATGCAACCCTCAGATCGCCCCGCTGGACAGCTACGCCGACCAGGACGCGCTCTACCGCGACCTCGTCCTCTGCGATCCGGCCTCGCGGACGTGCAAGAAGGGCTCGGAGCTCTACCCCGCAGCAGGCCAGCCTTGCGCCGGCGAGCGCAACTGCGCGCCGTCCGCGTTCTGCGGTCCGGACGACGTGTGCGCACCGCGGGCAGGCGCGGGCCAGAGCTGCGCGACGATCCCCTGCTCCCGCGCGACGGACTGCCAGGACGGCACCTGCGTCGCGGGCAAGCCCGACGGCGAGCCCTGCACGAGCAACCGCGAGTGCCTCGGCGACTGCAACGCGAAGAACGTCTGCGCGCCGTTCGACGGCATCGCGAACCGCGCCCTCTGCACGGGCCAGTGACGCACCGCGGAGCCGCGGCGCGACCGCAACCGCTCGTGAGCGCGACGGGTGGCCGCCCACGACAAGGCCTTGTCGCGTCGGGCCGTCCTCCCTCCCGCGACGCTGGCGCGCGGGAGCGTCGCGACCGACGAGGAACACGGGCTTGCAGTGACGTTCGCCCCTCGTCCGTGTCGCGACACCCGTGTCAGAACGAGTGCTCTTGCTTGGCGACGCCTTCGGTGGCGGGCCGAGTCTTCCCGCCGGAGGTGGCTGCGGGAACCCCGTCGCCAGCCTCCCCCGCGAAGATCCCGGTGGTCTCCTGGTTGATCGCGACGCGACTACCGTTGTAGAGGAGGCCAATCGCCGGACCGGCAGAGCCGTTGCCGCTCATTCCCGCAGCTCCGCCCCGTCCGCCGGCACCTCCTGCGAGCCCGTATGCGCCGGCTGGCCGAAGGTCGTTGATGACGTCAACCCGACGTCCGCGACCACCCGACCCACCAGCCAACCCTGGAGTTCCGATCGCCCCCACTCCGGCTCGGCCGCCCTTCCCCGGCTCTAGCCGACTGTTGGCGACCTTGATGCTCGTGGACGAGACGACGAAGAGAGCAACGCTTCCGCCCCCTCCAGTGCCGGCGGTGCCGGCGCTGCCACCGCAACCGCCCGCGCCGCCGCCAGCCCCCGCAAGGCCGTGAGCCATACCGCTCGGGGGCGTCACCGGTACGTAGCTCTCCGAATACCAGTTACGACCGCCGCCGCCCCCGCCGCCTCCTTGCCCTGGGTCCCCGTTCGAGCCGTCCGTCCCGTTTCCTGGAACGACTCCGTTCCCGTTCACGGTCCACGACCCGTTCCCGCCCACGGTACCCGTCGCGCCGGGCGTCCCCCCACCACCGACGGAGGTGAAGGTCGTGTTGGTGCTCGCGTCGATGTTCGCCCCGCCGGCACCGCCGACGGCGTAGGGAGTGTTCTTCGGCGCGGGCTTGCCAGTCGACTCCGCGTTCAACGGGGACTGCAGCCTGGGGCTGCCGTCCGCCCGCAAGAATGGTCCCATGCCACCCGCGCCTCCCGCTCCGCCCGCGGGGCCGACCGCACACCGACTCGTGCCAGGCAAGCCCCCCGCCGTCCTGGTTTGAGTGAAACAGTTGTGAGCTTGTGGATTGCACGGCGTTCCTTGCAGCACAGCATCGACCCCGTTCACCGCGTTACTGAGCTCGCGGTTCGGAGCAGGCTCGACGCCGTCAACACCATCTTGTCCCCTGCCGCCACGCAGCGTGACCTCATCCATCCATAGGTTCGATGAGCCTCTGATGATCATCCCGTACGACGTCTCTGCCGCGACGTCCGGCGAGCCTGGCGCGGTGAGGTCCGGTCCAAGAGCCTCGAATCCTTCGAACCGGGTGATGAGCGTCATTCCTTCTACGAGGACCGCCGGGCTCGTCGGCGACGCGATCACCGAGCGCGTCTTGACACGCTTCCACTTGCCAAGGTCCGAGCAGTCGAAGTAGCCGAACATCGTGACGCCGTCGCCCATCGTCACGTGCTCCGGATACGTCTCCGCGCACGCGATGACCATCGCCCGCTTCTGCTTCGCGAGCGCGATACCGTCCGCCAACGTGCTCAGCGGACGCAGCGGGGAGCCGTCATTCCCAGGTGCCCCCTTCGAGGCGGACACGAAGACGCCCTCCGGCGGCGGCTCTCCACCGACCGGCGTCGGCGTGGGAGGCGGCGGCGACTCGACCTTGCCGCCGTCCGGAAGGTCCACGACCACGCGTTCGCGGTCATCCGGTCCGTCCGCGAGCGGCGACGCGTCCGAGCCCCCGCACCCAGCGACGATCAACAGCCCGAGCGCCGTGAGCGCCCCCCCTCGAGTGAAGTTCATGTTTTCCCCTTTGGCGAGAACGCCGCGCGCGACTGTGCGCGCGCGACCAAGCGTGGACGAGCGAGCTTGATTGCTCATGGGCCGCCCCTTCGGCCTCCGTCGATTTAACGTTGCTCGCCAAGTTGGGACAACGCGAAAATCACGAAAATGCTCCGGCTACACGGGCGCACCTTGGGGGGCCGTCGCGGCTCGGCCCGTCGCTGCAGATCTGCAAGGATCCGTGTAGGGCGCAAGCATCTGGAACTGCACGGCAAGTGCGCTCCGTTGCCTCATTGCACGGGCCGCGCCCGAGCGTCACGGCGAGTCCGCAGGACACCATCGCCCGCCGCGCCAGCGCCGACCGTTGGCGCGCCGGGCCCCGCGAGCCCCGTCGCGCTCCCTGCCAACTCCGCCCGCCGCCGAGGCCGCTCGACGCGCCAGGCCACCGCCTTCTCCCATCCGAGAGCTCGGGTACCCGACGCGCCGCCGGCGCCCCCTCCTCCACCCCGGACCGCCGGCTGAGCCCACGCCGCAAAGGCCCGAGATCAGGCCTCAAATCTGCGCCGTTTCCACTTCACGCACGACCAGCCCCGGTCTAAGAACCGGGTCCGATGTCGAACGTGAATCCGCCGGTCCCGCCTGCTCCGCCGCCGGGTGGAACGCCGCCCTCTCCCAACGGTCAGAAGGTGCCCATCTCGATTCAAGACGAGATGCGCACGAGCTACCTCGACTACGCGATGAGCGTCATCGTCGGGCGCGCGATCCCCGACGCGCGCGACGGCCTCAAGCCGGTTCACCGCCGCATCCTCTACTCCGCGCACGAAGCCGGGCTCGTCCCGACGGCCGCGTACAAGAAGAGCGCGACGATCGTCGGCGCGGTGCTCGGCTCGTACCACCCGCACGGAGACAGCAGCGTCTACGACGCGATGGTCCGCCTCGCGCAGGACTTCTCGATGCGCTACCCGCTCATCGACGGCCAGGGCAACTACGGCTCGGTCGACGGCGATCCGGCGGCCGCCTACCGCTACACGGAAGCGCGCCTCTCCAGGGTCGCCGTCGAGCTCCTCACCGACATCGACAAGAAGTGCGTCGACTGGGCGCCGAACTTCGACGACTCGAAGGTCGAGCCGACGGTCCTGCCGGCGCGCATCCCGAACCTCCTCGTCAACGGCTCCGGCGGCATCGCCGTCGGCATGGCCACCAACGTCCCGCCGCACAACCTCGGCGAGGTCATCGACGCCACGGTGCACCTGATCCGCAACCCGGACTGCCCGATCGACGATCTCATGCGCTTCGTCGCCGGCCCGGACTTCCCGACGGGCGGCCTCATCTTCGGGCGCGGCGGCATCGAGGCCGCGCAGCGGACCGGCCGCGGCAACATCATCATGCGCGCGCGCATGGAGGTCGAGAAGGCGCCGGGCAAGGGCGAGCGCGAGCAGATCGTCGTCACCGAGATCCCCTACCAGGCGAACAAGGCGAAGATCCACGCGCGCATCGGCGAGCTGATGCGCGAGAAGAAGATCGAAGGCATCAGCGAGGCGCGCGACGAGTCCGACCGCGAGGGCATGCGCCTCGTCATCGAGCTGAAGAAGGACGTCGCCCCGCAGATCGTCATCAACCAGCTCTACCGGCTGACGGATCTGCAGTCGTCGTTCGGCGTGATCAACCTCGCGATCGTGCGCGGGCGCCCTGCGGTGCTCAACCTCAAGGAGACGCTCGCGGTCTTCGTCGAGCACCGCCGCGACGTCGTCACGCGCCGCACGCGCTTCGAGCTGAACAAGGCGGAGGGCGAGCGCGAGATCGTCGAGGGCCTCGGCATGGCCACGACCGAGGTGGACCTCGTCGTGAAGACCATCCGCTCGTCGCGCGACACCGAGAGCGCGCGCGCCGCCCTCATGAAGCTCCCGCTGAAGGGGCTCGAGGCGTTCGTCCGCCGCGCCGGGCGGCCGGAGAGCGAGATCGAGACCGCCGCGGCGAAGGGCGACTACTTCCTCTCCGAGCGCCAGGCGAAGGCGATCCTCGAGATGCGCCTCGCCAAGCTCACCGGCCTCGAGCAGGAGAAGCTCGCGGCGGAGTACGGCGAGCTCTGCAACGAGATCGCGCGCCTCCGCAACATCCTCGCGAACGAGAGCGTGCTGCTCGACCTCATCGTGATGGAGCTCGAGGAGATCCGGTCGAAGTACGGCGACAAGCGCCGGACCGAGATCGTCGCGAACGACGCCGAGATCGCCGACGAGGACCTCATCCAGGAAGAGGACATGGTCGTCACGATCTCGCACGCGGGATACGTGAAGCGCACGCACCCGTCGGCCTACCGGGCGCAGAAGCGCGGCGGCAAGGGCAAGATCGGGATGGAGGCGCGCGAGGAGGACTGGGTCACCCAGCTCTTCGTCGCCTCGACGCACGCCTACGTCTTCTTCTTCTCCGACCGCGGCAAGGTCTACGTCAAGAAGGTCTACGAGATCCCGATCGCCGCGCGGAACGCCAAGGGCCGCGCCATCGTCAACTTCGTCGGCATGGAGCCCGGCGAGAAGGTCGCCGCGATCGTCGAGGTGCCGAAGATCGAAGAGGGCAAGTTCGTCGTCACGCTGACCAAGCGCGGCCAGATCAAGAAGACCGAGGTCACCGACTACGAGAACTTCCGCCAGAAGGGCATCATCGGCGTGAAGGTCGAGGACGGCGACCAGCTCCTCGCCGCCGTCCTCACCGACGGCGCGCGCGAGTTCTTGATCGCGACCAAGCAGGGCCAGTCGATCCGCTTCTCCGAGGACCAGGTCCGCGCGATGGGCCGCGGCACCGTCGGAGTGAAGGCGATCGACGTCGCCGAGGACGACCAGGTCGTCGGCATGGCGGTGACCGATCCCGAGCGCCAGCACGTCCTCGCGGTCTGCGACAAGGGCTACGGCAAGCGCACGCTCCTCGAGGAGTTCCGCGCGCAGAACCGCGGCGGCAAAGGGATCATCCTCATCGACGCGAGCGACCGCAACGGCCCCGTCGTGGACCTGAAGCTCGTGAAGGACGGCGACGAGGTCATGCTCATCACCGACAAGGGTCAGACGATCCGCACGACCGTCTCCGAGATCCGTGAGACCGGACGCAACGCCCAGGGCGTCAAGATCATGAGCGTCGAAGACGACGAGCGCGTCGTCGCGGTCGAGCGCCTCGCGGAGTCCGGCAGCGACGTCGGCGGCGAGAGCCTGCCGCCACCGGGCGGCGACGACAGCTCGAACGGGGCCGGCGAAGACGGCGCCTCGCCGAGCCTGCCGCCCCCGCCGGGTGACAGCGATCTGAACTGATCGCCCACCGGCCAGCACCGATCTCGAGCGACCACGCTCCGGGCGCCCGCGCTCGGAGCGCACGGCGCGTCGTCGCCTCTCCTCCCTCCCGCAATCCCGTGCCACCCCGTGGCCGAGCGCGACCGTCCGAGTGCGGCGCGCACGGCACCACGGGGCAAGTGGCCACGCGACCTGCTGCCTAACGACGCGAAGTCACGTGGGCGGCCTCGGCCCGCATGTTGCGGGTGAAGGTCAACCATGGAGGAACATATGAAGACCGTAGCTTCGATGATCGCGCTCACGGGGCTGGGGCTCGTCGTCGCGTGTGGCAGCAGCTTCCAGCCGCCGACGGATCGCCTCGCGGCGTCCGAGGCCGCCATCCGGAGCGCGCGCGAGCTCGGCGCCGAACATCACCCGCAGGCTGCGCTCCACGTGAAGCTCGCGGACGAGCAGGTCACCACCGCGCGGACGTTGATGAAGGACGGCGAGAACCAGCGCGCCGACATCGTCCTGCAGCGCGCGAAGTCCGACGCCGAGCTCGCCGTCATGCTGACGCGCGAGCAGGCGGCGAAGACGAGCGCCGCGCAGGCCAAGAAGAACCTCGATGACCACAAGGCGGGAAAGTGAGGACGACCATGCAGAACCAGAACACCACCAAGGTCCTCCTCGGCAGCGTCATCGCGTTCGCGCTCGGCGCGGTCGCCTGCGGTCCCACCCTCCCGCCGAAGGAGCTCGTCGACGCGCGCAGCGCCTACACGCAGAGCGCGAACGGTCCGGCGGCCACGGAGACGCCCGCGCAGGTCCACACCGCCAAGACCGCCCTCGACCAGGCTGAGCAGGCGTTCGCGGACGACGGCGACAAGCCGCACGTGCGTGATCAAGCGTACATCGCGCTCCGCAAGGCGCAGCTCGCCGACGCCAGCGCGCAGCTGCAGGTCGCGCAGAAGGCGAAGGAGGCGGCCGACCGCGAGGCGCAGGCGCTCCAGGCCGACATGCTGAAGCGCACGCAGTCCGACCTCGCGAGCAGTCAGCAGAACCTGTCGAAGACGCAGGAGCAGCTCGACACCGAGCGGAAGGCGCGCGCCGAGGCGGAGCGCAAGCACGCCCAGGCGATGAGCGACCTCCAGAAGATCGCGAGCGTGAAGCAGGAGACGCGCGGCATGGTCATCACGCTGTCGGGCTCGGTGCTCTTCGCGACGAACGAAGCGACGCTCCTGCCGGCGGCGATGGTGAAGCTCAACGAGGTCGCCGACGCGCTCGTGAAGGGCAACCCCGACGCGAGCATCACGATCGAGGGGCACACCGACTCGCAGGGCACGCGCGACTACAACGTGCAGCTCGGGCAGCGCCGGGCCGAGGCCGTGAAGGCGCAGCTCGTCTCACGCGGCGTCGCGAGCGATCGGATCAAGGCCACGGGCGTCGGTCCGGACCGTCCGGTCGCCGACAACAAGTCGGCGGAGGGACGCGCGAACAACCGTCGCGTCGAGATCGTCGTCGAGGGCTCGCCGGGCGCCGCCGCGCCCGGCGCTCCGGGCGCCGGCGGCGACGCGCCGGCCAGCACGACGCCGGCCAGCACCGGCCCGCGCCGCTGACGATCCGCGCCCGCGGAGGTGCGCGCGTCCGTGACGTGCGCACCTCGCCGTCTCCGCGCGCGCGACACGCCTCTCCCGGGGACGCGTCGCGAAGGCGCCGTCCCCAGCGTCGCGACCCGTCCGGGCGGTCGGAGCATCGCACAGTGGGCGCGGAGCGCTTCCGCCGCGCGCGGAGTGCGTCCATCCGCGCGGGATGCCGTGATACGCTTATCCGGTTACGCATGTCTGTTCGTGACGGAGCCGGAACGGGTCGAGTCGAGCGGAGAGGTTCGCGCGATCCGCTCGTGGGCACCGTCATCAACGGCAAGTTCCACATCGAGCGCGCCATCGCCCGCGGCGGCATGGGGCGCATCTACTACGGCACGCAGGCGCCGCTCAACCGCCCCGTCGCGCTGAAGATCGTCAAGGCCGACTCCGTCAACGAGGAGGAGTCGCAGTTCCTGAAGCGGTTCCTCCTCGAGGCGAGCATCCTCGCGAAGCTCCAGCACCCGAACGTCGTCACGCTCTTCGACTACGGGCGGATCGAAGGCGCCTCCGTCGAGATGTACTTCATCGCGATGGAGTACCTGAACGGTGAGACCCTCACCGAGCGACTCCGGACACGGGGCGCGCTCTCCGCGTTCGAGGCGCTCGCCATCTTCCGTCAGATCGCGCGCGGCCTCCGCGAGGCGCACGTGCAGGGCATCGTCCACCGCGACCTCAAGCCGTCGAACATCGTGATCGTACCGGAGGCCGACGGCGAGATCGTCAAGCTCGTCGACTTCGGCATCGGCAAGGACGAGGGCGGGGGCGAGGACCTCACGCGCGACGGCGTCCTCGTCGGCACGCCGAAGTACATGGCTCCGGAGCAGTTCGACGGCGCCTCCTCCGCGGCGAGCGATGTCTACGCGCTCGGCATCATCGTCTACCAGCTCCTGACGGGCTCGCTCCCCTTCGCCGGGAGCACGATGGCCGACTTCATGATCGCGAAGCTGCAGCACGCGGTGCCGCCGATGCGCGAGGTGAACCCGATCTGCGACGTCACCGACGGCCTCGAGTCGCTCGTCTACCGGATGCTCGCTCGCCACCCGCAGGAGCGGCCGGCGCTCGACGAGGTCTTCATCCAGCTCGCGCACTGCGAGGAGGAGATGTTCGGCTCGTCGGGCGCGCGCCTCGCGCTCGGCGGCCCGCGCGCCTTCCCCATGAGCTCGCGTCCGGTGTCGATCGGCGCGCTGCAGGTCCCGCACACGGTGGTCGCCCCGCAGTCGATGCTCCTGACGCCGCGCCCCGGCGCCAGCCCGCACGCCTCCGGACCGCCGGCGACGGTGATCACGCCGAGGCCGATGGCGACGTCGGCGCGCCCGCCGGAGGCGGCCGGGCGCGCGGGCGCGCCGCTCGCGGCGCTTTTCGGGCTCCTCTTCGTGCTCGGCTGCGCGGCCGCCGCCGGCCTCTGGTTCGCGAAGACGCGCCTGCTCGCCGAGGACGACCGCGCGGCCGATCCCACGTCGAGCTCGCCGGCCGCGGCGACGAGCCAAGCCGCGACGAGCGACGCGCCGGCGGCTGCGCCGACCGCTTTCGTGCTGCGCCTCGACTCGACCCCGCCCGGCGCGACCGTCCTCGAGGAGGGCAAGGTCCTCGGCGTCACCCCGCTCGACGTCCCGATCGAGCGGTCGAGCGTCGCGACCGGGGCGCGCGTGTTCCAGCTGAAGAAGGACGGCTACACGACGACGGCGTTCGCCCAGGGCGCGTCGGACGCCGACGTCGTGCACGCCGTGCCGCTTGCGCCAGAGACCGCGCGCGCCGTAAAGTCGGGCTCGTCGCACGGGTCGGGCGGCGGCAGGTCTCCGGCGAGCGGCGGCGCGAAGGGGCCCGCCACCGGGCCCGCCGGCGAGTCGGACATTCGGCTGAAGAGATGACGCGAACGACCTCGAGGAGCCGCTGGACCGTCGCGCTCCTCCTCGTCGGAGCGCTGGTCGGATCGCTCGCCACGCCGACCGTCGCGCGCGCCGACGACGTCGCCGACGAGGCCGACCACCTCTTCACGCTCGGCGCCGAGCACTACCAGTCGAAGGACTACAAGAGCGCGCTGCAGCACTTCCTCGCCTCGAACCGCCTCGTTCGGAACCGCAACGTGATGTACAACATCGCGCGGACCTACGAGCACCTGTCGCAGCCGTCGGACGCGTACCGCTACTACCAGCGCGCGCTCGAGGGTGAGACCGACAACGCGGTCAGGCAGCGCATCAAGGAGTCGATGCAGCGACTCGGGTCGAGCGTGGCGCTGCTCAAGGTCGAGACCGATCCTCCCGGCGCGACGCTGTACTTGAGCCGCAAGGACCTCGGCGATCGAGGCACCGCCCCTCAGACGATCGCGCTCACGCCCGGATCGTACACGGTGATCGCCGAGCTCGCCGGCTACGACGACGCCACCTCCAAGGCCGTCGAGGTCCGCACCGGTCGCGAGACCGCGATCACGCTGAAGCTCACGCGCGTCGTCGGCACGCTGCGCGTCGTCGGCGCGAAGGGCGCCGCCGTCCGACTCGACGCGGACGACGCGCCCGTGCTCTGCGAGGCGCCGTGCGACGCGCCGGCGCCGCCCGGGCAGCACGTCCTCATCCTCTCGAAGCCCGGCTTCCGCACCACGCGGCAGAACGTGCAGGTGCGCGCCAACAAGGTCACCGAGGTCAAGCCGGACATCGAGGCCGAGACCGGCTCGCTGGTCGTCAACGCGGACGAGCGCGACGCGGTCATCGAGATCGACGGAAAGACGATGGGGTTCACTCCGTCGGTGCTCACCGTCCCGGTCGGTCCCCACGACGTCCGCGTGACCTTGCGCGGTTTCCGCCCCGTCGAGCGCAAGATCGACGTGAGCGCGAACGCGCAGACCCAGCTCGATCTCCAGCTCGTCAGCGCCGACGCCGTCGAGGCCGCGTCGCGCGTCTCGGAGCCGATCGAAGACGCGCCGGCGTCGGTCTCGCTCGTCACGAGCCCGGAGCTCCGGGCGATGCGCTACCCGACGGTCGCAGAGGCCGTGCGCGGCGTGCGCGGCGTCTTCATCTCCGACGACACGGCCTACAAGACGATCGGCTTTCGTGGCTTCGGCCGCCCCGGCGACTACGGCAACCGCGTCCTCATCCTGATCGACGGGCACCCGGCGAACGACAACTGGCTCTGGTCTTCGTACACGGGCTACGACCTCCGCGCGGACATCGAGGACGTCGAGCGTATCGAGGTGGTGCGCGGCCCGGGATCGGTGCTCTACGGCACGGGCGCGTTCTCCGGCGTCGTCAACCTCATCTCCCACACGCGCGACACGCCCGACGGGCGCGAGGTCGGCGTCTCCGCCGTCGACAACGGCGTCATGCGGGCGCGCGCGCGGCTCACGCATCATTGGACACGCGACGCCGGCGTCACCACGTCGATCGCCGTCGCCAAGGGCGCAGGCCGCGACTTCTTCTTCCGCGAGTACGTCGCCGACGGTCCGCCGTCCGTGGCCGGGCACTCCCGCGGCCTCGACGGCTTCGCCGTAGGGACCTGGAGCGGGCGCGTCTTCTACAAGGCGCTCTCCGCGCAGTGGAGCGTCAACCACCACGACAAGGGCATGCCCGCCGGGCAGTTCGACACGCTCTACGGCGACGCGCGGACCCACCAGGCCGACACCCGCGCGTTCCTCGAGGTGAAGCTCGACCCGAAGCTGAGCGAGCAGGTCACGAGCGTCACGCGCGTGCACGCCAACGCGTTCCTCTACCGCGGCATCTTCGCGCGCTCCCCCGCCGGCGGCGGCATGGAGCGCAGCACGTACGACGGCGCCTGGGTCGGGGGCGAGCAGCGGCTCATCTACTCGCCCGCGCCGGAGCTCCGGCTCACCGGCGGCGGCGAGTTCCAGTACCACGCGCTCGTCCACCAGCAGGGCTCCGACCAGGTCAACGGCAAGTTCTACGATGATCGCGATCCGTTCACGCTCGCCGCCGGCTACGCGCTCGCGGACGTCTCGCCGTCGAAGGCCGTGAAGGTCACCGGCGGCGCGCGGCTCGACTCGTACTCGTTCGCGAACACGTCGATCAACCCGCGCGTCGCCGCGATCTTCAAGCCATACGCCGGCGGGAACCTCAAGGTGATGGCCGGCAAGGCCTTCCGCGCGCCGAGCGTCTACGAGCTCTACAACGAAGCCGGCGGCGGCCAAGAGCGGAACACGAGCCTCCGCCCGGAGAACATGTACTCGGGCGAGGTCGAGTACAGCCATCGCTTCTCGCCGACCGTCATCGCGAGCGCCACCGCCTACGCGAACTACATCACCGATCTCATCGCGCTCCGCGACCTACCCGGCGCGACGCCGACGAACCCGTCCTACGCGTACCAGAACACGCCCGCCCCCGTCGGCACGCTCGGCGCCGAGCTCGAGCTCCGCCGCGAGTGGAAGGAGGGCTGGATGCTCGGCGGATCGTACTCGTTCCAGAAGAGCCGCTACCTCGCGTCGGACTCGCTCGGAGACTTCATCGCGTTCGAGCAAGCCGACGGCCTGCGCGAGGTCGCCAACTCCCCGAACCACCTCGCGTCGATCAAGGGCGGGGTGCCGATCCTCTCGCGCTCGCTGATGCTCATGAGCCGCCTCACGTTCGAGGGGCCCCGCTTCGATCGCAACGACACCGAGGGGCCCGGGCAGCCGGAGCAGCGCGAGACGCCGAGCGCGGTGCTCTGGGACCTCGTGTTCTCGGGATCCGAGGCGCGCTGGGGGCTCTCGTACGGCGTGGGCGTCTACAACGCGTTCGACGCGCGCTGGCGCGTGCCCATCAGCGCCGAGTTCCGACCCACGACGATGGTGCAGAGCGGGCGCACGCTGCTCGCGTACGCGGCGGTGACGTTCTAGCGATGAAGCGCGCGCCTCGCAGCCTCGAACGACGAGCGAGCGCGCTCGCGGCGACCGCGACGATCGCGACGGCGGCGTGCGTCAGCGCGGACTCCTACGTCTACACCGCGCAGCGGTTCGATCCGGCGGGCGCGTGCCTCGAGCCGTACCGGGCCGTCGAGGTCGTCGAGGGCCCCGGCGTCGCCGCGACGTGCGAAGCGAGCTGCCTGACCGTGGGCGGGGACGTCTTCGTCACGACGATGTGCCCGCCGCTGCCGACGGTCGCGACCGAGCTCGCCTCCGACGACGCGGCGTGCATGGCCGCGCTCGCCGCGCTCAAGACGACCTGCGGGGAGGAGCCCGGCGACTCGGCCGACAGCGGCGCTGGCGCGGACGGCTCGGCGACGGCCGACGGCTCGGCTTTGCCCGACCTCGACGCGAGCGGCGACGGCGACGGCGCGTGACGCTTGACGGCCCACCCCGTGCCGCGACACGGTGCGATCGTGCCGACGACGAACGCAAGGGCCAGGACGAACCCCACACGCCCCGCGGCGCGCGCGGGCGCGACGGCTCGGTCGCGCGCGACCAGCAGCGCCGCGAAGGACACTGCCGCGAGGAACGCTACCGCGAAGACCACCGCCGCGAAGAACGCTACCGCGAAGGCCACCACCGCGAAGACCTCGACCGCGAAGGCCACCATCGCGAAGGCCAACACCGCGAAGACCTCGACCGCGAAGGCCGGCGCGGCGCGGCGGACGCGGATGGCGCCGCCCGTCGAGACGCTCGACAAGCTGCACACGATCCACCCGGACGCGCACTGCGAGCTCGATCACGACGGGCCGTTTCAGCTCCTCGTCGCGACCGTGCTCAGCGCCCAGACCACCGACGTCAACGTCAACAAGGCGACGCCGGCCCTCTTCGCGCGCTTCCCTGACGCGGAGGCCCTCGCGCGCACCGATCCGAAGGACGTCGAGCCGTGGGTGTCCACGCTCGGCTTCTTTCGTCAGAAGGCGAAGAGCATCGTCGGGCTGTCGAAGAAGCTCGTCGACGAGTTCGGCGGCGAGGTCCCGAGGCGCCTCGACGACCTCGTGAAGCTCCCGGGCGTCGGCCGCAAGACGGCGAACGTCGTGCTCGGCGTCGTCTGGAACACCCCCGAGGGCGTCGTCGTCGACACGCACGTCCAGCGCATCTCGCAGCGGCTCGGTTGGACGACGAACACCGACCCCGTGAAGATCGAGCAAGACCTCATGCGGCTCATCCCGAAAGAGCAGTGGGACCCGACCTCGCATCTTCTGATCTTCCACGGACGGCGCGTCTGCTTCGCGCGCAAGCCGAACTGCGAGGGGTGCGGCCTCAGCGACATCTGCCCCAGCGCGTTCGACGCGGAGAACGTCGGCCGCAAGCCAAAGCGGGATCGGCTCGGCGCACCGCGACGCGACGCGTGACTCGGGGCCGCGCGCGTTCGCGGGGGCGCGAGCGAGCCGAGCCGGTCCCTTCACCGATCGCGGCGCCCCGCGAAGCGACGTCCACGACGCGACGCTCGGCTCCACGACGCGACGCTCGGCTCCACGACGCGGCGCTCCGGCTCCACGACGCGGCGCTCCGGCTCCACGACGCGGCGCGCGGCTCCACGACGCGACGCTTGGCTCCACGGCGCGACGCTTGGCTCCACGGCGCGGCGCGCGGCTCCGCGGCGCGACGCTTGGCTCCACGGCGCGGCGCGCGGCTCCGCGGCGCGACGCTTGGCTCCACGGCGCGACGCTTGGCTCCACGGCGCGACGCTTGGCTCCGCGACGCGACGCGCGCTCCGCGAGGAACAGCTCAGCCGTAGAGTTTTCTACGCCACCACCCCACCCAAACGGTCGTGCGCATGCGGATCAGTGTGCGATGCTCATGACTTACACGGATGGGTACCTTCGAGTTCTTGGCCGAGTTCAGGGCGCTGCACGAGAAGACGAAGAACGGGACGCTGACGCCCGCCGAGCGTCCCCGCTACGAGATGGCGCGAGCGCAGCTCTCGCGGATGGTGATGGTCGCGCAGCAGCTCAGCCACAGCGGTCAGACGCTCCGCTCCAACCTGCGGATGGCGAAGATGTTGAAGGTCGAGCTGCGACCGGACGACGGCGAGCCGCTCCGCGGGTCCACGATCGACCTCGCGTCCGGAGGCTTCGCGCTGCTCCTGCCGAGCGGGCTCCGTGTCGGGAAGAAGACCGCGTTCACGCTCCACCTGCCGGGCGCCGGAGGCGGCACCGCGCCGATCTCCGGGCGCGCGGTGGTCGCGAGCTCGCGACCCCAAACGTCGCTCTTTCGCGTGAGCTTCCACTTCGAAGGTCTCGATCCACGGGCCGCCGAGCAGCTCGAGATCACGCTGATCGACGCGGTCCTCGAGCGCTTCGCCAACCGGCCCTGAGGCGGCCCGCGCCCGTCCGTCCGCAGCCCGCGCCCGTCCGCCCTCGCCGTCCTCACGCGGCCCGCACGGCGCGCGAGGTCAGGACATCGCTTTGAACCGCGCGAGCAGCTGTTCGGTGGCGGTGTACGGATCGATCCGCCGCGCGTCGACGGCGGCCGCCGCCTCGTCGAGCTCGTGGGCGAGCGCGCTCGTCGCAGCGTCGATGAGCGTCTCGCGCAAGCCCTCACGCACCTCCTCGACCAGACGCGCGCGACGGCGCTCGCGACCGGCCTCCGCCCCGGAGACCCACGCGCGGTGCGCCTCGAGCGCGCTGACGAGCTCGGTGATCCCCTCCCCGCGCGTCGCGACGCACTTGCGGATCGGCGGCGTCCACTGCTCCGGCGGAGCCTCGCCCGTGGCTGGGGCTTCCGGCAATGCGTCGACCTTGACCCCGCCGTGGACGACGTGCCCCCGCCTCTTCCCCGCCGCGACGATGGCCTCGGTGCCGAGCGCGATCATCAGCTCGAGATCGCGCATCGTCGCGTCGGCGCCGTCGCGATCGGCCTTGTTCACCGCGAAGACGTCCGCCGTCTCGAGCAGCCCCGCCTTGATCGCCTGCACCTCGTCGCCGAGGCCCGGCGCCATCACCACGAGCGTCGAGTGCGCGGTCCGCGTGATCTCGAGCTCGTCCTGCCCCACGCCGACGGTCTCGACCAGAACGACGTCGAAGCCCGCCGCGTCGAGGACGCGGACCATGTCGCGCGCGGAGCGAGAGAGCCCGCCGAGGTGCCCGCGGGTCGCGACGGAGCGGATGAAGACGCCGTCGTCGTTCGCGTGGCGCGCCATCCGGATGCGGTCGCCGAGGATGGCGCCGCCGGTGTACGGGCTCGACGGATCGACGCAGAGCACGCCGACCTTCTTCCCCGACGCGCGCAGCGTCTGGATGAGCCGGTCGGTCAGCGTCGACTTCCCGGCGCCGGGGTTGCCCGTGATCCCGACGACCCACGCCTTGCCCGTGCTCGCGAAGAGCTCCTTGAGGAGGTCGAGGTAGCCGGGGACGCGATCGTCGACGTTGCGCAGCGCGCGCGCGATCGAGCGCGTCTCGCCGGCGACGACGCGCGCGGCGAGCGCGGCCGCCTGTGCTCGAGGATCGTCGATGGACATGACCGCCTCCTTCTACCCGAAACTCCGCCCGATCCGACGGCTCTTTCGGCGCGCGGCGGAGCATCGCGCGAGGCCGAGCGCAGGCGCGTCGCGCCCAGAGCCCACCTGGCGACGGGCCGACCCGCGAACGGCCGGCTCGACCCGCGACGGCGGGCTCGCCCGTCGAACGGCGGCTCGACCCGCAACGGCCGGCTCGACCCGCGACGGCGGCTCGACCCCCCGAGACGGCGGGCTCGCCCGTCGAACGGCGGCTCGACCCGCAACGGCCGGCTCGACCCGCGACGGCGGCTCGACCCGCGACGGCGGCTCGACCCGCAAACGGGTGGCCTCCGCGCCCGCCGGGTCGACGCGCTACTTCAGGCGCGAGAGCTTCCCGTCGATGACGGCCGCGTCGGCGCCGCGCGCCTTCTTCGCGGCCTCGTAGGCGCTGCGCGCGGCCTTCGGGTTGCCGTCGGCGGCGAGCGCGTCGCCCTGCGCGATCCACGACGGCGCGTGGTCGGGGAAGTCGAGCACCGCGCGCTGGCCGAACGCCTTGGCGCTCGTGAGGCGACCTGCCGCGATGCACGCGTTCGTCGCGTTGACGAGCGGCGCAGGGTTCAGCGGATCCAGACCGCTCGCCTTCTGGTACGCCTCGAGCGCGAGGTCAATCTCCCCCTTCTTCGCGTAGGCGTCCGCGATGAGGAGCTTCGCCTTGCCCTCGTTCGGCATGAGCTTGAGCGCGGTCTGGCCGGCCTCGATGGCGGCGTCGGGCTTGCCGTCCGCGAGCGCGACGCGACCCGAGACCACGTGCGCGAGCACGTCGTTCGGCGCGAGCCGGAGGACCGACGACGCGACGCGCTTCGCGTCGGACAGGCGGCGCTCGGCGACGTAAGCCTCGGTGAGGCCGCGCAGGGCGTCGACCAGCGTCGGGCGCTCGGCGACGGCCTTCTCGAACGCGGCGATCGCCTCGGGCCGGCGCGCCGGATCCGAAGCGAGCGCGCGGCCGAGCTCGAGCTGCGCGATGGGATCGTGCGCGTCGAGCTCGACGGCGCGACGAAGCGACGGCGCGCCGTCCTTACCGGCCCGCTGCAGCATCGCGCCGAGGAGCACGTGGCCCTCGACGCGGTCCGGCGCGAGTCGGATCGCCTCACGGTAGGCGGCCTCGGCCTCGACGTCCTTCGAGTCGAGCTCGCGGGCGCGCCCCTCGGCCAGCTTCGCGTGGAAGCGGACGGTGGCGTCCGCGGCCGGGAGCTTGGCGAGCTCCGCGAGCTCGGCGAGCGCCTCGGTCCCGCGACGCCAGAGCAGGTGCGCCTCGGCCGCGCAGACGCGGCTCGCCGCGGCGCCGTTCGCCACCTTCGCGACCGACTTGCAAGCGGACATCGCCGGCGCGAAATCACGTTTCGCGACGTGCGTTCGGGAGATCTCCCAGCCGATGGCGACCGCGGCGTCGCCCTTCGCGAAGACCTGGCCGCGCTTGAGCTCGGCGAGCGCCTCGCCCTCGCGCCCGGCGCGGCGGAGCGCGCGCCCGTACGCGATCGCCGCGTCCGGGCTCGCCGGCGCCTTCTGCGCGCGCGCCTTCGCGTCGGCCAGCGCCGACTGCTGCGCGGACGAATCGCGGGTGGTGCAAACGATCCCCCCGAGCGCGGAGATCCCGAGCAGGGCGGTCGCCCAGAACCTTGAAGTCTTCATCATCGCGCCCTCCAGAAGCCGGCGTAGAGGCGAATGCGTGCAGCCTGCATGCCACCGAATTCTCGCGCGCCGGCGTCGCTGGCGGCGCCGGCGGATCCGCTCGAGCGCCCAGCCGGCCGCGTCGCGCGCCGACCACCGCTCAGCGGCGCCGGCGGATCCGCTCGAGCGCCCAGCCGGCCGCGTCGCGCACGATCGCCGAGTCGTGCGCGGTCCGCGCGCGCTCGAGGGCGGGCTCCGCCGCCTCGTCACCTCGATTGCCGAGGACGAACGCCGCGTTCCGCGCGAGGCCCGCGCGCGTCGCCCGACCGATCGCGCTGCCCTCGCGCAGGCGGACGAACCCGTCGTCGTCGAGCGCCAGCAGATCGGCGACCTCGACGCCCGCCCAGCGCGGATCGGCCGCGAACCGCGGATCGACGGCGCCCCCCACGCGCCGCGAGCGCGTCGCGTTGAAGGGGCAGACGGTCTGACAGTCGTCGCAGCCGAACAGGTGCTCGCCCACGCCCGCGCGGAGCGGCTCGTCGACCGCGCCGCGGTGCTCGATCGTGAGGTACGCGACGCAGCGGCGCGGATCGAGCACGAACGGCGCGTCGAACGCGCTCGTCGGACACGCGTCGAGGCAGCGCGTGCAGGCGCCGCAGCGCTCCGGGATCGGCGGGTCCGGCTCGATCGCGAGCGTGGTCACGACCTCGCCGAGGAGCACGAACGAGCCCACGCCCGGCACGATGAGCAGGCCGTTCTTCCCGACGAAGCCGAGCCCGGCGCGCGCCGCCCACGCGCGCTCGAGCACCGGCTCCTCGTCGCAGAGCGGGCGCGCGCGCACGTCGTCGCCGAGCGTCCGCGTGAGGGCCGCGAGCTTGCGGAGCTTCTTGCGCATCCCGTTGTGGTAGTCGCGGCCCCGCGCGTAGCGCGCGATGCCCTGGGCCGTGGCCGCGACGTCGGGCTCCTCGACCGCGCGGGCGTAGCGCCGCGCGAGGCAGACCACGGTGCGCGCACCAGGCAACACGTGCTCGCCGTCGAGGCGCCGCCGCGCCTCCGGGAGCGACGCGAGCCAACCCATCTCGCCGTGCTTGCCGGCCGCGACGAACGCCTCGTAGCGCTCGAAGTCGGCGTCGAGGGGCCGGTCCGCCCGCGCGAAGCCGACGGCCTCGAAGCCGAGCCGCAGCGCCTCGGCGACGATGCGCTCGCGCGCGCCGAGGGGCGCGTCCGACGAGGTCGGGGGAAGCGGGGCTCGGTCCATCGGTGGAGGCGATCTTGAGACGCCATTCAACATGTCGTAATCGCTTGCATTCCGCAACTTCGTTGCGCTCGAGCTCGCGGCCCTCGCGGCGTCGTGCCCGCTTCGATTATGAAAGCCGCATGACGCTCACCTCTTCCTTGGGTCCGACGACGCTCACGAAGACCGCGGTCGCGGCGATCGCCGCGCTGGGCGTCGCGCTCGCCGTCCCCGGCTGCAGCGACGACGATACGGCCGGCGCGCCGGGCGGCGGCACCGGGAGCGCGGCCTGCGAGGCGGCGCCGACGGTCGACAAGAGCGACTACTGCTCGCCGTGTCAGATGTCGCCGACGGCGACGCCGGCCACGTGCAGGGCGCCGCGCACCGTCAACGCGTGCTGCGCGTGGGTCGCGCCACCCACGAGACAGCTCGAGCGTGGCGTCGGGCTCAACCGCTACTCGGGAACCGATCCCACGATCCAGCTCTCGTGCCTCGACGATCCCGGGACCGTCGGCGCCCCGACCACGGTCACGCTCAAGGGCTTCGTCCGGCTCTTCTCGAGCGGCGGCGACTCGACGGGCGCGAAGATCGAGATCTTCCGCGAGGGCGAGGACGGCTCGCTCGGCGACCCCATCGGGACCGCGGTCACCACGACCTCGGACGACGAGAACGCCAAGAAGGAAGACTGGCTCCAGAAGTGCCCCGACGGCGGCTGCACGTTCCGCGGCTACACGTACCCTGGCGTCCCGACCGAGACGCGCCTCATCGTGAAGACGTCGGACGCCACCGGCAGCTCGCAGTGGGCCGCGCTCTACGACTACAACGTCTTCTTCCCGACCGCCGCGGCGGTCGACGGCGTGATCGAGTATGATCCGTCGGTCGTCGCCGCGACCGACCTCAACACGGTCGCCTCGGCGGCGGGCGGCTTCTCGCCGAGCCAGGACAAGGGCATGCTCGCAGGTGAGGTCCATGACTGCGCCGACGTCCGGCTCGCAGGCGCGACGGTCGACATCGACGCGGCGCACGAGAGCGACATGTTCTATTTCGGCGAGAACGAGGCGAACCCGCTGCCCGACAAGACCCGCACCAGCGCGGGCACGAGCAAGCTCAGCCTCTTCGGCACGCTCAACGTCACGACGGGCGTTCCGATCCGCATCAGCGCGCTCGGCAACTACAATGGCCAGACGGTGCTCCTCGCCACGCATACCGTCCAGACGTTCAAGGGCGCGGTCACGTCGATCCGCCTCCGCGGGCGGCGCCCGTGGCAGCAGTGACGCGGAGACTCTCGCTCGACACTTTATGGGGGTAGCGGACGATCTCCTCAGGGTGAGCCACGACTGGCTCTTCGCGGGGACGCTCTCGCTCCGCCAGCCGGCCCGACGCGCCGGCTACCGCGTCAACGTCGACGCGATCCTGCTCGCGGCGTTCGCTGCGCGCGCCCTCGCGGGCGGAGAGCCTCGCGGCGCCCGCGCGCACCACGCGATCGACCTCGGCGCCGGCGTCGGCGCCGTCGGGCTCACGCTCCTGCACTTCGAGGCCGCCGCGCGTGTGACGATGGTCGAGATCGAGCCGACGCTCGCGCGTCTCGCCGTCGACAACGCCGGCGAGAACGCGTGGGCCGAGCAGACGGAGATCGTCGTCGGCGACGTCCGCCACGCCGCGACGCGTCTCCGAGAAGGCGCCGACCTCGTCGCGTGCAACCCGCCGTACGTGACGCCCGGGCGCGGCCGAGCTCCGGCGGAGCGCGTCCGCTCGGCCAAGTACGGCGACCTCGCGACCTTCGTCGAGGCTGCTCGCAGGGTCGCCGGCCGGCGCGCGCGCGCGTGCTTCGTCTACCCGGCCATCGAGGCGACGACCCTGCTCACGACGCTGCGCGCGCACGGCCTCGAGCCGAAGCGCCTCCGCGCCGTGCACGGGCGCGCGAACGACAAGGCCCGCGTGGTCCTCGTCGAGTCTGTCCCGGGCAAGCCCGGCGGCCTCGTGGTCGAGCCACCGTTCGTCGAGACCGACGCGCTCGGCGCGCGGAGCCCGGAGCTCGCCGCGCTCCTCACGACGCCGCGCCGTCTCTGACGCGCCGAGGTCAGGCCCGCTGCTCGGCCGGCTGCGTGGTGTGCCGCGGCGAGAAGCTCGCGACCGTGGCGATGCCACACGCGACCGCGGGGACGAAGAACGCGAGGAACCCCACCTGACGGCACACGGGGACCATCACCGCGCAGCCGACGAGGAAGGCGGTCAGCTTCGTTCCGCGCAACGTGAGCGAGGCCCACGCCTTCGGACGCTCCTCGGCATTGCCGACGATGAGCGTGGCGGCGGCGACCGCGAAGTCCGTGGCCGGACCGGTCATGTGCGTCGTCCGCACGGCCATGCCCGTGCTCGCCGCGACGGCCGCGTTCTGCATGCCCATCGCGAAGCTCATGATGCAGAGGAAGGCGAAGTC
Source organism: Labilithrix sp. (assembly GCA_019637195.1). Classification (GTDB taxonomy): domain Bacteria; phylum Myxococcota_A; class Polyangia; order Polyangiales; family Polyangiaceae; genus Labilithrix. Next base: position 26,208 of record JAHBWA010000026.1, on the reverse strand, counting down.
GTGCGTGGTCTCGACCGTACCGCCGAAGACCCCGAACACACCGACGAAGCCGAGGAGCGCGACCGCGGCGAGCGTGATCGAGACGAGCGTGAGCGGGATCCAGTAGGGCAAGCGCCCGCTGCCGTCGCCGAGCTTGCGGACGCTGACGACGGACGCGCCGGCGCCGATCATGAAGAACGCGAGCACGAGGAGGTAGTCGAGCCCGAGCACGTCGCCGGCGTCGGCGCCGACCAGCGTGATCGTCCCCGTGACGTGGGCGACGAAGCGCTGGCACGCGAGGAACGCGCCGACGTTGACCGCGCCCGCGCCGAACGCCAACAGAGCCCAGCTGCCGAGCAGGCGGACGGACGTAAGGCGATCGGGGTGGTGGACAACCATCGGACCCTCAACGTGCGTCGGGGAAACGCTTCTAACAACTACAAAGTTCTGATCGCATGGTTAGATTTTATGAAACGTTCGGTGCGGTATCGTGCAACGGCTCAACTTTCACCACCTCCGGTACTTCTGGCTCGTCGCCCGCGAAGGCGGGCTCGCCAATGCGGGGAAATTACTGAAGCTTTCGCCCGCGGCGCTCAGCAGTCAGATCCGAGCTCTCGAGGAGAGCGTCGGGCACGAGCTCTTCACGAAGCAGGGCCGGCGCCTGGTGCTCACGGACGTCGGCCACGTCGCCTACCGCTACGCCGACGAGATCTTCGCGCTCGGACGTGAGCTCGGCGACGTCCTCGAGCGCCGGGTCTTGCCCTCTGCCGCGACCCTCCGCGTCGGCCTCGTCCAGGCGCTGCCCAAGCTCGTCGTCCGACACTTGCTCGAGCCCGCGCTCAGCTCGACCCCGCCTGCCCGCCTCGTCTGCCACGAGGGCGCCGTCGACGCGCTGATCGCGGGCCTCGCCTCCCACGCCTACGACCTCGTGCTGGCCGACACGCCGCTCCCCACCGGGAGCAGCGTCCGCGCCTACAACCATCTCCTCGGCGACTGCGGCGTGACGTTCTTCGGCCAGCCGGACGTCGCCCGCCGGCTCCGCGGCGATTTCCCGGAGAGCCTCGACCAGGCTCCCATGCTCCTCCCGACGACGGGCTCGGCCCTCCGGCGCGAGCTCGAGGCGTGGTTCGACGCGCGCGGGATCGTCCCACGCGTCGTCGCCGAGCTCGAGGACAGCGCGCTCCTCAAGGCGTTCGGCGCGGCGGGCCACGGGGTGTTCGTCGTGCCGTCGGTCATCGCGACGGAGATCGCCGCGACGTACGGCGTCGATCCGGTGGGCGAGACACGCGACGTCGTCGAGCGCTTCTACGCCATCTCCCCCGAGCGCCGCATCCGCAACCCTGCGGTGGCGGCGATCTCGGACGCCGCGCGCGAGAGCCTCTTCGGCGAGCGCCCCGCGCCGCGAGAGTGAGCGGCTCCCGAGGAGACCTCTGGTCGGCTACTCGCTCGCGACCAAGGAGCTCGGTCCGCGCCGCACGTACGCCGTCTCCGCGAACGGCGGCGTCGACCGCTGGGCCGTGGCCGCCGCGAGCCACGACACCTTCTTTGGCCACTGCGCGTGCGGCGGCAGCACCTACGTCTCGCGCTTCGACGCGACGACCAACACGAGGCTCGTCTCCGTCGACACCACCGCGCTCGGGGCGCGGATCAGCGTCCGGTTCGGCGAGCGGTCGGGCGCGGACGTCGTGATCGGCGGCTCCGGCAGCGACGCGACCACGACGAACGTCCTTCTGCCCCTGAACGCCGAGACGCTGGAGCTCCGATCGCAGCGGTCGATCTTGAGCACGGTCTGGACGGTCGACATCGCCTCCTACGACGACAAACTGTACGCCCTCACCGAGACCGGGGCGGTGGTCCACGTGGGCGCCGACGGGACGGCCGCGAAGACGTACGACATTCCGGCGCTGCGCGGCCTCACCGCGCGGGGAATCGCCAGCAGCGGAGGCAAGCTCTACGCCCTCGTGGAGCGAAGTCTCCAGGGCTCTGGGCTGCTCGAGCTCACCCTGAAGTGAGGCGGGCTCCGCGTGGCCCGAGCGGAGCACCGCCGCCCCTCGCGCCACCGAGCCTGCGCCCGGCCATCGCCGCTCGCGACGCGCCTAGGCCCGCGCCACCACCAGCCGGTCGAGCGCGATCGCGCACGCCGCGCGGACGCTGAGGTGGTTGAAGTCCCCGGCGCCGTGGATCGGCTCGAGCAGGACGTCGGCGGCAGCGACGACCTCGGGCGCGAGGCCCCAGCTCGTGCCGAAGACCAAGAGGACCGGCGGGCCTCCGGCGGCCAGCGTCGCGCGCGCGGCGGACCACGCCACGGGGGCGCCGATCGAGCGCGCGGCGGTCACCCAGAGCTCGGTCCCTTCCCCGCACGCGGCGCGCGCGTCCGCGAGCGTCGCGACGACGCGCGAGATCGCGAGGGCGTCTTTGCGATCCGGGATGCGCTTCGCGCTGGACCCGTGCGTCCAGTGGTCGACGATGCGGTGCGCGAGCGCCTGCTGCGCCTCGATCGGGTGGACGATGTAGAAGGCCTCGCAGCCGTACGTCCGCGCGCTCCGCGACAGATCGTGCACGTCGATCGTGGTCAGCGTGCTCGTCCCCGCCACGCCCTTGGCGTCGAGCACCGGATGATGGACGAGCGCGATCGACAGACGCCTCATTCGCTCGCCTTTCCCGCCGGAGACCCCGGACCGCTTCCCGCCGGAGACCCCGGACCGCGTGACGGCTCGACGTCCGGAGCTGCCGGCCCACGCGCGGCGCCGCCGCCGTGCGCGAGCAGGTCTGGACGACGTTCACGTGTCCGCGCGAGCGACTGCGCGCCGCGCCACTTTGCGATCTCGGCGTGATGACCACCGGCGAGGACGTCGGGGATCGCGAGCCCGCGGAACTCCGCGGGGCGCGTGTACTGCGGGTACTCGAGGAGGCCTCCCTCGCCGTGGGACTCCTCGCGGATCGACTCCGCGTTGCCGAGCACGCCAGGGACGAGCCGCACGGTGGCCTCGACGATCGCCATCGCCGCGACCTCGCCGCCCGTCATCACGAAATCGCCGAGCGAGATCTCCTCGTCGACGAAGCTCCGGATGCGCTCGTCGAAGCCCTCGTAGCGGCCGCACACGAGCATGAAGGCCGGCTCCAGAGCGAGCCTCGCGGCCGCGGGCTGCGCGAAGGGCGCGCCCTGCGGGGTCAAGAGGATGCGGCGCGCGCGCGGCTCGCCCGCGGCCTCGGCCTCGGCGTCGAGCGCCTCCATGCACGCGACGAGGACGTCGACGCGCATGACCATCCCGCTGCCGCCGCCGTAGGGCGTGTCGTCGACGCTGCGGTGCTTGCCGAGCCCGTGCTCGCGCGGCGACCGCATACGGACCGCGAGCTCGCCGCCCTTGATCGCGCGGCCCACGAAGCTCGTCGCGAGGAACGTCTCGAACAGCTCCGGGAACAGCGTGACGATGTCGACGCGCACGCTACGCCCCGTCCGGGCGCGCGCTCTCGGCCTCGTCGCTCGCCGCGCCGTCGTCCGCCGAAGCGTCGTCGTCCGCTGCACCGTCGCCCGAGACGTCGTCGTCCGCTGCGCCGTCTTCCGGCGAGCCCGCGGGCTGGTGGTCCAACTCACCGGGCTCGCCGCCCTCGGCCGCTCCGCCGGAGCCCTGCCCGCCCGCCCCTCGACGGGGGCGCTTCGGCTTCTTCGGCTTCTTCGCCGGCAGCTGCTCGAGATCGTCGAGGGTGAGCAGCTCCACGAGCCGCGCGGCCGTGTCGACCTTGCCCACGTACGTCTCGGTGAGCGGGATCTCCCAGTCACCCTTGCCGTCGTCGAAGCGCACGAGCAGCGCCTCGAGCGTCGGGTACGACATGATCTCCGTGACGACGCCCAGCCGCTCGCCGTTCAGCCGCACCTCGGCGCCGACGACGTCCACGGTGTAGAACTCGCCGTCCTCCGGCTGAGGGAAGTCGCGGCGGCGAACGCAGACGAGCGCGCCGCGGAGCTCCTCGGCGCGCTCGCGATCGTCGACGGAGTAGAGCTTCATCAGGACGGCGTCGTCCGCGCGGCGCGCGCGCTCGACCGAGACCTCGTGCTCCTCGCCGTCCGCAAGGCGGAGCAGCACCTCGTCCCGCTCGAGCAGGACGTCGCTCGCCTTGTTGAACAGCTTGAGGCGGACCTCGCCGCGCACTCCGTGCGGGCGCGCGATCTCCGCGAGCGGCACCCACGCGTCGAGGTCGGCCACGAAGACCGCGCCTCAGTCGACGATGTCGAGGTGCGCGCGCTTGCCGAGCTTCGTCGACACGGCGGCGAGGATGGTGCGCATCGACTGAGCGGTGCGCCCCTCCTTGCCGATCACCTTGCCGACGTCTTCTTTCGCGACGCGAAGCTCGATGAGGCTGTTGTGATCGCTCGCGATCTCCGTCACGACGACCTGATCGGGATGGTCCACGAGCTCCATCGCGATCGCTTTAATCAGCTCTTTCAGCGGCATGTCCGAATCATCCCCACCCCGGCCCGCCCAACTACTGCGCGCGCGCGGGGATCGCTCGAGCCCAACTGCGTTTTACTTCGTTGCCGCTGCCAGCGCCTTGGCGGACGCCTTGATGAGGCGACCGAGCGTCTCCGACGGGAGCGCACCGCGGCCGGTCCAGTGCGCGAGGCGCTCCTGGTCGAGCTGAAGCGGGGTCTTGCCGTCGACGACCTTCATCTCCTTCGCAGGATCGAACGTCCCGATGTTCTCGAGGAACCGGCCGCCGCGGGGGCTGCGCTGATCGGTGACGACCACGCGATAAAAGGGCTTCTTCTTGGTGCCCGCGCGAGCGAGGCGGATATGAACGGCCATGAACCTTCGGTCTCCAGATCAGCGTAGCAGATGGGGGCTCTCGCCACCTTCGGGGGCGCGGAAGTTACCCCCAGGCCTAGGTACGGTCAAGGACGTTTTCGACGGCTTAGCCCTCGAATTTCCATGACCTCGGGACGGTTTGCGGGGCCTCCGCTCTGGGAGCGCCTCGCTCAGCCGTTGACGCTCATGACGCGGGTGAGGCGCGAGAGCAAGAGGATGTTGCCGAACATGCCATAAATCCTGAGCTCTCCGGTGAACGACGCCCGCACCATACCCCGGAGGACGTCGAGCGACGGGCGATCGGTCGGGAGCGGGAGGCCGAAGGGCCGGAGGAGCGGGACGTTCGAGAGCGCCATGATCGCGTCCGCCGAGCCCCGGACGGCGACGTCCGGCACTCCCTTGATGCCGTCGTGCAGGGTCAGCCGGCCCCCGCCGCTCGCCGGCCGCTCCCCGCCGAGGCCTCCGGAGCGCGTGGGAAAGCGCGGCGCGGTGAACTCGAGCGTCAGCGCGACGTCGGCGTCGTCCGCGATGAGCGCGACCTTTCCGTCGAGCGCGTCGAAGTCCTTCCGCTTGTGCGGCTTGCTCTCGAGGTTCTGGCGCACGAGGTCCGCCAGCATCGTCGCGAAGGCGTTGTCCTCCGCGCCCGGCGCGAGCTCGATGGCGAGCCGCCCACTTCCGTTCGTCGATCCGTTCGTCGTCACTGGCCCTCCGGACCGCTCGACTCGATCGCGGTGACGCCGATCGCCTCGAGCTGGGGTTTGATCTTCGCCCGCGGTCCGACGATGACGATCGTCGCCGCGTCGAGGTCGAGGTACTGCGCGGCGTAGCGCTCGAGCGTCGCCTTGTCCGCTCGCGCCGTCACGTGGCTCGCGGCCGCCTCGTGGTCCGGACCGTGGCCGACGCCGGCGTTCCGCCCGAGGCGCGCGGCGGCCGCCTGGACGGTCTCGAACGCCTCGACGAGATCGGCGCGCGCGAGCTGCTTCGTCTTGTCGACCTCTTCGGCGGTGAGGCCGTCCTTGGCCATCGCGCCGATCTCCGCGAGCATCGCCTGGACCGCGTCGCCGGTGTGCTCCGTGTGGACCGCCGCCTGCGCGACGAACACGCCGCGCATCCGCGTGAACGAGAAGCGGCTCCGCGCGCCGTAGCTCCAGCCGTGCTCCTCGCGCAGGCTCTGGTTCAGGCGCGACGTGAAGCTCCCGCCGAGCGCGGCGTTGACGCGCGTGAGGACCGCGCTCTCCTCGTCGAACGCCGACACTCCGGGGCGCGCCACGGCGATGACGGACTGCGGCGCGTCGGGCCGATCGACGACGACCACGCGGCGCCGGACGTTCACGGGCGCCGGGCGCCCGACGAGCGGCGCCGGCGGCCCGAGCGAGTCCCCCAGCGGAGCCGCGGCCGGCGCCCTCCAGGACGCGAGCGCCTGATCGAGGACGGCGTCGAGCTCGGCTCGCGTGACGTCGCCCACGACGACGAGCTTCGCGCGATCCGGGCGCCAGCGCTCGGCGTAGAACTTCTTCACGTCGGCGAGCGTCACGGCCGCCGACGACGCCAGCGTGCCGTCGCTCGGGTGCGCGTACGGATGCCCCTCCGGATAGACCTTGCGCGCGACCACGACGCCGGCGACCGCGTCGGGCTCGCTCTGCCGCGCGCGGAGCGCGTTCCGCCAGAGGTCGTGGACGCGCTTGTACTCGACCGCGCTGAGCTGCGGCTTGCCGACGACGTCACCGAAGAGCGCCGCGGCGGGCGTGAGGTTCTTCTTGAGGACGGTGAGCTGGGCGAAGCCGTAGTCGGCGTACGCGCCCGTGCGGATCGTCGCGCCGAGCCGATCGATCTCGCGCGAGAGCTCGAGCGGTCCGCGCGCGCCGGCGCCTTCGTCGAGCATGTTCGCCGTCGTGAGGGCGAGGCCGCCCTTGCCCTCGGGATCGTGCGCGGCGCCCGCCGGGACGACGACCTGCATCGAGACGATCGGCAGCGCGTGGCGCTCGAGGAGCCACACCTCCATCCCGCTGGGGCGCTTGTAACGGACGGGGACGGGCGGCGTGTAGGCCGCGGGCTGGCCCGGCTCGGGCTTCGGGCCGAGCGGATCCGGCGCCCCGGCGTCGGCGGCGGCTACCGGGCGGGGCGCGTCGGGAGGCCTGCGCCCGGAGTCCTCGCCCCCGCACGCCGCGACGAGCGAGGCGGCGAGGACGCCGAGCGCGACGAGCTCGAGCTTCACTGCGCCTTCCCCTTCTTCACGGGGACGACCCGGAGGATCACGCGCGCGTTCGCGTCGAGCACCTTCGCCGCGACGTCCCGGACCCCTTCCTTCGTCGCCGCGCGATAGCGCTGGAGATCCTTCTGCGCGTAGCCCGGATCCTTCGTCTCGGCCTGGTACATGTTGAGGAGCGACGCCCGCTCGCGGACGCTCTCGAGCCGCGTCACGAAGCCCGTCTCGACGAGGTTCTTCGCGCGCTCGAGCTCGGCGTCGCTCATCGGCGACTTCTTCATCGCCTCGAGCTCCTTGTCGACGGCCGCCTCGATGCGGTCGAGCGGCACGTTGGGCCGCGCGACGACGCCGACGACGAAGCGCGAGCCGAGCTTCGCCGACTCCTGCTCCGCCTCGACGCTCTGCGCGAGCTTCTGCTCGTAGACGAGCGCCTTGTAGAGACGGCTCGCCTTCCCCGCCGCGAGCGCCGTCGACAAGAGATCGAGCTCGGCGTCGCCCGGCCCGAAGTGCTTCGGCGACTGCCACGCCATCACGAGCTTCTCGAGCTCGACCTCGTCCTCGATCGTCTCCCGGACCACCTTGGTGAGCGTCGACTTGGTGTCGCTGAAGCCCGGGGCGCCCGGATCCACGGGCGCCCCGCGCGAGGGGATCGCGCCGAAGAGCTGCTCCACGCGCGCCTTCGTCCTCGCGGGGTCGAAGTCGCCTGCGACGACCAGCGACGCGTTCGCCGGATCGTAGTGCTTGGCGAAGAACGCCTTCACGTCGTCCACGGTGGCCGCCTCGAGGTCGGCGTGCGAGCCGATCACCGGGTGGTGGTAGGGATGGCCGACCGGGTAGAGCAGCTCGGGGAGGCGCAGCTCCACCTTGCCGTACGGCGTGTTCTCGCTCGTCTGGCGGCGCTCGTTGCGGACGACCTCGCGCTGGGCGTCGAGCTTCTCCAGCGTCATCAGCGGACCGAGGTCGCGCAGGCGGTCGGCCTCCATCCACAGCAGCAGCTCGAGCGACGTGGGCGGGCCGACGTCGTAGTAGTCGGTGCGGTCGTTGCTGGTCCAGGCGTTGTTCCAGCCGCCGGCGCCCTCCATCCACGCGTCGAACGCCTTGGTCGGGACGCGGCGGGTGCCCATGAACATGAGGTGCTCGAAGAGGTGCGCGAACCCGGTGCGGCCGGGCGGCTCGAAGCGCGAGCCGACCCCGTACGAGACGTTCACGACGACCAGCGGCACGTCGTGGTTCTCGTGGAGGATGACGGTCATCCCGTTCGGCAGCGTGGATCGGGTGAACGGGATCGACACGTCGGCCGGCGCGGGCGCCGCGGCCAGCGATGCGCCGAGCGCGACCGCGGCGGCGAGGAGTCGGGGCAGGCGCCGTCTCGTCATGGGAGCGGAGGCTTACGCCATACCTCGGGGCCGACGCAACGAGAGCCGGCGGCGATCGCCTGTAAGGCCGCGTGTCTCGGCGCGTTCCCCTCATGTGACCGTGATGACGTGCGCGGCCGCGTTCGAGGCGGATCGACGGTGGGAGCCGAAAAGGGCCCCCTGGACCGGCCTCCGCTCTATGTTGGGGGCGACCGCGCCGAGGCGCCCTCGAACGATGCCGGAAGGACAGGCCAGCCGCCCAGCGACCGACGACCTCGACGCGGTGCAGAAGCGCCGCGCCGAGTCCGACGCGGCCGACCACGTCCTCGTGACCAAGGCCCAGGCGGGCGACCGCGACGCCCTCGGCGAGCTCCTCCACAAGCACGGCCCCGGCCTCTACCGCAGCGTCCTTTTGCCTCGGCTCGGCAGCGAGGCGGCCGCCAAGGAGGCGCTCAGCGAGACGTACGCGAAGGTCGTCGTCAACATCGGGAAGTTCGTCTGGCAGAACGTCGGCTTCTACCCGTGGCTCCGCACGGTCGCGCTGCGGGTCGCGCTCGACCAGCTCCGCGCGAAGAAGCGCCTCGTGCTCTTCGAGGAGGACGACCTCGCGCGCGAGGTCGACGCCGCGCAGACGGCCACGCCGGTCGAGCAGCAGATCAGCGACCACCGCGACCGCGAGGCCGCGCGCGCGAAGGTCGAAGCGGCCCTCGCGCGGATCAACCCGCGCTACGCTCGGGCGATCCGCCTCCGCGTCCTCGACGAGAAGCCGCGCGACGAGGTCGCGGCCGAGCTCGGCGTGACGCCCGCGACGTTCGACGTCCTCTTGCACCGGGCGATCGCCTCGCTCAAGAAGGCGCTGGGAGAGCGCGAAGAGTCTTCGGAGAAGCACGATGAGTGACCGGGAAAGCCGCCCGCCGCGCGGCCCGAGCGAGCCGCCCAGCAGCAGCAAGGGCCGCGAGCGGGAGAGCGTCGAGCTCGACCCGCCGCCGACCGCGGAGGAGGCGCTCGCGGCGGCGCGCCTGCGCGACGCCCTCGAGCAGCCGACCGCGCCCGGCGGCGACGCGCTCGATCTCGTGACGTCGCTCCGCGCCGCGTGGTCGCCGGACGCGCTCGACGCCGGCGCCCACGCCGAGATGCTCGACGATCTCCCGATGTCCGAGGAGGAGCTCGCGCTCGCGGCCGAGCTCCGCGAAGCGCTCGAGGGCGCCGGGGCCCGGCCCGACCTCGTCGTCGCCCTCCAGTCGGCCCACCGGCCTCCGCCGCTCGCCGAGGACGAGCACCGCGCCATCGTCGCGCGGGCGCTCGCGCTCGGCGCCCGCGAAGAGGCGGCGCCCGCGGCCGCGGTGCTCGCCTTCCGTCAGCGCGCGCGCACGATGCGCCTCGCCGTCGTCAGCACCACCGCGGTGCTCGCGCTCGCCGCGAGCGTCGTCGTCTGGCTCACCACCGCCGGGCCCCACGCCGAGGCCCCGCTCGCGCGGGCGCGCTCGACCCAGCCGCTGTTCGGCGAGCCGTTCAAGCCGGGCGAGGCCAGCGCGCGCATCGACCGCATCGCGATGGCGCGGGCCTCCGACTACCGCGACAACCGCTTCGCGAAGTGGGGCGTTCGATGACGCGCCTGCGGCTCGTCGCGGGGCTCGTGGCGCTCGCCTTGGCCGCCCTCGTGGCGCTCGCCGTCGGCTGCCGCGGGCGCGACGGCGGCGAGCAGGCGACCGCGCAGGTCGTCGACATGGATCTGATGGCGTTCCTCTCCGAGGCGCGCGCCCTCCACCACCAGGCGAACATCAAGGAGGAGTCGAACGATCTGCCCGGCGCCGCCGCGGCCATGAAGCGCCTCGTCGGCGCGCGCCGCCCCCACGAGGGGACGACGACGCCCGAGGTCGAGGAGGTCCTCGCCGACGCCTACGCGCGGCTCGCCGAGCTCGAGCTCCGCCAGGGCGCGCTCGACGCCGCGGCCGCGTCGGTCAAGGCCGGCCTCGCGCACGCGCCGGCGCCGACGTACTTCCGCGGCCACCTCATCGAGGTCGAGGGGCTCATCGAGGAGGCGCGAGCGGCCGGCCTCGCCGACGCCGGCAAGCCGGAAGACGCCGCGCGGGCCCGCGAGCGCGCGATCCAGCTGCTCGAAGAGGTCGTCCGCATCCAGGATCAGGTCATCCAGCGATCGCTCGCGGCGCGGGATGGCGGTACCGTCGAGGACCCACGATGAAGCGGAGCACCCGAGGTGCCCTTGCAGTCGCGCTCGGCGCGGGCCTCGTCGCCTGCGCGTCGAGCCCCAGGAAGAGCGCGGAGAGCCCCGCCAGCGCGCCCCCGGCGGCCGGCTACGCCGCGCAGCCGGTCGAAGGCGCGCCGAGCCCGGACGCGGACGCCGCCGGCCCGTCGAGCCCTGCTCCGCAGGCGGCGGCCCCCGGGCAGTACGCCCCGCCCCCGCCGAACCGGTCGATCGCGCTCGGACGAGCATCGAACGAGATCGAGGCGTCGCAGCGCGAGCTCGACGTCGCCGGAGGCGACTGCCAGAACGCGTGCCGCGCGCTCGGCTCGATGGACCGCGCCGCCGGCCGCCTCTGCGGGCTCGCCCAGTCGAGCGACGAGCAGCGCCGCTGCGGCGACGCGAAGGGGCGCGTCTACTCCGCGCGCGACAAGGTGCGGAGCACGTGCGGGACCTGCCCGGACGTGAGCGTCGACCGCAACGATCCGGTCCCCTCGCGCTGAGGCCCCCTCGAACGGAGCGGGCTGCGTGTGCTACGCGTACCCGCGTGAGCAGCGCCGGCGTACGCGATCTGCGCGAGGGAGGTCGGTGGTCGACGGCCCAGCGCCTCAAGAACGACGCGCTCTACCTCCTCACGATCTCGGCGCTCGCGATCGCCGAGCGCTTCCCACCGCGCGCGGCGCGCGCGCTCGGCCGCGGCCTCGGGCTCGTCGCGTGGGCGCTCGCGCCGAGCCTGAGGCGCACCGCGCGAGCGAACGTGACGCGCGCGCTCCCCGAGATCGCGCCGCGCGACCGGGCGGCGTTCGTCCGCCGCGTGTTCCGCGAGCTCGGGGGGCTGCTCGGCGAGGCGGTCGGCGCCCTCGATCCGCGGCGGCCCCTCGCGCCGCTACCCTTCCTACCGGGCTCGCGCGAGGTGCTCGAGTCCGCGATCCGCGAGGGCCGAGGCGTGGTCTTCGCGTCGGCGCACCTCGGGCCGTGGGAGCGCGTCGCCGCGTCGCTGGTCGCCGCGGGGATCCCGCTCACCGTGGTCGCGCGCGAGCCCTACGATCCGCGCCTCGGCCGCGTCTACACGCGCCTCCGCGAGGCGCGCGGCGTGCGCGCGGTCTACCGCGGCGCGAGCGGCGCCGGGGTCGCGCTCGTGCGCGTGCTCCGGCGCGGCGGGGTCCTCGGCGTGCCGATGGACCTCGCGTCCCGGGTCGCCTCGATCGACGCGCCGTTCTTCGGCGTCCCGGCGCGGACCGCGGTCGGCCCCGCCCGCCTCGCCCTTCGGACCGGCGCCGCCGTCGTGGTGGGCAGCGCGGCGCGCGCCGAGGACGGCTCGCTGGGGGTCTCGTTCACCCGCGTCGCGACCTCGGGCTCGGAGGCCGACGTGACGGCGCGCATCAACGCGGAGCTCTCGACGCGCGTCCGCGCGATGCCGGAGGCCTGGCCCTGGATGCACCGTCGCTGGGCGGACGCGTAGGAAACGTCGCCGCGCACGCGGGCTCTGGCTATGCTGGTCGGCGATGGCGGAAAAGGTCCCGCGCCTCGTCCCCGGCGTCGACATCCACAAGCTCAAGCTGGACCCGATGGACGGGTTCTTGATGACCCGCATCGACGGCAAGCTCGGTCCGAAGGACCTCGGGCGCGAGACCGGGCTCCCGGACTTCTCCGTGGCGCGCGCGCTCGAGAAGCTCGAGAAGCTCGGCGTCATCCAGCTCGTCGACCCGAACGCGCCGCCTCCCCCACCGCCGCAGGCGCCGCCCGCCGCGCCGGAGCGCAAGAGCGCCATCGCCCAGTTCGACGCCGGCCTCCTCGCGCCGAAGTACGATCCGAAGGAGCTCGAGGAGCCCGCGGACCTCACGCCCGAGCAGAAGAAGCGGATCCTCGACTTTTACTACCGGCTCGACGATCTCGATCACTACACGCTCCTCGGCACCACGAGCGAAGCCGACAAGAAGGGCGTCAAGCGCGCCTATTTCGAGCTCGCGGCCACGTTCCACCCCGACCGGTTCTTCAAGAAGGAGCTCGGCTCCTTCAAGCCGAAGATGGAAGCGCTCTTCAACCGGATCACCGAGGCGCACGACACGCTCGTCGACCCCGCCACGCGCGCCGAGTACGACGCGTACCTCGCCGAGGTCGCGACGACGCGCGGCATGGAGGCGATGCTCGAGCGCGCGATGGCGGACTCGGCGCGCGCGGCCGCCGAGGCGGAGCGCGCCGCCCAGGCCGCGCCGCCGCCCCCGCCCTCCGCGCCCTCCGCGCCCCCGCAGCCGACCGGTCCGTCCCCCGAGGAGCTCCAGCGACGGCGGAAGGCGCTCGCGCGGCGGCTCACCGGCGGCGCCCGGGCACCGCAACCCTCGCGCCCGCAGCCCGCGCCGACGAGCCCGCAGCGGTACTCGAACCCGCAGGACGCGATGGACGCGCTCAAGCGGCGCTACGAAGATCGCCTCGAGAGCGCGACCCAGGCGCACGCCCAGCGGTACATCCAGGCCGCCGAGGACGCCCTCGCGAAGAACGATCTCGTCGCCGCGGCGACGTCCTTCAGCATCGCGACGAAGTTCGCCCCCGACGACGCCGACCTCGCGATGCGCGCGCAGGAGGTGAAGAACCTGGCCGACAAGGTCCTCTCCGAGAGCTACCTCAAGCAGGCGCAGTACGAGGAGCGGCAGGGCCACTGGTTCGAGGCGAGCCGGTCCTGGGAGAAGGTCGCGAAGATAAAGGACGACGCGCCGTCACACGAGCGCACGGCGAACGCCCTGCTCCACAGCCCCGAGGGCGATCTCCACGAGGCCGCCGAGCACGCGAAGCGCGCGATCACGCTCGCGCCGGCCGTGATCGAGAGCCACGTCACGCTGGTGGAGATCTACCTGAAGGCGGGCCTCACCGCCTCCGCGCGGCGCGCCGCCGAGGCCGCCAACGCGCTCGACCCGAAGCACCCGGCGCTCCAGGCCGTCCTCAAGCGCGTCGGGAAGTAGCCCCCGGAGCTCGAAGTCCGTCGGCTCCCGGAACCGTGGAAGTCGTCGCGACGCGCCCGCCTTCCTCGCCGGCGCCCCCGCCTGGAACCGTCGCCGAAGATGCGACAAGAGTGGCAGAGATACGCGATGATACGGTGTAGCATCGTCGGACGGTCCGAGCCCAGGTCACGCGCCCCCGCAGAGGCGCCGGCCTCGAGCGACGGCCCAGCGGGCGGAGCGAGTGTGATAAACAGTGTGGATCGGTCGGTGAAGGAGACTCGCGAATGGAGAAGGTGATCGGCATCGACCTCGGCACGACCAACTCGTGCGTGGCCATCGTGGAGAACGGCACGCCGGTCGTGATCCCGAACCGGGGCGGCTACAAGACCACGCCTTCGATGGTCGCCGTCACCGAGGCCGGCAAGCGCCTCGTCGGGCACATCGCGAAGCGGCAGGCGATCACGAACGCCGAGAACACCGTCTACGCGGCCAAGCGACTGATCGGACGCAAGTGGAACTCGCCGCAGGTGAAGAACGCCGTCGCGACGTCGAGCTACCGCATCGTCGAGGGCCCGCACAACGACGTGCGCATCGTCCTCCGCGACAAGGAGTTCAGCGTCCCCGAGATCAGCGCGATGGTCCTCCAGGAGATGAAGGTCATCGCGGAGGACTACCTCGGCGAGAGCGTCAGCAAGGCCGTCGTCACCGTCCCCGCGTACTTCAACGACAACCAGCGCCAGGCGACGAAGGACGCGGGCGAGATCGCCGGCCTCGACGTCATCCGCATCATCAACGAGCCGACGGCGGCCGCGCTCTCGTACGGCTTCGGCCGCAACATCGAGAAGACCGTCGCCGTCTACGACTTCGGCGGCGGCACGTTCGACATCTCGATCCTCGAGATCGGCGCCCACGGCGTCTTCAAGGTCATCGCGACCGCCGGCGACACGTTCCTCGGCGGCGAGGACATCGACGCGCGGATCATCGACTGGCTCGTCTCCGGCTTCAAGGAAGAGCACAACATCGATCTCCGCCAGGACCGCATGGCGCTCCAGCGGCTGAAGGACGCCGCGGAGAAGGCGAAGTGCGAGCTCTCGAGCGTGCGCGAGACCGAGGTGAACCTCCCGTTCATCATCTCGAGCGGCCGCAACGAGGCCCTCCACCTCCAGCGCACGCTCACCCGCCAGACGCTCGAGGAGCTCTCCGAGGACCTGGTCGAGCGCACCGTCGACATCTGCAAGCAGACGCTCGAGGACGCGAAGCTCGGCAAGGACGAGATCGAGGAGGTCGTCCTCGTCGGCGGCATGACGCGCATGCCGAAGATCCAGTCCGCCGTGCAGGCCTTCTTCGAGAAGGAGCCGAACAAGGGCGTCCACCCCGACGAGGTGGTCGCGCTCGGCGCCGCGATCCAGGGCGCCGCGCTGGTCGACGACAAGCAGGAGATGGTCCTGCTCGACGTCACGCCGCACGCGCTCGGCATCATGACGTTCGGGTCGTACTTCGAGGAGCTGATCCCGCAGAACACGACCGTCCCGACCCACCGCACGAAGATCTTCACGACGAGCCGCGACAACCAGACGGCCGTGAAGATCCTCGTCATGCAGGGCGAGAGCCAGCGCGCGGAGGAGAACGAGCTGCTCGGCGAGTTCATCCTCACGGGCCTCCGCCGCGCGCCGAAGGGGCAGGTCGAGATCGAGGTGACGTTCGAAATCAACGCCGACGGCATCGTCTCCGTCCGCGCGAAGGACCTCGAGACGGGCCTCGAGCAGTCGATCCAGGTCACCGCGACGAGCGGCCTGACGCGCGAAGAGATCAAGACGATGATGGACAACGCGAAGGACGACCTCGTCGACCGTCGCACGACCGAGGAGTTCGAGGCCGCCAAGCAGGAGGCCGAGAAGCTCATCGGCGAGATCGAGAAGCTCTTCCCGCAGGTGCAGCAAATCGTCGCGTCGAGCGACTTCGGCCGCGACGCGATCGAGAAGGCCCGCGCCATCGTCGAGAAGGCCCGCGCGGCGATCGAGCGACGAGACGCCGCGGCGGTGAAGGAGCAGATCGAGGGTCTCACCCGGACGCACCGCATGTTCAAGGGTGTCGTCGCGAAGACCTGACGCGACGGGGACTGTACCGAGCGGTGGGGTGGGCCGCTCCGTTGACGCGCTGACTGACGAGGACCGGGACACGTGCCGGACGAACCCGATAACCCGCGAGAAGCCCCACCTCTCGAGGACTCCTCCGCGCCTCCGGAGGAGACCGACGAGCGAGCCGACGCAGGGGCGGAAGTGGAAGAGAACGACCGGCCGACGGTGAGCCCGCCGTTCGATCCCATCGCGTTCGCGCGGGACATCTTGAAGCCCTCCCCCGCCCCGATGAACGCGGTGCGGACGCCCGGCGATCAGCACACCCACGCGACCCCGCCGCAGGGCACCGAGCAGCTGGCTGCGGCGGCGAAGGCCTCGCGCCCGTCCGGACGGACGCCGACGCCCCGACGGCGAACGCCGACGAGCACGCTCTCGCTCGCGAACGCGCGCATTCCGTCGAACCTGCCCCCGCGTCCGGGCTCGGCGCCGAAGAGCGCGGCGCCCGAGGACGGCCCGAAGAAACACGAGAGCCTCTCGGAGATGAACCCGGTCGATCGCGAGTGGGCCGACCTCGAGATCGCGACGCGGCCCCCGCCGGCCGCGTCAGGCGACGATCCCGTCATCGAGATCGTGCAGGACCACCCTCCGCAGCTCGACCTCGACGACGTCGAGGCCGAGGACGAGCACGCGGCCGACACGGTGCGCCGCCCGGTCCCAGCCGAGCTGGTCAAGCCGCGCGACCGCGAGATGAACGATCGCGTCGAGCTCGGCGACTACAGCGGCGCGCTCGAGATCGCGGAGAAGATCCTCGCCGACAAGCCCGACGACGTCGGCGCGAGGACGACGGCCGAGACCTGCCGCTCGGTCCTCCGCCAGATGTACGCGACGCGCATCGGGCCGCTCGACCGCGTGCCGGTCGTGATGGTCCCACGCGATCAGCTCCGCTGGCTCTCGATCGACCACAAGGCCGGGTTCGTCCTGTCGCTCGTCGACGGCGTCTCGAGCCTCGAGATGATCATCGACGTGAGCGGGATGCCGGAGCTCGACACGCTGCGCATCCTCTCCGAGCTCGCGCAGCAGCGCATCATCTCGCTCAGGTAGCGCCGCGCCAGCGCTGGCAGGCGAAGCGGACACGCGCAAGCGAAATCAGGTGACCCTCGCACGATTCGTTGCAGGGTGCCTGCTCGCTCGCTACACCCTAAGCTCGAACCATGGACCGCGGGGAGACGCAGAGCCTGCGCCAGGAGGTCGACCGAGCCCTCCGCGGCGCGTTCGATCCGGCGGATGTGCTTCCGCGACTCGCGCGACTCGCGCGGCTCGCCGCGCCGTCGAGCGACGACGCGATCTTCGCGAACCAGAAGCTGGCTGAGCTCCTCGTCGAGCGCGATCCATGGCGTGCGGCGCTCTATGTGCGGCGGGCGCTCGCGCAGCGCGACGGTGACGACCGATCCTGGGCGCTGCTCGCGTTCTGCCAGACGCTCCTCGGCAACTTTCGCTGCGCCGCCTCGGCCTACAAGAAGGCGATCGCGTGCGCGCCCGCGAACCCGTGGTACGCGCACAACCTCGGCCACCTGCTCGACGTCGCGCTCGGAGAGCCGGCGCGCGCGCTCGACTGGCTCGGGCTCGCGTACCGGGCGAAGGCCGACAACTCCGAGATCGTCGCCTCCTACGTCCACGCGCTCGCGCGCGCCGGGCGGATCGGCGAGGCGCGCGCCATCCTCGAGCGCGCGCGCGGCCGCTTCGACTCGCGCGAGCTCGACGCGCTCCTCCGCTGGCTCGATCAAGGCGCGCCTTCGCGCGCCCGACGCGACGACGGCGCGACCTCGCCGGCGAAGCGCCGCTCCCCCGGCGCGACGCCGGTGCGCCTGGCGCGCGTGCTCGCGCGCGGCCTCTCGCACCTGCCGCTCGACCCTCGCCAGCGCGAGCGCGCCCTCGCGCTCGCGCGCGACGCGCTGCCTCCGCCGCGCAAGCGCGGCGCGGACGGCGCCCCGAGCGCGACGCCGCGAGCCCGCGGCGCGACGACCCCGAAGCGACGGCGAGCGGCCGGCAGGACGGGTGACGCCGCGCGCGCCGCGGCGATCGAGGCACGCGAAGCCCAGCTGCAGACGGGCGGGCCGCGCCCGTCGGAGAGCGACGTCGCCGGCCTGGCGGCCGCCGTGGCGTACGCGATCGTCTACATCGATCACGTGCCGCTCTCGCAAGCGGAGGTGGCGGCGCCCTTCCGGGTCGGCGTCGCGCGCCTCCGGGGACGCTTCGCCGAGCTCCGCGCGAAGCTCGACATCATCCGCGGCGACGCTCGCTACGCCACGACGCGCCGCTGACGGCGGGGCGCGCCTCGTCGGAGCTCCGCGGCGCTGACGGCGGGGCGCGCCTCGTCGGAATTCCGCAGCGCTGGCCCGGGTTTCGACGTACCGGTGCTACGGACCGCGCGGGAGCTGGAAGGCTCCGGGAGGCGCGGCGCGCCCGATCCCCGGGCAACATCCCTCGTGATAGGACATCGAAGCCCCCCATGCGACGAACGCTCCTCTGCTCCGCCCTCCTCGTCGTCTCGTTCGGCAGCCGATCGGCGCTCGCGCAGGCGACGCCGCCCGTGGCCCAGCCCGATCAGGCCCCGCCGACGGTGCAGCTCCCCCCGGAGCTGCCGGTCGACGATCCGATGCTCGCCACCGTCGCGCGCCCGCGGATCGAGATCTCCACCTGGGAAGAGGCGCTTCGGCACGTGCGCGCGCGCTCCAACGATCTCCGGATCGCCGCCCAGGAGATCCTCCGCGCGGAGGCGCAGTCGCGGATCGCCCTCGGCGGCGCGCTGACCACGGTCAACGGTCAGGCCACCTACACGCACAACATCATCACCAACAGCACGCTCCAGCCGGTCCGCTCGGGCGACGGGCTCGGCTTCCGCCCGGTCAACACGCCGTTCCCGGACTTCGTCAACGGCTCGCTCGTCGCGTCGCAGCCCGTCTTCGCGCTGAGGACCTGGTACGCGATCGGGACGGCGGAGCGCAACGAGAGCGTCGCGCACCTGTCGCTCGAGGACACCAAGCGGCTCATCGCCCTCAACGTCGCGAACTCGATCGTCGCCGTCGTCACGGCGGAGCGGGTCGCGGAGCTCAACCGGCTCGGGCTGCGCAACGCGCTCACGCGGCTCGAGCTCGCCGTCCGACGCAGCACGCTCGGCAGCGGCACCGGCCTCGACGTCGTGCGGGCGCGCCAGGACGTCGAGACCGCGCGCGCTACGCTGGTCGCCGGCGACGAGTCGCTGCGCCAGTCGCGTGAGGCCCTCGGGCTCGCGCTCGGCATCCCCGAGCAGGTCGGCGTCCCCCCCCACGTGGACCTCAACGGGCTCGAGGCGAGCGCGCGGACGAGCTGCAAGGTGGCGCCGAGCGTCGACGAGCGCCCCGACGTCGCCGCCCTGCACGAGCGCACCGAGGTCGCGCGGCGCCTGGTGAACGACGCGAAGTACCAGTTCGCGCCGACGGTCGACGTCCGCTCGACGGTGGGCACGACGACGATCGACACGGGCGCCGCCCCGAACACGACCTGGAACGTCCAGGCCGTGCTCACCGTCCCGATCTGGGACGGCGGGATCCGCTACGGCAACCTGCGCGACGCGCGCGCGCAGGAGGTCATCGCCGGCGAGCGCGTGGAGGCGCAGCGCCGGAAGGCGATCGTGGAGATCACGCAGGCGCGGCGCGGGGTCAGCGTGGCCGAGGACCGCCGGCGCGTCGCCACCC
Source organism: Labilithrix sp. (assembly GCA_019637195.1). GTDB lineage: Bacteria > Myxococcota_A > Polyangia > Polyangiales > Polyangiaceae > Labilithrix. The sequence continues at coordinate 6,912 of JAHBWA010000026.1, read as the reverse complement.
AGACGCGCGACCTCGCCGCCGAGAACGATCGCCTCACCCGGACCGCCTACCTCGAGGGCCGCGGCACGAGCCTCGAGCTCGTCACCGCGGCGCAGGCTCTGCGCGAGGCGGAGATCCAGCTCGCCGTGCGCGACTTCGAGCTCGTGCGCGCGCGCGTCCTCGCGATCCTCGCGCAGGCGACGTGTCCGTGGTGAGGCGGACGTCCGTGACCTAGGCGACTCGCTGCCCGGCCGACCGCGCCCCGCCACGCGCGCGCGGTCAGGTGCCCGGCGCGACCGCGTCCCAGCCCGTCACGCGGGCGAGCTCCGACAGCGTCACGTGCAGGTCCATGAGCGCCTGCGCGTGGTTGGCGCGGGCGAAGACGAAGGCGCGGAGCGGCTCGATGAGGAAGCGCTCGTCCTTGGTCCCGAGATCGATCGCGTCTTGCGTGCTCGAGATCCAGCGCTTCGACCGGTGCTCGGCGCGGTCCCAGTTCTCTTCGCGCGTCTTCGCCTCGACCACGGAGGCGTAGGCGTTCTCGACCTCGACGGCGACGCCGCCGAGCGCCAGGCGCTCGAGCGCGCGCGCCTCCTCGAGCTCGGACTCGGCCTGCATGACGCGCGCGTGCTTGGGGAGGAGATCGAGGCCCCACTCGACGCCGAAGCCGAAGGACGCGCCGAAGCGGTTGAACGGATCGCCGATCCACGCGGCGCGCTGCGGATCCGCGCTCGGGGAGATCGCGTACGTCGCGTTCAGACCGAGGCCGATGTTGGGGAACATCTCGGCGCGCCGGTAGTCGAGCCAGGCCTTCCGCGCCTGAACGCCCGCCCGCGCCATGTTCACGTCCGCGCGGAAGAGGCGCGCCGCGGTGAGGTAGCGGACGACGGGGCCGATGTTGGTGTCCGGGCGCTGCAGCGGCTCGTCCGGGATGTCGAACGCCGACTGCACGCCGGTGAGGAACCGGAGCGCGGAGACGGCGAACGCCTCACCCTTCTTCGCCTCGGCGACGCGCGCGAGGATCTCGTCGCGGTTGTACTCGAGGCGGAGACGGTCCGCCTCCTCGACGCTCGGATCGTTCTTCTCGAGCTTCGCGAGGAGGTTCGCGATGGCCTTGTTCAGCTTCCCGAGGACGTCGTTCGCGATGTACTGCATGTCGCGCGCGAGCATGAACCCGAAATACGCGCGGCGGACGTCCATCCGGATCTGCTGGCGCTGCTTCTCGAGATCCCACTCGCTCACGCGGACGCGCCCCGCCGCGGCCTTCTTGACGGACTCGATCTTGCCGAACGTGTAGAGCGGGACGGTGCCGCGGGCGTGCAAGCCGAACGCAGGCTGCCACCCGTCGCCGAAGCCCTGGTAGAGGAGCGTGTACGGAGAGGCGTTGTAGAACGCCGTGCCGCCGATCGGCGGCAGGTAGCCGAACGTCGAGCTCATGTGCCAGTACGAGAACGGCGTCCACCGCGCCTCGTCGAGCTGGGCATGGACGAACGCGAGGCGCGCCCGCGCCGCCCAGAGCTGGGGCGCGTTCCGCTCGGCGAGGAGCAGGCACTCCTGGAGCGTGTACGCGTGCGCCTTGATCGTGACGACCGGGGGCGGGGGCGGCGGCGCGCTCTCCGCCTCGGCGGCCGCGGACGCAGAGGGCTCGTCGTCGTCGTCGAGATCGAACGGGCCGGCATGCGCCGCACGGGCGACGAGAGCGCAAGCGCTCGCGCAGCCGAGAAAGACCCACCAGCGAGTGCGGCAACGAGTCATCCCGCGGGGCGCGACACTACCAAACCACTGCCGCGACACCAACATGACAGCGCTGTCGCGGCCCCGGCGCGGGGCGGTTTTCGGCGCGGGCAGCCCGGACGGCGCCGAGCGCGCGTAGGCACATGGCGGACCTGGCGCGCGTCCCGCGCGCTCGGCCGAAAATCCGCGGAGCGTTCGATCGTGCTCACGTGCGGGCGGCCCAATGTCGGTTCGACCGTCCCGTCCGGCCGGACGGCGCGTCCTCAGGTGCGCTCTTCGCCGCTCGGCGTGTAGATGAAGCCTTCTTGCTGGAAGACGCAGAGGCGGTTGCCGCCGCGGCGCTTGGCCTCCAGCAGGGCCGCCTCGAGCGCCTGGAGGAGCGCCTCCTTCGTCCGGACGTCCCGGCTCGGGAAGAGGGCGACGCCGACCGACGCCGTGACGCGCGCCTCCCCCGCGACCTCGGGGGTGCTGAAGGTCCGCGCGGCGACGTCGCGCCAGATCCGCGAGGCGACGACGAGCGACCCCGCGAAGTGGGTCGCGGGGAGCATGACGAAGAACTCGTCGCCGCCGTAGCGCGCGACGGCGTCGGAGTCGCGGACCGAGCGCTTGATCACCTCGGCGACGCCCCGGAGCACGGCGTCGCCGAGCGAGCGGCCGCCGCGCTCGTTGTGGACCTTGAGCCGATCGACGTCGAGCACGCAGCACGCGAGCGGCTCCGAGTGGCGCTCGGCGCGGGCGAACTCGGCCGCGAGGCGCTCGTGCAGGTACGGAAACGAGTACGCGTCCGTGAGCGCGTCGTAGCGACGCAGGCGCTCGAGCCTCGCGGCGGCGGCCGTCATCCGATCGTGCGCGCGCTTCGTCCTGAGCGCGGACGAGATGCACACGAGCAGCTCCGTCTGCTCGAAGGGCTTGCACACGTAGCCGTCGGCGCCGATCTTCAGCGCCTCGACGCGGCTCTTCGCGTCGGTCTTCGCGAAGGCGAGCGCGACCGGGACGAAGTCGTCGCCGAGGCCGCGGATGGTCCGACACGCGTCGAAGCCGCTCAGGCGAGGCATCACGGCGTCGAGCAAGACGACGTCGATGCCGCCGCGTGCGACCCGCTCCACGGCGGCCTGACCGTCGAGCGCCGTCTCGACGTCGTAGCCGCTCGCGCGGAGCGTGGAGGCGATGAGCGCCAGCGTCGCCGCGTCGTCGTCGGCGACGAGCACGCAGGCCGTCCCCTCCTCTCCGTCCTCGTCGAGCGCCGCGCCGCTCGGGCGCGCGGCCACGTGGAGCGCCGCGCGGAGCACCGTCGACTCGCGCTCGGACGAGGGGCCGTCCGCCGGATCCGCGTCGGGCACGGACGGTCTCATCGCTCCTCCGCGACTCCTCGGCGGCCCACCACGATACGGTCATGATCCCCGAGTGCGAGCACGCCGTCTACCTCGACCTGCGCGGCGCCTTGGGGGTCGACTTCGCCGCGCTCCCGCGAGGCTCGGGCTTGGCGCGAGGCTCGGGCTTGGCGCGAGGCTCGGGCTTGGCGCGAGGCTCGGGCTTGGCGCGAGGCTCGGGCTTGGCGCGAGGCTCGGGCTCGGGCTCGGGCGTCGACGACGCCGCCGCGAAGAGCGGGCCCGCGTCCAGGCGGGCGGCCGCGAGGACCTTTCGAGCGAGCGTGGAGATCCCGAGCTCCGCGAGCTCCTCGTCGGCGAAGAGGCGCGCCGTCTCGTAAGCCCCCGGCAGTTCGGTGCCCGCCGCCCAGCCCGAGAGCACACCCGCGTGGACGTCGACGGTCAGGCGGCGATGCGACAGGACGTGCGTGACCCGCCCGGCGAGCGCGCGCGAGGCGAGCGCGAACCGCCCGAGCAGACCGTCGCGCGCGGACGCGTCGCCGTCGACCGCCGGCGGCTCCCACAGCCCCGCGAAGAGGCCCGAAGTCCGACGCCGCGCGAGCAGCACGCGGCCGTCGGCCGTGCGCGCGACGAGCGCCTGCACGTGCTGCGGCTTCGGCTTCGCCTTCTCGCCGATCACGGGAAGCCGATCCACGCGCCCCTCCGCGCGCGCCCGGCACGACGACGCCACCGGACAGCGATCGCACGCCGGCGAGCGCGGCGTGCACACGGTCGCGCCGAGCTCCATCAGCGCCTGGTTCCAGTCGCCGGGCCGCTCGCGCGGGACGAGCTCCTCGGCGAGGGCCTCGGCCCGCTTCATCCCGGGCCCGCGCATGTCGTCCTCGAGCGCGAAGAGGCGCGCGAACACGCGCGCGACGTTTCCGTCCACGAGACCCACGGGCTCCTCGAACGCGATGCTCGCGATGGCGCCGGCCGTGTAGCGGCCGACGCCGGGCAGCTCGAGCAACCCCTCGCGATCGCACGGCATCGCGGCGCGCTCCGCGACCACGCGCGCGCCCGCGTGGAGCATCCGGGCGCGCCGGTAGTACCCGAGGCCGCTCCACGCCGCGAGGACCTGGTCCTCCGGCGCCTCGGCGAGCGCGAGCGGCGTGGGGAACCGGGCCATGAAGCGCTCGAAGTACGGCTTCACCGTGTCCACGCGCGTCTGCTGGAGCATGATCTCGCTGACCCAGATGGCCCAGGGATCGCGGGTGCGGCGCCACGGCAGATCGCGCCGCTCTGCCGCGTACCAGCCGAGAAGGTCACAGCGCAGCCGTGCGACCGCGAAGCCTTGCGCTCGCGGGGATCCGGCCCCATCTTGATCGACCGTGAGCACGTCGTCGCGCAACGATCCTGGCATTGCCGCTGTCCTCTCCCTCATCGTCCCCGGTGTGGGCCAGATCTACAACGGCGCGTGGCTGCGCGGGATCTTCTGGCTGCTCGTCACGCCCGGGTTCTGGCTGGGCTCGGGCGGAACGCTGGGCTGGATCTGCCACTTCGTCGCGGCGTACACGGCCTACCGTTACGCGAAGAAGCGCCGGTAGCGGGGTCGACCTCGACGCGCCGCCGGCGCGGCTCGCGCCCGGCTGTCCGGCTCTCGGTGGCGCCTGGCACGAGGGAGTCGACGCGCGCACGCCGTCCGGCTCACTTGACGACTCGCGCGCTGAGGGTGAACGGGCCCTCGTGCTTGCCCTGGTGGCCGTCGACGACGACGAAGTACGTCCCCGCGTCCAGCGTCGTCACGATCTTCGAGTGGCGGTTGTCGGGAGCGTCGTTGTTGCAGGCGACCTCGATCCCTCGGGTGGTCACCATCCGCGGCGGATCGAGGCAGGTCGTCCGCAGCGCGAGGGCACCGTCATGGTTCGGCGTCGACAACGCGAGCTCGACGCGGGTGCGTGAAGCGATCGTGAGCTTGTAGACGCGGTCGCCGCTCGCCTGCAGCTCCTCGCGGCCTGCGCAGGACGCGGTGAAGCGATCTCCGGCGCCGGCGGTCGTCCCGGTGACCGTCTGGCCGAGCGCGAGCGGGGCCGGCACGCGGCAAGCCGCCTCCTGCAGCGTCAGGTCCTTGGCTCGAAGGTCGAAGGTGTAGCGGCCGAACGGCCCCTCCGTCGTTCCGTCCACGGCGAGCGAGTAGACCCCGGGCGGGAGCACCTCGTCGAGCGTCGTGCCGCACGCGAGCTCGGTCGCGCGATCGGTGCAGCTCCGGGCGAGCACGAACGCGTGCGCGCCTTCCTCCGCCGTGAAGCGCGCGGTCACGCGGGAGCGGCGCGTGACCTCGAAGCGATAGAGGACGTCGGGCGCGCCGCGCGCCGTGCAGCGGCCCGAGACGTCGTCCTTCGCGTCGAACGTGTCGCCGTCGATCGGCTTGTCGTTCGGCACGATCGGCAGCGCGTCTCCGCATGCGTCGCCGCGCACCCCCGACCCGCCCTCGACCGTCATGTCGGCCTCCAGCGCGTAGCGACCGCGCGCGTTCTTCTCCGCGGCGTCCGCGAACACCGCGTAGGTGCCCGGATCGAGGACGGAGACGAAGGCCGCCTCGTCGGCCTTCGCGCCGGAGTCGGTGCAGCCGAGCTCGCTCCGCTCGTCGGTGCAGCCCCCGCGCACGTGAACGACGGGCGAAAATTCGTCGGAGCGGACGAGCACCCGCACACGCGCGCGCTGCGACACGTCGAGCCGGTGGATCGCGTCGGGACCGAGGCCGAGGTCGCAGCTGCCGTGGCTGTGGTCGAAGGCCGACGTGAGCGTCGCGGTCGCCCGCCCCGTGAACGGGCTCGCGTTCTTGCAAGCCTCCTCGAGCGACGGCACGTCGGCGACGGCCACGTTCATCCGGAAAGAGCCCGCCTCCTTGTCGTAACCGTCGACGAAGACCCAGTAGGTCGCCGGCTCGAGGACCGTGTCGATGCGCGAGCCGCGCGACGACGTATTGCGCTTGCTCCCGGTGGAGACGTCGTCGTTGCACGCCACCTCTGCATCCTTGTCCGCGCAGTCGTCCTTGCGGATGTAGAGGACCGAGTCGAACGTCGGGTCGACGTCGATGGTGACGCGCTGGCGCCGGGGGAGATCGAGCCGATAGACGATCTCCTTCGACTCGGAGTTGCCGCAGCCTCCTGCGTGGGACGACTCGCCTTGCCGCGTGTTCCCGGCCCTCCTGCCCGCCGTGAGCGCGATGGGCGCCTCGCAGCTCCCGGTCTCCGCCGCGCTCGCGCCCACCGGCGGCCCCACCGCCGTCGCGGCTGCGCCCGCGGCAGGAACGCCGGTCCACGAGGCCGCGACGAGATCGCCGGCGCCGCGCGCCATCCGCACGTGGAGCGTGAAGCGCCCGGCCCGCTCGGGACACGCGCGGACCGACGCCTGGGCGTCCACCGTCGAATCGCGCGCGACGGGCTTGCCGTCCGCGTCGAGGAGCGTCACCTCGAGATCCCGAACGCCTCCGGCCCCGAGCGCGACGACCATGGCGCACTCTGCCGGCAGCTCGAGCGGGAAGCGAACGTCCTGCCCCTCGGCCAGCGAGGCGCGGTGGATCGGGCCCACCTGCGCCAAGCCCATCGCGGCGAACGCGTTGTGAACCGCGACGTAGCGCGGCTCGAGCTCCGGCTTCGGGCCGACCGCGCACGCGCCGAGCATCGCGGCGGCGGCCAGCGTCCCTGCGATGGCGCGTCTCACCGATACGGGTTCTTCGACAGGTCGTCGGGCACGGACGTCGGGCCAGGCGGCGCGGTCGGGGCCGTGGTCGATCGCGCAGGACGGGCGGGTCTGCGGACGGGGCGCGCGGCGCTCGACGCGCCGGCCGCCGTGGCGCTCGACGCGCCGGGCGCGGTCACGCCGCTGCCCGAGA
>JAHBWA010000259.1 GCA_019637195.1 Labilithrix sp. | reverse complement strand
TCGAGACCCATCGCCTCTACTCGACCCAGGTCGCGCCGATCCGGCGCGCGGGGACGGAGCACGCCGGAGCACGGCAGTACGCCCCGTCCGGCGAGGGCGAGCTCGAGGCGCTCTACTACTGGGTCTTCCCGAACTGGATGCTGAACGTCTACCCCGACAACATGTCGCTCAACATCGTGCTGCCGCTCGGCGTCGGTCGGACGCTCACGGTGTTCGAGTGGTTCCGCCACGACGGGGCGACGCCGGACGAGATCGAGCGGACGATCCGCTTCAGCGACGGCATCCAGCACGAGGACATCGCGATCTGCGAGGCCGTTCACCGTGGCCTCGCCTCGGGCGCGTACGAGACCGGACGCTTCTCGACGCTGCGCGAAAACGGCGTCCACCACTTCCAGGCGCTCGTGCACGCCCACCTGACGTCCACGGCCCGCTGAGCGGCTCGCTCCGGCCGCCGCGCCCGCGGACGGACACGGCCAGCGGCCCCGCGCAGCGAAGCGCGCTTCTCATCGGCGTCGGAGAGCCGCACGCGCCCGCGCCGAGGCCGGGAACGTGGCTGGAGCCTCCACGGTTCACCAGATCTAGACGCAGATCGAGCACTTACAGGCGCTCTGCGCCCCTCTGAGACCCCACTTTAGCTGCGATCCGTAAACGGCTGGGATCATTCGCGTTGAGCGCGGCCTCAGTTCGCCATCGTGGTGGATAACTAGAGACAGCGTCTCACATTTTTTCCGTCTCCGTTCAGTTTGGGGTCGACGCGCCGCCCTGGTGCATCGTATTCCCTGGGGCGCGCGTAGCTCAGTACGCGCCCCCCAGGAGGGTGTCGTCCCCTGGGGATAACGTGCCGGAGGTGAGAAGTGACGCAGGACTACCGCCCGGCTTGGCTTATGGCTGCATTGGGAGCAGGGCTGACGGCGTTCATCGCCGTGGCCGGCTGCGCGCGTGTCGGCGCGATGGGCTCGGAGCTGATCAAGCACAGCCCGATGGCCGCGCGCGTCCTCGGCGACGCCGCTCCCTCCGAACGCGCTTCTGCTACGGGCGATTCCGTCCAGCTTACCTCCGCGGCGTATCCCCGCGTGGCCTTCGCCTCGGTCGACTCCGTCGTCGACGACCTCGACGAGGACGACCGCCCCCTGCCGATGAACGGCCTTTGCCCGGCCAACATGGCGAGCATCGACGACCGCTTCTGCGTCGACATGTACGAGGCGTCGCTGGTCGAGATCCTGCCTGACGGCGAGGAGCGCCCCTACCCGTTCTACCTTCCGGTCGAAGGTCACAGCGTCCGCGCGGTCAGCGACAAGGGCGTCTATCCGCAGGGCTACATCAGCGGGCGCGAGGCGGCCAAGGCGTGCAAGGCGTCGGGCAAGCGCCTCTGCAAGCCCCAGGAGTGGAAGACGGCCTGCAAGGGACCGGAGAAGCTCCAGTACGGCTACGACAACAAGCGAACCGTCGGGACCTGCAACGACAACGGCCGGAGCCCCATCGGCTTCTATTTCATGGCGAACATCCAGAACGGCACCGCGTTCTCGTCGCCGAAGATCATGAACGATCCGCAGCTCAATCAGCTGCCCGGGACGCTCGCCGAGACCGGCTCGCACGAGGGCTGCTCGAACGGCTACGGCGTCTACGACATGGTCGGCAACATCCACGAGTGGGTCGACGATCCCGCCGGTACGTTCCAGGGCGGCTACTACCTCGACGTCGAGAAGAACGGCGAGGGCTGCGGCTACCGGACCGACGCGCACGAGACCTGGTACCGCGACTACTCGACCGGATTCCGCTGCTGCGCCGACGTCGCGCAGTGAGCCCGGCGAGCGCCGCCGGGCGCTGACGTACACGCGCGGCAGGCGGCTCGACCGCCCGCGCGTGCTCTGCCATAACGCGCCCCGATGGCTCGACCGCTCACGCTCGCTACGCTCGCGGCGCTCGCCTGCGCCGCGGCCTGCTCGCGCGGGGAGCCGGCGCCGCCCGCGCCGAAGGAGTCGTCGAGCGCCACGACCCAGGCCGGCGCGGTCGCCCAGCCCACCGGCGCGTCGCCCCCGGGCGAGCCCTCGCCCGGCGAGGACGCGAGCCGCGACGCATCCGCGGTGCCCCCGCCGTCCGCGTCGAACGGTCCGCGCAGCCTGGCCGGAAAGAAGGTGCTTCACGTCGGCGACTCGATGGTCGGCGGCGCCTTCGGTTTGACCCGCGCGCTCGAGGCGAAGCTCGCGACCGAAGGCGCGAAGCTCGTCCGGTACACCAAGGTGAGCGAGACGCTCGCGAGCTTCGACAAGACGCCGACCCTCAAGGATCTCCTCCGCGCTCACGATCCGGACATCGTCGTCATCACGCTCGGCGCGAACGACGCCAACGTCCCCCACCCGGGGGCGTACGCGCGCCACGTCGACAACATCGTCCGGCGCGTCGGCGCGCGCGAGTGCTGGTGGATCGGTCCGCCCAGCATCAAGAACGTCCCGGGTCCCGGGCCGAGCGGGGCGGACATGGGGATCGTCGCGGTCATCCGCGACCACGCGGGCGCGTGCCGCTTCTTCGACTCGAGCACGCTCGAGCTCGAGCGCACCTCGGACGGGATCCACCCGAACGATCGGGCCGCGGCGAAGTGGGCCGACGCCTTCTGGCAGGAGTTCCAGGCGCCGGCGTCGGCGGCGCCCTGAGCGGAAGCCCCGGCGCCGACCGGTCAGAACTTGTCGGCCACCGCGATCTCGCCGCCGCACGGGACGTCGATCGTCTGCGGCTTGCCCGCGCTGCCGAGGCGGACCACACGCGCGCCGCACTTGACCGTCACGCTCTCCGGCGTCTGACCGAGCGTCTTGTCGTCGACGAAGATCCGCCGTCCGGGCGCTGTCCCCGTGGTCGTCACGACGCCCATTCCCTCTGGGATCGGCGCCGCCGCGCTCGCGGGCGGCGCAACGCTCGCCGCTGGCGCGGCGCTCGAGGCCGGCGCCACGCGCGAGGCCGGCGCCGCGCTCTCCGCCGGCGCGGCGCTCCCCACCGGCACCATGCTCGCGACGCTCGAGGGCGGCGCCACGCTCGCCGGCGGCGCGGCGCTCCCCGGTGGCGCAACGCTCGTGGTCCCCGACGCACCCGCTGGCGGCGCGCCGGGCGAAGCGCCGCCCGTGGACAGCGTCTCCGGCGCTTCTCCCGCGTCCGCGACCTGATTCCTCTGGTGGCGCACGTACGCGACGACGCCGGCAATGCTCGCCGCGACACCGACGACGAGGACGAACGCGATCGCCACGACCCCGCCGCGCGAGCGCCGGGGCGACGGCGACGGCGACGGCGACGGCGACGCAGCAGGGCCGCTCGCCGCCGGCCGCGCGACCTCGCCCGACAGAGAGATCGACGTGGACGGCGCGCCGCCGAAGCCGGGCGACGGCGGATCCGGCGGCGCGGGAGGCGGCGGCGTCGGGTAAGCCGCCGCGGGGACGTACGGCGGCATACGCCCCGTCGACGTCGTGTGCGACGTCGCAGGAGGCGGTGGCCCGGCGCCGAGATGGCTCGGCGTCGCCGGACCGTCGGCCATCGCCAGCGTCTGCGTGAGCGGCGGCGGCGCGAGCGGCGGTGACGGCGGCAGGGGCCCTCCAGGCATTCGGGGCGTCGGCGGCGCGAGATCGGCCGGAGGAGAGATCGTCGGAGCCTCGGCCTTCTCGACGAGCTCGCGCACCGTCGCGCCGAAGTCTCCGAGCGGCGCCGTGCTGTTCATCGGCGTGGGCGCCGCGGGGATCCGGCCGATCGCGCCCGCCCCCGCCGTCACCGGATCGCCGGAGGTGCCGGCGCGCGGCGGGGCCGCGTCTCCCGGAGCCGGACGATCGGTCTGGAGGATCGACGGCGGCATCGAGCTCGGCTGCCCCCGGAGGATCTCGTCGATCGCGTCCCCCAACGCGAGCCCCGGCGCGATCGCCTCGAGCGAAGCGCCCGGACGAGCCTCCTCGGTGGGAGCGTCGGGCGGCGCGGGAGGCGCGGGCGGCTCGATCAGCGAGTCGAAGATGGACACTGTCGCCGACGACGGCGCGCCGAGCGTCCTCGCCGACTCGGGGACCGCTCCCGCCAGCTTCATCGACGCGCTCTGACGCCGTGGCGGCTCCGGCGAGCCCGCCGCACGCGCCGCCGCCGGCAGCGCCGGACGGCTCGCCACACGCGGCGGCTCCGGCGACGCCGCGCTCTCGAGGGTCGTCCGCGGGAACGCCGCCTGGCTCGGCCGTGGCAACGGGGGCGGCGCCGCCGCCATACGGGCGACGCTCTCGGGCCGCGCCGGGACCGCCGGCTTCGGCAGGACGCCGCGGCCCGACGGCCCTCGCCCCGAGGCCCCGTTCCCCTGGAGCGTCGGCGGCGGCGCGACGGCCGCCGGGACGGTCCGCGGTCCGTCGGGGCTCGTCGACGGCGGAGACGACGGCGCCGTCGCCGGCAGCGCGGGCTCCGAGCTCGGCCGCACCGCGGCGAGCGCGGAGACGAGCCGCTCTCGCCCCTCGTCAGGCGGCACGACCGAGGAGAGGATCGCCACCATCTCGTCGGCCGTGACGGTCCGCTGCTGGGCACGCGGCTCGAGCGCTCGCCGGAGCGCGTCGCGGACGGCACGATCGACGTCGGGCCGGATCGCGTCGAGCGAGGTCAGCCGCGGCTCGGCCATCGCCCGGAGCGCCTCGATCTCCGGCAGCGCCCCGCGCTGGAACGCCCGCCGCTTCGTCAACAGCTCCCACAGGATGATCGCCGCCGCGTAGACGTCCGCCCGCGGGGTGATGGCTTCCCCGGTGACCTGCTCGGGGGCCATGTACCCGTACGTGCCCTTGATCATCCCGGCCACGCTCTGGTGGCTCACGCCGGCGACCTTGGCCACGCCGAAGTCGGCGAGCTTGACCTGCCCATCCCAGGGCATCAGCACGTTCGACGGGTTGACGTCGCGGTGGATGACCGGCGCCGCCGCTCCGCTCTCGTCGACCGCGCCGTGCGCCGCGGCGAGCGCGTCGAAGATCCGCGTCGCCACGTAGATCGCCGAGCGATCGTCGAGCTCACGGCCGGCCGTCTTCAGCATCGTGCGGAGACGCGTCAACGGCGGGCCGTCGATGTGCTCGAGCACCATGCACAGCTGGCCGTCTCGCCCGCCCTGCCGCGGCGGGGCGTCCGGCTCCGAGCCGGGCACCGCGAAGAAGTCGAAGAGCCGGACGATCGACGGGTGCGACAAGCGCGCGTAGGCAGACGCCTCCCGCGCGAACATCCGCGCGAAGTCCTGGTCGTTGCGAAACTGCGACAGGAGCAGCTTCAAGACGACGGTGCGCTCGAAGCCGAGGGGCCCCTCCGCCTTCGCGAGCAACACGTCGCTGGTGCCGCCCGTCGCCAACCTGCGGACGACCCGGTAACCTCCAACGCGCTCGACCGTGGTGTCGGCTCTCGTCACGGCGCCCCCCTCAGCGTACCGCAAGACGCGCGCACAGGAGGAGCGCTTGCGCCCGACCGAGATAGCCTCCGCGCTTATCGAAGCGGCGCCGCCGCGCAAGCGTGGACGCCGGCGTTCTTCGGCGCGCCGCGGCTCACTGCTGCTGCTGCTGCCCGCCGAGGTCGGCCTCGACGTCGTCGAGCAGCTGGTTCGCGCGGGCCTCGTCGATCCCGAGCCCCTCGGCGAGCGCGTTCAGCGTCTCGTTCTCCTCGTCGGCGATCGCGTTGTCCGCGAAGGCGATCGCCGCGGCGAGCACGAAGGCGACCTCGGAGCGCGCGCGATCGTCGTGGAGCTGCGCGACGACCTCCTGCATGCGCGCCGAGCGACCTTGCTCGACGACGTTCTTGCCTGCAGCGTCGAGCATGGCCTCCATGTGAGCCGTGCGGATCGAGTCGCCCGAGAGGTTGCGGAGCGCCCCCTTCAGCACCTCGCGCTCGTCGTTGGCGATCTTCCCGTCGGCGCTCATCATCAGGTACATCGCCTCGCAGAGCGGGCCGTACTCCGCGAGGATGCTCATGAGCTCCACCGCGTCGGGCGACATCTTCGGATCCGACGCGACGAGCGACGGGCGCTGCCCGCGCTGCTGGAGCTGATCACGCAGGCGACCGAGGGTGGAGTTGGAGAGCCAGATCATCGGCCGGAGCCTACCTGCGACGGCTCACCCGCGCCACCGTCGCCGGGGAGCCCAGCGAGCCCTGAAGGAGCCCCGGCGGCCCTCGGGCTCCGTCGGGTCCCATCTCCCGATCCGCCGGCCGGAGGGCCGCTCGACGCGGGCGCGGCCTCCGCCGCGATGTCCTGGGACGCGGCGGGGTGCGGCCCGCTCCGCGCGGCCCCGCGAGGTCAGTCGAAGCGAAACAGCTCTTCGAGATCGCCCTTCGTGAGCTTCTTCGCGCCGCCGGCGTCCTCGCTGAGGACCGCGCCGACGAGCTCGCGCTTCTTCCCTCCGAGCTCGAGGATCTTCTCCTCGATGGTGCCCTTCGCGATGAGGCGGTACGTCGTGACGACCTTGGTCTGACCGATGCGGTGCGCGCGGTCGGTCGCCTGGTCTTCGACGGCCGGGTTCCACCACGGGTCGAAGTGGATGACGGTGTCGGCGGCGGTCAGGTTGAGGCCGGAGCCGCCTGCCTTCAGCGAGATGAGGAAGACCGGCGGGCCGTCCTCGCGCTGGAAGTTCTCGACATGCGCATGGCGGTCCTTGGTCGAGCCGTCGAGGTACTCGTAGCCGACGCCGTCCTCCTCCATCGCCCGCCGGATGATCGTGAGCATGCTCACGAACTGGCTGAACACGAGGACGCGGTGGCCGCCTTCGACCGAGGTCTGGATGAGCTCGCGGAGGGCCACGAGCTTGCCGGAGTCGACGTCGCCGAACTCGCGCGGGAGGCCGAGCAGGCGCGGATCGCACGCCGCCTGCCGGAGCCGCGTGAGCCCCGCGAGGATCTGGATGTGGCTCTTCGCCAGGCCCTGGCGCTCGACCTCGCCCATGACCTGCGCGCGGACCTCCTTGAGGACGGCGCCGTAGAGCGCGGACTGCTCGCCGGTGAGCTCGCAGAACTGGTCGCTCTCGATCTTCTCGGGGAGGTCCTTCGCGACCTCGGCCTTGGTGCGGCGGAGGATGAACGGGTGGATCGTCGCGCGGAGACGCGTCGCCGCCTTGGTGTCGCCGTTGTCGATCGGCCGCGCGTAGCGCTCCTCGAACTTGTCGAGCGGGCCGAGGAGGCCGGGGCTGACGAAGTCGAAGATCGACCAGATCTCGGAGAGGCGATTCTCGATCGGCGTGCCGGTCAGGGCGAGGCGACGCTGCGCCTTCAGGCGCTTCGCGGCGCGCGCGGTCGCGCTGAGCGGGTTCTTGATGTTCTGCGCCTCGTCGAGGATCGCGTACGTGAGATCGAGCTTGGCGAGGACCTCTTCGTCGCGGCGGAGCAGCGCGTAGCTCGTGATGACGACGTCGGCGTCCTCGAGCTCGTCGGTGCGCTCCTTGCGCTCGCTGCCGTGCCAGACCATGTGCTGGAGCGACGGCGCGAACTTGTCGAGCTCGCGCTCCCAGTTCGTCACGACGCTGGTCGGGGCGACGATCAGCGCCTTGAACTTGCGCGCCTCGTGCTCCCCGACGGCGGGCTTCTTGCCGTCGGCCTTCGCTTCCTTCTCGACCGCGCTCTTGATGGAGAGCAAGAGCGCGATGGTCTGGACGGTCTTCCCGAGCCCCATGTCGTCGGCGAGGATGCCGCCCGACGCGATGTCGTGGAGGAAGTGGAGCCACTGGAAGCCCTGCTCCTGGTACGGGCGGAGCTGCGCCTTCAGGTTCCGAGGCTTCTTGACGACCTTGATCTCGTCGACATCCTGGAGCTTCTTGAAGAGGTCCTTCGCGCCGTCCGAGACGTGTGACCTGCCGACCTGGTCGAGCAGCTCCTGGATGCGCCCCGCCTGCGAGAGCGGAAGCTTGCCGCCCTGGGCCCCGCTGGTCGCGAGGATCTCCGCCTGCCGGAGCAAGACGGCCTTCACCTTCTCGGGATCGAGCTTCGCGAACGAGCCGTCCGAGAGGCGCACGTAGCGGCGGCCCTCGGCGAGGCAGCGCGCGAGCTCGTCCTGCGTGACGGCGATGCCGTCGGACTCGAACGTGAGGCGGAGCGAGAGCCAGTCGACGCCGCTCGAGACCCGCGCGTTCGCCTGGAGCGACGACGAGCGCACCTGCACGTCGACGAGGTCGTCGGGGATGAAGAGGTCCCACTCCTCCGGGAGCGCCCCCACCGCCTCGGTCCAGAACTGGAGCGCGTCGTCGCCGCGCGCGAGGAAGACCTGGCCGTCCTCGTCGGCCTTGAGGCCGAGCGCCCGGAGCTTGCTCGTCGCCTCCTGCTGCGCGGCGATGTCACAACGGATGACGGTGGCGCGCTTGTCGGCGCGGACGCGCCGCGGGCCGCGACCGAGCTCGTCTTCCTCGTCGGCCGCGCTCACCTTCGGCGGCTTGACGATGACGGGCGGGGTCATCCCGTCGGCGCGGACGTCGATCTCGACGTCCTCGTAGGCGGCGCGGAGCGAGACGCGCGCCTCGGTCAACGTACCGCCGGCGCGGAGCCGGAACGTGGGCGGGATGTCCACGACGTCGGCGACCTGCGACAGGTCCGGGAGCTCGGCGCCGACCTCGAGCGCGACGCGCGGCAGACCCTGCGCGATGAGCGACGGGAGGTTGTCGATCGACTCGGAGATCGTCGGCGCGCGCATCAAGCGGCGGATCGCGCCGGGCGAGACGCGGCGGTCGAGCGGGCGGGCCCAGCCCTCCTGCGCGTCGACGTGCCAGCCCGGGCTGCCCTCGAACCAGCCGCCCTGGTTCGTCGTGAACTTGCGCGGGTCGCCGGCGCGCTGGAAGGCCGCCTTGACGAGCACCTGCTGGCCGTCCTGGCTCAGCTCGAGATCGAACCGCGGGCGGAGCGGCTCGTCGCCGAAGCGGAGCTCCATCATCTGCGGCTCGAGGATGACCCGTCGGCCCTTCAGGAACGGCAGGAGCTCCGCGGCGTCCTCGGCTCGGATCTCGACCCCCACGCGCCTCGGGCCGCCCTCCTCGTGGCGCGCGAGCACGCGGAGCGCGTCGCGGTCGGCGGTGGGCCTCTGCGCCTGGAACGCGAGCAGCGTCGCTGCCGAGAGCGGGGTGCGCGCGT
>JAHBWA010000258.1 GCA_019637195.1 Labilithrix sp. | reverse complement strand
CCGCCCGGGCGCGGGCGGCACCCCTCGGCCCACGGCTCCGCAGATCCGCCCGATCTCGGTGAAGAAGCACACGATGGTCGGGCTGCAGGCGGGGGCTCCGCCGGAGCTGCGCGCGCCGCCGTCGTCGTCGCGTCAGCCGGGAGCGGGAGCACGGGCACCGGACGCGCCCCAGGTCTCGCGCGCGTCGACGCCGCCGGACGACGCGAAGACGATCGCGCGGCCGGCGCCGTCGCTCGAGGAGATCATGGGCAAGCGCGCGCCCGCCGCGCCGCCGCGTGCGACGCCGCCGAAGCCGGGCGTCCCGAACAACTCGCGGCCGACTCCGGTCGCGCTCCCCGGCGGCCCGGGCGGTCCGCCGGGCGCGAGGTCGAGCCAGACGAACGCGCCGACACCGGCGGCGCGGTCGAGCCAGACGAGCGCGCCGACACCGGCGGGGGCGCGGTCGAGCCAGACGAGCGCGCCGACACCGGCGGGCGCGAAGGCGAGCGTCACGGGGGGACATCCGCCGCCGCGGCCCGCGCCGATCCCGCCGCTCGGCGCGAAGTCGAGCGAGCCGAGGATCGCGCTCGGCGCGAGGGCGACCGGGGCCGCCGGAGGTCCCTCGCGGGTGGCGACCACGATGAAGGGCATGGCGCCCGCGCCCTCGGACGACGACGTGACCGGCAAGCGCGCGCCGATCGACATCGACGCGGCCATGACCAAGGGCACGATCGAGATCGGCGACGACGGGCTCGCCGACGCCGAGGCCGCGCTCGAGGCGATGTCGAGCTACCGACTGGCCGAGGGCGCGCTGCAGCGAAACGATCTCTCCGCCGCCGAGGACCACGCGCAGCGCGCCGTCTCGGCCGATCCGACGCAGGCCGACTACGTGTCGCTGCTCGCGTGGATCCGCGCGCTCGGCGGCGCGCCTCAGTCGAAGGAGGAGGCCATCCGCACGATGTCGCGGATCCTCATCGAGGATCCCTCCAACGAGAAGGCGCTGTTCTATCGCGGCAAGCTCCTCGTCCAGACGAACCGCCTGCACGAGGCGCTCAACGACTTCAACGAGCTGCTCTCGGCGAATCCGCACCACCGCGAGGCCGAGGACGAGGCTCGCCAGCTCAAGGGACGCGTCCCGCAGCAGTGAGCCGCGGCCTCGCGATCGTGGCACGTCGCCAGCGAGCGTCGGCGTATCTCAGGGCTCGTCGAGGAGCGTTCGGAGCTGCTCGGTCGCTTCGGCGTCGTCGGCGAGCGTCTCGGCGACCTCGGTGAGGAAGCCCAGCTCGGCCTTCGAGTGCGACGCGTAGAGCTCCTCGAAGCGGGCGAGTGACCCACGGAGCGCGACGACCTCACCGCCGGCGTCCAGCGCGCCCAGGTCTCGCACGAGCGCGGTGAGGGCCTCGGCGATGCGGTCGTGCTCGGCGATGAGCTGGTCGACCCGCGCGCGGACCGCCGGAAGCCGCGTGACGACGAAGGGGAGCAACCCCTCCTGCTCGCGCGCGAAATGCTCGAGCAGCGCCTCGCGGAAGACCTCGACGCCGTCGCCGATCTCGTGCCGCTCGTCGTCGAGCGTCGACTGGCCTCGCTCGATCCGGGCGAGCGCCTCCCGCACCGCCAAGAGCAGGGAGCTCAGCTCGCGGTGATCGTGCGCGAGCTCCTGGAGAGGATGGACCACGTTTCGAGCATGATATTGAAAGTCAATTTCGGGTCAAGGCCTGCCGTTCGTCGTCAGGACGACGGCGGCTCGAGCCTGGTCACGGCGCCGAAGAAGAGCCCTGCCGCGGAGATCGCGAGCAAGACGAACGCGAGCGGCGCGAGGAGCTGCCCGAGGAAGGCCGCGCCGGCCAGCGGAAACACCGCGAGGGCGACGAGCCCGCAGGTCGCGAGGCCGAGGCCCGAGCTCGAACGGCCGGCGTCGCCCGGCCCGGCCCCTCCGATCACGTACGTCCTCCCCGCGCGTCTCGGCGCGGCCGCGAGGAGCGCGCCCGCGTGACGAGGCGCGCGCCGATCGTGGAGGCGCGCGCGGCGAGGGGAGGAGCGCGCCGCCGATCTCGAGGGCGCGTTCGACGAAGTGAAGCGCGTCGCCACGGGTCACTCGAGGGGCGCGACGCGGAGGACGAAGCGACCGCTGACCTCACCCACGCCGCCGTCGGGGTTCGCGTAGTACGTGACGATCCGCACCGTGTAGAGCTTGCCGGTCCCGCCGCGGACGACGTACGTGCCGTCGAACGGCGTCAGCTTGTTCGTCTCCATGTCGTAGTCGTACCAGTCGTCGAAGCTGGTCTTGAAGCCGCGCCCGCTCCGGTCTGGGATCTGGTTGCAGTCTTCGTCGAAGAACTTCTCGGTGACGAGCCCGGTCGCGTCGGCCGCGGTGACGTCGTCCTGGGCCTTGCTCACGAACCGCGCGCCGCCTTGGCCCGGGCCGCCCTCTCCGCCGTTCGTGAAGATGTAGGACCGCTCGATCGCGAGGTCCCACGCCGTCGACGACGCCGCCGCGACGTCGGACAGATCGACCCGGCTGCCGGTCGCGAGGTCGACGTACACACGCGGTTGGGTGGCGGCGCCCGCCGGGCCGCCCGCGGTCGCGTCGACGAAGAGCGTCTTCGTCGTCCCGTCCTCCGACAGGACGCTCACTTCGGCCGTCGAGACCTCGCTCACGGGAAGGAGCGCGGTCCGGCGGGCGGCCTCGCACGAGTCGTCGCCGCCGTCGCTCGATCCGCCGCCGTCGCCGGGGAGCGCGGCGTCGTCGTTGTCCGCGCCCGCGCCCGCCTCGGGGCCGGCCGCCGCCGCGGTCGAGTCGTCGTCGGTGCACGCGGCGGCCCCGGCCAGCGCCAGGAGGGACGAGAGGCAAGCGATGATGAGCGTCGATCGGTTCATGGTCTCCTCGTGTGATGTGCTCGGCGGTCGCGGCTTCGCCGGCCGCGTCAGCGGAGCGGCTTGGCCCGCAACACGATCGTCCCCGGCGCCGCGGCGGTCGCGCCCTCGAAGCGGGCGAAGCCGACGAGCACCTTCCTCTTTCCGTCCGAGGTCTGTACGAGCCACGCGGCGTAGGCGGGCTTCGGCTGCGGACCGGCGCGATCGAGCCATGCGTCGCCGAATACGCTGACGACGCGGTCGCCGCGGAACGTCTTGCCCTCGAAGGACGCCGCGGTCACGGCGTCGAAGCGCGCGCGCTCGGACTCCGGCGTGCGCGTCTGGACCTCGGCGAGCGTCTCGTCGTCGGTGAGCGCGGCGTCCAGATCGACCGCGCCGACGCCGCGCGGTCCTCCGCGCTCGCCGTTCACGGAGATCGCGTCGCGCCGGAAGCAGAGGTGCCAATCCGACGCCGCGCGCGCCTCGTCGGGCGTCTTCATCGTGCGCGCGCCGGTGGCGAGATCGAGGCACTCGTTCGGCGTCGTCGGCGCTCCTGCCGGCCCGCCGGCCGTCCCGTCGAGCAGCGTGAGCTCCTTCACCTGCCCCGCGCCCGTCGCGCCGAGCTCGGCGTACCGCAGCGCATAGAGCGCGGCGATCGCGGCCCCGTCTCGCTGGCCGTAGTAGCCGAGCACCTGGACCTTGAAGAGGCGCTCACCGTCGCGCACGCCGACGACGTGGAAGCGGCTGTAGAGCGCGTGCGCCGGCGCTCCCGAGTAGGCGTACCACCCGAGGAAGGCGCCGCCCGTACGATCGGAGGTGAAGAACGGCACCGCGGGCGCCTGATCGCCGACGAACACCACCGGATCGAGCGGCCCGAACGCCGCGCCCGAGCCCGCGCCGGACGCGCCGCCGTTCGTGAAGACGTCGTAGCCCTCGAACGCGAGGTCCCACGCGGACGCGGCGTCGACCACGGCCGGGGGCGCGAGCGCGACGTGCAAGCGACCGGACTCCGGCACGGTGAAGGTGAGCTCCTCGCCCGAGTCGAAGGCGCTGGGATCCGGGCCGGCGTCGGGTGCGGGGCCGGCGGGCTCGTCGCGCCGCACGGACTCGTCGCACGCGGCGAGCGTGAGCGCCGCCGCCGCGCTCGCGATCGTCTGGACGAGCGGCGCCCGCCACGCCGCCCGACCGATCACGACAAGCGCTCCCGCTCGACCTGCCTCGCGCGCGGCGTCGCTCGCCCGAAGCGGACGAGCGATTCGCCGAGGGTGGTCCACACGCTCTCGACGACGTCCGCGCGCAGGCGGAGCGTGATCGGCCCGAGCGAGACGTGCATCGTCCCGCAGTCGCAGCCCTCGACCTTGCAGAAGGGCCCCTCGGCGAGCAGCACGCGCTGCGGATGGCAGGTGTCTTTCATGACGGTCACGCTCCGATCTTGATATTGAAAATCGTTTTCAATAAGACAGAGCGGACAGGTCCTGTCAAGCGAGGACACCCGGTCAGCCCGGTTTGTTGAAAATGATTTTCATGTGCTATAGGACCGCACCCTCAAAGGAGCCCCGTATGTCGCGCATTCTTCTCCGTTCGTCGCTCACTGCCTCGGTCCTCTTCGCCGTCGTCGGCGCCTGCGGCGACGACGACGGCGGATCCACCGGCACCAAGGCCGATCCGCTCGCGGGCGCTCCCGAGGTCGCGGCGCAGTACGCGAAGAACGTCCACACGAACTACGCCGAGTGCCTCGACAAGGCGCGCGCGCTGCAGGCGGCGCTCGACGCCTTCGTCGCGGCGCCCTCGGCGGCGACGCAGCAGGCCGCGAAGGACGCGTGGGTCGCGGCGCGCCTGCCGTACGGGCCGAGCGAGGTGTACCGCTTCTACGGCGGGCCGATCGACGACGAAGAGACCGGCCCCGAAGGGTCGATCAACGCGTGGCCGCTCGACGAGAACTTCATCGACTACACGCGCGACGACGCGAGCGCCGGCATCATCAACCGTCCGGACCTCTTCCCCGAGCTCACCAAGGACGTCATCCGCGGCGAGAACGAGAAGGGCGGCGAGAAGAACATCTCGACCGGCTTCCACGCGATCGAGTTCCTCCTCTGGGGCCAGGACGACGAGGACCCCACGCCGAAGACGGCCGGCCAGCGCCCGCACACCGACTACCTCACGACCGGGGGCACGGCGGAGAACCAGGAGCGCCGCGGCCAGTACCTCAAGCTCGTCGCCGAGATCCTGGTCGAAGACCTCGAAGAGGTCGCGGCTGCGTGGGAGCCCGAGAAGGACAACTACGCCAAGACGTTCGTGGCGGATCCGAAGGACGCGGTCACGAAGATGCTCACGGGCATGGGCTCGATGGCGAACGCCGAGCTCTCCGGGGAGCGCATGACCGTGGCCTACAAGAACCGCGGTCAGGAGGACGAGCACTCCTGCTTCAGCGACACGACCAACGCGGACATCCTCGGCAACTTCGTCGGCATCCAGAACGTCTACCTCGGCAAGTACGGCTCGACGTCCGGCCCCGGCCTCGACGTCCTCGTGAAGGCCGTCGATCCCGAGCTCGACGCGAAGATGAAGAGCGAGCTCGACGCCGCGCTCGCCGCGGTGACCGCGCTGCAGTCCGTGCCGTTCGACTTCGCGATCGCGGCGGCCGACGGGACGCCGGAGCGCGACAACGTGCTGAAGGCGATCCAGGCCGTGCGCGCCACCGCGCCGACGATCGTGACGATCGGCCAGAAGCTCGGCGTCGAGTTCAAGCTCGAGGAGCCGAGCGAGGAGCTCTGAGCGGCGCGGCCGCGACGCGCGAGCGCGGATGGAGTAGGAGAGCGACGTGAGCGAGCGGAAAGGCGCGGGGGGTCTCGGTTCGGGCCGCAGCCGGCTCCGCCCGAGCGCGCTCGCGCTCGTCGTGTCCGTCGTCGCGGCGGCGTGCGCCGCCGATCCCGACACGGAGGTCCTCCCCGTCGAGAGCGCCTTCTCCGGCGGCGCCGGGACGGTGTTCGACAAGACGCGTGACGCGTTCGCGCGGCCGCTGGCGAACCTGAAGGGCGAGCGTCGAGACGACTTCTTCCTGGGGAACGCCGTCTTCAACCGCGGGTGGGTGACGGCGCCCGCGTCGGTCGCCGACTTCGACGGGCTCGGCCCGCTCTTCAACGCGACGAGCTGCTCCGGCTGCCATTTCAAGGACGGGCGCGGCCGTCCGCCGGAGAAGCCCGACGAGGCGCTGCTCTCGATGCTCGTGCGCCTCAGCGTGCCGGGCCGCGGAGTCGACGGCGGGCCCGTACCCGATCCGGTCTACGGTGAGCAGCTGCAGGAAAATGGCATCCTCGGCGTCCCCCACGAGGGGACCACGCGCATCACGTACGTCGAGGAGGCCGGCGCGTACGCCGACGGTACGCCCTACTCGCTGCGCCGCCCTTCGTATCGGATCGACGACCTCGGCTACGGGCCGCTCGCGCCGGGTGTGATGCTCTCACCCCGGACGGCGCCGTTCGTGATCGGCCTCGGGCTCCTCGAGGCCATCCCCGAGGAGGCGCTGCTCGCGAATGCCGATCCGGACGATCGCGACGGCGACGGCATCTCCGGCCGGCCGAACCGCGTCTGGGACGTGGAGCGACGGAGCGCCGCGCTCGGGCGCTTCGGGTGGAAGGCGAACCAGCCGAACCTCCGGCAGCAGAACGCGGCGGCGTTCGTGGGCGACATGGGGATCACGTCCGCGCTGTTCCCGGACGAGAGCTGCACGCAAGCCCAGCAGGCGTGCCGCGAGGCCCCGACGGGCGCGACCCCGCAGCTCCGCGACCTCTTGTCTGCGCAGGTCGACTTCTACATGAAGACGCTCGCCGTGCCCGGTCGTCGCGACGTCGAGAGCCGAGAGGTGCGGCGCGGCCGGCAGCTCTTCGAGGCGGCGCGCTGCTCGGGCTGCCACGTCCCGACGTTCCGGACGGGCGAGGTCGCCGAGCTCCCCGAGCTGTCGAACCAGCTCATCCACCCGTTCACCGATCTGCTCCTCCACGACATGGGGCCGGACCTCGCGGACGGGCGCCCCGACTTCGAGGCGAGCGGCGCGGAGTGGCGCACCGCTCCGCTCTGGGGTATCGGCCTCGTCAAGACGGTGAACCGCCACAGCTACTTCCTCCACGACGGGCGCGCGCGTGGCTTCGCGGAGGCCATCCTCTGGCATGGGGGCGAGGCCGCGCCGTCACGCGCGAGCTTCGCCGCGATGCCGAAGGAAGATCGCGACGCGCTGGTCACCTTCCTGGAGTCACTCTGATGAGCCGTACGATCGGACGTCGCGATGTCCTGCTGTATGCCTCGGCGCTCGGGGCCCTGGGCCTCGGCGCGGTCGCCGCCTGCCGGCGCGAAGGCGCGGACCCGCCGGATCGCGGCAAGGTCCTCGCGGACCTGTCCGCGGTCGTGATCGTCCCGGCGTACGCCGCGGCGGCCGCCGACGCAGAGGGCCTCGACGCGGCGCTGGTCGCGCTCCGCGACGCGCCCTCGGCCGACGCGCTCGGCGCGGCGCGCGCCGTGTGGAAGAAGGCGCGGGCGTCCTGGAAGGTGACCGACGCGTTCCTCTTCGGACCCGCGGACGATCTCGCGCTGACGGGCGGGATCATCGACACCGCGGCCGACGTCGCCAAGGTGGAGGCGCTCGCGGCCGCGTCGACGGCGCTCGACGCGCAGGTGATCGCGCGGCTCGGCGCGAACCAGCGCGGCTTCGGGGCGCTCGAGGTGCTCCTGTTCGATCCCGCCAAGGACGACGCCGCGGTCCTCGCCAGCCTCCAGACCGAGGGAGGGCGCCGCGGCGCGCTCGCGGCGCTGGTCGGCGCGGACCTCCGCGTGAAGATCGACGGCGTGCTCGCGGCCTGGCGCGATCCCCCGACCCGCTACGGCGACGAGCTCGCCCGCGCCGGGCGGGGCAGCGCGCTCTACACGTCGGAGCGGCAAGGCGTGGACGCGGTGGTCAACGCGCTGATCAACGCCGCGGAGATCCTCATCGCGGTGCGCCTGGCGAAGCCGCTCGGGCTCGACAAGGCGCCGCCGGTGGCCGCGCCCGAGCTCATCGAGTCGCCGCGGAGCGACGCGTCGATCGACGATCTCCTGGCGGTCCTCGACGGGATCGAGATGGTGTACCTCGGGCGCCGCGGCGACGCGTCCGGGCTGCCGCTCGCCGACGCCGTCGCGGAGCGCAGCCCGAGCACCGACGCGCGCATGCGCGCCGACATCGAGAAGGCGAAGGAGGCCGTCCGCGCGATCCCGGGGCCGCTCCGCACCGCCGTCGTCGAGCGCCGCGATCCGGTCGTCGCGGCGCACGCCGCCGTGCGCGAGGTGAAGCGCTGCCTCGCCACCGAGGTCGCCGGCGCGCTCGGGACGAGCGTCGGCTTCAACGTGACGGACGGCGACTGATGGCGGCGGCGACGTCGACGACGTCGTCGCCGCCGAGACGCGACGTCGTCGCCGCGTGGCTCGAGCGGGTCCAGACGTCGGCGCTCGCGCCGATCGACGCCGCGTCGCTCGGCGCGTTTCGGTTCTTGCTCGGCGCGCTCGTGGTCGCCGCCGTCGTCCGTCACTGGGCGAAGGGCGGGATCTACGACGCGTTCGTCGTCCCGACGCATTTCTTCGCCTACGACGGCCTCGAGATGGTCCGGCCGCTCCCGGGGCAGGGGATGTACGTCGTCTACGCCGCGCTCGCGCTCGCGGCGGCGAGCTTCGCCGCCGGCTTCCGGACGCGGACGAGCGCGGCGATCGCCTGCCTGCTCTTCACCTACGCGCACGCCTGCGACAAGGCGAACTACCTGAACCACTACCACCTCGTGAGCCTCTTGCTCGCGCTCGCGACGGTGCTGCCGCTCGGCGCGGCGCTCTCGGTCGACCGCGCGCGCGCGGGCGCGGCGGCGAGCGTGCCCGCGTGGGTGCTGTGGCTGGTGCGCTTCCAGATCGGGCTCGTCTACTTCTACGGAGGGGTCGGCAAGCTCGAGACCGACTGGCTCCTCCACGCGATGCCGCTCCGGATCTGGCTCGCCGCGAACGGGGATTTCCCGGTGCTCGGCGGCGTCCTCCGCTGGGCGGAGACCGCGTACGTGATGAGCTGGCTCGGCGCGGCGTTCGATCTCTCGGCGCCGTTCCTCCTCGTCGCGCGCCGGACGCGGCCCTTCGCGTACGCGTGCGTCGTCGGCTTCCACGTGGTGACGTCGCGCCTCTTCCAGATCGGGATGTTCCCGTGGGTGATGATCGCGATCACCCTCGTCTTCTTCGATCCGTCGTGGCCGCGCCGCCTGCTCCCGGCGCGATGGATCGGTCCGCGCGGCGCCGCGCCGGAGGGCGAGCTCCTCCGGCGCGCGCGCCCACCGTCACGGCGTCCGCTC
>JAHBWA010000257.1 GCA_019637195.1 Labilithrix sp. | reverse complement strand
CCGCGCGGACCGCGGCCATGAGCAGGCTGATCGCGACGGCGCCGAGGACGCCGAAAAGAATGGCTCTACCGGGTCGCATCGTTCTTCCTTGCCTCCGTATCGTGGGTCATTGCACCGACCGCGCCACGGCTCTGCCAGCGCGTGAGCGCAGCATCTTTCACGGGAGATCCTCTCGTGTTGGCGCGGCTGCGCCCCGCTGTGGCGAGCCTGCCGCGCCGACCGCGAGGCACGCGGACGCAAATGGCGCATCGCCGGATCGGCGGCGAGGTAGGATCGCAGGCCGGTGGCGGGCGTAGACGAGGACAGGATCTCCGAGGGCTCCATCCGCCTCGTCGTGCACAAGCGGCGCCCCGCGGACTCGCTCGCGGACATCGCGGGTTATCCGGACGCGTCCGCGCGGGCCGAGGCGCTCCTCACGCGCCTCGAGGGCACGGTCGAGCTCGCGGCGCGGGCGCGCGTCCTCGTCGAGATCGCGGTCACGCTGCGCGACGGCCTCGCCGATCGCGCGCAGGCGCTCGACGCGCTGCTCGAAGCGTGGCGGAGCGATCCGACGAACGAGGACGTCCTCGACCACCTCGAGCCGCTCGTGCGCGCCGAGGATCGCTGGACCGAGGTGCTCGAGCAGACGCGCGCGCTCGCTGGCGCCGAGCGGGTGCCCGCGCGCTCGCTCGCGTACCACGAGGCGATGGTCCGCTGGCTCACGCGCGACGTCCCCGACGCGGAGCTGGCGCGGCAGTGGGTCGAGCGTGTGCGCGTCATCGACCCGACGCACGCGCTCGTCCATCTCCTCCAGGCGGCGCTCAGCCGCGAGCACGGCGACCTCAAGCGCGAGATCGACGAGCTCGACCTCGCCGTCCTCAGCACGCGTCGCAAAGACGACCGCGTGCGCGTCCACCTCATCCTCGCCTCGCGCTTCCTCGAGGAGCGCACGCATAGCCGCGCCGACGCCGCGAAGCAGTACGAGCAGGCGCACCGCCTCTTCCCGCAGATGATGGAGCCGCTCCGCGGCCTGGAGAGCATCGCGCTCGCCGAGGGCGACAACGTCAAGCTCGTCGAGGTGCTCCGGCGGCAGGCCGACGCCGACGTGGAGGAGGACGAGCGCGTGGCGATCCTCCGCCGTCTGGCGAAGATCGAGGAGTCGGAGTTTCGGCGACCCGAGCTCGCCGCGCGGACGCTGGAGCGCGTGGTCGCGCGCGCGCCCGCCGTCTGGTCGGCCGAGGGCGCGCACGCGGGCGTCCTCGACGACCTCGAGCGTTGCTACCGCGCGGCGCGGATGTGGCCGGAGCTCCTCGCCGTCCTCGAGCGGGCGGCCATCGGCGACGCCGACGCCGAGACACGCGCGGCGCGCCTGAAGCGCCTCGGCGACGTGCTCGAGTCGAAGCTCGGCGACGTGCGCGCCGCGCTCGCGACCTACCAGCGGCTCGCCGGGCTCCTGCCCGACGACGAGACCGTCGTGAGCGAGCTCGCGCGCCTCGCCGAGAAGGTGTCCGACGTGGCGCTCGCGGTGGACTGCCGCGAGCGCCTCGCCGAGCTCGCCGCGGAGCCGGCGATGCGCGCGCGCCACAACCTCATCGCTGGCCAGCTGATGACGCCGATCGATCCGATCGCCGCGAGGCGCTACTTCGAGCGGGCGGTGGCGGCCGACGCGACCAACGCCTCCGCGTGGAGCGCGCTGCTCTGGGACGCGCGGGCGGACGGCGATCACGCGCGCGCGGCCCGGTACCTCGAGGACCGCGCCGCCGCGACCGAGACGCCGCGCGCGCGCGCGAGCGCGTTCGTCGAGCTCGCGGAGCTCCGCGCGAAGATGGGAGACGCGGCGGCGGAGCGCCAGGCCTACCTCCTCGCGATCGCCGCCGATCCGCGGAGCGAGAGCGCCGCAGCCGCGCTCATCGGCCCGCTCCTCGCCGAGGGACGGTTCGCGGAGGCGGAGCCGCTCTGCGAGGTCGTCGTCGCGGCGGCGGAGCGCGACAAGGACGGCCAGCGCCTCTACGCGGCGCGGCGCGCGCAGGTCGAGGTGTCGTTCGCGCTCGGCAAGCCGGACCGCGCCCTGGTCGCGGCGCTGGCGGCCTTCGAGGCGCGGCGCGCGGAGATCGCCGCGCGTGTCGATCTCGTCCGCGCGGCGAGCGACATGCGCGCCGACCCACAGGTCTTGAAGGCACGCGACGCGCTGGTCGTCATCGCCGATCATCCCGACGGGCTCGGGGCCGAGGCGAAGGTAGCCCTCGCGGAGGTCCTCGTCCTCATCGGTGAGAGCGACCGCGCCGCCTCGCTCTACGACGACGCGCTCGCGGAGCGTCCCGACGACGAGCGCGCGCTCGTGGGCCTGGCGCAGCACCACGCGGCGTCCGGCAACAAGGTCGCGTCGCTCGCGCTCAAGCGCCAGCGCGCGCTCGGGCTCGCAGACCCGAGCGAGCGGCTCGCCGCGCTCCTCGAGACGGCCGACGCCTTGGCGAAGATCGGGGAGGACGCGCTCGCCGCCGAGGTCTACGAGTCGGCCCGAGCGCTCGCTCCCGGGGATCTCCCGATCCTGCACAAGCTCCTGGCGCTCTACCAGAAGGGCAAGCGCTGGGCGCCGCTCTTCGACGTGCTCCGATCGATCGCGGACGCGGACACCGATCCGCACCGGCGCGCGAAGACCCTCTTCACCATGGGCCAGATCGCGAGCGCGGAGCTGCTCGACCGGGCGGCGGCGATCGAGCTGTTCGATCGGACGCTCGACGTCGATCCCTCGCAGCTGGAGGCCTTCGAGCGCATCGCGCGGATCCTCACGGAGGCCAAGGACTGGTCCGGCCTCGAGCGGATGTACCGCAAGATGATCCTGCGCGCCGGCTCCCGGGGCGACACGAAGCTCGAGGCGCTCCTCGGTAAACAGCTCGGCGTCGTCTACCGCGACCGCATCGGAGATCCGGCCGCCGCCGTCCCGACGCTGCAGGCGGCGGCGGCGCTCCGGCCGGACGACGAGGAGGCGCAGGCGATGCTCCGCGAGCTGCTCGCGAGCACGGGCCAGGCGAGCGGCGCCGTCGCGATCACGCTGGACCGGGTCCTCAGGGATCCCCTCGACCCGCGGCCGTATCCGGCGCTGTTCGATCTCCTCGTCTCGCAGGGCGCGCGCGATCGCGTCCTCTGCGTGGCGAGCGCGATGAGCTTCCTCGGCGTCGCGCACCCGCCGGCATCGGGCTGGCGACAGAGCTACCCGCATCCCCCGCTCGAGGGGATCGTCCTCGACCTCGGGCCCGAGGGGTACCGCGAGGTCTTGCACCCCGAGCTCGATCCGACGCTCACGGAGATCCTGGAGATCGTCGCGCCGGCGATGATCGACGTCGCGCTCTCGCGCCTCTCGCTCCGCGCGCGGATGAGCCATCCTGGTCCGGCGCTCAAGGGCCAGGACTGGCTCGCCTCCGCGGTCTCGCGGGCGGCGACCATCCTGGGGGCGCCCGCGCCGCGGCTCTTCGCCCGGCGCACGCCGGGGCCGGCGCTCGGCCCGGCGGCGACGAAGCCGCCGAGCCTCCTCGTGTACCCGCAGGCGCTGGCGGGCGTTAGCCGCGAGGTGCTCGCGTTCATGATCGGCAAGCGCGTCCTCGAGCTCTCCCCGCCGCTGCTGGCGCGCGCGCTGTGCCCTTCGATCTCCGAGCTCAAGGCGCTCGTGTCCTCCGCGGCGAGGATCGCGACCGCGCAGACCGAGGCTGGGGACACGCCGCTCGAGCAGCGCCTCAAGCAGGGTGACGTCGCGCGCATCGGCGCGGCGGTGCGCGCGTCGATGGCGGCGGGCGGCAAGCTGGACGTCCTCCGCTGGTCCCAGCTGGCCGACGTCTCGGTGTCGTGTGGAGGTCTGTTGCTTGCCGGCGACGTCGAGGCCGCGCGCGCCGCGCTCGCGATCGAGCCGCAGTCGCCCGGCGATCTCTCCCCGCGCGAGAAGATGCGCGAGCTCGTCGGCTGGCACCTGGGCGACGCCTCCGCGCGCCTGCGGCGTCGCCTCGGCGTCGCGCTCGGCTGAAGGAGGTCATGATGAGCATGAAGCTGCCCCAGGTCCTCGAGATCCTCGACGAGCTCGCGCCGCTCCGGTACGCCGAGAGCTGGGACAACGTCGGCCTGCTGGTAGGCGATCCGGAGGCGACGGTCCGGCGCGTCCTCGTCACCGTCGACTACTCGTCGCTCGTCGCCGAGGAGGCGCGCGCGCTCGGCGCGGAGCTGGTCGTCGCCTACCACCCGCCGATGTTCGCCGCCGTGAAGCGCGTCCCGCACGAGGCGCTCTGGGCGGACGCGATTCGCCGCGGGATCGCGCTCTATAGCCCGCACACGGCGCTCGACGTCGCTGCGGGCGGGACGAACGATTTCCTCGCCGACGCGTGCGGCGTCGAGGTGAGCGGGAGGCGCCCGCTCCGCGCGTTCGTCGCGAAGCCCGGCGCCTCCGAGCCCGACGGCGTCGGCCTGGGCCGCGTCGGCGCGATCGAGCCGGCGCCGCTCCAGGACGTCGTCACCCGGCTCAAGCCGGCGCTCGGCCTCGAGTACGTGCTGGTGGCGGGCTCGCTCGACCAGCCCGTGAGCCGCGTCGCCGTGGCCGCGGGAGCGGGCGGGGAGCTGCTCGGCGAGGCGGCGCGGGCGGGGGCCGATCTGTTCGTCACCGGCGAGATTCGCCACCACGACGCGCTCTCCGCCGTCCGCCGCGGCGTCGCGGTCGTCGCGACCTTGCACTCGAACAGCGAGCGTCAGGCGGTGAAGGCCTTCGCTTCACGCCTCGCCGCGCGCCTCGCGCCGCTCGACGTCGTCGCGAGCGAGCGCGACGCCGATCCGTTCGTCGTCGCCTGAGCCGGCGCGCGCGTCAGCGTTCGCGGCCGATGGCGTCGGTCCAGCGCTGGATGTCGTCCTCCGAGACCGCTCCCCACGGCGCGACGCGCGCGTCGGCGTAGCCGCGCTCGCGGAGGTCGACGAGGTACTGTTCGCGCGACAGGAGCGTGCCGCGGCACACCGCGACGTCCTCCGGCCGCTGCTCCGCCCGCGCGCGCGCCAGCAGCTCGTCCATGACGCGCGGGGGCACGCAGCTCCGCTTCTGCGGGTAGACGAACGAGAAGAAGACGAGGTGGCCGAGCAGCACGCGCCAGTTCTCCCCGAAGCGCGCGAGGAGGCGGTCCCAGTCGAGCGTCGGCCCGCAGGCCTCGAGCAGGTGATAGACGTCGGCGCCGTCGAAGCGCTCGCGCTCCATCACGAAGCACTTGCTGACGATCATCTCCTCCGCGGGGCAGACGAGGACCGGCACGTTCCAGAGCATGCAGGTGTTCGCGTGCTCGAACCAGGCGTCGTCGACCGGGCAGAGGCCGTTGGCGGAGTCGAAGATGAAGTCCACGAAGTGCGGTCCCGACCACGCCTTGCCGAGCCAATGGGGGAAGAGTACCTCGGTGTCGAACCCCACGTCCGAGAGCACGGTCATCGCCCGTTCGAGGTCGGCCTTCCGCAGGAAGACGTCGAGGTCCTTCGTGTCCCGCGCGATGCCCGCGAAATGTTTCAGCGCGATCGCTCCGCCGACCAGGAACGGAACGCGAGCGCGTGTCAGCGTGCGCAGCGTGTCCTCGTAGAACTGGCGAGCGATCGGTCGAACCATCCTGCGAGTGCTGAGCGGCGCGTGGGTTCTCTGCGGCTGGACCATGGATGATGCGGTCCGTACAAGCCCCGTTCCACGCCGCGGCGCAGCACCGCCCGCCGGTTTCCAGCCGCTCTCAGCGGAACGGCTAGCATTCGTGCCTCGGCGGTACGTGAGTTGCTCTCGAGTGTGGAGCTCATGAACGAGGCACAATCGCGCGGTGAGGAACGGCGCCCTATGCGCATCGCCGCGGTCGGCGATCTCCACGTCACCAAGGAGTCGGCGGGGCTGCTCCGGCCGCTCTTCGCTCAGGTGGAGGCGCGCGCGGACGTGCTCCTTCTCTGCGGAGATCTCACGGACTACGGCACGGCCGAGGAGGCGCACGTGCTCGTCCGCGAGCTCGCGATCGTCAAGCATCCGATCGTGGCGGTGCTCGGCAACCATGACTTCGAGTCCGGTCACGCCGATACGGTGACGCAGATCCTGAGTGAGAGCGGGGTGCGCGTCCTCGACGGAGACAGCCACACGATCGACGACGTCGGCTTCGCCGGCATCAAGGGATTTTGCGGCGGCTTCGGGCGGGGCACGCTCGGACCGTGGGGCGAAACGGCCGTGAAGACGTTCGTCAAGGAGGCGCTCGACGAGGCGCTCAAGCTCGAGTCGGCGCTCGCGCGTCTCCGCACTCCGCGCAGGGTCGCGCTGCTCCACTACGCTCCGGTGCGGGACACGGTCGTCGGCGAGCCGGAGGAGATCTATCCGTTCCTCGGCTGCAGCCGCCTCGAGGAGCCGCTCGAGCGCTACCCGGTGACGGCCGCGTTCCACGGCCACGCGCATCGGGGCTCGCTCGAGGGCAAGACGCGCGTGGGCACCCCCGTCTACAACGTCGCCCTCCCGCTGCTCCGTCGGCATCTGGGGGAGATCCCGCTCCGCATCGTCACGCTCCCGTGACGCGCGCGCCGAGGCGGCGCGCCGCGTGGCTCTGGCGCGCGCGGCCGTCACGGTGTGGCGCAGTGGCAGCCGCGGGCCGCGATCGACGGGGCGCGCCCCCCTGACGCGTGCAGGCGCCGGCCGCTCGTCGCGCGAGGCATGCGCGCTCGCGGTCGTCCGGTCGCGGCGCCGCGAGCGCCGGCCCGCGCGTGACGGTCGAGATCGGAGCGTTCGCTCGAGGTGGCTCGTCGCGCAGGCGGCACCCCCGGCGAGGCGGAGCTCGCTGCTCGAGCGCTGCCGGACACTCCACGCGTCGCGATACGCCCGAGCGGACAGATCCGACTTGGCGATCGGTCTCGATCGATGACCTTCGCCCGCAGCGTACGTCTGCTCGCAGCATGGCTCGGCCGTGCCGAGCGCGTGCCTCTGGCTGCCCGCGAGCGCAGGTAGACCGGTCGTGCTCGTGGGCACGGAGATCGCAAGCCTCTCGTCGACATGGTCGCTCAGGTGCTTCCGATGACGACGCGCGTCTGCGTCGATGAGATTGCGTTCGACAAGGTCACGATGAAGGAGGCCGTTCGCCGGATCGTGCGCATGGCGCGGCGCCGGGATCGGGCGCGCTACGTGTGCACCGGCAACCTCGACCACCTGGTCATCGCCGAGCGCGACCCTGACTTCCGGTCGGCGTACCGCAAGGCTGACCTCGTGGTCGCCGACGGAGCGCCGGTCGTCTGGCTGTCGCGGATCGCCTCGCGCGCGGCGGGGGGGCGGCTTCCGGAGCGCGTCGCCGGCAGCGACCTCTTCTGGGAGCTCGCGCGCGTCTCGGGCGAGGCCAACCTCCGCCTGTTCTTCCTCGGCGGGATGCCCGGCGCGGCGGCGCGGGCCGCCGAGGTGGTCGAGCAACGTCATCCGCGCGCGCGGATCGCCGGGACGTATTGCCCTCCACACGAGAGCTTCGACGGCACGGAAGAGCAGGCGAGGATCCGCCGCATCGTTCGCCGCGCGGCGCCGGACGTCCTGCTCGTCGCGCTGGGCGCGCCCAAGCAGGAGAAGTGGATCGCGGAGAACAAGGACCGCCTCGGCGTGCCGGTGGCGATCGGCGTCGGCGGCTCGTTCGAGATGGCCGCGGGGATGCGGCGGCGCGCGCCCCGCTGGCTCCAACGGTCGGGGCTCGAGTGGCTCTACCGCTTCTCGCAGGAGCCTCGTCGGCTCTTCCAGCGCTACTTCGTCGACGATCTGCCTTACCTCGCTGGCGCCGCCGCGCGTGCGGTCGCGGAGCGCCTACGAGGCCCGGCGCGCCTCGCGGGTTGAGCGCCTCGCGGGGGCCGAGCGCGCCGGCCACGCCGCGGCAAAGGAATGCTATAGGTCGCGCGTGACGCTCCCGATCCGCCCGCCGCTCGCGCCGATGCTCGCGAAGCTCGCGAACGACATCCCCGAAGGCGATGGCTGGCTCTACGAGCCGAAGTGGGACGGCTTCCGCGCGATGATCTTCCGCGACGGCGACGAGCTCTACACGCAGAGCCGGGACCTGAAGCCGCTCGACCGCTACTTCCCGGAGCTCGCGGCTCCGCTCCGTGACAACCTGCCCGACCGGTGCGTTCTCGACGGCGAGATCGTCATCGCGACCGACAACGTCCTCGACTTCGACGCGCTGCTCCTCCGGATCCATCCCGCGGCGTCGCGCGTCGAGACGCTCGCACGAGAGAAGCCGGCGTCGTTCGTCGCGTGGGACATCCTTGCGCTCGGCGACGAGGACCTCCGCGCGGTCCCGCAGCTCGAGCGTCGCGCGAGGCTCGAGGACGCGCTCGCGAAGGTGAGGCCGCCCATCCACGTCACGCCGGCCACGCGCGACCGCGCCGTCGCCGCCGACTGGTTCCGGCGCTTCGAGGGCGCCGGGCTCGACGGCGTGATGGCGAAGCCGCTCGACCTCGGTTACCTGCCGAACAAGCGCGCGATGATGAAGGTCAAGCACGCGCGCACCGCAGACTGCGTCGTCGCCGGCTTCCGCTGGTACAAGGAGGGGAAGGGGACGCTGGTCGGATCGCTCTTGCTCGGTCTGCACGACGCCGACGGGGTGCTCCACCACGTCGGGATCTGCGCCTCCTTCACCAAGGCGCGCCGCGAGGAGCTCGCCAAGGAGCTCGCCCCGCTCCGCGAAGGCGCGCGCGAGGCGCACCCGTGGCAGAAGTGGGCCGACTGGCAGGATGACCGTCACGCCGCCGACCGGCGGATGCCCGGCGCGACCAGCCGCTGGAACCGCGGCAAGGATCTCTCGTGGGAGCCGCTGCGTATCGAGCGCGTCGCGGAGGTCGGCTACGACCACCTCCAGGGGACGCGGTTCCGCCACGCCACGCATTTCAAGCGCTGGCGTCCGGACAAGCCGCCCGCCGACTGCCGCTACGATCAGCTCGACGTGACGCCGGCGATCGAGATCGAGCGCATCTTCCGTCGCGATTGATCGCGGCGCGTCGGCTCCTCGGGACGCGCGCGGCTCGTGGCGGACGGCGGCTCGCGGGAGGGCCGCGGCTCTTCGGGGCGGCGGGCGGCGCGGCTCGCGGGAGCGCGGCTCCTCGACGGGCGGCGGCTACTGCCACTCGCTGGCGGGATCGTAGTCCGGGTCCGGCGCCTCCTCGGCGGGGCGCTGGTCGACGGGCACGTTCTTCAGGTTGACGCGGATGCGCGTCCACGCGGACGAGCGGCCACGCATGGTGTCGGTGAGGATGTCCTCGGGCGCGAGGTGGGGGACGACC
>JAHBWA010000256.1 GCA_019637195.1 Labilithrix sp. | reverse complement strand
ACCCGAGATGCTCGGCGGCCCGCCGTCGGGACGCGGCGGCAGCTACAACGCCATTCCCGCGGCGCCGGACGTCGTCATGATCCCCGAGGCGGCGCAGGAGGTCCTCCCGCTGCTGACGGTGCTTCCGCTGCAGCTCCTCGCGTACTACATGGCGGATCTCAAGGGCACGGACGTCGATCAGCCGAGGAACCTCGCGAAGACGGTGACGGTGGAGTAGCGGCGTTCCCAGCGCTCAGGGCGTTTGGGAGCTCGGGCGCGCGGTGCCGCCACGCGCGCCAAGCAGCCCGCGAGCGAGTCGTGCGCGCCGTCGTGCAACCAGGAATCGGTGGATCGACTTTGGGGGTCAGGTCAGAGGCGGACGCCGCCCGCTCCCCTTGACCCGCCACCGGCGCGAAACACATGAATCCAGGGCTCCCGTGGGCGCGGTGGAAGGACCCTTTTGGATCGATCAGAACCAAACTTGCCGAGCGGCATGACTATCCGCCCAGCAGACGAGCACGCTCATGCCAACGAACAGCGATCTTTGGACGGCGTGCAACGCCATTTCCCGTCTCGTAGGCATCGGCTACGGCACGAGCGGCCTCCGCATTACCCCGACTCGCCGCCTTCTTGTACCAAGCGACGGCTGCCGACCTGTCCTGTCTGACACCAATGCCATAGTAGAGGCATCGAGCAACCTCGGTCAGAGATGACAGCTCGCCGTTTTCTGCGGCCTTGCGGTACCAGACATACGCACGACGCGGGTTCCTTGCGAGCCCGACGCCCCGTTCAAGAGACACCGCGAGGTCGTATTGAGCGTCCGGAACCCCAGCGGTTGCCGCTCGCGCAATCAGTTGAACGCCCCGCCCTTTGTCTCGCTTCATTTCCACACCATGAAGCAACCAGGTTCCAAGAGCATACTCCGCCCATGGATCTCCCGCCGCGATGGCTTGCTTTAGAAGAGCATGTGCTTCAGCACGCTTCAAGGGCGTGACCTTACCTCGCATCAATGCCAGGGCCTTCCGATATGGCTCAGAAGCAGGAGGCCTCCTCCTAGTAGCAGGCGTCATCGTCATCGTCGTCATCGAAGTCTAGACCAAAGGGTGCATATCCAGCCGGGGCGTGATCACGCGGCGACTGCCGCCGTGTAAGTTGCATGGAGTTCTCGGTGAAGGCTGTCGAAGCGCTCGGAGAGCACGGCGGCGCGGAAGAGCATGACGGTCTGGCCGCCGTGCTGCGAGAACCGAGCGCCTGCTCGCTTCATCCGAACGCCGACGACCGTTTTCGCGGCCGCCTCCGTGATGCCGGTGCCGATGGGGTAGTTCCGCTTCAGCGCTTGCGGGTAGTTCATCCGTCCATGCCGGTGCTGGTTGGCGAGGTAGTGGATGGCGCGGGCGAGGTCGCTGCGCGAAGTCTTTCCCTTCACCTTCTTGCGTCGCGAACGCATCGCGCGGAGCACGCGCGTCACGCCGTTCTCCTCCTCCTTGATCGTCTCGCGCCACGTCGCCGCGAGGACCTTGGCGCCCGAGGTCTTTTCGCCTTCGACCGCGTTCGCGGCGAGCTGAACGTACTCGGCCACGTGGACGCATCGACGAGCGCCATCTGATGACCCGTCACCGAAGCGGGTAGTCGAGCGCGAATCTTCTCGAGCGCGGCCCACTGGGGCGCGGCGCCGTCGCTCGCGAAGCAGATGTTGACGTCGGGCCGCTCTTCCACGACCGAACACAGCTCAGCCTCGAGCCCCGCGGTCAGCGTCGCCTTGAAGGGCTCGGGCATGCGCGCGAGGTACGTCGTCTTCAGCCGATGGCCGTTGGCATCGAAGAACGCCAGCGTGCCGACGGCCGCCTCATGCCACGCCCTCCCCAACGTCCCGTCGGTCGCCGACGGCGCATCGGGACCTACCTGCCCGTAACGCTGTTCGTGCCGGGGTGGGTCCGGATCGTCCGTCTTTCGGCCGCGCGCCCGCGCGTGTTCGCCGTCCTGCGGAACCATCACACCGTCGAGCGCGACCTGGATCGTCACCGTCTCCTCAGGGATCGAGTCGCGCGCGCGAATCGCGTTCTCGAGATCTCACGGCGTCCCTCGTACCGACTCGCGATCGCGCGCGGGACGCGGTGCAGCGTCGACTTGCTCAGCTGCGCGACCCCGACCTCCTGAAGAAGATTCTCGGCCTCGCCCTCGGGCATGAGCGCCACGGCCTTCGTCAGGATGCGCGCGACGCGCGGCGTGTACGCCCCTTCGACGATGCCGAGCCGAAGCTCGAGCGGAACCGCGACGCGGCCGCGCCCGGCACGCTGGTACGTCGCTCGCTCGATCTCGACCCCGCCGAACACCGTCTCGTACGTCGCAGCAGCAACGCGACGATGTCCCCAGTCCGCGCCGTCGATCTTGACCTCCGGCGCGCTCGCGTCCGCGCGCGCGATCACTTCCCGCATCAGCGCGCGTCCGCAGGCGTTCGTGAGCTCCTGCACCCGCCGCTCGACCGCAAGAAGGTCGATCGTGTCGCTCGACATCTCGGCCACCTCCCGCCGGAAGTCCTCCACCGCGCGCATCGCCCTCTCGATCGCCTCGTCGTTCATGTCGACGCATCTCGATCGACCCGCCCCCTACGCGCAAGCGAAGACGTCACGCGGCGTCACGTTTGCAGTGGCACGATCCATTGCTGCCCTGGCTGGATCTGCACCCTTGGCGATCTCCCCGAGAAACGGCCGAGACCCCGGACTTATTTCCATGGCGCGCGACTTCGATTACCCGTTTGTTATTCCGCAGTTGGGCGTTCCCGGACGGGAACTAGCTAGGTTGACCGGCGCCGGACGGTGCCGCGTGATGATTCAATGGCCGCACGTCCGGCTCGACTTCGCCATTCGGCCGCCCGCTTCTCCGACTGCGGAACACCAGCCCCTCGTTCGTACGCGTCGGCGAGCAGGAGCATTGCTGCGCCGCTCTCCTCATCCTCCGACCTTGCGAGCCGAAGGATATTGGCGACTAGCGTGGCCTTCGTCGTCCGCCGTCCTGGTCGAAACAGCACCAGCCGACCCAGCTCGACCAGAGCCCCTGTGTCCCCCATAGCTATGGTGCGGCGCAGCCAACGAACACGCCCTGCTCGGTCACCGCGATCCCGATAGATCGTTGAAATGTTGTACGACGCGATGATGCTCCCGTGCGCTACGGCACGCCGATACCAGTACAACGCCTGCTTCTCGGAGCGCGGGCCACCGACTCCGGCATCGAAACAGTAGGCAAGACCAGAAAACGCATTCGTATCTCCTGCCTTCGCCGCAACCTCGAATAGCTTCCGCGCCCTAGTAGGAGAGCGCGGAAGAATGGTCGCACCGGCTGCATTCTTGAAACCTGCGAGATACGAGGTCGCCAGCTCTGTGTGTGCAGCGACATGCCCGCACTCTGCCGCGGCTCGAAGCAGCGCGAAGTACTT
This sequence comes from Labilithrix sp., assembly GCA_019637195.1. Taxonomy (GTDB): domain Bacteria; phylum Myxococcota_A; class Polyangia; order Polyangiales; family Polyangiaceae; genus Labilithrix. Next base: position 6,156 of record JAHBWA010000256.1, on the reverse strand, counting down.
CGACCATCGTGTGCGATGGGATCTTTCCTCTGCTTCGGCCAAGCGATAGAAGCGCTCGCCCGCAAGAGGATCACGGACAGGGCGTTGCATCGTCATCGTCGTCATCGTCGTAGGGTAGGAATGGGGCACCATCCTTTGGCGGCTTTACCGGATACCTCTTGCCGTTCTGGTCCTTCTGGTACCACTTTCCGTCCTTTCCGAGCGTTCTTGTCGGGAGTCGGGGTTCCGCCCGGCTTCCCAGCCCAGTTGCGCTCTCCCTTGCGCCGGTTCTCCAGCCAATTGCTGATGGCGTCGCCGGCGTTGTCGCCCCAGACGGCGCCTGCCGCACCGCCGGCAAGAAGTCCTCCAGTCGCACCAACGATCGCGCCAGTTGGGACCGTGACGACCACCGCTGGACCACCAGCGATGCCAGCGAGGCCGGTCCCTCCGCCCAGCGCGAACCCTGCCGCGCTCCCAAGAGCGGCCCCGATTCCTGCGCCGATCGCCGCACCGATCGGACCGAAGCCGGTCGGATCGATCAGGTTCACCGGGTCATTCTCCGCATATGCGTAGAGGTTCAGCCCGCCCTCGAAGCGCGAGAGGTCCTTGCTCGTCCACCGCCCCGTCGTCGGGTCGTAGTCGCGCGCCCCGAACCGCACGAAGCCGGTGTTGCGATCCGACAACCCGCCCGCGACCCCGAAGGGCTGGAAGCCCGGGTTGGAGTCGAGGGTGACGACGCCCCAGGGGTCGAAGTCGAGGCGCTGGGCGACGGCGCCGGTGGTGGCGTCCACGACCAGGCGGGGGCTTCCGAGGTGGTCCTTGACGAAGCGGTAGGTCGTGCCGCCCTTGAGCATCACGTCGGGCGAGTGGCCGTCGGTCGCGTAGACGAAGCGGGCGACGACGGCGCCGGCGCCGGCGAGCTCGGCGACGATGGCTCCAGGAGCGGCACGTCGCGCGCGTACGTAGGTGTAGAAGGAGCTCGTCCGCCACGGCGTTCGCGTCGAGACGCGGCTGCTCGAACACTACGCCTCTCGAGCGCCGCGAAGGACGCGTCTTTCGCCCCTGATTCGTCTTTGCGTTCCCGACGCAAGGAGCAGCGACGCTCATCGACGGTGCGGGGCTGAGCCAGGTGCTGGCCCACGTCGCCACGCAGCGCGGCGACGTCGAGAACGTGAAGGACGACACCGGCGAGAGCGACGGCCCCGCCGAGCCGGGCCCCTGCTTGACTGCCCGCGTTCGGACATTCCGCCCCCGTCGCTACGACCTCCTACGCTCTGACCTCCTCGCGCAGCAGAGCGGCCATTCGCAGGACTCCAGGCCCAGCGACGTCGCGATCGGCGTGGACGAGGAACAGATCGCTCGCATGACTGTTCTTCTCGAGGCGGAGAGGAACGAGCGAGCCCGAGCTGAGCTCGGTCGCGATCGCCGAGCGCTCTGCCCAGCAGTAGCCGTGGCCGGCTCGGACCGCATCGATCGCGGTGGCGGCGCTCGTGACGGTCCACCGCAGCGTCGCTTCGACGGTGGCGGGGGTGGTGCGACGTCGACCGCTCTCGCGGATGACGATCTGCCGATGGGCGCGGAGATCGCGCATCGTCAGCGGTCTTCCGAGCGCGTGGAGCGGGTGATCGCGGTGAGCGACGAAGCTCGCGTCGATGCGCGTCAGGTGCGCGCCCAAGAATCCCGACGGCACGCGCGGCAGGATCGCGAGATCGACCGCGCCCTCGATGAGCAGCTCTTCGGTCCCGCCGAGCACCGACTCGAAGAGCTCGATGCGCGTCTCCGGCGCGTCGACGCCGAGCCGGGCGAGGGCGTCGAGCAGCGGCTTGCGCGGGAAGGTGACCTCGACCGCGAGCCGAACGATCGGCTCCCACCCCTGCGCGATGCTCGCCGCGCCGCGTTCGACCCGTGCAGCATCGTCGAGCAAGACCCGCGCGCGCCGATAGAGCTGCTCGCCGGCGGGTGTGAGGACGGCCCTTCGTCCCCGCACGGTGAACGCGCGAACGCCCAGGAGCGACTCCAGCTTCTGGACCGCGTACGTGAGGGCCGACTGACTCTTGCGCAGCAGCTTGGCCGCACGCGCGTAGCTGCCGGCCTCCACCACGGCGCAGAGGACCTGCCACTGGTCGAGGGTGATTCGGGTCGTGGTCATCACGGCGGACTGTGCCTGACACGCGCTGCCACGCCAATCGATCGAGCGAGTCGAACGATCCGATCGAATCGTTCGTCTTGTCCAGGTGGCGCACGCGCGGCATTTGATCCGCATGACGTACCCCCGAACGCTTCTCTCACTCCTCGGCGCCGTGGGCTTGATCCTGGCTGCTTCGTCGTGCGGCCGCGGCTCGTCACGTCCCGACGCGGCGGCCCCGAGCTCGGCGGACCCCGGGCCTCGACGGATCGAACGCCTCCGCGCGATCGACGCGGAGGTCGAGCGAACCGGATCGTGGGCGCCGCTCCTCGACGCGATGAGCGACGATGTCACGCTCCGCGCGACGATCCCCGAAGGTACGCCGATCAGCGGCACGTTCCGCGGCAAGGCCCAGGTGCAGCGCTACTTCGAGCGCGCGCTCCCGACGGTGATCTCGCGGTTCGCCCAGCAGGTCCCGACCGAGATGATCGCCCACGGCAACAAGATCCTCGTCCTCGGAGACGACTCCATGGTGCTGACGGCAGACGGCTCGACGCACCGGAGCCCGTACGTGACCGTCTACGAGCACGACGACCGGGATCGGATCCGCTCGATGCTGGTGATCCAGGACCTCTCTGCCGTGGCCGAACGCCACCGGCGCACGCGCTGACGAGTCGGTTCCTCGACGTCGGCGACGTTCGTGTACGACCCGGCCCTGGACAGCTGGGCGGCGGGGCCCCCTACGACGGTGGTTCATCGCCTCGGCTACAGCGCCCGCACCCCGGACGGTCGACTCTACGTCTATGGCGGGCCGTCCGGGCGATCAGACACGGACGTGGTCGACGCGCTCTACTGATCGCGCCTCCAAGACGGTGACGGGCCCTCCGCTCGGAGGAGCCCGTCTTCCACGAGGGCGCGCGCGGTCACGGCAGCGGCGAGTTGGTCACACCCCGGTAGATCACCCCGGCGGGCGCCGTCGCGATCGTGGTCGTCGTCGCCGTCGCGGCGCCGGTGTCGACCAGGCGGACCAGCTTGTCGCCCTCGGTCGTGGTCGCGACGATGACGACGCTTGCGCCCTCCTCGTGCGCGGCGAGACCACGCGCCCCCGCGGAGAAGCCGTCGGTGAACGTCGCCGTGAGGTCCCAGCGCAGCTCGGTCGCGTTGTAGTCATACCGCCGGATCCCTCCCGGAGCTCCAGCGTCGGCACCTTCGCCGTCGACGGCAACGTAGAGGCGATCGGCGCCCGGCGTCGCGTCCAGATCGAGGAGCTCGAACTCGAACGCGCCGGTGGCGTCTTCGACGAGCGGCGTCGTGGTCTGCGGGCCGACGTTGGGCAGGCCGCCGCTGCCGATCTGCACGATCTTGCCTTCGCGCGTCGAGCCGTAGAGCCGTCCGGCGAAGACCCGAAGCGCATAGTAGGCCTGCTCGGGCGGGATGATATCGTTCCCACCCGTCGCGCCTCCGCCCACGCTGTTCCGAAACCTCAGGTGCTGAACGGGGCCGACGGGACCGCCGGGATGGCCCGCGATCCAAGCGTCGTTACCGGCAAGCGCGGCGCCGCCGATCTCCGTCGGAGCGAAGGAGTCGGAGATGAGCGTCGTCGTGTCGATCCCTCCGTCGGCGTTCACACGTGCGACCACGCGGGGGCGCGACGAGATGTTCGGACCCATCACGACGAACGGCGGAACGCTCTCCGCGTAGAAGGCGGGGTAGCCCGTCACGACGACGGCGTGGCCGTCCGCCGACCGCGAGATCGCGCCCTCGTGAACCGGAACCGCGGCGGCCGTCTGGACGACGGCTCGATGATCGCCGCTCTCGACGGTCGGAAGCGCGATCGTCCTGACGTGCGCGCTCGACGTCACGTCGTACTCGTCGAGGAAGATCTGGGCGGCGAGCGGACCGAGCGTTCCCCCATCGAGCTCGCCGGCGCGAACGACGACGACCCTGGGAGGAGGGGTGACCGAGGCATCGCCGGCGTCACCGGCATCGCCGGCGTCAACGACATCGCCGCCTCCGGCATCGCTCCGCCCCCCGTCCGTGCTCGGTCCGCTGTCGGCCGGATCCGAATCGTCCAGCGCAGCGTCCCTGGCCGGGCTCTTCGTGCCCGCGTCGTCGAGCGTCTCGGGCCCCTCGGCCGTGATCTCGTCGTCACTGCATGCGTACGTGAAAGCCGCGGCCGCGAGGGCCACCAGGATCGTCGACGCATAAGATTTTCGCATCACGGAGGCCTCCGTTCGAAGCTCGGACGCGCCTCCGTGCGTGAGCTCTTCGCACACCGGCACGTCCAGAAAAATGGCACCGACTGAGAAGCCCGGCAGAGAGGAAACTGATCACAGCCGGCCTCTCTTTGTCGAAATTGCAACGACCGGGATGGTCGTGCACGCGCCGCCACGGGCTCGGCGCGGAGGTCGTCGCGCCGAGCCGCCGTGGCGGACAGATCGCCGATTCAGCTCCGGCGCTGGGTCAGGCTGAACATGTTGCCGGAGTCGTCGAACAGCGTCGCTTCGACCCCGTACGGGCGCTCCTCGGGAGGACCGGCGAAGCGAACGCCCTTGGCCGAGAGCTCCGCGTAGGACTTGTGGCAATCGTCGGTGGCGAAGACACCGACGCCCACGGCGCCCTTCTCGACCAGCTTCTTCAGCGCGGCGCGGTCGTCGTCGTTCTGTCCGGGCGCGCTGCCGACCGGCATGAGGACGAGCTCGAGGTCCGGCTGCGTGGGGCTACCGACGGTCAGCCAGCGGAAGGGGCCCATGGTGATGTCGGCGCGGACCTCCATCCCGAGCTTCTCGGTGTAGAACTCCTTCGCCCGGGCCTGATCCGTCACGAACACGGTGCAATGCGAGAGTCGCTTGATCATGCTCCGACGACTACCACCGTGCCCAGGAACGAGCTTCTCGAGGATTGCGAAAACGCGGGCTCAAACCAGCGGCGGTGACCAGCGGCGGAAGAAGCACAACGGCACGTAGACGGCGGCGAGGCGAGCCGGGACCGCGCCGATCGCGCGGACCCGCTGCGCGAACGCCCGCGGCGACTCCGCGAAGTGGCGATGGAAGGTGGCGCTGAACGAGCCGAGGCTCGCGTAGCCGACCTCGAAGCACGCGCTGGTCACGCTCGTCCCGCGCACGAGGAGGTCGCGGGCGCGCTCGAGCCGCACGCGCTGGACGAAGCGCCCCGGCGTCATGCCGTAGGCGCTCTCGAAGGAGCGGACGAAGTGGAACGGCGAGAGGCCGGCCGCCTTCGCGAGCCGCCGGACGTCGAGGTCGCTCGCGAAATCGTCGCGTACGAGCTCGCGTGCGCGGCGGAGCCCCACGAGGAGGTGAGTCGGCACGCGCGATTCTCGGTGGGCGATGCGAGGGGCCATGTGATCACGCTCGGCGAGGGGTGCGGCCTCGCGACCGCCAAGGCTTCGCACGCACGCACGCACGCGCGCACGCACGCACGCACGCACGCAAAAACGTATCGCGACGAGTGGGGCATATCCAGCCCGCGAATCGCGGGCCGCGACGATGGTGCATCGGCGCGGCGCGGCGACGAATCCCAGCAGCGGCGACGCCGTCGCGGCGTGTCCCGCCGTTCTGGCAGGGTCTTGCCGAGCCATCGTCGGCGGCCCCGAGCGTCACGGCTGACGACCGCGGCTCGCGACGGATAGGCGCGCACGCCACCCGACGTCGCGCGTACGATCGAGAGCATGCGCGGCCGGCCGGCGATGCTCCTCCTCGTCGCCGCCGCGCTCTTCGCGGGTGGCGCGGCGCCTCCGCCTGCGATGCCTCATCCTGCGCCCAACGCCCGCGCGGCGAACAACGCCGCGTGTGAGGGGTGCCACGTCGAGATCGCGGCCGAGTGGAGACAGTCGCTCCATCGCAGCGCCTTCACCGACGCCACCTTCCAGCGTGCGTTCGCGATCGATCCGGACCCGTTCTGCCGTGACTGTCATGCAGCGGAGAGTGATCCCAAGCTCGGTGTGGCCTGCGTCACGTGCCATGTGACGAACGCCGACGTCCTCGCCGTGCCCGGCGAGCGCCGAGCGCCGCATCCGCTGACGCGATCGCCGG
>JAHBWA010000255.1 GCA_019637195.1 Labilithrix sp. | reverse complement strand
CAGGGAATACGATGCACCAGGCCGGCGCGTCGACCCCAAACTGAACGGAGACGGAAAAAATGTGAGACGCTGTCTCTAGTTATCCACAACGACGGCGCACCAGGGCTTCGCGCAACGCGAATGATCCCAGCCGTTTACGGATCGCAGCTAATGTGGGGTCTCAGAGGGAGGCACGGCGGCCGTAAGTGCTCGATCTGCGTCTAGATCTGGTGAACCGTGGAGGCTCCGCCGGCGTTCCCGGCGCCCGCGAGGCCGCGTGCGGCCCTCCGACGCCGATGAGAAGCGCGCTTCGCTGCGCGGGCGCCCCGGGCTCCCGGTCCCGACGGTCGGCCGCGGGCCCGAGCACCTCGCGGCCGGCCGCTCAGCGGGCCGCGGACGTCAGGTGGGCGTGGACGAGCGCCTGGAAATGGTGGACGCCGTTCTCGCGCAGCGTCGAGAAGCGCCCGGTCTCATACGCGCCCGACGCGAGGCCACGGTGGACGGCCTCGCAGATCTCGATGTCCTCGAGCTGGATGCCGTCGCTGAAGCGGATCGTCCGCTCGATCGCGTCCGGCGTCGCGCCGTCGTGGCGGAACCACTCGAACACCGTGAGCGTCCGGTCGACGCCGAGCGGAAGCACGATGTTGAGCGACATGTTGTCGGGGTAGACGTTGAGCATCCAGTTCGGGAACACCCAGTAGTAGAGCGCCTCGAGCTCGCCCTCGCCGGACGGGGCGTACTGCCGTGCGCCGGCCTGCTCGGTCGGCGCGCGCCGGATCGGCGCGACCTGCGTCGAGTAGAGGCGATGGGTCTCGACGCGGTAGGCGTCGTAGTCGAGCTCCTTGTAGAGCCCGGGGTGGACCGTCGGCAGGTGGTAGCCCTCGAGGAAGTTCTCCACGTAGGTCTTCCAGTTGCAGGCGATCTCGTAGTCCTTGCGCGCGACGAGCCTCATCGCGCCGAGTCGCGCGCCAGCGGTCTCGTCCGGGATGGCGCCGAGTCGCGCGCCAGCGGTCTCGTCCGGGATGGCGCCGAGGACGCGCTCGAGCGGCTCGGCGTCCGCATCGAGGTTGACGAAGACGATTGGGCCCCAGACGCACGCGCGCACGGGCCGGAGGCCGTGGCAGCTCCGGTCGAAATCCCGCGCGTCGCCGAGCTCGGGCGTGCTGAGGAGCGCGCCGTCCAGCGCGTACGTCCACCCGTGATATTTGCACGTGAGCGACTTGCGCGCCCCCTTGCCGAGCGCCACGGGGCCGGCACGGTGGCGGCACACGTTGTGGAAGCCGCGGAGGACGCCGGCCGTATCACGCGTGACCACGACCGGAGCCCCGTCGACGTCGCCCGTCACGTACGCGCCCGGCGCCGCGAGGTCGGCGGCGTGCGCGATCGGCTGCCACGTCCGCCGGAAGATCCGCTCGCGCTCCGCCGCGAGGATCGCCTCGTCCGTGTACGTGAACGCGGGCAGCGTCGACGCGCGCGCGAGATCGGGCTCGAAGGGCGGGAGACGTGACGGCATCCCGGCCTGGTACCGCGTCCGTCGCGCGCCGCCAACGCGCGCGCGCGACCGCGGCGCGCGCCCGGAAGCGAGCGCGCGGTCGGAGGCGAGCGACGCGCGACTCCCGCGCTCCTCTTCCGCTCCGTGAGCTCCGCTCCGTGAGCGCGGTCCGAACGCTGCGTTCGGCTCGTCGCCATCGTCACGCCGGATCGCGCCGCGGGCGTGGAGCGCTCGCTATCGAGCGACCGACCGTGGTAGCGACGATCGCGTGCGTCACCGTCTCTATCTCACCCCGGGGCTCTTCGGATTCGGTAAGCTCGTGAGCTACGACTACTTCGCGCACGTCGAGCGCGCGCTCGCCGAGCGCTTCGAGGCCGCGGGCGAGGAGCTCGAGCAGCACGTCGTCGACGTCGCGCCCACGGCGTCGATCCGCCGGCGCTCGGTCCGGCTCGCGGAGCTCGTCGCCGCGACCTCCGGGCACGAGCGCGGCGAGACCGGGCCGATCCACATCCTCGGCCACTCGACCGGGGGCCTCGACGCGCGGCTCACGGCGTCGCCGAGCGCGCGGCTCCCGATCGAGCCGGAGCGCCTCGCCTGGCTGGATCGCCTCTGCAGCATCACGACGATGAGCACGCCGCACCGGGGCACCCCGCTCGCGGGCTTCTTCGCGACCGTGAGCGGGCAGCGGATGCTCTACGCCGTCAGCGCGCTCACCTTCATCGCGCTCTCGCTCGGGGCGCCGCCCCTCGCGGCCGCGAGCGCGCTCGTCGTCGCGATCGGGCAGGTCGATCGCTCCGTGCTCGGCATGGAGCTGAAGGTGCTCGACCGAACGACCGACGCTCTCCTCCGGGCGCTCGAGCCCGCGTCGAGCCGCGAGGTTCGCGACTACCTCGACGCGATCACGAAGGACCAGGGCGCCGTCATCCAGCTCACGCCGGAGGCGATGGACCTGTTCCTCTCGGGCGTGGAAGATCGCCCCGGCGTCAGCTACCTCTCGGCGTGCGCGATGGCGCCTCCGCCCTCGGCGCGGAAGCTCGCGCGTGCCATGCTGAGCCCGTGGCGCGCGGTCTCGTCGGCGCTCTTCACGACCCTCTACGGGATCACGTCGCGCGTCGACAGCCGCTACCCGTGCTCGCCGACGGAGGCCGAGGAGCTCGACGTGCTCGCGCGGGCCTTCGGGGCGTTGCCCTCGCCGCGCGCCAACGACGGCGTCGTCCCGGCGCGCTCGCAGGCGTGGGGCAAAATCGTCTGGGCCGGGACCGCGGACCACCTCGACGTCCTCGGCCATTACCCGTCGCCCGAGCGATCGGACAGGCGGCGCCTCTGGTCGGGGGTGCTCGATCGGCTGCGCGGAAAGCCCGCGCGCGACGCGGTCGGGTCCCCGCAGTGGGAGGCGGCGCGCGCGGGCGAGATCGCCGCGGAGGTCGAGGTCGAGGGCGCGGCGCGCTCCGGGGGCGCGGCGCCGGCGCCGGACGCCGACAGCCGGCACGTCGATTGGCTCACGAGCGGCGCCAACTTCGACGACGCCGCGTTCGCCTCTCTGATGGACGCGGTGGCGGCGGGGATGCTCGATGCTGCACGCGGCTTCCACCGGCGACCCGACGCGGGGTAACATCGAAGATCCGGGGAGCCCCCCGGTTGCTTCGCTGGAGGACTCCTCATGTCGTCTCAACGTCGTCGTCTCGCTCTCGTCTTGGCTGCGCTTCCGCTCGTCTTCTACGCCTACGCGTGCGGAGACGACCCCACGTCGCCGGGGATCGAAGAGGAGGACGGAGGGGGACAGGGGGACGGGGGCGGACCCGGCGACGACGACAGCGGCGGCAATCCGGGCACCGACTCCGGCGATCCCGGTGACGGAGGGAAGCTCGAGGACGCCGGCGACGGCGGCGACGGCGGCGACGAGGAGCCCGCGTGCCTGGGCAACCCGCTGACCGCCGACGGCGGCACGGCCGACGGCGGCGCGATCACCGTGCCGTTCGCGACCCTCAAGGCGATCGGCACCGGGAACTTCCTCGACGGCCCGCAGTTCGTCGACGACGGCTCGGACGGCGGCGCGCTCGTCTACTCCGAGGTCACCGCGCAGCGGATCGTCCGCACCGGGCCGGACGGTGGCACGCCCGTGCAGCTCCGCGCGACCGGCGCCGCGACGAGCCTCCCGATCGGCAACGCGACCGCGGGTGGCTTCATCTACACGACGCTCGCGCGGACGACCGGCGGCGGCGGCGTCCTCCGGATGCTGCTCGACGGAGGCTCCCCGACGGCCTTCGACGGCGGGCCGGCCAACGCCCCGAACGACGCCGTCGGATCGTCGAAGGGCTTCGTCTACTTCACCGATCCCGCGTTCCAGTCGGGCGCCAGCACCGGCGTCTACCGGCTCGCCCCCGACGGCGGCGTGACGACCATCACGAGCGTCGCCGGCGGCAACACGAACCGGGCCGACGGCATCGCCCTGTCGGCGGACGAGACGGCCCTGTACGTCGGCTTCTTCGACACGCAGCGCGTCTCGCGTTACACGGTCGACGCCAACGGCGTGGCGAGCAACCCGCAGATCCTCCCGTTCACGACGGCCGACAACCCGACCGGCATCGCGATCGACGTCGCCGGCAACCTCTGGATCGCCGAGAACGGCGGGGGCACCAACGGTCGCATCGAGGTGTTCAGCCCCGCCGGCACGAAGTGGGGCGAGATCCCGTTCCCCGACGCGAAGCCCACCGGGATCGCCTTCGGCGGCAAGGACAACAAGACCGCGTACATCACGACCGAGCGCGGCGACGATCCGGGGACGCTCTACGTGCTCCCGACTCGCTGCGTCGGCGTCCGCTGATCGCGGGCATCCTGGCTCCACAGCGTTCACCGACCCTGGGGAAAACTGAGGATAACTCGTGGCGATGTGCCCCGACCGTGACCGAAGGCCACGGTCGGCGCGCCTCCCTTCAACGGGTTAGGCGCGCGTAGATCGCCTCGTAACCGGCTCGCATCGCGTCGAGGGAGAAGGTCTCGACGACGCGCGCGCGGGCCGCGCGGCCGCGGCGGCCTCGCTCGGCGGCGCCGGCGGCGATCGCGGTTCGCATCGCGGCGGCGAGCGCCTCGGCCGTCCGCGCGCGCGCGAGCCAGCCCGTGCTGCCGTCGCGGACGATCTCGGGGATCCCGCCCGTCGGCACGGCGACCACGGCGCGCTCCATCGCCATGGCCTCGAGCAGAGCCACGCCGAGGCCCTCCTCGCGCGCGCTCGAGAGCGCGAGGTCCGACGCCGCGATCGCGGCGCGGACGTCGCCTCGGTGGCCGGCGAAGCGGACGCGCGCCGTGAGGCCGAGGCGCGCGGAGAGCTCCTCGAGCGTCGCGCGCTCGTCGCCGGCGCCGACGACGTCGAGCTCGGCGTCGGGGACCGAGGCGAGCGCCTCGAGCGCGAGATCGAGCCCCTTGCGCCGGTCGAGCCGCCCGAGGGCGACGAAGCGGAGAGGGCGAGCTTCGTCGGCCAGCGGCGCCGCGCGCGGCGGGTGAGCTTCGTCGGTCAGCGGCGCCTCGCGCGGCGCGAAGCGCGCGGTGTCGACGCCGTTGTAGACGAGCGACGTCCGCGCCTCGCCCCCGAGGAGCCGGCCGGCGCGCGCCCTCGCGACCGCGCGGACGTGCTCGCTGATGAAGACGACGGCGTCGGAGCGCCGGAGCGACCAGCGCGAGAACGGCCAGCAGCTCGGATCGTCGTAGACGCGCGTGGAGTGCTCCGTGCGTACGACGCGGGCGCCGGCGCGTCGCGCGGCGCGCGTCCCCAAGACCTGCGAGGCGAACGTGTGGAGGTGGACGACGCGCGCGCGGCGGCGCTCGAGCACCGCGGTCAGCCACCGGACGTCGCCGGGGCCGAGGCTGCTCGCGAGGTAAGGCAGCGGACCCTCGCGGACCGGCCCTCGATCGTCGACGTCGAGGCCGGCGTCGCGGAAGAGCGCGCGGAGGGCGTCGCTCGGCGTGAACAGCGCGACCGAGTGCGCGCGCGGCGACGTGGGGTGTGGGGACGCGAGGTCGACGAGCATCCGCTCGGCGCCGCCGATCTCGCCCGCGGCGACGACGTGGACGACGCTCACGCCGCCTCTTCGCGCGGAGTCTCCGCGGCCGACTCGAGCTCGCCGAGCCGCCTCTGGAAGCGGAACCAGAAGATGACCGCGACGACCAGCTGGACGGCGGAGGTCGAGAGGGCGATCCCCTCGAGCCCGAAGACGCGGGCGAGCAAGAGGTTGCCGGCGACGTTGGTGCCGGCGTTCAGGATCCCCATCGAGATCATGATGGCGCCGTTCTTCGTCGCGACGTGCGCGCGCGCGAGGACGAGGAGCGCCCCGAACGGCGCGAGGCCGACGAGGTGGTAGGGCAGGATGTCGGCCATCCGGTCGACCCCGGCCTCGTCCATCTGTCCGTGGAGGAAGACGAGCCGGAGGAGCGGGCGCCGGACCGCGAACAGCAGCGCCGACGCGACGAGCAGCAGCCCGCATACGCTCGCGAGCGCGCGGTGGACCGTGCGCCGGATCGTCACGAGGTCGCGGCGCGCGAAGTCGTCGGCGAGGTGGCTCATCAGGACGGGCAGGAGCGCCGCCTGCAGGAGCGACGTCGGGAGCGTGGCGACGTCCCCCGAGTAGCGCAGCATCGTGCCGCCGCCGACGACGGCGGTCATCCCGGCCATGAGCTGATCGACGACCGGGTTCACCCGCGTGACGGCGCCGCCGCCGACCTCGGAGGAGGCGAGGCGCGCGAAGGTCATCAGCGCCGGCGGCCGGTCGAGGCAGAGGGCGATCCGGAGGCCGAGCGCGCGGAGCGCGAAGAGCGCGAGCACCGACGCCGCGACGAGCTCTCCGGCGAGCGAGGCGACGGGCACGAACGCGATCCCCGCGCTCGAGTGCGTCGCCGCGAGGATCCCCACGTTGACGAGCATGCCGAGGAAGCTCGCGATCGGCTGGATGAAGAACTGCCGCTCCACGACGCAGAGCGTGCTGAAGAACGTGCGCGTGCTCATCGCCACGAGGTAGAGCGAGAACGGGGGCACCATGCGCGCGGCGACGCCGAACGCGGCGTCGTCGTAGCGGACGCGGAACCACGCGAGCGCGCCGGCGCCGACGACGAGCGCGATGGCGCCGCCGACGACCCACGTGTGCGCGAGCAGCGAGCCGCGGAGGCGCGCGAGCCCCTCGGGCCGCGCGAGGCGCTCCTCGGCGAGGATCGGCACCAGCGACGAGTCCTGGTGCATCGAGAAGACGAGCGAGCCGGCGAAGGCGAACACCGCCCACGCGAAGTAGTAGACGTCGGTGGCGTCGCCGCGCCCGAACCAGTAGGCGTAGAGCAACGGGAGCGTCGCCTCGAGCGCGCGGAAGCCCACCTGCGCCGGCAGGACGAGCAGCGCGGTCCGCGCGATCCCGCGCTGCTTCACCGGTGAGCCTCCGGGCAAGGCTGAGCTCGCGCGTCTGGGGCGGGTCGGCGCATGGCGACCGGGTTCTACAGGCTCCCGAGGCGGGGCGGTAGGTCTCGCTCGGGCTGGTCTCGCGCCCGGGCAGGAGGCGCGGCCGCCGCGGCGCCTCCACCTGTGTTTGCCGGGGACCCCGGCCTGGTGTAACGGAGGCTCCCATGTCGCTGGGGGTCCGCGAAAACACCCAATCCTCCGCGACGTCGCCCGGGAGCTCGGACGACGGACGGATCCCGCTCGTCCGCGCACGCCGCAAGGCGCGCGTCTTGTTCATCAACGACACCGCGCGCAACGGCGGTCCCGGCAGGAGCCTCTTCTACATCCTGCGGTTCCTCGACCCCGAGGTCGTCCACCGCTCGGTGGTCCTCCCGCGACCGGGCGTCATCAGCGAGCTCTACGCGAGCCGCGGCGTCACCGACGACCTGCTCTTCGAGCCCGACCTCGTCGAGAACCCGATCGAGCCGCACGACCGGCCGATGGCGCGCGAGGACTTCGACGCGCCCGCGCTCGTCCGCGGCGCGCGCGGCGCGGTGAACGTGCTCCGCGCGGGGCGCGGGATGGCGCGGCTGACGATGCTGATCCGGCGCGGCGCGTACGATCTCGTCTACTGCAACGGGACCAACGCCGATTTCGCGGGCGGGCTGCTCGCGCGGACGACCGGTGTGCCGGTCCTCTGGCACGTGCGCTACACGTCGCTCCCGAAGGCCGTGCGCGGGCTGCACGACCGGCTCGCCGCGAGCCGCGGCGTCGCCCGGATCGTGTGTGTCTCGAACGCGAGCGCGGCGCTCTTCCCGCACTGTCCGGAGAAGGTCCGCGTGATCCACAACGCGCTCGACACCGGCGAGTTCGACGCGGCGGGGATCACGCCGCGCTTGAAGCAAGAGCTCGGCTTGCCGGCCGACGCCGTCGTCTTCGGGAGCCAGGGGCGCATCCTCCCGCGCAAGGGCTACGTCGAGATGATCCAGGCGGCCCGGAGCGCGCTCGCGTCGATGACGGAGGACGAGCGGCGCCGGGCCTTCTTCGCGGTCCTCGGCGATACACCGGAGGACATCCGGCCCGATCACCTCGCGGAGTGCCGCGCGCTGGTCTCGTCGCTCGGGCTCGACGACAAGTTCCGCTTCCTCGGCTTCTGCGCGGACATCAAGCCCTACGCCGCCGACTTCGACGTCGCCGTGGTGCCGAGCGTCTACGCCGATCCGCTCCCGCGGGCGGTGATCGAGGCGATGGCCCTCGGCAAGCCCGTGATCGCCTTCGACGTCGGCGGGGTCTCGGAGATGCTCCAGGGCGGGACGACCGGGACGCTCGTGCGCGCGGGCGACTCCGAGGCGCTCGCGCGCGAGATGGTCCGCTACCTCCGCGATCCCGAGCTCCGTGAGGCCCAGGGGCGCGCGGGCCGTCTCCGCGTCGAGCGTGAGTTCGACGGCGAGCTCCAGGCGCGCAGGATCCAGAACCAGATCATCGAGGCGTCCGGCCTCGCGCTCGGACCGGGCTGACGCGCCGGCGCGTCGTCTCGACCGGCCCCGCGGCGCGCGTGGCAGCGCGGCCTCGTCACGGGCTCGGGGCGCAGGCGCTCGGCGCGGCCCAGGCGCACGTCTCGGCGCACGTGTACGTGCGCTCCTCGCCGTCGTCGCAGTCCGCGAGCCGCCGCTCGACCGTCCCGGGCATGCAGCGATCCGCGGCGCCGGTCTCGCCCTTGCATTTCGTCTCCGTCCACGTGCAGTCGTTGCGGCAGGCGCGGATCCTCGTCCCGCAGTAGCCGCACGTCTCCGTCGACGAGACGCCCGGGATGCAGTGGTCGGGGCCGCGCTTCTCGTCGCGGCACGGGCCGTAGGGGCCGACCGCGCCGTCGATGCAGACGGCGACTTGCCGCCCGCACTGACCGCACGTGTGCACGAGCTCCTCTCCCGCCTTGGAGCAGGCCGACCCCGTCGGCGGTCCGATCGGCCCCGGCGGCCCGTAGTCGATGCCCTCGTCGTCGGGGCCGCCTTCGCCGCGGCCGCCGTCGGACGAGCCGGTGGCGCCTCCCTCGGGGACCGTGATGCGGTCGCTCGATCCGCCGTCGACGCCCGGCCGATCCCCCGTGGTATCGCCGGTCTCTCCGACCGCGCAGGCGGCGCCGAGCGCGCCGGCGACGGTCACGCGCCCGGCGAGGCGGACGAGCGCGCGAGCGCGCGGGGGCGTCTCGCCCTCGCGCCTCGGCGTGGGCGTCGCGGCGGCCGCGCGTCGCGGATCGGCGGCAGACTTCACAGCGACGTGATGGTGGCCGAGAGGTTGAACGTGACCGGCGCGTCGGCGCCCTGGAAGTTGCCGACGTAGATCCATGCCGAGCCGCCGGGGGGGACCGTCGGGCTCTTCGCGCCGAAGAGGCAGGCCGCGTACGCCAGGTTGCTGTTGCACGACAGCTCGGCGCCGTTCAGGCAGAGCCGGCGCGCGGCGGCGTCCGAGGGGACGCTCGCGTACGCCGCGACGAGCACGTTCGGCTTGGGCTGGCCCGCGACGGTGCTCACGCCGACGTCGACCTTGGCCGCGGTCGCGTTCGGGTTTCGGAGCTCGACGTAGAGGTAGTGGGAGTCGGTGATGCTCGAGACGTTGCACGGCGCGCTGCCGGCCGTGAGCCGCTTGATCTTCTCGTCGAGCTGGGCGAAGTCCCGCGACGTCGTCGCGCC
>JAHBWA010000254.1 GCA_019637195.1 Labilithrix sp. | reverse complement strand
CGGAGTAGCCGGCGGGGCACGCGCCGCAGGTGAAGCCGCCGGCCGTGTTGGTGCAGGTGGTGAGCGCGTCGCATCCGCCGTTGCCGCTCGCGCACTCGTCGATGTCGTGGCAGCCGCTCGCGCCGGTGCCGGAGTAGCCGGCGGGGCACGCGCCGCAGGTGAAGCCGCCGGGCGTGTTGGTGCAGATCGAGAGCGGGTCACAGCCGCCGTTGTTCGTGGCGCACTCGTCGACGTCGACGCAGCCGCTCGCGCCGTCGCCCGTGAAGCCGGCGGGGCACGCGCCGCAGGCGAAGCTGCCGGGCGAGTTGGTGCAGGTGGTGAGCGCGTCGCAGCCGCCGTGGTCGACGAGGCACTCGTCGACGTCCACGCAGCTCGACGCGCCGGTGCCGGCGTAGCCCCCGGGGCAGTCGCCGCAGGAGTGGCTGCCGGGCGTGTTGGTGCAGACCGAGAGCGGGTCGCAGCCGCCGTTGTTCACGGCGCACTCGTCGACGTCGTGGCAGCCGGAGGCGCCGGTGCCGGTGAAGCCGTTCGGGCACGCTCCGCAGCTGAAGCTGCCCGTCGAGTTGTGGCAGGTCGTCCGCAGGTCGCATCCGCCGTTGTTCACGGCGCACTCGTCGATGTCGACGCAGCCCGCGGCGCCGGTCCCGGCGAAGCCCGCCGGGCACGCGCTGCAGGTGAAGCCGCCGGGGGTGTTGGTGCACGTCGTTCGCGGATCGCAGCCGCCGTTGTTCACGGCGCACTCGTCGACGTCGTGGCAGCCCGTTTTGCCGCCCCCGGTGTAGCCGTCCGGGCAGTCGCCGCAGGTGTGGCCGCCGGGCGTGTTCGTGCAGGCCACGACCGCGTCGCATCCGCCGTGGTTCGTGGCGCACTCGTCGACGTCGTGGCAGCCGGCGCTGCCGGTGCCGGAGTAGCCGCTCGGGCAGTGGCCGCAGGTGAAGCTGCCGGCGGTGTTGATGCAGAGCGCGAGCGGGTCGCATCCGCCGTTGTTCGTGGCGCACTCGTCCACGTCGACGCAGCCTGTCTTGCCGGTGCCGGTGAAGCCCGGCGGGCAGGCGCTGCAGGTGGAGCTCCCCGGCGTGTTGGTGCAGACGGTGAGCGGGTCGCATCCGCCGCGGTTCGTGGCGCACTCGTCGACGTCGACGCACTCGGTGCCGCGCTTCTCGAAGCCGGGCTGGCACGTCACGACCGGCGCGGCGGCGTCGGGCTGGAGCAAAATGATGGGAGGTTCGTCCTGGCTCGCGGAGGGCGCGCCTCCGTTGCCGTCGTCCCGGAACGTGCTCCCCTTCGGGCCGCCGCTCGAGCAGCCTGCCGTGACGAGGAGGAGGGCTCCGACGAGCTTTACCCCGGCGACGTCCCACCCACTACGCTTCTTGTTCCCGTACGTACCCACATTGCCTCCCGCGTGACGCTTGAAATGACGGATGAGATCGGCTCAACGGCCGGTCCCCGCATCCCTGAAGGGGGAGGCGGCGGTGTCTCGGGACCCGGGAGGGGCGTTTCTTGATTGGCGGGGCAGGACGCGCGACACTTCCACCCTGGATGTCAGGGGTGCGCGCCGGCGACATCATCGCCGGCAAATTCCAGATCGAGCGCGTCCTCGGGGAGGGGGGGATGGGCTACGTCGTGGCGGCCCGTCACCTCCAGCTCGGTCAGACCGTCGCGCTGAAGTTCATGCGCGAGGAGGTCGTGAGCAGCGACTACAAGAGCCGCTTCTTGCGCGAGGCGCGGAACACCGTTCGGCTGAAGAGCAAGCACGTGTCGCGCGTGCTCGACGTCGGGGCGCTCGAGGGCGGGTCGCCCTACATGGTCATGGAGTACCTCGAGGGGGTCGACTTCTCGGATCTCCTCCAGAAGCGCGGCGCGTTCCCGACCGCCGAGGCGTGTGACTACATCATCCAGGCATGTGAGGCGATCGCCGAGGCGCACGGACACGGCATCGTCCATCGTGATTTGAAGCCGGCGAACCTCTTTCTGACGCGCGGGTCCGGCGGGGAGCCGGTCGTGAAGGTCCTCGACTTCGGCGTCTCGAAGGTCCTCGACCTCGACGTGGACGGTGACGACACGAACCCCGGCGGCCGCCGCGGGCACCATGACAGCGTCGTGACCAAGGCGACCGATCTCCTCGGATCGCCCAGCTACATGGCGCCCGAGCAGGTGATCTCCGCCCGCGACGCCGACTCGCGGAGCGACGTCTGGTCGCTCGGCGTGATCCTCTTTCGGCTGATCAGCGGGAGGGCGCCCTTCGTGGGCAACTCGCTGGGTGACCTGATCCAGAACATCATGCACGCGCCGATCCCCAACCTGCGCGACCTCCGGCGGGACATCCCCGAGGGGCTCGAGCACGTGGTCTGGCGCTGCCTCGAGCGCGAGCGTGAGCGCCGGCCCGACGTCGTCGAGCTGGCTCGGATGCTCGCGCCGTACGCCGGAGCGAACGCGGCGCCGTCGGTCGAGCGCATCGCCATCCTCGGCCCCGCGCTCGTCCAGGCCACGCATCCGCAGCCGAGCGCGCCGTCCTTCGTGACGGGAGGGAAGAGCAACTGGACGACGCCGCCGGCCGCGAAGGCTCCGAAGCGCGAGATGTCGACCGGCGGCCTGCTCGTCTGGGGGCTCCTCTTCGCCGCCGTCGTCGGGAGCCTCGTCGTCATCGGCGCGAAGGTCTTCCTCGCGAAGCCGCCGAGCGCGGGCAGGCAACCGTCATCCGTGGCGCCGCCCGCGTCCACGCCGCTCCCGGTGCCCGCCGAGCCGCTGCCGCCCGCGCTGCCGCTCACCGCGACGCCGGGCGCGGATCCGCCGGTGGCCGCACCCCCGGTGACCGCGCCGCAGACGGCCGCGCCGCAGACGGTCAGGCCCGCGGCGCGCCCCACGAGCCACGGCCGGCCCCCGCACCGCCCGGCGGTGAAGCCGGCGCCGGAGCCGACGTCGGAGATCCCGTCGTCCCGCGAGTGAGCCTTGGCGACCGAGATCGTTCGAACGCTCGTCGAGGACGACAAGTCCCTCCTTCTCCGGCGGGTGGGCGAGCACCTGGAGCTCGTCCTCGGGAACGTCGTCCTGCTCTCGAGCGCAGCGCTCGAGACGGAGCTCGCGTTCGGCCGCATGGCGCGCGAGCCGCTCGAGCGCGCGCGCATCGCCGGCGGGGCGGCGCCGCGCGTCCTCGTCGGCGGTCTCGGCTTCGGCGCGACGCTGCGCGGGGTGCTCGACGTCGCCTCCGCCGCGTCCGAGGTCGTGGTCGTCGAGAAGCTTCGCGCGGTCGTCGACGTCGCGCGCGTCGAGGCGGCCGAGCTGGTCGGCGGCGCGCTCGACGATCCGCGCGTCGAGCTCTGCCGTGCCGACGTGGCCGACGTCATCGCAGGGGCGCCGCCGGCCTCGCTCGCCGCGATCCTGCTCGACGTCGACAACGGGCCCGAGTGGGCGAGCTTCCGGACGAACGCGCGCCTCTATGCCGAGGCCGCGCTGGCTCGCGCGCGGATCGCCCTGGCGCCCGGCGGCGTCTTCGCCGTCTGGAGCGGCTACGCCGCGGATCCGTTCGTCCGGACGCTCCGCAAGGCGGGCTTCGTCCCGCGCGTCGAGCCGCTCCACGAGCGCGGCGTCGTCCGCGCGCGCGCCTACGTCGGCGTCGTTCCCTGAGCGAACGCGCGCGAGAAGTCAGCGAGATCGCGCAGCATTCTAGCGGTAGAGGCACGCCTCTCGGCGGACGTCACACGCTCGTCGCACAAGAAGAACCGAAATGGCTAGATTCGGCCGCCGACAATGGAGCAAAAGGGAGCCGGCTTGCTCGACCGTTCGACGCCCCCGTACCGGAGGAATGGCTGATGGGGATCCAGGACGTCATCCGCTGGTTTCTTCCGCGCGAAGATCACTTCTACGACTACCTCGAGCAGCAGGCTCGAGCCGCGCACGAGGGGGCCAGGGCGCTCTCCAAGTTCTCGACCAACGGCACCACCGCCGAGCAGGCCCGCGACGAGGTCCAGAAGATCGAGCACGACGGTGACCGGATCGTCCACGAGATGGAGGAGGCGCTCGCGAAGACGTTCGTGACGCCGATCGATCGCGAGGATCTCCAGAAGCTCTCGTCGGAGCTCGACGGCGTGCTCGACCTCACCAACGGCGCGATCCGCGCGTGCGTGATGCTGGGGGTCGACAAGCCGACCCCCGCGATGGCCGAGCTCATCGAGATCATCGTCCGCTGCACGGCGAAGATCGACGAGGCGATGCCGAAGCTTCGCAAGCACAAGTACACGGAGATCGTCGCGGTCGCGCGCGAGCTCCGGAAGATCGAGAAGGAGGCCGACATCGTCTACCGCGAGGCGATCTCCGAGCTGTTCTGCTCCGAGCGGACCGGCGGGCCCGTGCGCGAGGGCGTCACCGACGCGCGCGTCCTCATCCGTGAGAAGACCGTCCTCGAGGATCTCGAGAACGCCATCGACCAGTGCGACTCGATCGCCGATACGCTGGCCAACCTCGCTGTGAAGCATGGTTAGCCTGCTCGTCAGCGTCATCGTCTTCGCGATCATCTTCGACTACATCAACGGCTTTCACGACGCCGCGAACGCGATCGCCACCGTCGTCTCCACCGGGGTCCTGCCGATCCGCACGGCGGTCATCCTGGCGGGCCTCCTCAACTTCTTCGGCGCCGTCACCGGAACGGCCGTCGCCAAGACGATCGCGTCCGGCTTCGCCGATCCTGCGATCGTCACCCAGACGGTCGTCCTCTCGGCGCTCATCGGCGCGTGCATCTGGAACCTCATCACCTGGTGGTACGGGATCCCGTCGAGCTCGTCTCACGCGCTGATCGGCGCGCTCGCCGGAGCGGTGGTGGCGAAGGCGGGGCTCTCCGCGTTCAAGTGGGGCGCGCTCAAGCAGAAGGTGCTCGTCCCGCTCGTCGCGTCCCCGACGATCGGCTTCGTGATGGCCTTCGTCATGATGATCGCCCTCGTCTGGGTCGTCCGGAGGTTGCGCCCCGCTACGGTGCACCGCGGCTCGCGCCGGCTCCAGCTCGTGTCGGCCATGTCGATGGCCTTCGCGCACGGCTCGAACGACGCGCAGAAGTCGATGGGCATCATCACGCTCGCGTTGATCGCGTTCGTGAAGGCGGGCCATCACGAGGGCATGCCCGCGTGGTTCTTGCCGCCGAAGGGCGACGGCGTCCCGATGTGGGTCGTCATCGCGTGCGCGACCGCGATCGCGCTCGGCACGATGGCCGGCGGGACGAAGATCATCAAGACGATGGGCACGAAGATCATCCGCATCACGCCGCTCCAGGGCTTCGCGGCCGAGACGGCGGGGGCGCTCACGATCCTCGGCGCGAGTCACCTCGGCGTGCCGGTCTCCACGACCCACTGCATCAACGCGTGCATCATGGGCGTCGGCGCGAGCAAGCGCGTGAGCGCGGTTCGCTGGGGCGTCGCCGGAAACATCTTGATGGCGTGGGTGCTGACGCTGCCGCTCAGCGGCGCGCTCGCCTGGGTGACGATGAAGCTCCTCGCGCGCGTCTTCGACTGAGCGGGCGCGCGGAGCCAGCGCGGAGGCGGGCGGTCAGAAGCGCGCCCCTCCGGTGAGGAAGACGCCGATCGACTTGGGTGCGCCCGTGTCCTCCGCGAAGACGAGCATGCGTCCGTCGAGGCCGACGAAGCCCGCGGTGTCCGGGAGGTCGAGATCGACGTGCAGACCGGGGTACACGGTGACGTACTGTTCGGTCGCGCTCACGTCTCCGAGCGACGCGTGCACCACCGTCAGGCCGAGGCCGGCGTACGGACGGATCGTGACCGGGCCGACGTGCGCGTCGTACCCGAGCTCCGCGCTCGGGTAGGAGAACCGGACCGACGCGTCGCCGACCGACGTCCCGAGGTGGAACATGAACGCGCCGCCGACGTAGAGGCGCTCGAAGAAGGAGTACCCGGCGCGCAGTCCGAAGCCGAGCTTCAAGCCCTCGGAGGCGTACCCCCCGAGGAACGAGGCCGACACCGGGCGGGCCTCGGGGCGATGCGCGGCGTCGCCGGGCGACGCGGAGCTCGAGTCCCTCCGCCGCGCGAGCCCGGCGTCCACCCACGGGTTGCCCTTCGGCTTCGCCGAATCGGTCTCGGCCAGGACCGGGATCCGCGGGCCGCCGTCGTCGGTGTCCGGCGTCATCGGCCGCGCCGAACCGGCCGTCGGCCGCGGCTCCTCGGCGCGTGCCGCGGCGGTCGCGAGCGTGATGAGCCCGGTCAGTAAGAGCGTGAGCGTGCGGTGGCGCAGCGGCATGACGGTGTCCTCGTGACGGCCGAGTCATCGGGTGACGTTTCGTGGCGCGAGCCGACGCCTCCTCGAGGGGGCCATCGGCTCGCGTGCCGGGTCGGCTGGGAGCGCTCAGTCCGCGAGCTCGCAGCGGGTGCTCACCGCCGTCTTCGTGAAGGTCACGTCGATGCGCCCCGCGTCGGCGAGCCAGGTGCCCGAGGCGGCGAGCTCCCCGGTGTACTTCGCGCTCGCGTCGACGGACAGGACGACGTCACCGAGCATACAGGCGCCGCCCTCGTGACGGAGCGTGAGGCGGAAGGGCGGCTGGCCCGGCTGGTCGATCACGCTGCGCTCGCAGAGGTAGGTCGCCTTGCAGGAGCCGAGCACCGAGCTCTTCCAGTCCGACTTGCCGTCCGCGGCGGAGGGGACGGGCGCGGTGAGGATGCCGGCCTTCTGCTCGGGCGAGATCCCCGCGAACGGCGACGTGCCGGGATCGACCACCGCGGCGGCCGTGACGTCGGGCGTCGCCAGGGCGTCGTCGTCCGTGGCCGCGAACGTCTGCTGGAACGTCTCGCGATCGTCGGCGTTCGTGATCGCGGATTCGTCGGTCGCGCCGCCCTCCTCGGGCTCGGCGCAGGCGACGAGGTTGAAGGAGACGACGACGAGGGCGGCGAGAGCGGAGAGCTTGTTCATGGTGCTCTCCCCGTCGGCCGCGCGCGGGCGCGGTTGCGAGCGATCGTCGAGGTCCCCGCAAATGCGCGGAAGTGACTGGAATGGCTATGCGACTGGCTACTTCGTCGCGGGCGCCGGCTTCGCGGGGGCCGTGGACGCGCCTGCGTCGGCGCTCGTCGCGGGCGGCGCCGTCGCGCCGTCGGGGATGAGCTTGCCCGTGGCGGTGTCCAGCGTGCCGACGCGCCAGATCTCGTCCGCGTCGCGATGCAGCCGATCGCACGTCTCGCCGGTCCGCTCCCCGTCATACCAGACGTGCACGCACGGGCCGGGTCCCTTCTCGATGCGCTCGTCGAGGAACTGCACCGACACGGGCAGCCTGCGGCTCCCCTCCGGAATGCGCATGTACGTGTACGCGCCGCGCGTCTTCACGTCGCAGAGCCCGGGGATCGGGATCTCCGCGGAGCAGCGCTGCCCCTTCGGCCCCTCCTCCGCGACGCGCAGGTTCACGCGCGGGAAGGTGTCGGGCATGTCCGCGCGGTCGAAGCCCGCCCAGACGAGCTGAACGAGGACGTCCTTCGTCTTCGGCGGCTTGACGTCGATCGTCGCCGAGGCCTTGCCGCGCCGGCCGGCTTCGTCGGCGGCCTCGGCGGTGACCCGGTAGGTGCCGTAGACGTCGAGCTCCATCACCCCGCGCTCCGGGCCCTTCTTGAAGGCGAGCTTCGCCGTCGAGCCCGCGGGGAGGTCGGCCATGCCGAGGACCTTGTCGACCAGCTCGAACTTGCCGCGCGCGGTGGCGGTGAGCGCGCACTCGACGGCGTCGCCGGGCTGCGCTTCGAGCTTGGTCGACCAGGTGTCCTTGTTCGTGAGGCGGCACTCGACCCCGGCGACCGGCGGCTCGCCGCAGGACTCGCCGTGCTCCTCGTCGACGAAGAACTTCACCGGCTTGTCCGCGCGCGCGGCGACGACGGCGTCGAACGCGCGGTCGGGAGACTTGTTGGTGCAGCCCTCGCCCACCTTCGTCTCTCGCACCCAGACGTAGAGGAACGTCCCGGTCTCGAGCACGCGCTGGACCTTCATCCGCGTGACGGCCTGCGTGTCGCTCACGGCGAGGAAGAGCATGTGCGAGGTCGTGTCGAGCGTCGCGGGCATCGGCGGGCTCTTCTCGGCGGGCCAGGCGCGCTCCCAGTCTTCGTGGCTCCGCACCACGTGGAAGCCGGCGCGCGCGCCGGCGTAGGTCTCTTGCGGACCGCGCTTCAGCTTGACGGGGTCGCCCTTGATCTCGTCGGTCTTGTCTCCGGGCGCGGTTCGCACCACGCTTACCGGCGGAGTGACCGTGCAGGCCGCGAGGACCAGCAAGACCGCGCCGAACGCGACGCGGCGAGAGCCGCCGGCGCCGCTCGAGACGCGGTTCGCTTCGGTGGGACAGGACCGTGCAGTCGGAGGAGAAGCGACGCGCATCGTGACCCGCGATGATAAGCCAACTGCGAGATGTTTGGGGGGGCAATAGCCCCTCTGTGGAGTAGCGTGCGCCCGTGCTCAACGACCGATTCACCGCTCGAGTGCTCGGAGCCATCGTCCTCATCATGACGGTGCTCATCGACGTCTCCTGCTTCATCTTCACGAAGCCGGAGATCAGCCACCGCGCGACGTTCCCGCTCGTCGTCTTCATCCCGTCGCTGCCGCTCTTCGCCGTGAGCTTCTGGCTCTTCCGCCGCGCGGCGAAGCTCGAGCCTGGCGACGACTGAGCCCGCGTCGCGCGCGAGGCACGGGGGCCTGGCGACGGCCGAGCCCGCGACCGCGCGCGAGGCTCGGGCCTGGCGATGACCGAGCCCGCGTCGCGCGCGAGGCTCGTCGCCGTCGGGCAGGCTCAGTCGTGCGCGTCGCGGGCGCAGCGGAAACCGGTGCTGATGTTCGCGATGTTCGCCTGGAAGGGATAGCGGTAGGTGGTCTTCGCGCTGGTCGGGGCGTAGTCCCACGAGCCGCCGCGCAGGACACCCTTGGCGTAGGGCGCGGCCAGGCCCACCCGTGGGTCGGTCACGGCGCGCGCCGTGTACGGCGCGTGCCCGTCGTCGACCCACTCCCAGACGTTTCCCGCCATGTCGAGCGCGCCGAACGCGCTCCTGCCGTCGGCGGTCGCGCCGACCTCTCCCGTGCCCCTGCGGTCCTTGCAGTCTCCGGCGAGGCCTTGGAGGAGCGCCATCGCGCACGTCGCGGGCGGCGCGTTCCCCCACGGGTATTCGCGCGCGTCGTCGCCGCGCGCGGCGTACTCCCACTCGGCTTCGGTCGGAAGTCGCTTGTGCGCATAGGCGCAGAAGCGCTCGGCCTGCGCACGGTCGACGCAGTTGGCCGGGTGGCGCGGCTGATCCTTGCCGTTGTTGCAGCCCCAGGTGGTCTCCGGGATGTTGTCGGCGTGGACGCGGTTCGCGGTGCACGAGCCGTCCTCCACGCACGCGGAGTAGGCCTCTGCGGTGACCTCGGTGCGGTCGATGTAGAACGCCTTGGTGAGCGTGACGCGATGGGCGGGGCCGTCGCCGCGGCCCTCCTTGTCCGTCCCCATCGTGAAGCTCCCGGCGGGCACGCGGACCATGTCCGTGAGAAACGGCTGGAAGCGGACCGCCGGCTCGTCCGCGCTCGGCGCGTGCGTCACGGCGGCGTCCGGGGTGGCGGCTCCCGGCGATCGTGGCGGCGACGCCGTCGGCTCGCGCGCGC
>JAHBWA010000253.1 GCA_019637195.1 Labilithrix sp. | reverse complement strand
CCGCGCGCGAGGTGCCCTTCCCGCCCGAGAAGTCGGGGGCGTCGGCGTGCGGGACGTACTGCGCGTGCGGATCGAAGAAGTGGAACCACGCGAAGAAGCGATGCGGCGCCGCGTCGGGCGCGCCCGCGTCTTCGGTCCGAGGCGGCTCGACGCCGCCGTCGGGCGCGCCGCCGTCCGCGTCTTCGGCGACGCCGCCGAGCGTGTTCTCGGGGCGCTGCAGCAGCTTGAGCGCGAGATCGGCCATGCGCTCGCTCGTGATGCTCGTGTCGTTGTCGCCCATCCCCGGCGGGATCGCCGACGTGTCCCAGACCTCGAAGCCCTGCGTGAGCCCGCTCGAGCGCTTGAAGTACCAGTGGCACATCCCCGCGAACGTCCGGTAGCCGGCGTCGCGGGCGCGCTCGGCGATCATCACGTTCTTGTCGAAATACGTATTGAAGTGACTGAAGTCGGTGACCGTCTCGCTCGGGTACTTGCCGATGAGCATCGGACCGACGGCCTTGCCGGTGTACGACGCCATCGAATAGGCCCGCTCGAAGACCGTCGCCTTCTCGGCCAGCTTGTCGAGGTTCGGCGAGGTGGGCTTGCCGTAGTTCATGAAGCCCAGGTCGGGGCGGAGCGTGTCGACCGTGAGGAGGATCACGTTGTACGAGCGCTTCGGCTTCGCCGACGCGACCGCGTCCGCGCTCGTCACCGCCACGGGCGCGGGCTCCGGCGCCGGCGTGTCCTCGCCCGAGCAGTCCTCGTCGATCCCGTTCCCCGGGACGTCGAGCGCGTTCGGGTTCACGCCCTTGTCCCCGTCGTCGCAGTCGCCGCCGGCGAACTTCGCGGAGAAGCCGTCCCGATCGCGATCGGTCACCGCGCGCAGGAGCGCGAGCGCCGGCTTGCCGAGCGGGGCGTGCTTCTCGATCGCCCGGGCGACGGTCGGCGGCTCGGCGATCCGCGACGAGGCGCGGACGCAGGCGCCGAAGAGGAGCGCGTGCATCGCGAGGCCGATCGCCGCGCCGACGAGCTGACGCGGGTGCGGGCGCTCGCGTCCGTCGACCACGGACGGACGCGCGAGCGCGATCGGCGCGACATAGGCGCCGAGCCCGACGACGGCGGCGTTCGCGAGCGGCCGCAGATCGAGCTCGGCTCGCTTGAGGACGCCGAAGACGCCGAGGACGCCCCCGCCGCCGCCGCTGGTGTCGCCGAGCGCGATGCCGAGCGCGAAGAGCGCGAGGACGATCGCGAGCGCGACGCCGCCGGTGAGCGCCGGATCGAGGAGCCGCGGGACGGCGGCGCTCCCGAGCGCGAGCAGGCGCCGGAGCAGCGGGAGCAGCGCGAGGGCGACGCCCCCGGCGACGACGAGGGCGATGACCGCGCCCACGCCGATGGTGAGACCGGCCTCCGCCGGCTTGCCGGCACCCATCGAGAGGCGCGCGACGTGCGCCGACGCGACGCACCACCCGAACGAGGCGACGATCGCGAGCGGCAGCGCCGCGGCGGCGCGGAGCCGATCGAGGACGGCGCCCGCGCGCAGCGCGGTGAGCGCCGCGAGGGGGCTCGCCGCCGCCTTGGGCTGCAAGAGCAGCGCGAGGACCCCGACCGCGCCGCCCACGCCGAGCGCGACCGGCGAGAGCAAGCCGAGCTCCGCCAGGAGGAGCGCGCCGAACGGCAGAGCCTCCTCCACGCCCGCCTCCGCCGCGGCGGTCGTCACGGCGCGCGCCTCGAGGAAGGCGACGAACAGCGCCGCGACGGCGGCGCCGCCGAGGGCGTGGGTCAAGCGCAACAGCGCGCGGAGCATCAAGACGGTGGGAGGAATCGAGGCCCGCGCGCGGCGGGGACGGCTGGGACCAAAGGTCGCGCGCTCGCCTGCTGCGAGGCGGGACGCGGGGCCGGAACGTTACTAGAGGGGGCCCGACTTCGCGAGCCCTCGCTCAGCAGGGCTCCACGGGCGCCGGGGTCGCGTCTTCGTCCGCCCGCGCTCGCCCTCACGGGCGCCGGAGTCGCGTCTTCGTCCGCCCGCGCTCGCCCTCACGGGCGCCGGCGCGCGTCGCCTCGACCGGCGAGCGCGCGGGCGTCGCCCTGCTTCTTCGCGCTCGCGAGCGGGTGCGCGGCGTCGTAGACCGCGAGCAAGTGCGCGACCGAGACGTGCGTGTAGCGCTGCGTCGTCGAGAGCGACGAGTGGCCGAGCATCTCCTGGATCGCGCGGAGATCGGCGCCGCCGTCGAGGAGGTGGGTGGCGCACGTGTGCCGCAGCGCGTGCGGGTGGAGATCCGCCCGCCCGGCGCCGGCGAGCCCGTAGCGGCGGACGACGAGCTGGGCCGCGCGCGGGCCGAACCGCCGCCCGCGCGTGGAGACGAACACGGCGCGCGCGTCGAGGTGCCCCGTCTTCGCGTGGGCGAGCTCCGCGCGCACGTCGAGCCAGGCGGCGAGCGCCTTCTCCGCCTTGCTGCCGAACGGCACGATCCGCTCCTTCCGCCCCTTGCCCATCACGCGGACCGTGCGCTCGGAGAGCGAGAGGCTCTCGAGGTCGAGGCCGCACGCCTCCGACACGCGGAGGCCCGCGGCGTAGAGCAGCTCGAGCAGCGCGCGATCGCGCAAGGCCACGGCCTCCTCCGCGCGGAGCGCCCCGGTGTTGTCCGGGTCGGGCGATTCGATCACCAGCGCCGCGTCCTCGGCCGAGAGGAACGTCGGCAGCTCGCGCCGCACCTTCGGGCTCGCGAGCTCGGCCGCCGGGTTCGACTCGGCGTGTCCGTTCTGCTTCATCCACCGGCAAAAGGCGCGCGCGCTGGCGATCTTGCGCGCGATGCTCGAGGGCTTGCACGTGCGCGCGAGCTCGCCGAGCCAGGCGCGCAAGACGTACAGATCGAGGCGCGGCGGGGCGCGGCGGACGTGTTCACGAGCGCCGCGCGCGCCCTCGCCGCGGCGCTCGCTCGCGCGAGCGTCGACGAAGGCGAGCAGCGCGTCGAGGTCCCGGCCGTACGCCGCCACCGTGTTCGGCGACGCGTGCTTCTCCGCCTCGAGGTGCGTGACGAACGCCGCCTTGAGCTCGCTCAGCTCCACGTCCCGCAGGTTAGCCTCCGCCCGGGGCGTGGGCCACTTCGCCGCCGCGTGCGCGCGTCGCGCCCGGATGCGCGACGCGCGTCGAACGTCCTCCCGCGTGAAATATTCCCGTCGCCGCTCGAGCCGCGAAGAGCGCCGGACGGGAGGCTCTCTCCGGCGCAGCGACGAGCCGGATCCCCGAAAGGCGATGGGCGTCGACCGCCGGGTAGACTAGGCTGATTGGCCTTGTTCCGCCGGCTCTGGGAGAAGATCAAGACGCTCTGGAAGCTCGCGAAGTCCGAGCGAGCGTCGCCGCGCGACATCGGCTGGGCGGTGGCGATCGGCGCGTTCGCCGGGTGCACGCCGGCGATGGGCGTGCACGGCCCGCTCGCCATCGGCCTCGCCACGCTGTGCAAGAAGAACCGGCTCTTCGCGTGGCTCGGCTCGCGCATCTCCAACATGGTGTTTCTCCCGTTCATCGTCTACGCGGAGATCCAGGTGTCGCACCGCCTCCGCAAGGGCGAGTGGCTCGTCCTCGAACGCCACGACGTGATCGATCAGGCCGGCACGCTCCTCATCGACTGGTGCATCGGGACCATCCCGGTCGGGCTCGCGATCGGCGCCGTGATGGGCGTCATCGCCTGGGCGTTCGCGCTCCGCCGCGATCGACGCCGCGCCGCGCGCGAAGCCGCCGAAGCGGCGGCGCCGCCCGGCGGGGACGGCACCGCCGAACCGGGGAGCGCCGCGAGCGCGACGCCCCGCGACGACGTGCCCGCCCCTCCGAGCGCGCGCAGCGCCTGAGGCGCGCGCGCTCGGTCGCTCACGCGCAGCGCCCGAGCGCGAGCGCAGTCACGCGCAGGCGGCGTGGAGCTCGGCGACGGTCTTCGGGATCTGGCGCGTCAGGTTGTCGGGCTCGCCGTCGGTCACCAGGATGTCGTCCTCGATGCGAACGCCGATTCCGCGGAACGCGGCCGGGACCTTGTCGTTGTCCTTCGAGATGTAGATCCCGGGCTCGACGGTGAGGACCATGCCCGGCTCGAGGGGCCGAGCCTTGCCGCCGAGGTGGTAGCTGCCGACGTCGTGGACGTCCATGCCGAGCCAGTGACTCGTCTTGTGCATGAAGAACGGCTTGTGGGCGTCGTCCTTGATCAGCTGGTCGACGTCGCCGGAGAGCAGCCCGAGCTTCACGAGCCCGCGCGTGATCACCTCGACGCAGGCCGCGTGGATCTGCTCGAGCGAGCTGCCCGCGCGCGTCTTGTCGATGCCCGCCTCCTGCGCGTCGAGGACGAGCTCGTAGATCGCCTGCTGCTCCTTCGTGAACGTCCCGCCTACGGGGAACGTCCGCGTGACGTCGCTGGCGTAGTAGTCGTACTCGCAGCCGGCGTCGATCAAGAGGAGCTCCCCGTCCTCCATCTTCCGGTTGTTCTGGCGGTAGTGGAGGATGGTCGCGTTCGCGCCCGAGCCGACGATGCTCCCGTAAGCCGGGCGCTCGGAGCCGTGCATGCGGAAGGTCTCGAGGAGCATCGCCTCGACCTGGAACTCGTGCATCCCGGGCTTCGTCGACTTCATCGCGCGCAGGTGCGCCTCGGCCGTGATGTCCGCGGCGCGGCGCATCGAGGAGAGGTCCTCGGCGTTCTTGAAGAGGCGCATCTCGTGGAGGATCGTGCCGGGATCGACGATCTCGACGGGCCACGAGAAGCCGAGCTTCGCGCGGGCGCGCGCGCGGTCGATCCCCTCGAGCACCCGGTCGTCGAAGACGCGGTTCGCGCCGAGCCGGTAGTAGAGCCGCTTCCGGTTCTGGAAGAGCTTCGGCAGCTCCTCGGTGACCTTGTCGATCGTGAAGGCCTCGTCCGCGCCGAAGTGCTCCTTCACGCCGTCGACGCCGGCGCGCGGTCCGTCCCACGTCTCGCGCTCGGGGTCGCGCGGGCGGACGAACATCGTCGACTTCTTCTCCTTGGCGTCGAGCACGAGCACGGTGCCGGGCTCGGCGAAGCCGGTCAGGTAGAAGAGGTCGGAGTCCTGCCGGTAGTCGTGCTCGACGTCGTTGTTGCGCGTGAAGACGGGCGCGGCCGCGAAGACCGCGACGCTCTCCGGATCCTTCGCGGCGATGGCCTCGACGAAAGCACGACGACGTTTGCCGTAGAGCTCGCTGTGGCACGTGCACATGGTCATTCAATGCCACGGGCCCGTCCGCGACACAACCGCCGCTCCCGCGCGCCGGCGCCGAGGGTCGAAGAATCCCCCGTGAGATGCGAGGGTCGGCGGCCTCGATGCTCGGGCCGAGCCGGACGCTGGCGCCGCGCGTCACTCCATCAACGAGAAGACCACGAAGAGCGCCCCGAGGATGGCGAGACCCGCGAGTCCGAGGAGGAGCAAGCCCGACGCTCGGCCGATCGTGGGCCCCGTCTTCTTCCACGCTGTGCGCGACCCTCCCACGCCGGTCCGCGTCCTGCCGGCCACCGGCGGCACAGAGGGCGCGATCGGCGGCAGCGACGCGGGCGCGGCCTCGACCTCGGCCGGATGCGACGCGGCCGCGTCCGCGGGCGGCGGCGTGGATGACGGCGCCGTCGGCAGAGGCTTCGCCTCGTAGTGGTAGACGCCGACGTTCGCCGGCAGCCCTTGCTCCGCGGCACCGGACGGTGGGGCCGGCGAGCTCGCCTTGTCCGCGACCGCACGGACGACCCGCGGCGGCGGGGTCATCGGCGCGCTGACCTGCACGGCCGGCGCGCGCGCCCGCACCTCGGCAGGCAGATCGAGCGAGAGCACCGTCGCGCCGAGCTTCAGCATGCGCGGCCGCTGCCACTCGACGCGCGAGCCCTGATAGACGGCGGCGCGGCCGAGCCAGGAGCCGCGCGTGGACGCGGCGTCGAAGATGAAGACGTTGAAGCCGCGCCGCACGATCTTGATGTGCTCGCGTGAGACCTCGCGATCCTCGAGGACGAGATCGGCCTTGGGGCTGCGCCCGATCACGTACTCGCGGTTCTCCGCGACGAGGACGAGCTCGTCGCCGAAGTTCTGGCCCTCGACCACCCGGATGCGCGGCCCCGGATGCGCGCCCCCCTCGGCAGCTGCGACGCCGGGGTCCTGACCGTCGAGCGCGAGGACGACGCTGCCGACCTGGATCTCGTCGCCCGGGATGACGAGCCGCCGCTGCCCCGCGTCGAGCGGGACGTCGCCGACCGCGCAGTCGGGGCCGACGGCGATCAGCGCGACCTCGCTGATCTTAGCGTGCTCGTCGTCGACGCCGGGGACGTCGACGCGAACGTCACACGCTTCCGCGCGCCCGATGGTGAGCACTCGTGCTCCCAGCTCGATGCGGCGCGTCTCGCGGAACGACCCTCCGGGAGGAACGACCAGATGCACGCTCCCGGTAGTGTCGCACGTTCCCTCCTCCACTAGTAGGGCTTCGCGTCTCGCAGGGGTTCGGTCACCGAGCGGGGGCTCGGCGCTGCCGACGCGGCCCGCACGTCGGGGAGCCGGCCGGTGCGACTCACCTGCGCGACGGCTGGTGATGACGGGCCCGAGCCGCAGGCTTCTTGGCCCCGGCGCGACCGGCGCGGGACACTTCGCGTCGAAGCCCGACCACGCCCCCTTGCTGCTGGGAACCGAACATGGACGACCGCCGCCGCCGCCGTAGCTCCGATCCGCTCGTGGCTCTCCACTACCAGCTCAGCTGCGCACGCGCGCGGGGCGATCTCGACGCCATCGTCGTCGCCGATCCCTCGGGCGTCGTCGTGGCGGGAGCCGGCTCCTGGCCCGTCTGCGAGGAGCTCGCGGCGTACGCGCCGCTGCTCGCCGACGGCGACTGGGCGCAGATGAGCACGCAGGTCTCGTCGCGCGTCGAGGCGCTCCGCCACGAGGTCGACGTCCGCGCCGTCGCCGTCGGGGGCCAGGAAGTGCTCCTTTGCACGCGGCAGAAGCGGCGCGTGGAAGCGATCGAGGCGGTCGCGGCGTCGACGCGCCACCTCGACGACGCCGCGCGCGGCGTCAGCCGTATCCTCACGACCGTCGCGGCGTGATCCGCCCCGCGCTCGCGCTGTGTAACGCGCCGCGTTGACGTCCCTCTAAGCCAGGGCTAAGGACTCTCCATGAGCGACGAGGAAGCTCCGCCGCCGCTGGACAGCGTCCCGCCCGAGAGCCCGCACGAGCGCGGTCGAGACAGCCGACGCCGTCGCCTCGAAGGCGTCATCCCGGAGATCGTGCGTCGCGCGGTCGAGCTCGGCGTCGAGAAGGCGCAGGAGGCCCCCGACAACCTCAAGTCGTTCGTCGGTGATCTCAAGCTGCCGAAGGACATCGCTCATTACCTTCTCCAGCAGATCGACGAGACGAAGAACGGCCTCTTCCGCGTGGTCGCGAAGGAGATCCGCGACTTTCTCGAGCACACGAACTTCGCCGGCGAGGTGCAGAAGCTCCTCACCACCGTTCAGTTCGAGGTGAACACGACCATTCGCTTCACGCCGAACGACGGCCGGTCGAAATCGACGAAGAGCAAGAGCGAAGACAGCGAGAGCGAAGACAGCGACGCCGGCGAAGCCGCGCGCTCGGACGAGGACGACACGGGCGAGCCCGGCGAGCGCCGCCTCACTCCACTTCCCAAGCCGGAGGTGAAGACGGCCGTGCATGTCCGACGCGACGAACGAGAACGTCGACGACGTCGCGATCGCGACCCCTGAGATCGTCGTGTTCGAGTATGCTGCGCGACATGAGCAAGCCGCTCCGAGCGGGGGGGGAAGTCGACAGCTGGTGCACCAAGTGCAAGCTGGTCTTGAATCACCGTGTGATCGCGATGGTGGGTGGGACCCCCGTGCGCGTCGAGTGTTCGACGTGCATGTCCCATCACAATTTCCGTGGTCGAGCGCCAGGTGAGAAGGCGCCGTCGACGGCGCGCGCCTCCTCCGGGACCGCCGGCCCGCGCTCGACGCGCGCCACGTCGGCGACCAAGGCGCAGCAGGCCGCGCTCGATCGCGAGCGATCGTGGGAAAAGGCCGTCTCCGGCAAGGCCGTCAGCGAGTTCAAGAACTACCGCGTCGACGAGCTCTTCGCCGAGGGTGACCTGATCCGGCACAAGAAGTTCGGCGACGGCGTCGTGACGCGGATCCTCGACCAGCGAAAGGTCGAGATCCTCTTCAAGGACGAGCCGCGAACGCTCGCGCAGGGCCTCACGGACTGAGCGAGGCCCCGGCCCGAGCGAGGCCCCGGCGCGTCGGGCGACTCGAGCGCGGCCGTGCGCCGCCCGGTCCCCTGCCCCGCCGCGTTCTCCGCGACGATCGTGCGGCTGCGCTTCTTGCCAAGGCCTCCCAGCGGACGCTAGTCGTCTCGGCCTCGGCGGTCCCGCTCACGCGAGACCGCGGACGCTTGCCGACTCGATGGAGGCTTCGATGAACAAGATGTTGCTTGGACTCTGCGCCGTGCTGGCCGCAGCGGTGGCGCCCGCTTGCAGCGCGGACGACGAGACGTCGTCCGACACCACCAACGACGTGGTCAACGTCGAGGTCACGAGCAACCAGTTTTCGCCCGCCTCCCTGCGGATCAAGGTCGGCCAGACGGTGCGCTGGACCTGGGGCGGCGGCACGCACAACGTCGTCTCCGGCCCCGACTGCAACACCGAGGACGGCAACTTCAAGAGCGGCGCGCCCGTCGGCGGCGGCACGTTCGACAAGAAGTTCGAGACCGCTGGGACGTTCCCCTATTATTGCCAGCCCCACTGCGCGATGGGCATGACGGGCCAGATCGTCGTCGAGCCCTGATGCGCGCGCCGATCCCCGTCGCGCTGCCCCGCGCGCTGGGCTCGGCGAGCGGGCTCGTGGCGCTGCTCCTCGCGCCGCTCGTCGGAGCCGATCCGCCGCCGGCCGCCGGCGCCCCTGCTCCGGCCGAGGCGACCGCCCCGACGGCCGACGAGGCCAGGCGCGACCACGACGACCGGGCGCCGGCGACCGAGGTCCGGCTGGCGCCGTCCGCGAGCGGCGTCCTCGGCGCCTGGCTGGTCGCCGGCCCGTTCAAGGCGTCACGCCGGGCGCTCGACGGCGCGCCCGCGGGCGTCGACGAGGGCAACCTCGCGCCGTCGCGCGGCGCCGTCGTCGGCGGCGTCCGCGATCTCGGCGGCGGCAAGGTGAGGCCGCCCGCGCGCTGGACCGTCGTCTCGAGCGGACCGCCGAAGAAGGGCGCGGGGCAGGACCCGGGCACGACCGGCAGCCGCACCGTCGATCTCAAGGCGAGCCTCGACGACGCCGGCGGGAGCGAGCTCGTGGCGTTCGCCGCGGGGCGCCTCCACGTCGAGCGCCCCGGCAGACACTACCTCTCGCTCGGCGTCGACGACGGGGTGCGCGTCAGCGTGGACGGCAAGGTCGTCTTCGCGCGCGACGACGCGCGCGCGCTGCGCGACGACGACGACCTCGTCCCGCTCGATCTCACGGCCGGCGATCACGACGTCATCCTCAAGCTCCACCAGCGAAGCGGCGCGTGGGCGTTCCGGGCGAAGCTCGTCGACGAGACGTTCGCGCCGCCGCCGGGGGCGTGGCTCGGCCTGCCCGGCACCACCGCCGACGACGCCCGCGCGCTCGCCGCGCGCATGTCCTTCCTCGTCGTCGAGCGCTCGTTCGACGCCCGCGCGACCCCTCCCCGCTACCGTCCGCTCCTCACGGTCCGCTACCCGGAGGGCGCGCCGCGCGGCGTGCCGATCC
>JAHBWA010000252.1 GCA_019637195.1 Labilithrix sp. | reverse complement strand
AGCGTGCTCTCGGAGTGCAGCATGACGGCTCGAGTATAGGCCACCCGGGCCAGGCATCCCGAAGGAACGGCGCGCGCTGCCGTCGGCGTCGATTCTCTCGAAGCGATCCTCTACGCTCGGCGCCCGATGAGCGTCGATCTCGTGGTCCGCGGGCAGCGCGTCTTCACCCCTGTCGGCGAGCGCCCCGCCGCCGTGCACGTCGACCGGACGCTCGGGAAGATCGTCGCCGTCACCGAGCTCGCGGGCGCGCCCGCCGGCGTCGAGACGATCGACGCCGGTGCGATGTGCCTCTTGCCGGGCCTCGTCGACACCCACGTCCACATCAACGATCCCGGCCGGACCGACTGGGAGGGCTTCGAGACCGCCACCCGCGCGGCGGCGGCCGGCGGCGTGACGACGCTCGTCGACATGCCGCTCAACAGCATCCCCCCGACCACGACCCTCGACGGCCTGACGGCGAAGCTCCGAGCGCTCGAGGAGAAGTCCCACGTCGACGTCGCGCTCTGCGGCGGGCTCGTGCCCTCGAACCACGCGGGCGGCCTCGCGGAGCTCTTCACCGAGGGCGTGGTCGCGTTCAAGTGCTTCCTCGCCGAGAGCGGCGTCGGCGAGTTCTCGCACGTGCACGAGGCCGAGCTCCGCGCCGGGATGCGGGAGCTCGCGCGCATCGACGCGCCGCTCTTCGTCCACGCCGAGCTACCCGAGCCGCTCTCCGAGGGCGAGCTGGCGGCGATGGGCCTCGATCCGCGCCGCTACGCGACCTACCTCGCGTCGCGCCCGCGACGCGCCGAGGACGCCGCGATCGAGCTCGTCCTCCGCCTCGCGCGCGAGACCGGCGCGCGCGTGCACGTCGTGCACCTGTCGTCGTCGGACGCGCTCGGCCTCTTCCGCCAAGCGCGCGACGAGCGAACGCGCCTCACCGTCGAGACCTGTCCGCACTACCTCACGTTCGCGGCCGAGGAGATCCCGGACGGCGCCACCGAGTACAAGTGCGCGCCGCCGATCCGCGAGCGAAACAACCGCGAGAAGCTCTGGGACGCGCTCCGCGAAGGCCTCGTCGATCAGGTCGTGACCGATCACTCCCCGTCGACCGCCGAGCTGAAGTGCTCCGGCTCCGGCGACTTCATGAAGGCGTGGGGCGGGATCTCGTCCTTGCAGCTCGGCCTTGCCGCCGTCTGGACCGAGGCGCGCGCGCGCGGGTTCGGCGTGCGCGACGTCGTCGAGTGGATGTGCGCCGCGCCCGCGCGCCTCGCCGGCGTCCACGGGCGAAAGGGGGCGATCGCCGCCGGCTTCGACGCCGATCTCGTGATCTGGGATCCCGACGTCGACTTCGCCGTCGACGCCGCGGTCCTCGAGCACAAGAACAAGATCACGCCCTACCAGGCGCGCCCGCTGCGCGGGACGACGCTTCGCACGATCCTGCGCGGCGAGACGATCTACGAGCGCTGTCGGTCGGAGCCGACGTTCGCCCCGCGTCGCGGGCGCTGGCTGCGTCGCGCCTGAGCGCGTCGCGCACGAATTGCGCGACGTTCTTGGATTCCACGACGCACTCCTCCGAGTATCCTCGTCGAGTCGATGAGGAAGGCGCGCCACCGGGGCGCGTCGGCGACGATCGAGCGGGGAGAAGAGGAGCGAACGTTGGCGGCCGAGCGATCGATGAAGGGGTACTCCTTGCGTCGAGGGCCCCGCTCTCCGCTGCGTCTCCCCGTCGTCGGCCTCGTCTGCGCCGTCGTCGTGCTCGTCTCGCTCGGCTGGGTGAGCTACCGGGAGACCGTCGAGCAAGAGGTGGCCACCGCGCTCGTCGAGCACACGCACGTCGTGATCGAGGAGCTGCAGAAGCTCCCCGCCGGAATCGCGGTGGCGGAGAGCGGCCTCCGCGGCTATGCGCTCAAGCGCGACGAGGGCATGCTCGACGAGCTCGATCCCGCGATGCGCGAGGTCGAGGAGGCGCTGCGATCGCTGCGCGACCTCGTGAAGGACAACCCCGCCCAGCGCCGTCGCCACGAGCTCCTCGAGCCGAAGGTCGCGAGGCGCCTCCAGCTGCTCCGCGAGCGCCTCGAGGCCGTGAGGAGCTCGGGCGACGGCGTGATCGCGCCCGAGGCCCGGCACCTCACGCTCGAGATCCGAGCGATGTCCGGCGAGATGGTCCAAGAGGAGCTCCGCTTGCTCGAGCGGCGGACCACCACACGAGAGGAGCGGATCCGGCGCATCCGCGTGATCTCGCCGCTCGGGATCTTCGCGAGCATCAGCCTCGTCGCCGGCGCGTTCCTCCTCGTCTACGGTGAAGTGAAGAACCGCCGCCGCGCCGAGCGCGCGACCGAGAAGCACGGCGCGCGCCTCCGCGAGCTCGTCCGCGAGACGGCGCTCATGCTGCAGATGGGCGAGCTCCTCAGCGCGTGCCGCTCCGTGTCCGAGGCGACCGAGGTCGTCGGGCGGCTCGCGCCGCAGTTCTTCCTCGACGAGGCCGGGGCGATCTGCATCCTCAACGAGTCGCAGAACCTCCTCGAGGCCGAGGTCGAGTGGGGGAAGGACGCGGTGCTCGCGGGCAAGACCTTCGCGCCGGACGACTGCTGGGCGCTCCGGCGAGGGAAGCCGCACCGCTCCCAGCAGGGAGACGCCGGCGTACGCTGCGGGCACGCGGGCGACGCGCAGCACGCGATGCTGTGCCTCCCGCTCCTCGCGCACGGCCACGTCGTCGGCACGCTGCACGTCGTCGAGGTGGGCGACGCCGAGCCGATCCAGCGTCGCGCGATGGTCGTCGGCGAGCAGGTCGGGATGGCGCTCTCGAACCTGCGGCTCCGCGAGACGTTGCGCAACCAGTCGATCCGCGACGCGCTGACCGGACTCTACAACCGCCGCTACACCGACGAGACGCTCGAGCGCGAGATGCGCCGCGCAGAGCGGGAGTCGAGCTCGATCGGCGTGCTCGTGATGGATGTCGACTTCTTCAAGAAGTTCAACGACTCGTTCGGACACCAGGCCGGCGACCACGTCCTGTCGTCGATCGGCGCGCTCCTCCGCAAGAAGACGCGCGGCGCCGACGTGGCCAGCCGCATGGGCGGCGAGGAGCTCGCGCTCGTGATGCCGGCCTCGTCGCTCGAGGCCGCGGCCACGCGCGCGGAGGAGATCCGCGCGGCGGTCGCGGAGATGGACGTGACCCACGAGGGTCGGAACATCGGCCCCGTGACGCTCTCGATCGGCGTCGCGGCCTTCCCGCAGCACGGCGCGACGTCCGACGACGTCATCCGCGTCGCCGACGCCGCGCTCTACCGCGCGAAGCGCGAGGGGCGAAATCGCGTGATCGTCGCGGACTGACACGCGGCGATCCACGACGCCGGCGCGCTCGGGAGAGAGGCCGTTGCGGCGCGATCGTCGCGGACGCGTGCGCGCGCCTGATGTACCCTTTGCGGCTCGACATGGCGGACTTCATCGAGCTCATCGACCTCGCAGCGGAGCGCCTCGGCGGCTCCGTCCTCTGGGCGACCGACGATTTCTTCGCGGAGAAGGAGAACCTCCTCAAGCCGCAGGAGGCCGTCTTCATCGAGGGGAAGTACACCGACCGCGGCAAATGGATGGACGGCTGGGAGTCACGCCGGAAGCGCCAGTACGCCGAGTCGACGCGCGCCTATCCGGAGTACGACTCGTGCATCATCCGCCTCGGGCTCTCGGGCGTCGTGCGCGGCTTCGTCGTCGACACCGCGCACTTCAAGGGCAACTACCCCAAGTCGTGCGCGATCGAGGGCGCGAGCATCGACGGTCACCCCGACGTGTCCGAGCTCCTCTCGAGCGACGTGCGCTGGACCGAGATCCTCCCGCGCTCGGAGCTCGCCGGCGACTCGAAGAACCGCTTCGAGGTCGACGTCCCGGAGCGCTTCACGCACCTCCGCTTCCACATCTATCCGGACGGGGGCGTCGCGCGGCTGCGCGTCCACGGCGACGTCAAGCCGGGCGCGCGCTGGACCGGACGACGCGACCGCCCGCAGCTCGTCGATCTGGCGGCCGCGGAGCACGGCGGCCTCGTCGTCGCGTGCAACGACATGTTCTTCGGCTCGCGGCACAACCTCATCATGCCCGGCCGCGGCGTGAACATGGGCGACGGCTGGGAGACGAAGCGCTCGCGCCGGCCGGGGCCCGACTGGGTCGTGGTGCGCCTCGCGACCGAGGGCGCGATCGAACGGGCGATCGTCGACACCCTCCACTTCAAGGGCAACGCCCCGGACGCGTGCGCGCTCGACGTCGCGACGTCGCCCGACGGCGATCCCGACGGCGCGAAGGACGACGGCTGGCGGCCGCTCCTCGCGAAGACGAGCCTCCAGCCGCACACGTCCCACGTCTTCGAGGACGCGCTCCTCGCCGCCGGCGACGCCACCCACGTCCGTCTGCGCATCTGGCCTGACGGCGGCGTCAGCCGGCTCCGCCTCTTCGGGGTCGCGAGCGACGCCGGGCGCGAGCGCTCGGGGATCGGCTACCTCCGCGCGATGCCCGAGCCCGAGCTCGAGGCGGCGCTGCTCGCGTGCTGTGGCTCGCGCGCGTGGGTCCGCGCGATGGTCGCCGAGCGCAAGGCGAACGCTGCGTCGTTCGCGAGCCTGGCCGCGTTGAAGAAGGTCGCCGCCGATCGCTGGAGCGCGCTCGCCGCCGCCGACTGGGACGAGGCCTTCGCGGCGCACCCGCGCATCGGCGAGAAGAAGGCCGACGGGCCGCAGAGCAAGGTCGCGCACGGCTGGTCGACGAACGAGCAGGCCCGGGTCGCCGGCGCGAGCCAGGCCGTGCAGGACGAGCTCCGCGAGGCGAACAAGGCCTACGAGGCGCGGTTCGGCCGCATCTACATCGTCTGCGCGACGGGCAGGTCCGCCGAGGAGATGCTCGCGATCGCGAAGGAGCGCATGGCGAGCGATCCCGAGTCCGAGCTCCGCCGCGCCGCCGACGAGCAGCGCAAGATCACCGAGCTTCGGCTCGAGAAGATGGTGAAGGGATGAAGTCCGTTTCGACGCACGTGCTCGACATCCACCGCGGGCGCCCCGCCGCGGGCGTCCCGGTCACGCTCGAGAGGAAGGAGGGCGACGTCTTCTCCCGGCTCC
This sequence comes from Labilithrix sp., assembly GCA_019637195.1. GTDB lineage: Bacteria > Myxococcota_A > Polyangia > Polyangiales > Polyangiaceae > Labilithrix. The sequence goes on along the minus strand of JAHBWA010000252.1, from coordinate 4,655 downwards.
GGCAGGCCGAGACCGACGCCGACGGGCGCGTGAAGGAGCTCGTCCCGGAGGGGCAGCTCACGAGCGGCACCTACCGCATCACGTTCGACACCGGCGCGTACTTCACCGCGCAAGGCGTCGAGGGCTTCTACCCCGAGGCGAGCATCGTGTTCGTCGTCCGGGACGCCGCCGCGCACTACCACGTGCCGCTCCTCTTGAGCGCGCACGGGTACTCCACGTACCGCGGCAGCTGAGGCGCGCTACTCCCAGTAGACGCGCACGTCGTCGTAGCGGATCTCGCTCGCGCCGTTGTCGCAGTGGTAGCCGGCGCCGACGAAGAGCGTGCCGCCCACCCGGCACTGCGGGGCCTGCAACGTCCGTTGCTGGATCGAGCCGTCTCCGTGGTGGAAGGAGAGCGTGAGGTCGGCGCCGTCGTCGTCCGGGCGAGGGACGGCGGCGAGTCGCACGTCGGTCCACTCCTCGAGCCGGGGGCCGCCGCTCGTCTCGCGCACGTCGTTGGTGAGCGGGGAGCCCGATTGGATGTTGAGCGACGAGCCCGCGATGCCTCCGGCGTTGTTCGACGGGAAGTAGATGAGGACCGTGCACGCGCGGAGCCGCACGGCGAGCGGGGTGAAGCTCTTGGTCCACGGCGCGCTCGGGCGGATCTGCACGTGGACCTCGACGCGCTTCGTGCCGACGCCGGAGAAGACTCGCTCGAAGCGCGTGTACGAGCAGCTCGGCGCATCGATCAGGTTGGCGCGCCCGGACTGCGGGGGCGAGTAGGCGAGCGGATCGAGCGTGAGCGTCCCGCTCTGCTCTCGCAGCTCGTCCCAGCCGCTTCCGATCGGGCCGTCGTCGAAGTCTTCGCAGAAGACCGGCGGTGGATCGTACGAGGCGCACCCCGTGACGGGGGGAGCGCCGTCGCCGCCGTCGCCGCCGTCACGGCCTCCGTCTCCGTCTCCCGCGGCGTCGGTCGCGTCCGTCGCGCCGCCCTCAGGCGTCTCCGCGGCGCCGGCGTCCGCGTCGTCGAGATCGCTCGCGAAGAGGAGCGAGCACGCAGGCAACGCCGCGGCGAGCAGCGCCGCCGCGAGGGGGCCCGGACTCGAGTGGGTGCGACGGCTCACCGAGCTCGACCATATCAGGTCCCCACCCGCTCGTTCGCGCGAAGCGCTACTCGGCGCGGAAAGTCAGCGAGACCTCTGTGGTCTCGCGGGCCTTGACCGTGACCTTCTGCGTCTGGCGCCCGAAGACCTCGTGCCACGCCTCGATCTCGTAGGTCCCTTCGGGCACGTTCACGAGCGAGAACTCTCCGGCCTCGCCGCTCACGGCGAAGAACGGGTGCGGGACGACGCCGACGAACGCGCTCATCCACGGGTGGACGTCGCACTTGGCGCGGACGGGGACCTCCGACTTGTCGAAGACCTTCTCGAGGCGCATGTCCTTCGTCGGCATCATGTCGTTGAAGGTCGCGTTCGTCTCGGCGACGGCCCGCACGTTGTGGAGGACCGGATCGCTGTTGAGGAAGATGACCTTCTGCCCGACGCGCGCGCCGACCACGTGGGGCTTGTACATGCAGCCCTTCTGGTCGATGACGACCGGCTCGCCGGGCGCGGCCGGGCCCTTGTAGGCGTCGAGCCCGCTCTTGATCCAGACGAACGCGTTCTGGAGCTTGCCGCCCTTCGAGAGCACGGCGTCCGAGGTGACGGGGCCCTCGATGTCGCTCGTGCACGTCCCGACGTTGAGGACCTTGTTCGGTGGCGGCGTGCCCTCGAGCTTCACCGCTCCCTTGAGGACGCCGACCACCGACTCGTTGGCGACCTTCTCCGGTCCGCCCTGCGTCGCGGGGGTCGTCGGCGTGAGCGGCGCGCTCGGATCGCCGCCGGCGCTGCCCGCGCTCACGGGCGCCGAGGTCAGCGACGAATGCGCGACCGTGAGGAGCACCAAGAGGACCGCGATGAGGATCCCCGGCGCGAGCTCCTTCTTGACGTTCTGGAGGTGGCGGATCGACGCGCCGACGACGATGAGCCCGGCGAGGATGATCCAGTTGTACTGATGGCCGTAGACGCCCGGGAAGTGGTTGCTCAACATGATGAGCACCACCGGGTAGGTCATGTAGTTGTTGTGCCGGGACCGCGTCTTGGCGTGCTTGGCGAGCTTCTCGTCCGGCTTCTTCCCCTCCGTGACGGCCTTCACGAGGCCCTTCTGCGCGGGGATGATGTGCACCCAGACGTTGGTCGCCATCCACGTGCCCATCATTCCGCCCGTCAGGAGGAACGCGGCGCGCCCGCTGACCTTGTGGGAGAGGAAGTAGAGGACGCCGAGGACGAGGCCGTACGTGATCACCGCGCCGATGGGCACGTTCGCCGTCAGCGGAGAGCGCCAGAGCACGTCGTAGACGAACCACGACGCGACGAGCACGCCGATCGACAGCGCGACCGCGGTGGTCGGCGAGAGGTCGGAGACGTTCGGATCGATCAGCGTGACGGCGCCGCCCTGGAAGAACACGATGTCGAGCAGGAGCCAGCCCGAGAGCATCGTGAACATCGCCTCCCACTTGAACCAGTGGAGGTGCTTGGGCATCACCTTGGGCGCCACGAGCGTCTTCTCGACGTCGTAGAAGCCGCCGGAGTGGACCATCCAGAGCTCGCCCTCGATGCCCTTCTCCTTGGTGCGCTCGTTCTTCTCGATCCTGGCGTCGAGCCAGTTGAAGAACAGCGAGCTGCCGATCCACATGATCCCCGCGATGACGTGGATCCAGCGGACGGACAAGTTCAGCCACTCCGTCACGAACGCGGGGCTCATCGAGGCCGGACTATGAATCAGCTGGCGCGAGAGGTCCATTGTTGCGAGCAAGAACAGCTCGGCCGTCAGACGAGCCGGTAGCCGAGCCGCATCGCGGCCGCGTCGAGCCGCCCGCGAATCGCCGGATCCGACAGCGCGCGGTGGAACGACGGCGTCTTCGGCACCGCCGCGTCCGCGCGCTCGTAGAGGGCCACCGACGGTCGGTTGGCGTGCATGGAAGACGGGTACCAGAGGCCCTCGACGCGCGGGTACGCGTCGTAGATGGCCTGCGACCACCGGCGAGCCCGTGGCCGCGGCCCCGAGCTCAGCGCCATCGACGCGCCGGCGCGCGTCGGCCAGGCGCCGGTCAGGTCGAGGAGCGTCAGGTCGCGCGCGGTCTCGAAGCCGACGAGCCATGGGTCCCCCGCGTGCCTCTCGACGACGCGCGTCGCCTGGAACGCCTCGGCCAGGCACGTGGTCGGATCGTCGGCGGCGTACAGGATGCCCTTCGACTGGACGCGCGGCGGCGGATCGTGGTGGTCGAAGCGCGCGGTGGTCGGGCCGAAGCCGCGGAAGTCGCCGAAGCTCGTCGGGTGGCTCCCTCCGCGCAGGTAGATGCGCCAGAGGCGGGTGCCCGCGAGGAGGAGCTTCGTCTCGGGAGGCGTCGTCAGCGGCTGCGGCGGCTCGGGGAGCTTCGCCACCCGTCAGACTTCCTCCGCGAGGGCGGCCACGACGCCGGGGTCGCGCCCCGCGAGCAGCCACGCGCGCGGCGTCACGCGCTCGTCGTCCTCGCCGACGACGAGATCCTGATGCGGGACCCGGAACCAGGCCGCGACGGCGAGCGGGTGCGCGTCCGGCCGGATGCGCGGCAGGACGCGGTCAATCCCGCGGACCAGCTTGCCCTTCGACGCGAACTGGAACTTCGGGATGCGCCACGCGCGCCCGTCCTTGATCCCGTAGAGGGTGCGCGCCGTCGGTCCGAGCCGCTGGCGGAGGCGCCCCGTGCTCACGGAGAGGGCGCGCGCGGCCTCCTCGAGGGTGAGGCTCTCGGCGAGCAGGATGTCGAGCTCGATGCGGGATCGCTCCAGCGCGCCGCCGGCTTCGGTCGTCTGCTCGACGAAGCCCACCTCGTCGAGCATCGCCGCCTCGCTGCGCGCGAGCCGCGGCGGGGCGACCTCCCGGTGCGCGTCGACGAGCCGCTCCACCGCGATTTCCGCCCCGGCGAGGCGGCGCTTGAGCTCGCGGACGTCGAGCGCGCGCCCCTTCACGGTCATGCGGCTCACCAGCGCGGCGTGACGGCTGAGGACGATCACGACGACCTCGTCCTCGGCGACGGGGGAGCGCCCCTTGAGGCCGACCTCGGCCCGCGCCGATCGACCGCGCGATGCGCGCTCCGCCGCGCGGCCGAGCTCGACGAGCTCCGCCTGGGCGTTCGTGCTGAGCTTCACGGCGAGGGTGGTCATGGCGGGCCTACGGGGCGGGACTAGCGGTGAGTGATGACCGTTAGCTATCGTTAGTCTACGCCCGTTCGGCGCCCTGGCAAGCCGGGCGAGCGCCTAGCGCGCGACGCCGCCGCCGGTTCAGTGCTCGACCGAGACGCGCACGGCGGCGAGGGGACGCACGTTCTGGCCGACGCGCGCGCTCGCGCCCACGCCGAGCTGCACCTTCAGCTGGGACAGCGGGTTGATGTGGATCTGTGGAAGCACCGTCGCGACGGTACGTTCGTCGCGGGCGACGCGGTAGCCGAGCTCGACGCCCGCGGTGAGGTAACGGCTCGCCTGCGCGAAGAAGCTCGGGTGCAGGGCCGCGCCCGGCGCAGGGCGCGTCGGCCCGAAGTCGACGGTGGGGCCGGCGATCACGAGCGCCTGCACCACGTGGGAGAAGCGCACCCCGGT
>JAHBWA010000251.1 GCA_019637195.1 Labilithrix sp. | reverse complement strand
TTCTTCCAGTCGATCGGCTGCTTGGCGAGCGCGCGGTACGCGTCCAGCGGAGACGAGCCGCCCGAGAGCGCGATCGTCGCGGCGCCGCGCTCCTCGAGGGCGTCGTGGATGGCGCGCGTCATGCGCGCGCACGCCTCGCGTCCGGCTTGCGCCGGATCGGGCGTGGCGATGAGCAGTCCAGGGACGACCTTCGTGACCATGCGACCTCCGATCGGCCTTCGAAGGAGAAGACCGGCAAGTTTGCGGTGTCAGGAGACGGTCAGCCCGTCTTCCACGATGTGCTCGGCGAATGCAATCGCCTCCGCGAACGCGACGTCGCGCACCGGGCGATGCAGCGTCCGCTCGAGCCACTTCGCCGCCTTGTTCGCGCCGAGGCGGATGCGCTGCTCGATCTCGGCGCGGTCCGCCTTGGCGCACCGCCAGACGATGACGTCGGCGTCGCGCGTGGTGTCCTCCTGCTCGGTCAGGCCGCTGCCGAGCTCGCGCTCGATCGAGCCGCGGAGCAGCGGCGCCTTCGGATCGTCACCTGCCTCGAGCATGAAGCCCGCGAGCGTGTGCGGCGCCACGCCCGCGGGCCGCGGCACGGAGGCGAGCTCGATCGTCACCGCCTGGCCGTCGGCGCGCTTCAGGCGGAGCGCGCCGGCGAGGCGCGACGTCTTCCAGCCGAGCCGCGTCCCGATCCAGCCGAGCATCAGCGCACCTTCGGGCCCGATGCCGGCGCCCGGATCGCACGCCTGCTTGAGCACGAGGCGCGTCACCTTGGACGCGAGCGGGCGCGTCTCGAGGTCGTCGAAGAAGCGCGCGAGCATTTCCTGCCAGACGGCGATGCGCGTCCAGGCGAGGTCGACGATCTCCGGCGCGTTGCGCTGGCTGCGCGCCCAGGCCGCGACGTGGATGACGCTGGCGATCGACGTGTATTCGCTGTCGAGGACGATCCGGTGCGCCTCGTTGGCCAGGTCTTCGAACACCGGATCGTCGGTGTGGACGCGCCCGAGCCACACGAGCGCGGTCGGGATCTCCGGCACGAGGAGCGCCTCGATCGCGCTCGCGGCGCGCGCCGACGCGTTGCCGTGGACGGCGAGGGTGATGCGCTCCGAGCAGATGTTCTTGCCGCCGGAGAGCGAGCACACGGCGGTCGCGCTCCCCGTGATCTCGTCGCCGTCGCCGTCCGGCTCGATCGACGCGAGGATCGCCCGCGCCGGGATGCTGGCGGTGACCTCGTCGATGACGGGCGTGTAGCGCTCGAGCAGCTCGCGCGACGGCGCGACGACGCCGATGTTCATCGTGCAGACGCGCGTGAGCGGCGTCGCCGTCGGGTCCTCCGGCGGCTTCCACAGATCGCGCAGCTCCTGCTCGAGCTTGGCGATCAGGCGCGACGCGCCGCTGCTCTCCGCGTCCGCCGAGGCGGCGGGCGTCGTCGAGGCGGCGGGCGTCGTCGGCGTGCTCACGGCCGCCTCCATCGCCGGCCGTCGCGCGCGAGCAGGTCGTCCGCCTGCTCCGGGCCCCACGTGCCGGCCGCGTAGATCGGCGGCGCCGCCGCCAGGTCGCGCCACGCGTCGATGACCGGATCGATGAACGCCCACTGCTCCTCGACCTCGTCGCGCCGCGTGAAGAGGGTCGCGTCGCCGCGCATCGCGTCGAGCAAGAGGCGCTCGTAGGCCTCCGGCGTGTTCGAGCCGAACGCGGAGCCGTAGCGGAAGTCCATCGCGACGTCGCGCAGCACGGTCGCGTTCCCGGGCTCCTTCGTCGTGAAGCGGAGCGCGATCCCTTCGTCGGGCTGCACGCGCACCGCGAGCACGTTCGGCGAGACGCCGCCGTCGGGCGCGGCGAAGAGGCTGTGCGGGACCTGCTTGAACTGGATCGCGATCTCCGTGACCTTGCGCGGGAGCCGCTTGCCCGCGCGGACGTAGAACGGCACGCCGCCCCAGCGCCAGTTGTCGATGAGCACCTTCATCGCCACGTAGGTCTCGACGCGCGAGTCCTTCGCGACGTCGGGCTCCTCGCGGTAGCCGGGGACCTCTTCGCCCCGGACGAAGCCGCGTCCGTACTGCCCGCGGACGACGTTCTCGCGGATGGTCGACGGCTCCATCCGCCGCAGCGAGCGCAGCACCTTGACCTTCTCGTCGCGGACGGCGTCGGCCGACAGCGAGATCGGCGGCTCCATCGCCGTGAGGCAGAGCAGCTGCATGAGGTGGTTCTCCACGATGTCCTTCGTCACCCCGATCTGCTCGTAGAACTTGCCGCGGCCCTCGACGCCGATGTCTTCGGCCACCGTGATCTGGACGTTGTCGACGTGCTCGCGGTTCCAGGTCGGCTCGAAGAGGCTGTTGGCGAAGCGGAAGACGAGGAGGTTCTGGACCGTCTCTTTGCCGAGGTAGTGGTCGATGCGGAAGACCTGCGACTCGGCGAACGCCGTGGCGATGCAGTCGTTCAGCTCGCGCGAGCTCTCGAGGTCGTCGCCGAAGGGCTTCTCGATGATGATCCGCGTCCACGGTCCGCCGGAGCGCTCCGCCGCGGCGTCGGCGACGAGGCCGGCCTCCCGGAGGTGCGCCACGATCGTCGCGAACTCCGCCGGCGGGACGGCGAGGTAGTAGAGGCGGTTTTGGCGCGTGCCGCGCTCCTTGTCGACCTCGTCGAGGTGCGCGGCCAGCTTCTGGTAGGTCGATCGATCGTCGAACGAGCCCTGCACGTAGCCGACGCCGCGCTCGAAGTCGCTCCAGAGCGCGGGATCGACGGGCTTGCGCCGCGAGAACTGCGCGACGCCCTCCTTCATCTCGGCGCGGAACTGCTCCTGCGTCTTCGCGCGTCGCGCGACGCCGACCGCCGCGAAGCCGCTCGGGAGCGAGCGGCTCAGCGCGAGGTTGTAGATCGCGGGCATCAGCTTGCGCCGCGTGAGGTCGCCGGACGCGCCGAAGATGACGAGCGCGCAGGGGTCGCCCGTCCGATCCTCGATGAGCCCGCGGCGGAGCGGGTTGGGCGCGGGGGTCGTCACGTCGCGTCTCCTCCAGCCTTCTTCACCGCGTGGCCGCCGAACTCGTTGCGCAGCGCCGCGAGGACGCGGAGCCCGAAGGCGTTCTTGGCGCGCGAGGCGAAGCGCACGAACACGCTGAGCGCGATCGTCGGCAAGGGCACGCCGAGCCGCACGCCCTCGTCCACCGTCCAGCGCCCCTCGCCGGAGTCCGAGACGTAGCCCTCGAGGTCGCCGAGCGCCGGGTCCTGGGAGAAGACGCGCTCGGCGAGCTCGCACAGCCACGACCGCACGACGCTCCCGTGGTTCCACACGCGCGTGACCTTCTGGAGGTCGAGCTCGTACTCGCACGTCTCGAGGAGCTCGAAGCCCTCCGCGTACGCCTGCATCATCGCGTACTCGATCCCGTTGTGGACCATCTTGACGTAGTGCCCCGCGCCGGCGGGACCGAAGTAGTCGAGCCCGTCCTTCGGGGCGAGCGTCGTCAGCGCCGGCAGGACGTGGTCGTAGGCGCTCCGATCGCCGCCGACCATGAGACAGAAGCCCTCCTTCAGGCCCCAGACACCGCCGGAGGTCCCCGCGTCGAGGAAGCGGATGCCCCGCGCGCCGAGCTCGCGCGCGCGTCGCACGGAGTCCTTGAAGTTGGAGTTGCCGCCGTCGATGACGATGTCGTCGGGCGAGAGCAAGGTCGACAGCTCGTGGATCGTGCCCTCGGTCGGATCGCCCGCCGGGACCATCACCCAGACCGCGCGCGGGGCGGCGAGCTTCGAGACGAGGTCGGCGAGCGAAGCTGCGCCGGTCGCCCCGTCCTTCACGACGCGCTCGACCACCGCAGGATCGCGATCCCACGCGACCACCTGATGACCGCCGCCGAGGAGGCGCTTGACCATGTTGCCCCCCATCTTTCCGAGTCCAACGATCGCGATTTGCATCGACTCCTCTGCTCGAGCTCATGGCCGGCCGCGCGCGTCGTCCGGACGACAAGGCCGGCGAGGATAGGGGCTTTCGCTGGGGCTCTCTCCGGAAATGAGCTGAGGCGATGCGCGAAGCGTGACCAGAACCTCATGCATCGGACGACGTAGTGAGTGAGAGCGAACCCTCGCTCGGTCCGCGTTAGTCCCCGAGTCTCGTAAGTCCTTCTTTCTTTTGACTGCGGCACGCCAGCCTGCTCTGGTGCTCGCTCGACGTGTGCGCGCTTTTTCTCGGAGTTTTCGAACCCTTGCGCGACTCAGGCCCGTGCTTATTGTGTTGTGTATGCAAAACGGCGCCCAGAACATGTCCACGGTATCGGGCCGTCTGCTCGGCTTCGTTCGCGTGGTCGTCGGCGGCCATGTCTGCGACCTGGCGGTCCAGGCTGTCTCGTTCGACACGGACGGGGAGCGGATGGCCGGAGGCTTCTTCGTCCACGACGACCAGCTCGGCATCATCGTGGACGACGCCGCGCCTGCCTCTCAGGTGCAGGCTCAGATCGAGAAGGGCACCGCGGAAGCGGTGCGGCATCTTTCGAAGAAATACCTCAACTAAATCACCAAACGCCCGTTTCTAGATCGCGACCGTGCTTCAGCTCGTCGCATCGGAACAATCAGGACGCCTCGTGCGTCTCGTCACGGAGAGCCCGACGACCCAGGTGTCGCGCGGCTTTCTGGGGGGGACGTTCGTCCGTCCCTATCGAGGAGTAGTAGTCATGAATCCCGTGCTCGATCCCAACAACAACCCGTCGTCCAGCGATCCTTCGGATGAGCCGAAGCCGACTGCCGAGACGCCGGCGGAACCCCCCAAGCCCCGTCGGCCGCGCGGCTTCGCGGCCATGGATCGATCCAAGGTGAGCGAGATCGCGAGCAAGGGCGGCAAGGCCGCTCACGCCGCTGGAACAGCTCATCAGTTCACGAGTGATGAGGCACGCGCTGCCGGCAAGAAGGGCGGTGTCGCGCCGCACGTTCGCCGCGGACGCGGTCCCCGTCAGTCGGCGACCGTTCCCACAGCAGAGCCCGCGAGCCCCGAGTCGTCGAAGGAAGCGAAGTCGGCCTGAGCCGGCGACGCCTCCGACGCGACCTCCGCGGTCTCTCGGTGCCTGGCGGTCGACCAAAACATTGACCACCCTCCGAAAGAGCGCGATGAGGAGGCTCAGTGAGCGGACGCCTCCCTCCCGTCGTGGTCCATCATCCGCACGTCGAGGTGCGGGACGACTTGCTCGGCGGTAGCCCCGTCGTGCGAGGGACCCGGGTGCCGGTCCGCCGATTGTGGGCGTGGCACCGGAAGGGCGTGTCCGTCGAGACCTTGGTGAAACGGTACCCGAGCCTCGGGTGGGCCAAGGTTCTCGGCGGATTGGCGTTTGCTTACGATAACGAAGAGCTCGTCGAGGCGGATCTCGATCGCGAGAGGGCGCTGCTCGAGTCGGATCCGGAGCGCGTGCCTGGGCGGATGGACCAAACGTCCCTGCCGTTCGCGAAGAAGCCGCTGTAGGTAGCCTGAGGTAGGCAGCCCGAGAAATCGCCCGGAATCTTGGCGATCGAGACGAGGGCCAGAACTTTTGCCACCGCCGGGCGTCCGATGACCGATCATGACGGCGGTCGGGCGCGAGATGGGCGAAGGCGACAGGCGAGGGGGCGACGCCGCGGTCGGGCGTTCGGGCGGGAGCGCGCTCCTGCTGACGGAGCACGCGAGCATCATGGGACGGGTCGCGATGGCGCTCGTCGGTGACGCGGCGCGCGCGGAGCGTGTCCTCGAGCAAGTCGCCCGCGAGGCCGGCGCCGGCGCTCCTCCCGCGGGGGTCGCGGCGCTCGCCTGGCTCCTCGGGCTCGTGCGCGTCGCGAGCGCTACGCAGCTCTCGCGGCTCCCTCTGAGGACGCGGCCCGGCGCGCACGACGCGGCGCCGACCACCGAGCGACTCGGCGCGGGGGAGGCGCTGCCGGCTCGCGCGGCGCTCGCAGGGCTCAAGCCGACCGAGCGCGAGGCCGTGGTCCTGTGCCTGGTCGGTGGCCTCGAGGCGACGGACGTGGCCTCCGCGTGCGGCGTCGATCTCGGGACGGCCAAGACGCGCATCGCGCGAGGCGTCGAGCAGCTGCTCCAGCACGAAGCGGCGGGCGACGGAGAGGGAGGTGCACGATGAGGCGAGTGCTCTGCGGGATCGGCGGTCGGGTCGAGCGCGGAGCCGCGTCATGAGCGCCGCCCGTTGCAATGGGTTCAGCGCCGACGTCGTCGGTTTGCTCGAGGGCACGGCGGACGAGGCGCTCCGCGAGCACGTCGCGACCTGCGACGCCTGCCGCGACGCGGCGCACGGCATCGAGCGGATCGCGGCGCGGATCGCGAAAGCTGGTGACGACTTTGCCGTCACGCCGCCGCTCGTCGAGCGCCTCGCCGAGCTCGCGCGTGACGCGGATCCCGGCCGCGACAGCGCGAAGGTCGCCGCGTCGAACGCCGGCGCGTCGAGCGACGGCGACCGGATCAGCGCCACGCGCCTGCGCGCCGAGGACGCCGCCCGGGGCGCGCCCGAGGGTCGCGCGCCGCGGAGGAGCCGGAGGGCGCTGTGGCTCCTCTTGGCCGCGTGCGCGAGCGTGGGCGTCAGCGCCGTCGTCGGTCTGAAGCTCGCCGACCACCAGCGCTCGCCCGGCGTCGTGGCGGCGCGCGCGTGGCACGGCAAGGTCGCGAAGGTGGCGCGGAGCGGCGCCGACGCCGCGGCCGAGCCCGGGCTCAGCGTGGTCACGCCGGCTGGCCGGACGCCGCTCGTCGAGGGCGCCGAGATCAAGGCCGGGATGCGCCTCGCGACCGACGGGCGGACGCGCGCGCGTCTCTCGCTCGACGACGGCAGCGCGCTCGTCCTCGATCGCGCGACCGAGATCGCCGTCGAGGACGCGCCGCGGACGATCGCCGTCGCCGAAGGCGCCGTGCTCGCGGACGTCGCGCACGTCGACGGTGCGCCGTGGGCGATGGTGAAGACGCCGAACGGCGACGTGAAGGTCCTCGGGACCAAGCTCGCGGTGACCGCGCTCGCCGACCGCACGAACGTCGAGGTGCTCCGCGGCGAGGTCGAGGTGATCGCCGGCGAAGGCAGCCAGCGGGTGAGCGCCGGGCAGGAGGGCGTCGTCGGCAAGGACGGCAAGATCGACGTCGCACCGGCGAACGATCTCGCGCAGCGCGCGGCCTTCGGCGAGCAGCTCCTCGCGACGCACAACGAGGACGCCGAGGCGCCTGCCAGCGGGCTCGGCGAGCTCCGCGCGAAGCGGCCGGGCCGCGCCGACGAGAAGGATCGCGCGGTCCGCCTCCAGCGGCACGCCGTCAAGGTGCGCATCGCGGGCAACGTCGCGCGGACGGAGATCGACGAGACCTTCGGCAACGACACCGACGACGAGCTCGAGGGCATCTACCGCTTCCCGCTCCCGCCGGGCGCGCAGATCGAGCGGCTCGCGCTCGAGGTCGACGGAGAGCTCCTCGACGGCGAGTTCATCGACAAGGCGAAGGCCTCGGCGATCTGGCGCGGCGCCATCCAGAACGCGGCGCCGAAGGCGCCGAAGCCGCGGGAGGAGATCGTCTGGGTCCCCGGGCCCTGGCACGATCCGGCGCTGCTCGAGTGGCAGCGCGGCGGCCGCTTCGAGCTCCGCATCTTCCCGATCCCGAAGCGCGGCTCGCGGCGCGTGGTCATCGCGTACACCGAGACCGTCGCGCCGGTGAGCGGCGTGCGCCGCTACGTCTACCCGCTGCCGCAGGGATCCTCGAGCCAGATCGCCATCGACCAGTTCTCCGTCGACGCCCAGGTCCTCGGGCACGAGACCGGCGTCCCGGTGCGCGTGCGCGGCTATGAGCTCGAGAAGAAGGACGAAGGCGGCGCCGTGCGCCTGTCCGGGGCGATGAGCGCGTTCACGCCGTCGGGCGATCTCGCGATCGAGTACGGCCTCGACGACAAGAAGACGGACGCCACGGTGTGGGCCTACCGCGCCGAGGGCGCCTCGGGCGCGGCGGCGGAGACGACGAAGCCGAGCGCGAAGGCCAAGGAGCCGGACCTCGTCGGCGGCGATCCCTTCGTCGCGATCGCGCTCCGTCCGAAGCTTCCGAGGTGGTCCGAGAGCAAGCCGCGCGATCAGGTGATCGTCGTCGACGCCGGGCGGACGATGTACGGCGAGCGCTTCGCGCGCGCCCGGCGGCTCGCGGTGCAGATGACGCAGGAGATGGACCGGCGCGATCGCGTGACGGTCATCGCCTGTGACGTGAGCTGCAAGGCGCTCCCAGGCGGCTTCGTGGCGCCGGGAGCGCCGAGCGCCCACGACGTCGACGCGTTCCTCGACGGCGTGACGCCCGACGGCGCGAGCGATCTCGTCGGCGCGGTGCGCGCGGCGTCGAAGGTCGCGGGGCACGACGAGGGCCGCGATCTCCGCGTGGCGCTCCTCAGCGACGGCGTCGCGACGGCGGGCTATCGCTCGGCGGCGCGCGTCGCCGCGGAGGTGGCGGACGCGGCGCTCGAGGCGCGCTCGCTCGTCGTCGCCGTGCCGATCGGCGCGGACGCCGACGTAAACTTGCTCGCCGACGTCGCGCGCGGTGGCGGCGGCGTGGTCGTCCCGTACCAGCCCGGGCAGCGCCTCGAGGCGACCGCCATCGAGGTCCTCAACGCCACGTACGGTACGACGCTGCGCGACGTCGAGGTCATCCTCCCCGAAGGGCTGCGCGACCGCGCGCCGGCGTCGGTCGCTCCGCTCCGCGCGGGCGCCGAGACGATCGTGACCGCGCGGATGACCAGCGACGCGGTCAAGGGCGACGTCGTCGTCCGCGGCAAGATCGGCGGCGATCCCTTCGAGGCGAAGTACCCGATCGACGTACGCGCGACGACCGACGCCGGCAACGCGTTCGTGCCGCGCCTCTTCGCGGCCGCGCGCATCGCGGACCGCGAGCGCGAGCCAGGTGACGCCGCGCGCGCCGAGCTGGTCGCGCTCTCGCGCCGCTTCGCCGTGCCGTCGCGGGCGACGTCGCTGCTCGTCCTCGAGAGCGACGCGATGTTCAAGGCCTTCGGGATCGAGCGCGCCGCGCACGGCCCGCAGTGGACCGGCGAGGCGCTCGCGCTGGGCGCGCTCGTCGCGTCGAAGGCGTCCGCGGACCCCAGCGCCGCGGGCGAGGTGCTGAGCAGCGCGCTCGTCGGCGACGAGGCGGAGAGCACGAGCGGCTTCGGTGCGTTCGCGGAGGCGAAGAAGGACAAGGGAGGCGAAGGCCTCGGCGGCGTCGGCACGCTCGGCCACGGCGCCGGTGGCGCCGGACGCGGTCCGGCCGACCTCGGCGCCCCGTCCGCCGCCGCCAGGCCCGCCCCGACGGTCGCGCCCGCGCCGGCGATCCCGCCGGCCAAGGTGGCGCAGCGCGCCGAGCGCGGCTTCGACGACCGCGTCGCCGAACCGTGGGGCGAGCGGGCCCGCGCGAGGCCGCCGTTCGGTGGTCGCTTCATGAAGAAGGTCTACGTGCGCCGCGCGAAGCTGACCGCCGACGCGTCGCCCGGCGTCGCGGCCGACAAGCTCGCGGCGGCGCGCGCCGCGGTCGCCGCCGCGCCCGACGAGCGCTCGAAGCACAAGGATCTCGCGCGCATGCTGGCGCTCTCGGGGCAGCTCGAGGAGCTCGGCGAGACGCTCGAGAAGTGGTCGGCGCGCGATCCGCTCGACGTCGATGTCATCGTCGGTCGCGCGGACGTCGCCGCCCGCCGCGGCGATCGCGACGCGGCGCTCCGGATCCTCGGCGGCGCGCTCGCCGCCAGCGCCCTCACGCCGGGCGACGCCTTCACCGTGGCGCAGGCCGTCGCGCGCTCGCACG
>JAHBWA010000250.1 GCA_019637195.1 Labilithrix sp. | reverse complement strand
CGTCGGTCGGCGTGGGCATCGGCATCATCGTCGGCATGTTCGGGTTCGTCGGCGCGATCCTCGGGCTCGCGGGCCTCCTGGCCTCTCCGGCCGAGCCGAGCGTCGTGATGGCGGCGGACGGGCTGCGCCTCCGGACGCCGCGCGGCTGGTTCGCGCTGCCGTACGAAGCCATCGAACGCGTCGACGACCACCCGGCGGGGCTCGCCTTCACGGTGCCGGAGCCGTACCGCTCGGTGCTCGTCGAGCGGAGCGCGTTCCTGTTCGGAGGCCCGTCGAACGACGACCATCGGGTCATCGTCTCGCAGATCCGGGCGGCAGCGCTGCGCGCGCGCGGGATGGGGCCGATGAAGAACGACGTCACCGGCCGCGTCGACGTCCTGCGCCGCAACGGCGAGACGCCGCGTGACTGGCTGGTGCGCCTCGACATGGCCGGGCAGATGCTCGCCGCCGGCTCGGGCTACCGCGGCAATACGCTCGACCTCGAAGATCTGTGGGCCATCCTCGAGGATCCCGAGGCGGAGGCGGAGCTCCGGGCGGCGGCGGCGCGTGTCCTCCGGCACAGCCCGAAGCCGGAGACGCGGGTCCGCATCGCCGCGGCGGTCGCCGCGGTCCGCGACGAGTCGACCCATCACCGCCTACGGATCGCGGTGCGCGACGACCTCGACGCCGCGGGACAGGAGCTCGCGTACCTCGACGCGACCGAGCGCACCTCTCAGCCGATGCGGATGGCCGGCCGCGGTCGGCCCGTGCCCGACCGCTGACGCTCCGTTCCTACTGGCCCCACTCCTGGAGCGAGCGGACCCGAACGCCGCCGTCCCGCGCCGACTCGAGCGCGTCGCACGCCGCGAGCGCCGCCGCGATCGTCGTGAAGTACGGGATGTTCATCAACAGCGTCTGCCGGCGAAGAGAGTAGCTGTCCTTCACCTCGCGCGCGCCGAGCGTCGTGTTGACGACCATCGCGATCGTCCCGCCGCGGATCGCGTCGACGACGTGCGGCGAGCCCTCGGCGACCTTGTTGATCGCGGCGGCCGGGATGCGCGCGCGCTGGAGCGCCGCGGCCGTGCCCTTGGTAGCGACGATCTCGTAGCCCGCCGCGCGGAGGCGCCGGGCGATGATGCAGGCGACCGGCTTGTCGTCGTCGCGGACGCTGATGAAGACGCTGCGCTTGCCGCGATCGGCGCTCCCCGATGGCGAGGCGTCGCCCGGCGGCCGCACGTCGAGCCCCGCCGAGAGCATGCTCTTGTAGAAGGCGCGCGCGAACGTGTCGGCGATGCCCATGACCTCGCCGGTGGAGCGCATCTCCGGCCCGAGGATGGTGTCGACGCCGGGGAATTTCGTGAACGGGAAGACGCTCTGCTTGACCGCGACGTGACGCGGCACCTCGATGTCGGTCGCCCCGAGCTCGTCGAGCGTGCGTCCGGCCATCACCTTGGCCGCGATCTTCGCGAGCGGTCTCCCCGTCGCCTTCGACACGAACGGCACGGTGCGCGAGGCGCGCGGGTTCACCTCGAGGATGTAGACCTCGCCCCCCTTCACCGCGAACTGCACGTTCATCAGGCCGACGACGCCGAGCTCGAGGGCGAGCATGCGCGTCTGCTCCTCGATGCTGAGCACGAGCTCCGGAGAGAGCGAGTGCGGGGGCAGGACGCTCGAGGAGTCGCCCGAGTGGACGCCCGCCTCCTCGATGTGCTGCATGACCCCGCCGATGACCGCGCGCTTCCCGTCGGCGACGCAGTCGACGTCGACCTCGATCGCGTCCTTGAGGAACTCGTCGACGAGGATCGTCTGCGTGCCGGCGTCGCGCGCCGCCTCGACGGCCAGGTGGATGTAGCTCTCCAGCTCCGCGCGCGAGTAGGCGATCATCATCGCGCGACCTCCGAGCACGTAGCTCGGACGGACGAGCACCGGGTAGCCGATCTCCTCGGCGATCCGGAAGGCCTCCTCGGTGCCCGTCGCGATGCCGCTCCGCGGCCGGCGCAGGGCGAGCTTCGTGAGCAGCTCGTCGAAGCGCCCGCGGTCCTCGGCGCGGTCGATCGCGTCGGCCGTCGTGCCGAGGAGCTTCACGCCGGCCTTCTCGAGCGGCACGGCCAGCTTCAGCGGGGTCTGGCCGCCGAACTGGACGATCACCCCCTCGGGCTGCTCCTCGTCGCAGATCGCGAGGACGTCTTCGAGCGTGAGCGGCTCGAAGTAGAGGCGGTCGGCCGTGTCATAGTCGGTCGACACGGTCTCGGGGTTGCAGTTGACCATCACGGTCTCGTACCCGAGCTCGCGCAGCGCCTGCACCGCGTGCACGCAGCAGTAGTCGAACTCGATGCCCTGGCCGATGCGGTTGGGACCGCCGCCGAGGATGACGACCTTCTTCTTGCTCGCGTCCGCGCGGGCCTCGCTCTCGGACTCGAATGCAGAATACATGTACGGCGTGTGCGCGACGAACTCGGCGGCGCACGTGTCGACGCGGGCGTAGACCGGCGTGACGCGCTCCCGCTTGCGCGTGGCGCGGATCTCGTCCGGCGTCTTGCCCGAGAGCTTCGCGAGCTGCGCGTCGGAGAAGCCGAGGCGCTTGTAGCTCGCGAGCTGGGCCGGCCCGAGCTCGCCCTTCTTGATGAGCTCCTCCGCCTGGACGATCCGGTCGATCTGCGCGAGAAACCAGGGATCGATCTTCGTGAGGTCGTGGATCTCGGCGGGCGAGATCCCGGCGCGCATGGCGTCGACGACATAGAAGAGGCGGTCGCTCGTGGGGATCGGGATGACCTTCCGGAGCGCCGCGACGAGCTCGTCGGGCCCTGGCGGCGGCAGCGTCTTCGGCGCCTCGACCTCGGCGGCCTCCATCGCGAGGTCGCGCTCCTTCTTGGGCATCGCGAGGACGCGGTAGTCGACGCGACCGACGAGCGAGACGAGGCCGTCACGCGCGGTCTCGAGCGAGCGCGCGGCCTTCTGCAGCGACTCGCAGAAGGTGCGGCCGATGCTCATGGCCTCGCCGACGCTCTTCATCTGGGTCCCGAGCGTGTTGTCGGCGCCGGGGAACTTCTCGAAGGCGAAGCGCGGCCACTTGGTCACGACGTAGTCGATGACCGGCTCGAAGGCGGCGCTCGTCCCCGTGATGTCGTTCGTGAGCTCGTCGAGCGTGTAGCCGACGGCGAGCTTCGCCGCGATCTTCGCGATCGGGTACCCCGTCGCCTTCGACGCGAGCGCGCTCGAGCGCGACACGCGCGGGTTCATCTCGATGACGTGGGTCTGGCCGTTCGCCGGGTTCACCGCGAACTGCACGTTCGCGCCGCCGGTCTCGACGCCGATCTCGGTCATGACCGCGCGCGCGGCGTCGCGTAGGCGCTGGTACTCCTTGTCGGTCAGCGTCATCGCCGGCGCGATGGTGATCGAGTCGCCGGTGTGGACGCCCATCGGGTCGATGTTCTCGATCGAGCAGACGACGATGAAGTTGTCGGCCCGGTCGCGCATGACCTCGAGCTCGAACTCCTTCCACCCGAGGACGCTCTCCTCGATCAGGACCTCGCGCGTCGGCGACTGCGCCAACGCCCACGCGACCTTGGTCTCGAACTCGCTCCGGTCCTTCGCGATGCCGCCGCCCGAGCCGCCCATCGTGAACGACGGGCGGAGGATCGCGGGGAAGCCCGTCTCCTCGACGATCTTCCAGGCCTCCTCGACGGAGTGGGCCGTGCCCGCCCGAGGGCAGGTCAGGCCGATCTTCTCCATGGCCGCCTTGAAGAGGGAGCGGTCCTCGGCCTTCGCGATCGAGTCGGGGCGCGCGCCGAGCATCTCGACGCCGTGCTTCTTCAGCACGCCGCGCTCCTCGAGCGCGAGCGCGAGGTTCAACGCGGTCTGCCCGCCGAGCGTCGGGAGGATCGCCGACGGCTTCTCGCGCTCGATGATGGCCTCGAGCGTGCGCGGCTCGAGCGGCTCTATGTACGTCCGGGCGGCGAGGCCCGGATCCGTCATGATGGTGGCCGGGTTCGAGTTGACGAGGACGACCTCGTAGCCCTCGTCGCGGAGCGCCTTGGCGCCCTGCGTCCCGGAATAGTCGAACTCACAGGCCTGGCCGATGACGATCGGCCCGGCGCCGATGATGAGGATCTTCTCGAGGTCGTCGCGGCGGGGCACCGGTGTCTGCTTCCGAGGCCGCTCCTAGCAGGCTCGCGGACGGGTTGAAAGGGTGAGTCGAAGGATCGAACGAAGCTCGCGCTTCGCCGCTGCAGAGCTTCGACGCGGCGCCCGTCAGGTGCCGTCGATGACCTTGGCGAACTGCAACGCGATTTGCTCGTGCCCCGCCGGGGTCGGATGGATGCAGCTCAGATCGAACCAGAGCGGCGCGTCCGGACCGCGGTAGCACTGGAGGTTCGCGTCGCGCCGCTTGAAGCCGCGCCCGCAGAAGTGCTCGAAGAGGAACATGAGGTCGGTCTGGGTGTCGACGGCGACCTTCATGAAGCCCTCCTCGAAGTGGACGAGCGCGGGGATCCCCTCCGGCCAGGTCCCGCTGAGGCCGGACAGCGAAGCCGCCGGGCAGCTCGCGAGGTTGCCCGAAGTGTCGGTGTACTCGTAGACGTTCGCGAAGACGACGAACGAACCGTTCGGGAAGTGCGCCGGCGACTTGAGCCACTCGACCGCGTCGCGCAGGAGGTCGAGCGCCGCGTCGGCCTCGGCCATCGCCGCCGCCGTCGACAGCTTGCTCTTCGCCCACGCCGCGAGATCGTTGCCGCCGTTCGTCATCACGATGAGCGTCTTCTTGTTCTCGACGCCGCTCGGGAAGCACGCCTCGATCTGCTTGCCGCCCTCGAGCAAGTCGTCGACGCGCGCGCCCCACTCCGCGCAGCTCGCGACCTCGAGCCCGGCGCCGAACTTCTGCTTGAGCGTCGCTTCGAGCCGCGTGCGGTAGAAGTCCTTCTGCGGCGTCGGCGGCGTCCCGACCGTGACCGAGTCGCCGAGGAAGACGACCTTCTCGACGCCGGCGATCGTCTGGTGATGCGTCCCGGCGCAGCTCTTCGCGATCGTCGGCTTGTGCTTGTCGTAGTCGGGCCCCGGGGTCGATCCCGCGATGTCCTGGAAGCAGTCCGCGGCGGTCGGCGGGGCGGGCGACGGCGGCGGCCCCGACGGCGGGGGCCCCGGCGGCCCCGGCGGGCTCTGCGTGTCCGGCGCCCCGGGAGAGCCGCCCGGCGTGGCGCTGCTCGGCGGCGTCGAGCGCGAAGGCGCGTCGTCGCTCGGCGGCGTCGAGCCCCCCTCGGTGGCGCCGCCGCACGCGAGCACGCCGAGCGCGACGACCGCGGCGCTGCCCGCCGTCCTCGCGAGAAAAGCCAGCGGGCCCGTTCGGTCGACGCTCATCCCCGCATCGAACCGGGTGCCGGCACCATCGACAATCAAAACAAGGTCGCGCCGCGATCTCGCGACGTGAAGGAGACCCACGCGCTGCGGCGCGCGAACCCACGAAGCGCAGCTCCGTGTAAGGCGGAGAGCGACGTCCCGCTACGCGATACCCGCGCGCGAGGGCGAGCTCGGTCGGGCCGAAGGCCTCGTCCCGAGCTCGCCCCGACGACGGTCGCTCGCGCGTCAGAGGCAGGCGAAGCCGCAGCCGCCCGCGCCGAGACCGAGGCCACCGAAGCCCCCCAGACCGCCGAGGGCACCGCGTCCACCGAAGCCGCCGAAGCCGAGCGCCGGGTTGAGCGCCGGGTTGAGCGCCGGGTTCACCGCCGGGTTGTTCATCCCGAGGTTGTTGAGCTGATTCTGCAGCGGGTTCTGCAGCCCGTTGTTCGGGTTCTGGAACGGGTTCTGGTTCGGGTTCTGGAACGGGTTCTGGTTCTGGAACGGGTTCTGGTTCGGGTTCTGAAGCGGGTTGTTCGGGTTCTGGAACGGGTTCTGGTTCTGGAACGGGTTCTGGTTCGGGTTGTTCGGGTTCTGAAGCGGGTTGTTCGGGTTCTGGAACGGGTTCTGGTTCGGGTTCTGAAGCGGATTATCGAACTGCGGGAGCTGCGGAGGCTCGAACGGCGGCGGCTCCTCCGCGGGGGGCGTCTCCTCGACGGGCGGCGTCTCCTCGGCGGGCTTCTCCGGCTCCGCCGCGGGGTCGGTCTCCGGCGTCGTGGCCGCGGGTGGATCGGCCACGGCGGACGCCGCTTCCGGCTCGGAGGCCGGCGGCTCGGCGCCGGGGTTGATCAGCGTCTGGTCCGGAGCGGGCTCGCCCGCGACGAGCGGCGAGCTCTCCCCTTGGTCCGCGCCCGAGCAGCCTCCAAGCACGAGCCCGAGGCCGAAGAGCGCGACCGAGATCAAAGGAACACAACCTTTCGAAGAACGATGGAGCTTGAACATGTCGAGCTACCTCCCGCCGGCTCGCTCTGCACCCGGGGGACCAGTCTCACGGGACACCGCCACGAAAGCTCAGCGGATTCGCGAACTTCGCTCGGTGCCCCCGCCCGCGCCACTGCGCGTAGGCGAGCCAGCCGCGTGTCGACGGCAGACCGGCCGCGTCGACGTCTCGCCCCAGGCGGCGCGCCACGCTCTCGCGGTGGCGCCCACGCCCGGCGCGCGGCGAGCGCAGCGCGCCGAGGTCGCAACGCGACCGCGGCGGAGGCGCGCCCTCGCCCGATCGCGCCGCGCCCCGCCGGTGGTCGATGACCACACGCTCGACCCGTCACGACGCGTCGATCACTTCTCGACGCACAGCTTGCTGCGCGTGCACGACGTCACGATATCGAGCGAGTCGAGCGGGTTGCTGCAGCGCTCGTTCTTGATGTCGTTGAGGCACGAGGACAGCTTCGCCTGATCGAGCGTCGCGCACTCGTCGACGCGGAGCGTCCCGCGCGCGTTCTGTCCCGCCTCCCGCATGCAGGCGTCGCGATCCGCGTACTTCTTGCCGGCGCCGATGTCATTGCACGACACCTCGCGGTCGCACCGCGCCGCCGCGAGCCGCATGACCGCGTCGTCGTGCGAGAGCGCGCCGGTGGTCGTCGTCGTCATGGCAGGCTCGCCTCGCTCCCTGCCGCAAGCGAGGACCAGCACCGAGACGACGACGCCGCACACCGCCAACCGAGTTTCGAGTTTCATGGTTCAGCTCCTCCGAGTGGGGCCGCGCGCCGAGCATCGACCGTGCCGCGCCGTCGCGGCAGCGCTCGGACGGCTGGACGTGACCACCGGTGCACGCCGCCGATCCGTGGCGAAGAGCGACCGGCAACGACCACGCCTCGATCGGCGCGCGAGCCTCGGCGGACGGTCACCGCGCCTCCGCCTCCGTCGTCGCACGGGCGGCGCGCAGCGATGCCTCTCGGCGCTGGCGACGCGGCCCGCCGAGCCGTTCGATCGCGTCTCGGCGTCGCCCGCGCGCGGGCCTCCGCGCGACGGAGCGGTGGCGAGCGACAGCGGCTGGGACGCGATCCGGTCCAACGCGCCACGAGCCGCGCGGCTGCGGCGTCGCGGCCCGCCTATTCGCCGTCCGCGACCGGGTCCGGCGGGTGCAGCGGCGTGCGCCCCGGCGCACGTGCCGACGACGACGACGACGACGACGACCGCGCACGGCCGCCTCGCTTGATCGCCGGCTCGGGCGACGCGCCGAGGCGCTGGAGCATCTTGCGCGCCTCCGGGGTGTCCGGATGGTTCGCGAGCCACTCCTCGAGGACCGCGCGGGCCTCGCGTCGCCGGCTGCTCGCCTCGAGCGCGGCGGCGAGGAAGAGGCGCGGCTCGGCGCTCCCGTCGTGAATCGCCCAGGCCTCGGCGGCGCGCCGCGCCTCGCGCGTCTCGCCCGCCTGGATGGCCGCGGTCGCCCAGGCGCGGAGCGCGCGCGCATCGGTCGGCCGCTCCTTCGCGCGCGAGCGCGCGTCCGCGAGCTTCGACTTCGCGTCGGCGTCCTCGTGCCTCGCCGAGGCGCGCGTCAGCAGCGAGGACGGCCGGCTCTCGCGCCGCGCCTTCGCGGCGTCGTCCGCCCGGGTCTCCGAGGGTGTCGCGCTCGAGGCGACGCGCGCGTCGTCGCGGCCCCGCGAGGACGAGCCGTGGCTCGGCGGCGCGACGGAGGCCGTCTTGACGGGACGCGAGACCGGAGCGTCGCCCGTCTTCGCCGGGACGATGACGGACGGGACGTTCGCGCCCTCGCCCTCGAGCGCGCCGGCGGACGCGGGCGCCCCCTCGGCGGCCTCCGCGCTGGCGAGCTCCGCGCCCGTGACCTCCGCGGCAGCGAGCTCGGGCTCGGGCGGCGTCGCCTCCTCGGGCGCCACGAGCGCCGGCTCGAGCGGCGCCGCCTCCGGCAGCGACTCGACGGAGACCACCGCGATCTCGGCCGCGCGGGGCCGGACGAGATCGCGGAGGGTCTGCCCGTGCTCCTTGAAGCCGGCCGCGCCGAGCACGCCGAGCGACGCGAGGACGGCGAACGAGGCAAGCTTCTTCGCGCGCGAGCGCCGGCGGTCGGGGGCGACGAGCGCGCGCTCGAGCGCCTCGCGCATCGCGAGCGCGGTCGGGTAGCGATCCTCCTTCGACTTCGCGAGCGCCGTCATGATGACGCTCTCGACGTCGCCCGGGAGGCCGCGCTCGGGCGCGCGGGTCCGCGGCTTCTCCGGCTGCTCGCGGAGCTGCTTGCCCATCACCACGACCGGCGAGCCCTCGAAGGGCCGCGTACCGGTGACGAGCTCGTAGAGGACGCAGCCGAGCGCGTAGAGATCGCAGCGCGCGTCGACGGGCTCGCCGGCGACCTGCTCCGGAGACATGTACTCGGGCGTGCCGAACACGGCGAAGCCCTTCTGCCGCTTCTCGGAGTCGGCCGTATCGGCGAGCGCCATCGCGACACCGAAGTCGAGGAGCTTTAGCTCGCCGTCGGAGGTGAGGAACAGGTTCTGCGGTTTGAGGTCCCGGTGCACGAGCCCGGCGTGGTGCGCGGCCTCGAGCGCGCGCGCGACCTGGATCGCGAGCGTGGTCGCCTCGCGCCACGGCAAGCCTCCGCGCTCACCTCCACCGCGCTCGGCGTGGACGTCGAGCGTCTTGCCGTCGAGCAGCTCCATCACGAGGAAGACGCGACCGTCGAGCGACTTGCCGAAGTCGTGCAGCCTCACGAGGTTCGGGTGCGAGAGCGACGCGATCGCCCGCGCCTCGCGCCGGAAGCGCTCCACCGAGTCGCTCGCGGCGGCGTGCGCGGCCGAGAGCACCTTGACCGCGTACTTTCGCCCGAGCTCGACGTGCTCGGCCTCGAAGACCTCGCCGCTCGCGCCCTCGCCGATCTTCTTCACGAGGCGGTACGAGGTCCCCGCGAGGATCGACGGATCGCTCGTCGCCGTCGCGGACGCGATCTGCATCGAGCGCTCGGACGCCGGCGTCTCCGGAGTGACCGGACGGAGCGCCCGCGCCTGCTTCAAGAGCTTCGCGAACTCCGCGCGGAGGCGCGCGGGCTCGTGCGGCCAGAGCGCGCGCATCAGCGAGGAGATGCGCGAGCGAACGCTGCGCTCACCGCCCTTGCCGGCCGGCGCCTGCGCGAGGACGCGCGCGAGATCGGTCGAGGCGTGGGCAGCGCTGGCGTAGCGATCGTCGGGATCGTTCTTGCACAGCTTCTGGATGATCTCGTCGAGCTCCTTCGGGACACCCCGCGTCGACGCGAGGAGCGGGACGTCGAACTTGCCCGCCGCGACCTCCTCGAGGTGCCTCTGCGCGTCGCCCGAGAGCAGGCGCTTGCCCGCGCAGAGCTCCCAGAGCATCACGCCCATCGCGTAGACGTCGATGCGCCCGTCGCCGACCTGCTGGCGGGCGACCTCGGGAGCGACGTAGCCCGGCTTGGCGAAGACGACACCGGCGACGGTGTGACAACGACGGTTGTGGCCGCGCGCGGTGCCGAAGTCGATGAGCTTCAGCTCTCCGGCGTAGCCGACCATCACGTTCTGGGGGGAGAGGTCGCGGTGGACGATCCCGAGCGGGGTGCCG
>JAHBWA010000025.1 GCA_019637195.1 Labilithrix sp. | reverse complement strand
TCGGGAGACGGCTCGCCCGCCGGCCTCGTCAGCGCGCTCGGGTGGGAGACGATCCTCGCGAAGACCGCGCAGGACGCGCTGCTCTTCGCGCTCGACGCCTTCGCCAAGAAGGCCGGCCTCGTCGCCGAAACGCCGGAGGACAAGGACAAGAAGGACGACGCGGCGGCGACCTCCGCGCGGACGCCGCACGAGGCTCGCACCGAGGCGCCGACGGCGTCCGACGACGAGAAGGGCCCCGACTCCGGCCTCCCAGTCGCGATCCCGGACATCCCGGCGATCGACGCGGCGGACGAAGACGCCCCCGCGACGCCGAGCGCGCAGGACCCCGGCGTCTGGAGCGGCTCGGAGAGCCCGAAGCTCGTCGAGGCTCGCGCGAAGATGATGGAGATGCTCGGCACTCCCGGCGCCGACGCTGCGCCCGCCTCGGTGCAGGAGGGCTGGGCGGCCTCCGACGTGCCGGAGAAGCCGTCCGCGCTCGAGTGGCCCGAGCCGCCGCCGGTCGTCTCGGAGCAGCCCAAGCCCGGCGCGCCGCCGCCGCTCCCGAAGAAGGGCGCCGCGCCGACACCCGGCCGGAGCTGAGCGCGCGAGAGTGGAGAGCTGGACGCGCGGCGCGGGCGTCACCACTCGGCTTCGGCGTAGTCCTTGAGGAACTTGCCCCACACGTGGCGGCCCGTGAGGAGGCTCGAGAAGAAGGGATCGCAGACGCGAGCCGCGCCGTCGACGATGTCGAGCGGCGGCTGAAAGTCGTGATCGTCTCGCTTGCGTTGCGAGAGCGCCGCCGGGTCCTCGTCGGTCACCCACCCGGTGTCGACCGCGTTCATGAAGATCCCCTGCGCGGCGTAGTCGCGCGCGCTGGTGAGCGTCAGCATGTTGAGCGCGGCCTTCGCCATGTTGGTGTGGGGGTGCCGGTCCGTCTTCTTGTGACGCGCGAACTGGCCCTCCACCGCCGACACGTTGACGATGTGCCGCTCCGCGCTCGGGCTCTGCAGCATCAGCGCCTTCAGCCGCGCGCAGAGGATGAACGGGGCGACAGCGTTCACGAGCTGCACCTCGAGCATCTCGGCGGCGGGCACCTCGCTCAGCGTCATGCGCCAGCTGTTCATCGCGCGGAGATCGATCTGCTGTAGGTCCGCGTCGACGCGGCCGAGCGGGAAGAGCTCCCCGTCGCGTCCCGCCTCGTCGAAGGCGCAGGGGATCTGCGCGAGCTCGGCGGAGGCCCGGATCCCGGTCGCCGGCCCCTCCCCTCTCCACGCGACGAACCCCGCGTTCGCGTCTCCGGCGCCGGCGAGCGCGTGCTCGGCCGGCTCGAGCGAGGGCCCCGTGGCGATCGCGCGCTTGCACGCCTCGTGGTTGCCGAGCACGGCCTGCACGTTCGGCGTCAGCTCCGCGAACGGACGGCGCTCGAGGTCGAGCAGGTGCGCGTAGAACGCCGGCGGCCTCCGGACCGTCTGCGCGGCGTTGTTGATCAGGATGTCGAGGTGCGGCTTCGTCTGCGTGAGGTAGCGCGCGAAGATCTCGACGCTCGGCGAGTGCCGGAGATCGAGGCCGTGGATCTCGAGCCGCTCCTGCCAATCGACGAAGTCCGGCTCGCGCGTGTAGCGCGCGGCGGCGTCGCGCGGGAACCGCGTGGTGACGATCACGCGCGCGCCCGCGCGCAGCATCATGAGCGCCGCCTGGTAGCCGATCTTCACGCGCGCGCCGGTGATCAGCGCGATCCGGCCGACGAGCGACGCGGTCTGGAATCGCTTCTCGTAGTTGAGCTCGGCGCACGGCGCGCACATCGCGTCGTAGAAGAAGTGCACCTTCTGGAACTTCGCCTTGCAGACGTAGCAGAGGCGCGGCTTGTGGAGCTCGCCGGCGCCCGGATCGTCGCCGTCGCCCACGGGGGCCGAGACGAGCTGCGGCGGAGCGGTGAAGACCTCGGCGCGCCGCGCCGCGCGGATCTCGGTGGCGGCGCGCACCGCGCGATCGCGATCCAGAGCTCGCCGGCGATCGAGCGCGCGGATCGCCTTGGCGGTGCGCGCGCTCTCGTCGCGCGTGGGACGGGAGAGGCGCCCGGCGACCTTGAGGAGCGCGATGCGCGTGTCGTGATCGACCTCCGAGAGCACCAGGCGGTCCTCGACGATCGCCTCGAGCTTCGCGATGAGGTCTCGCACCTCGTCGGGAGTGAGCTTCTCCATTGCTGGGCGACCGTATAGCGCACGGCGTCGCCCGGCCGGTCGTTTTCAGGCAAGGCCGAGCTCGCGCGCGTCCGGGCGGCGTCAGGGACAGTCGCCGAGCTCGCGGATCCACGCCTCGACGGCCGCCGCGCCGGCCTCGTCGACGATGCGGGTCGCGAGCGGCGGCATCCGGCTCTCGTCCAGCGCGCGCATCCTGAGCGCGAGCGTCGAGCGGCCGGGATCGCCCGGCGCGACGATCTTCGACTCCGCGACGCCGAGGTCGCCCGCCTGAGGGGCGACGCCGCACGTCCTCGTCTCGTGGAGCGCGCGGTCGATCCGGAGATCGAGCGTCGCCGCACCCGCGCCGCTGCCCTCGCGGTGACACGCCGAGCAGTTCGCGTGCAGGTAGCCGCGCGCGCGCGCCTCGACCGACGCGCCCTCCGTGTCCGCCGCCGCCAGCGGCGGGAACGCGTCACGCGCGATCGGCGCCGCGAGCACGCCGGCGAACCAGTCGAGCACGTCCCCTCCGTCCTGGCGATGGAGCTGCCGCGCCTCGAGCCCGAGGGTGAAACCCGCCGACGGCGTGTGGCACGCGAAGCACTCGCTGCGCGACGGGAAGTACCAGGCGCCGCCGCCCGGCAGCTCCTTCGTCTTGCCCTCGGTGAGGAGGAACGCGTCGCTCTGATCGTCGGCCCACTCGTACGAGTAGCCGGCCCACCCGCCGTCGTCGTAGCGCACGAAGAGGCGCGTCTCGACGCGCTTGCCGAGCACGGTGAACGTCTTGACGGCGACGCTCCCCGGCGGGACGTCGAAGTCACCGTCGGCACCGACGCCGATCTTCTCCCCCTCGGGGACGAAGAGCCACCGCGACTTGTCCGCGCCGTCGGACCAGAGCGGGCTGTTCACGCTGTAGGCGATCGCCGTCGCCGGCGCGCGCGCCGGGTTCCGCGGATCGACGCAGCCTGTCTCTCCGAGCCGCTCTCCGGTGAGGTGCAGCTCGGGCTCGGGTGCGTCCGCGGCCACGAGCTTCTTCACCGCTCCGCTGGCGTAGTCGACGACGTAGACCTCGCCGTCGGCGTCCTGCCCGAACGACGAGATCTTGAGGTTCGAGGGCGTCAAGAGCGCCCCCTTCGTCTGCCCGAGCCCGTCGAAGCCCCAGATGTTGCCCGTGCCGAAGTCGCCGTAGACGAAGTGGCCCTCGAGCGACGGGATGGACTTGCCGCGGTAGACGTAGCCGCCGGTGACGCTGATCCCCTCGGAGCGCGGATACTCGGCGACCGGATCGATGAGCCCGTCGGTCGAGCAGCCCGGCGACTCGTAGCAGTGCTTCCCCTCGCGGATGTTCCAGCCGTAGTTGCCGCCGAGGACGACGCGGTTGATCTCCTCGTAGCGGCTCTGCCCGACGTCCGCCAGCCACAGGTCCCCCGTCAGCATGTCGAAGCTGAACTTCCACGGGTTGCGGAAGCCGTAGGCGTAGATCTCGGGGCGCCCGCCGCCGGCGGCGAACGGGTTCGACGCCGGGATCCCGTACGGCGCGCCGCCGTGCGGGTCGATCCGGAGGAGCTTGCCGAGGAGCGTGTCCGTGTTCTGCGCGTTGCCCTGCGGATCGCCGCTCGAGCCGCCGTCGCCGATCCCGACGTAGAGCATGCCGTCGGGGCCGAACGCGAGGTGACCGCCGTTGTGGTTCGCGAACGGATCGTCGACCGCGAGCAGGATCTCGATCGTCGCAGGATCGAAGGTCGCGCCGCCGTCGGCGCTCGTCACGCGCGCGACGATGTCCTGGAAGACGACGCCGGGCTTGGGATCGATGTTCTCTGTAAAATACAGATAAGCGAAGCCGTTTTCGGCGAACTTCGGATCGAACGCGAGCCCGAGGAGCCCGGCCTCGCCGCCCGCGACGATCCGACCCGAGATGTCGAGCGCGACGCTGGGCGCGCCCCCGCCGGGCGCGACGGCCTTCACCACGCCGCCTTGCTCGACGACGTAGGAGCGCCGGCCCGGGCCTTCGATCAGCTCGATCGGCGCGGTGAACCGGAGGTCCCCGAGCGCCGGCGCGAGCGCGACCTGCGCGCCGACAGGCCTCGGAGGTGGGATGCACGGCCCCGACGGCGCCGCGGGCGGGGGATCGTCGCTGCACGCGGCCGCCAGCGCGAGCGTCAGCGCGAACGAGGACCCGAGCGATCGGCGCCGAAGCACGCCGCTAGGATGCCGCGTTGTCTCGCGCGGCACAAACCCGGCGTGCCGGCTCGGCGCCGGCGCGACCGGGCGCGCCGGTCACGCTCGGAGATCCATGCGATCAGTAGCCCGGTGGCAGGACGACGTTCTGCAGCGGCGTGTGATCGAACGGGCAGTTCGACGTGTCCGTCGAGCCGTCCGCCTTGGTCGTGCAGCGCTTCACCGGGCCGTTCAGGTAGTCGAGGTAGAGATCGTGGTAGCCGGGCATGCCGGGCGCGAAGGCGCGGTCGACGCGGGCGGAGCCCCACGAGTTCTTCACGCGGAGGAACTGGATCTGGGTGCGCGTGTCGAGCGCGCGGTCGAGCAGCCGCTTGTCGCTGCGCTTGGTCGGGTCGAGCGTCACGCCGGCCTCGAGGACCGTGCCGTCGGCGAGCTTCGCCTGGTAGTCCTGGAGCACGGTCATGTGACCACCCTGGCTGCCCGGGCCGAAGTCGCCGAGGGTCTTCATGTTGAAGGAGCCGCGGAGCTCGCCCTCGCGGTTCTCCATCGCGTTGAAGTCGACGAACCACGTGATGATCACCGGCTGCTCGGCGTGCAGCGCCCGCTGCACGCGCTGGAGGAAGCCGCGGCGATCGCCGCTCGAGTAGTAGACCTGGCGCCACTCGCTCATCGCCTGCGAGAGCTTTCGCGTCTGGCGGGCGCGGTTCGGGCCGGAGGAGTAGCTGACGTCGAAGTCCTGCGCCCGGATGATCGGCGTCCCGGCGACGCTGGCGGAGCCGGTGAGCGTGCGCGACACCGTCTCGCCGAAGACCTGATCGAGCATCGCGCTCTGCTCGGCCGAGAGGCCCCAGGCGCGGTCCATCTCTTCGCGGAGCTTCTTCTTGTCGCGGCGCGCGGAGGGCTCCTGCAGCGCGCCGGACTTGAGCGACAGGTTCAGGGCGTCGAGCGCCGTCTTCTGCCGGTTCGACATCTCGTTCAGCGTGTCGGCGAAGATGAAGTCCTTCTCCGCCACGAGGCCGTACTTGCGGACGATGTTGTTCGCGGTCGTGTAGTTGCCGCCGGTCGAGATCTGCGAGGAGTACCCGCCCGCGATCTGATCGAACCAGTGCCAGTACGTCCAGTACGACTGCGAGACGTCGAAGTCCTCGCCGGTCGCCGATTTGTGCATCGACTCCGCCCAGCTCGCGTGGGCGTAGAGCCAGCAGTTGCCGATCGACTGCCGCTCCACGTCGGTTTGTGGGACGTTGACGATCTCGTTCTCGTCGTTGGTCGTCGTGTTGTCGGCGACCTCACCGGCGCAGCCCGTGGCCGCCGCAGCGAGAGAGAGGAGGAGCGAGAGGGAGAGGGAGCGGAGCTTCATGGGTCTTCCGTGGTTCCTGTCGAGCTAGGACTTACATATGACTCACATGTAGGCAGGTGTCCAACCCAAACCTGCGCGCGCGCCAGAGCTGCCGCCAAGTGTTTGAATTCGTAGCTGGATTGTCCGTACGACGAGCGCCGGAACCGGCGACACCACGGATCGCAGGGCACCGCGATCGTGAAAGACGCGCGGCGGCGCCGCGCGGCGAGCCGCGACGGTCGCAGGAGGTCGGCATCGCGCGGAGCGCCGACGCGAAACGACGCGTCGACGCGAAACGGCGCCTTCGCTCAGCCGAAGACGATGCCCTGGGCGAGCGGCAGGTCCTTCGAATAGTTCACCGTGTTCGTCGCGCGGCGCATGTAGCTGCGCCAAGAGTCCGAGCCAGACTCACGACCGCCGCCGGTCTCCTTCTCGCCGCCGAACGCGCCGCCGATCTCGGCGCCGCTCGGGCCGATGTTCACGTTCGCGATCCCGCAGTCGCTGCCGACCGCCGAGAGGAAGCGCTCGGCCTCACGCAGATCGTTCGTGAAGATGCACGACGAGAGCCCTTGCGGCACGTCGTTCTGCATCGCGATCGCCTCGTCGAGCTCGCGGTAGCCCATCACGTAGAGGATCGGCGCGAACGTCTCCTCCTTCACGATGTCCGCCTGAGAGGGCATGCGGACGATCGCCGGGCGGACGTAGAACCCGCCGTCGCACCCCGGGACCGACACGCGCTCGCCGCCCACGACCTCGCCGCCGGCCTGCTTGGCGCGGGCCAGCGCCGCCTGCATCGCCTCGAACGACGCGCCGTCGATGAGCGGCCCGACGAGCGTCGCGGCGTCGCGCGGATCGCCGACGCGGATCTGCCCGTAGGCGCGCTCGACGCGCGACGTGAGCTCGTCGCGGATGCTCTCGTGGGCGATCAAGCGCCGGAGCGTCGTGCAGCGCTGCCCGCACGTGCCGGCCGCGCTGAAGAGGACCGCGCGCGTCGCGAGCTCGAGATCGGCCGACGGCGCGGCGATCATCGCGTTGTTGCCGCCGAGCTCGAGCAACGAGCGTCCGAACCGAGCAGCGACCCGCGGCGCGACCGCCCGGCCCATCCGGGTCGAGCCCGTCGCGCTGACGAGCGCCACGCGCCGATCGTCGACGAGGCGCTCGCCGACGTCCGCCTTCCCCTGCACGACCTCGGAGAGCCGCGACGCGACCGACGGCGCGGCGCCGTCGTCGAAGCGCTTGCACGCGCGGAGGAAGAGCGCCTGGCACGCGGCCGCCGTGAGCGGCGTCTTGTCGGACGGCTTCCACACGACCGAGTTCCCGCAGACGACGGCGAGCGTGAAGTTCCACGCCCAGACGGCGACCGGGAAGTTGAAGGCGCTGATGACGCCGACGACGCCGAGCGGGTGCCACGTCTCGCTCATGCGGTGGCCGGGCCGCTCGGAGGCGATCGTCAGGCCGTAGAGCTGGCGCGACAGGCCGCAGGCGAAGTCGCAGATGTCGATCATCTCCTGCACCTCGCCGCGCGCCTCGGCGACGATCTTGCCGGCCTCGACCGTCACGATGCTCGCGAGCGCGTCCTTCTCGCGGCGAAGCTCCTCGCCGAAGAGGCGGATCAGCTCGCCGCGCCGCGGCGCCGGCACGCTCCGCCACTCGAGGAACGCGGCGTGGGCGCGGCCGATGGCGGCGTCGACGGCGGCCGCGTCGTCGGCGGCGACGCGCGCCGTGACCGAGCCGTCGATCGGCGAGCGCGCGACGAGCGTGCGCGCGTCTGCGCCGGCGGAGCCCTCCGCGAAGGTCTTCGGATCGAGGTCGAGCGCCGCGAGCTGCTTGCCGATGTCCATGGCCGCGGTCTTACCCCTTCGTTCCGGCGGTTTCCAGAGGCGGCGCCGGCCCCGGGGCCGGCGCACCTCTTTTCACCGGGATTCCGATCGGCGCCGCGCCGAGGCGCGGCGCGGCGGATCACTTCGGCGGCGGCGGCGGCGGCGCGATGAGGTTCAGGTTGAGCCCGGCGGGGTACTGGAAGCTCGTGTTGTCGCCGAAGCCGATGACCTGGACGCCGACGGGCTTCTTGGCCGTGAGCGTGTGCGCGCCGTCCTGCCCGCTCTTCGTGAGGTCCACGCGGTAGACGCCGAAGGGCCCCGGGCCGATCTGCGTCCACGGGACGGTGAGCGCGGCGCCGTCGAGCTCGATCTGCGCGTCCTCGGTCGCCGTGATGTCCGCCCAGAGGACCGGGTAGTCGCTCGGCGCGAGGAAGACGTACTTCGTGCGAAACTGCTCGATCGAGGCGATGTTGGTCTGCGACGGATCGCCCTTGGGGTCGTTGTAGACGCTGGCGCCGAGGAGGAACGTCGAGACGCCGAACTCCTTGTCGCCGGTGACCTCGAACGTGGCGTTGACGATGTCACACTCGCCGATCTGCCCGGCGTTGAGCGTGGTGGGGCAGTTCGCGGGCTTCGACGGCGCGTACGTCAGCGTGGTGCCGTCCTGGTTCCCGAAGAGGCGCACGTGGTGACCGACCGGCTGGCCCTTCGGGCCGGTGGGCTGCGCGACGACGTAGCGCTTGCCGAGCGTCTCGGCCGGCAGCACCGTCTCCTCGATGTGATCGCAGGCGGGGCCGCCGATGCTGATGCACGGGATGCTCGAGATCACCTGCACGGGCTTGTCGCTCTGGACGAGCGAGCCGCTGAAGTCCCGGCGCGAGTCCGTGACGAACTCGGCGACGTCGCCGGCGTTCGCGAGCGTGAGCGTGAGCGTGCCCGAAGCCCTGGAGGGGATCGCCTGGCCGTTCGTCGACGCCCGCACGGACGCGGTCGACGAGAGCGTGAGCGTCACCTCCGTGTTCGGCTGCGTCGCCGTCACCGACAGGGCGGTGGTGATGCCCGGGCTGAGGAGGAAGATCGGCGCGACGCCCTTGAAGGCCGTGACGCGGTAGTTGTTCGTCATCGCCGTGCTCGGCAGGAGCAGCGACGCGTCGTTCGAGTACGAGAAGCACTCGATCGACTGCGCGCACGACGAGGCCGGGCACGTCGACCAGTCCTTCACGCCGCCGTCGGGTCCCTCGCCGCCCTCGCCTTTGTACTGGAGCGCGTTGAACTGGTAGACGATCACGGGCGTCGAGCTGACGAGGTGGTAAGCGCCCTGGCTCACCACCACCGAGCTCGCGAGGGGCGAAGACGACGTGCACTCGTCGAAGTCGGGCCCCTTCAGCGACGGCACCCACGGGAGGACGATCTTCCGGAGCTCGCCCGGCGGGACCGTCACCTGCTTGTCGACCCCGTTCGGTCCGGTCACCGTCACGTCGGCGTTCTTCGTGCCGGTGTTCGCGACGACGACGGCGTAGTCGAAGATCGACCACACCGCGTTCGGCGTGATCGTCGGCCAGTAGTCGCAGCCGACGTACGACTTCGAGGTCTTCGCCTCCTCGCAGTCGACCGGATCGCGCGTCTCGCCGGGCGGGAGATCGGGCTCGCCGGCGTCTCCGCCGAAGCCGCCGTCGACCGGCAGAAACCCGCTGCTCGCGTCGTCGCCGATCGGCCCCGCGTCGGCAGCGGGGTCGAATCCGTCGCGATTGGAGCCGCACGCGACGACCGCCGCGAGGCCGAGGACGAAGGTGGACGCGACGACGCCAAGGAAGGATGCCCGCATGGAAGCTTCTTATCACTCCGGTCGAGCTCTCCCAACTGCCGCGCGCGTCTCCTCCGGCTCGCAAGACGCTCGGCTGGCGCGCGAGACGCTCGGCGCGGCAGCGCGCGCCGACCCGGAGAAACGCTCGGCGGCCGTACGCGCGAGGCGCGCGGCCACCGGCGTCGTCGCCTCGCCGCGCGCCTTCACCCGTCATGACGACGGGCGAAGGCGCCCGCGGCGCGCTACTTCGTCGTGGGAGGCGGCGCGATGATCTTCAGGTTCAGCCCGGCGGGGTACTGGAAGCTGGTGTTGTCTCCGAACCCGATGACCTGGACCCCGACCGGCCGCTTGGCGGTGAGCGTGTGTGCGCCGTCGACGCCGCTCTTCGTCAGGTCGACGCGCTGAACGCCGAACGGGCCCTCGCCGATCATCGTCCACGGCGCGGGCACCGGCGCCCCGTCGAGCTCGATCTCCGCGTCGACCGTCGACGTGACGTCGGCGTAGAGGACGGGGTAGTCGTTCGGCGCGAGCAGGACGTAGCTGGTCCGGAACTGCTCGACGCCGGAGACGAAGCTCTGGCTCGGATCGCCGCGCCGGTCCTTGTTCGTCGGATCGTAGACGCTCGCGCCGAGGAGGAAGGTGGCGACGCCGAACTCGTGGTCGCCGAGCACCTCGAACGCGTCGTCGACGAGCTCGCAGTCCGCCGTCTCACCCGCGGAGAGCGTGTCGGGGCACGCGGCGGGCTTCGAGGGCCGGTAGGTGAGCGTGGTCCCGTCCTTGTTCCCGTAGAGCCGCACCTTGTGGCGCACCGCTTCGCCCTTCGGGCCCGTCGGCGGCGTCACGACGTAGTGCCGTCCGAGCGTCTCGGCGGGGAGCACCGTCTCCTCGATGTGGTCGCACGCGGGCTTGTTGGTCGGGATGGCGATGCACGGGACGCTCGTGATGACCTGCACGGGCTTCGTCGAGCGCACGAGCGAGCCGCTGAAGTCGTACGAGTCGCCCCTCTCGGTGATGAGCTGGAGGACGTCGCCGGCCTTCGGGAGCGAGAACGTCATCGTCTGCCCGCCTTCCGTCCGCGCGACCGCCTCGCCGTCGCGTGAGGCGATGATGCTCGCGGTGGAGGAGAGCGCCACGACGACCGACGTGTTCGGCTGCGTCGCGGTGACCGTCAGCGCGGTCGGGACGAGCCCGATCCGCGAGACGCCCGGCACCGACGCGCCCGGGTGACCCATGACGCGGTAGGTGTTCGTCATCGCCGTGCTCGGGAGCAGCAGCGAGGCGTCGTTCGAGAACGAGAAGCAGCCCGACTTCACCGGCGGGCTGGTCGGCCCCTGCCTGCAGCCGGTCGTCGTGCCCGGACAGGTGGACCAATCCTTGGGGCCGCCCTCCGGCGACTCTCCGCCCTCGCCTTTGTATTGCAGCGCGTTGAACTGGTAGACGATGACGGGCGTGCTGCTCACCAGGTGGTAGGCGCCGCCCGGCACCACGGCGGACGTGTCCGTCGCGAGGCTCGACGTGCACTCGTTGAAGTCCTGGCCCTTCAGCTCTCGGACCCAGGGCAGGTAGACCTTCTTCAGGCCCCCCGCCTCGACCTTCGTGACCTTCGTGGCGCCCGACGGCCCGGTGACCTTCACCTCGGCGTCGTGCGTGCCCGTGTTCGCGACCACCACGGTGTAGTCGAAGATCGACCAGACCGGGTTCGGCGTGATCGTCGGCCAGTAGTCGCAGCCGACGTACGACTTGCGCTCCTCGGCCTCCTTGCAATCCACCGGATCGCGCGTGTCCTCGTCCGGGAGGTTCGCCGTCGGAGGCCCGAAGCCGCCGTCGATCCCCATCCCGCCGCCCGTGTCGTCTCCTCCCCCGCCGCCACCCGGTCCGGCCTCGTCTCGGAAGCCGCTCCGGTTCGAACTACTACAGGCAACGACCGCCGTGAGTGCGAGCACGAACGTGGTCGTCGCGATGCCAAGAACTCCAACCCTCTCCATTGGCGCTGCTTAGCATCGCGACCTAAGCCGCGAGAACAACTGCATAAAGCTGAGTTTGCGCACCGCGTTGACGGCGGAGTCCGATCGGCGGGCGCGCGCGGGCGCGGGCGACAACCCGACGAGCCAGGCTCTCAATTGGCTGAGCCGTCCTTGTCCGACCGCCACCACCTGCTAGAGTCCGCCGGCGTTACACAACGTACGGGGAGTACGTACAGTGGCGCCGGACGGGAGCCCGGCCGTTCAACTTATTGAGCTTACAGCGGTTTCGCTCGTCGAGCGTACCGCCTGACCTCGTCTTGCGTGCGCCGTCGGTACTCGGACCGCGGCCAAGTCTCGAAATCCTCAGCGGAGCAAACTTCATGAGGCGTGTCCCCGGCATCTTCCTCTTCAGCGCCCTCTTCCTCGTCGCCTGCGGCGTGGAGACGGTAACGGACTCGAACGCGACCTCCCCCGGCGAAGATCCGTCGGGCGAAGGCACCGGGACGGGCAAGAAGGGGCCGGGCGACAGCGATCCGGACGAGGATCCCGGCGACACGGATCCGGAGGAGGAGCCGGGCGGCATCGTCGCCGACCTCCGCGCCGACGCGAACCGCGACGGCACGATCTCGTTCGACGGCAAGGCCGACGACGACGGCGAGGAGACCTGGAACGGCGACCACGGCGCGGTCTTCCTCGCGAACATCGACGACGACGAGGAGGTCTGCAGCGCGAACCTCTCCGACGCGCAGATCGCGGCGTGCAACGACGCCGCCGACGACGAGGTGAACGGCCCGGACGACGCGCTGGACCTCGCGCGGATCAAGACGAAGCCCTGGGGCGAAGCCCCGAGCGACGCCAAGGCGACGATCTCGTGGAC
Organism: Labilithrix sp.; assembly: GCA_019637195.1. GTDB lineage: Bacteria > Myxococcota_A > Polyangia > Polyangiales > Polyangiaceae > Labilithrix. The sequence goes on along the minus strand of JAHBWA010000025.1, from coordinate 70,732 downwards.
GGCGAAGGACGACGTGCGCCTCTTCCAGGTGAAGGGCTCCTCGTTCACCGTCGTCGAGAGCGGGATGACGCTGAGCGCGGCGGAGATCCGGAGCGGCGTCGAGCTCGCGATCGAGGGCAAGGACATCGTCCGCGATCCGGCCGTCTGGGACGGCTTCGTCGACATCACGCTCGACGTCGACGCCGAAGGCAAGTCCAAGTCGGACAAGGTCCGGATGCGCGTCGCGCCGCTCCTCACGTACCACCACCTCTTGCCGGTCGAGCAGACCTGGGTTTCGGTCTTCAACAACCAGGGCAACCAGGCGATGCGCGCGGACCTCGCGACCGCGCTCACCGCGGCCGGCCTGCCCGCGGTGCGCGGCGTAAACACGACCGACTCGTGGAACCAGGACTATTTCGAGACGGCGTTCATGTCGATGCCGGCGGCGGGCGGCAAGCAGCACGTCATCCGCGTCAACATCCGCTCGGCCAACGTCTACTCCTCGAGCGCGTCGAACCCGCTCCGGCCCGCGGGCGCCGTCGTCTGGGCGCTCCGCGGCAAGGACGTCGCCGGCATCCAGCAGTTCACGCCGCAGAGCGCGCGGACGAACACCGAGCGCGTCAGCGACTCGCTGAACTCGTTCGGCAACCTCGAGACCGTCCCGCCGTACACGTTCAACGGCAAGAGCTACCCGCTCGGGCGCGTCATCCGCGGCTCGAGCACGCGGATGCACCCGGACAAGTCCTTCGCCAAGATGATGGAGGCGCAGAAGGTCCAGCCGCCCATCTACGTCGACACGTCGTGGCTCGTCGTCAGCCACATCGACGAGACCGTCTCGTTCGTGAAGGCGAACAACGCGCGCGGCTGGGTGATGCTCGCCAACGACGCCCCGATGGCGCGGGCGATGCTCCAGACGCAGTCGAACGCGGGCCGCGGCGGCACGTCGCTCCACGTCGGCAAGGTCTGGGCGAGCCCCACCCGCTCGGCGCAGATCACCATCAACCAGCTCCTCGCCGACACCGACATCATGGCCGCCAACGCCGAGGCCGCGGTCGAGGTCGACGCGCAGGTCGCGATCATCAAGGCCGAGACCGGCCTCACCAACGCGGAGATCGTCAAGATCCCGTTCTTGCACCACGACCTGAACGGCGCGTCGGTCGCGTACCAGCCGGGCATGGTGAACGGCATCTACATCTCGAACACGCGCTTCGTGTCGCCGGACCCGCACGGCCCGGTGATCAACGGCCAGGACATCTTCAAGCAGGCGATGACCGCGGCGCTCTCGCCGTTCAACGTCATCGTGCACTACGCCGAGGACTGGGACACGTACCACCGTCAGCTCGGCGAGGTTCACTGCGGAACGAACGCGACCAGGCAGATCCCTCAGGCCAAGTGGTGGGAGAGCGGACGATGAAGACCATGAACATTGCACGTAAGTCCATCGCTGGAATCGCCCTCTCGCTCGCGCTCCTCGGGATGAGCAGCAACGCCTCCGCTGCCGGCGCCGGCCTCGACGCGAGCGCGCTCGCTCCGGCGACGCAGAACGAGCTCCGGACGGAGATCGAGAAGGCTCGCGCCACGGTGCCCGAGCTCTTCAAGGCCGTCGCCGACATCGCCGCCCAGGCGAAGGAGCTCGACGCGAACGCACGCACCCAGGGCATCCCGCTGACGTTGCACTTCAAGCCGCTCGGCAACCGCGCCCTCTACCCGATGCTCGAGGCGCTGGTCTTCGACTCACACGCGCCCGCGGACCTCCCGCCGAGCGCCGCCGCCGCGCTCCGCCTCGGCCTCATCGAGTCGGTCGGGTCGATCCGCGACCCGCGCGCCATTCCGGTCCTCGCGAAGCTCCTCGAGCTCGGCCGCGACGATCAGACCGTCCGCGTCTCGGCCCAGGGTCTGGCGCGCATCGGCACCGACGAGTCGCTCGGCATCCTCACGGCCGCCGCGCTCAAGGCGAAGACCACGGACGCCGGCAACGCCCGCGAGCGCGCGATCCTCTCCGGCATGCACGACGCCCGCCGCGAGAGCGCCGCGCGCTTCCTCGCGAAGCGCCTGCAGCAGAACCCCGACAACGAGACGGCGCGCATCATCGCGAAGTCGCTCGGCGGCGTCGGCAACTCCTGGGCGTGGAAGACGCTGTCGGACCAGCGCGAGGCCTCGGCGACGCGCAGCATCGCCGCTAGCACGCTCGTCGACGCGTACGTCCGCTTTGGCCCCGAGTTTCGCGAGCAGGCGACGAAGGCGATCCTCGTCATCGACGAGGCGAGCACGCCCTCGCTCATCGCCGTCGCGAGGAAGGGCGCCTCGACCGACCTCGCCGCCGCGCTCGACGAGCTCGAGCGCCGCTTCGCGGCCAACCCGATCCGCTGAGCGGCTCACCTCAGCCGCCCCGCTGAACGGCTCGGCGCGCCCGCTCTCGGGCGGCCCGGCCGTTTCTCGTTCGAGCCTCGCGACGTCGTCCTCCGGCGTGGTGGCTGCCCCGAGCGCCGCTGCACGCGCCGCTGGACGGCGGCGGGCGAACGTCCGACGCGCGCGATTCGCGAGCGTCGCGCGATTCGCGAGCCACGATTTGCGACTCGCGAGCGTCGCGCGATTCGCGAGCGTCGGCAACTCGCGCGACGTCGGCGACTCGCGCGACGTCGCGCGATTCGCGACGACGCGTGCCCCACCGACGGCGCTCCTCCGACGGCGCTCGCCGGGCGCGAAAAAGGGGAGCGACGCGGAGTCGCTCCCCTCTCTGGGATCCGATGCCGAGCTACGCGCTCAGAAGTTCCACATCGGCTGCTTGGTGTTCTTCGCGCGGACGATACCGGCCTCGCCGTGGTCGCCGCCCTGGATCGCCTTCACGAGGTTGTCGAGCTGGATGCTGCAGCCGAGGTAGACACGCGTGTCGGCGTACTGGTTGAAGATGATGTTGGAGCGCTGGCCGGCGCCATTCAGCGCGGTCGTCGAGTTGATGTACCCGACCTCACCCGTGAACCACGAGTTGAAGTTGTAGTCGAGCCAGGCGCTGAAGTAGTGCGTCTGCGACATCGTCGTCGGCTCGAAGCCCTCGGGACGACCGACCGGCGTGCCGTCGACGGGGTTGCGAGCCTCGCCGGGCGCGTAGTTCCACTGCGTCGCGCCGAGGTAGTAGACGGCCGGCGCGAACTTCCCCCACTCCATTTCGAAGAGGAGGAAGTACGAGAGCGCGTTGGCCGTGTTCATCGAGCCGTTCAGGAGGTCCGAGCAGTTCCCGCCGCCCGCGCAGGCGAACGCGCCCGCGGGGCGAGGATCCACGACGACCGCGTTCTTCGACGTGTAGAACGGGTGCGAGTAGATCACGCTGCCGAACAGGAAGCCCTCGCCGCCGAGGATGTGCTCGATCGGTCGCACGAGCTGGAGGGTCGCGCCGGGCGTGGCCACCATCGTGCGGGAGCGCGAAAGCTTCGACGTCGGCAAGGCGACGTTGACCGCGAGGTTCGGGATGATGCCGAGCGGAAGCTTCGGGAGCGTCCGGTAGAACATCGAGAACGTCGTGTCGCTGAGCATCGGCTCGTTGCGGTAGGTCGTCGTGTCGCTGTTCGTGTACTCGTAGTTGATGATGACGCGGCCGCGGAGCTGCCACGAGTCGTTGAACGCGTAACGCGGCAGGATGAAGAGGTTGCTCGCGACAGTGGGGTTGTACGACTGCGTCTGCCCCCGGAACACCGTGTTGGTGCTCATGCTGTTCTGGTTGTAGAGCGCCGATCCGGCGAACGGACGCGGGGCCGGCCTCTGCTCGGGCTCCGGCTCCGACTCCGCGGCCCGGTCCTCGGCCGGCGCCGTCGGGCTCGTCCCCACGCTGACCGCCGGCTGCGGCGTGCCCGCGCCGTCCGGGCTCGCCGCGGTCGTGTCGCTCGCGGGATCCTGCGCCTGGGCGACCCGCTTGACAGGCTGGTTGTCGGTCGCGGTCGGCGGAGCCGCAAGGGCTGCGGAGGCGGTGGTCAGCGACAGGCCAACCAGCAACACCGACAGACAGGACGAACGCTTCATTTCGGGCTCCGAACAGACGAGGAGGTGATCGAGCGGCCAAGGGTCGGCCGACGACGAGTGGCGCCTATGCAAGCTGCGTGCTCAGGATCCGCGGCACCAAGTACTTGATTCTAAGAGAGACTTTGGGGGCGGCGCGGGCCTCGTCAGCTTGTTGACGGACGATGGCGCGCCATCCCGAACGGTGCGTCCTCGGGGGAAGCGGTGTGGAAGACGCACCCCGAAGCTCCCCCTCCCGGAGGGCTCGGCGCATCTACCGCTGGTGCCGGCCACGCGCAAGACGGAACCCGCCTGCGCTCAGCGCGCTCACGACGCCGGACGAGCGCCGGACGAGGTGTGCAGCGCTCCTCGACCGTGCTCGCGCGCTGGAGCGCGAACGCCCGGTGACCGGCGGACCGCGGCGAACCCGCGGCGAAGTGCAGCGAACCCGCCGCGAACGGCGACGCCGCGCTCCCCAAGGGCGAACGACGCCGTGCTCCTTCGTGGCGGCCCGTAGGCCTCGGCCGGATCGACGATCGTCCAGCCCCGGCTCCATGCGCGACGTGAGGGCGCCGGCCGTCCCGAGCGGCGCCCCATGGTTTCGGGGCCTTGCGCATGTGGCGCGAAGTGGGGAGATGTGGTCCGCATCGTGCTTTGCCCGAGCCGACGGCCCCCTTTCGACGAGGAACGACACCATGAAGCTTCGATTCGCCCTCATCCTCGCCGCGAGCGCCGGCGCGCTGTCGGCCTGCGCTGTCTCCGAGGACGACGCGGACAGCACGTCGGACGAGATCGTCGCGGGCGACGCCTGTCTACGCGCCGATCCGAACGACGACTGGATGTGCCCGGCCGTCTACGATCCGGTCTGCGGCTGCGACGGCAAGACCTACGGCAACGCCTGCGAAGCCGGGCGCGTGGTGATGAGCTCGACGGCGGGAGAGTGCGCGCCGCCCGACGCCGGCAGCTGCAAGCTCGCCCAACCCAACGACGACCTCGCATGCATCGCCCTCTACGATCCCGTCTGCGGCTGCGACGGCAAGACCTACGGCAACGCCTGCGAGGCGGGACGCGTCGTCACCAGCTCCACACCCGGCGAGTGCCCGACGCCCGACGCCGGCAGCTGCAAGCTCGCCCAACCCAACGACGACCTCGCATGTATCGCCCTCTACGATCCCGTCTGCGGCTGCGACGGCAAGACCTACGGCAACGCCTGCGAGGCGGGACGCGTCGTCACCAGCTCCACGCCCGGCGAGTGCCCCTCGAAGAAGTAGCGTCTCCGTAACGCGCGTCCCGTGACGGCGTCGCGCGTCCCGTGACGGCGTCGCGCGTCCCGTGACGGCGTCGCGCGCTCCGTGACGGGCGTCGCGCGTCCCGCGCGCCGTGACGGCGTCGCGCGCTCCGTGACGGCGTCGCGCGCTCCGTGACGGCGTCGCGCGCTCCGTGACGGCGTCGCGCGTCCCGACGACGTCACGCGCCTCCGTGCCGGCGGCGCGCGTCCCGACGACGTCACGCGCCTCCGTGCCGGCGGCGCGCGTCCCGACGACGTCACGCGCCGCCGTCGCGCGGCGCGCGGGCAGAGCCTCACTCCGGCTCTTCCCACCACTCCTTGCGCCGGGTCGGCGGCTTGTCGGGCTTCGGCGGTGGCGGCGGAGGAGGAGGGGGCCGCTTCACCGCGGGCGCCTCTTCCTCCTCCTCTTCCTCTTCTTCCTCCTCGTCATCGTCCGGCGGAGGAGGAGGAGGCGGCGGCAACGGCTTCGCGGGCTTCTTTACCTCCGGCCGATCGTCGTCGGGCGGCGGTCTCCGCTCGGGCTTCTTCTCCTCCGGTTTCTTCTCCTCGGGCTCGTCGTCGTCTCGGTCCGCGTCGGGCTTCTTCTCGATCGCGGCGGGCTTGCTCTCCTCGGGCTCCTCGCCCGGCGGCACGTAGTACGGCTCGTAGGAGTTGCCGTAGCGGACCGGGCGCGGCGGACCGAAGAAGCTGTCGATCGAGACGGAGACCCCGAGCGAGACGATGTGCGTGAAGCCGCGGTAGCTCCCCTCGTTGACCGCCGGCAGGAGCTCGCCCGCCGCGTCCTCGGGGGCGCCGTTCGCGGCGCCGTTGACCGGCCGGATGTCGCCCTGGCCCGTGCCGACGGTGCGCGGGATCGACGCGACCGCCGCGTAGCCGAGATCGACGCCGAACGAGCCGACCTTGTAGCCGACGCCGAACGTACCCGCGACCTTCGCCAGCGTGTCGAAGTCGAGCCGCGTGTTCTGGAAGTCCGTCGCGGACGAGTCGAAGTACGCGCCGCCGCGCAACGAGAGGAGACCGTCGCCGGTGTCGATGTTGTACGCGCCGCCCGCGCGCAGCCCGATCGTGCTATTGTACCCGTGCTGGACGATCGTCTGGATGTCTTTGAAGACGCCGAGATCGGGCACCGTCACGATCGGCCCGAGCGCCTGCGCCGTCCCCCACCCCTCGTAGGTGATGTCGAGCTCGAGATCGTAGAGCTCGAAGTCGGCGTCCATCCCGATGTAGCGCCCGCCGACGCGCAGCGCCCACGGGAGCTGGAGCGCGAGGCTCGCCGCGCCCGGCTCGAGGTCCTGCCCCTCGGGGAGCACGCGCGGCGCGGTGGGCGTGACGAGGCCGACCGCGTTGATGTTCGTCGGCGTACGGAACGACGCGCCGAGCGCGAACGACGCCGACGGCCTGATCATCGCGCCGAGCGTGGCGGCGAACGACGTCCCGCTCGCCTGGAGCGTGCTGCGCGAGTCGCAGCGGAAGTCCTCGTTCTTGTTCTCGCCGTCGACCTCGTTCACCTTGCAGACCTCGGGTCCGAGGTCCGTGTACGAGACCGTCGTCTGATCGAAGTTCGCCAGCACGACGTGCCCGGAGACGCCGATGTCCAGCCACTTCGTCACGCGAAAACCCGCCGAGACCGTCGGGTAGATCAGCGTCGATCGCGACTGCACGAAGTCGTAGCGCGACGCCGCCGGCTTGCCCGCCACGCCGAGCGGGAACGTCCGGTTGCCGATCGCCGGCGGCCCGAAGACACCCGCGCCGAACGTGAGGCGGTCGAAGTACCCGAAGTCCGTCGTCAGCGCGAGGAAGGGCGCGAAGAACGGCCCCGCGATGTTCTTCACGAGCGGATAGGGCGAGTTCCCCCACGGCGTCTGCGGGTCCTGCGGATCGTCGGGGAAGGTGCCGATGCGCTGGAACTCGTACGAGTGGAGGAAGATGTTGCCGTTGAGCAGGAGGTGCGTCCCCCGCTGGCGCGCGAGCCCCGCGGGGTTGTGGTAGATGGCCGACCCGTCGTCCGCCTTCGCGACGAAGGCCGCGCCGCGGCCCATCGCCTGCGCGCCGTTGTCCGGGATCTCGAACCCGCCGGCGCGCGCGGAGCCGGAGTCGAGCACCATCGCCGACGCGATGGCGAGCGCGCTCGCCGACGCCGTCGTCCGACCGAGGTCACGCCCTGTCGTCTTGGCTCCGAGGACGGAGACACGCCCGTGCACGGTTCGACTCTAACAAGGCTCGGCAGCGAACGCAGCGAAGTGACGAGAACCGGGCGCGAATCGCGCGAACGGGCGGCGCGAGACGAGGCCGTCAGGTGCCCGGGCAGCCCGGCGCCCCGGTGGGCTTGCCGTTCCGCTCGCAGGGCGCGCAGGTGAAGCCCTTGGCGCAGTTGCCGCGGGAGGTGCCGATGTTCTCGATGAAGCTCAACTTGATGCAGTCGCTGATGCAGACGCCCGAGTACTGCCCCTGGAAGAAGTTGTCCGCGGTGCAGGGCGGCGCCTGGAACGTCGGATCGAGGTTCTCGTTCGGCGCGCACAGCTCGGCGCCCTGGGCGCAGTTCTCGTCCTTGTCTTCCAGCTTGCTCTGCTGCGACTCCGGCACCGTCGCCTTCGGCACGCACTTGCCGCGACCCACGCCGGTCTTCTTGTCGACGCAGCAGTCCTTGAACTTCGTCGCCGGCTGCTTCGGCGCGTCGCACGAGACGGTCTTGCAGGCGCCGGTCTCCGCGCCGTCGAGCGGGCTGAAGCACGGGGTGCAGCGCTCGTTCGCGTCGCACACGTCCTGCGGGAGCGAGGCTCGCTGCTTGTCGACCTCGGGGATGTTGACGTTGAGGCAGCGGCCCTCGGCGCTCGCGACCGACTTGCACGTCTTCGGCAGGTACTGACCGCCTGCGGCGATCGACTTCTCGGGGGCGCAGAGGCCACCGTCGCAGGTCTTGAGGAGCGAGGCCGCGCTCGCGGGGACGAGGTTCGCCGGGACGCAGCGCGCGCCGTCGCCGCACGCCGGGAACGTGGTGACGTCGACGACGGGCGGCCCGCTGTACGGGCACGTCAACGCGGGACCGCCGCCGCCCGGCGCGTCGCCCGTGTTCGTGCACTCCGCGGCCGGCGGCTTGCCGATCTCGCATACACCCGTCGGCTCGCCGCCCTTGAGGGGGTTGTTGCAAGGCACGCAGCGCTCGTCGTCCGCGCAGACGTCGCCCTCGCCACGGTTCAAGAGCGAGCCGTTCTTCGCGACCTCGGGGACGCACATGCTCATGCAGCGCCCTTCGCCGAACGCAGACTTGCAGGTCGTCGGAGCCGCGCCGCCGCTCTTCACGAGCTTGTCCGGGACGCAGGCGCCCGCGCCGCCGTCCGTGCAGGCGTCGAGCTGGGACACGAGCGCGCTCGGGAGCTTGTCCGCCGGGATACACCGCGCCTGACCGCCCGCCTCGCACGCGCACTTCGGGAACTTCTCCGGATCTTCGGGGGTGACCGTGGTCGCGCCGCCGCACTCGACGGCGTCGCTCTTCGCGTTCGGCGCGGAGCGCCCGCGACCGCCGAAGTTGTCGCCCTCGAAATCGGGCGCCATGCACGCGACCAGCATGCACGCGGAGAGTCCAGTCACGACCACGGACTTCATTCGGCTCATCTTCACCAACCCCGTGGCCTTGAGTTCAAGAGTCGGACCACCTTGCGCGAATTGCGCAACGGGGTGACCTGGATGAACGAAGCGCCATGATTTACGGCTCGTCGTGGACACCGACATTGTCCGACCTGACACGTTCGTCCATCCACTCTCGAGCCCCCAGGCGCGATGTAGCCGCGATCCAACCTGGTCTCGCCGCGGCCCACGGTGCGGCGCAGCCCCAGGAAACAAACGTGTTCCTTTGCGTCGCGCAAAAGAGTCCCATACACTCTTTCTATGAGCTCATCGGAGGAACGGGCGACGGGAGAAGAAGACGCCGCGCTCGGGGCCGTGCTGGGCGCGCTCGTCGGCGACGCCGCAGGCGCCGTCCTCGAGTTCATCGGCCGGCCCATCGAGGCCACCGACGTCGCGCACGCGCTGACGATGCCGGGCGGCGGGACGTGGGCGGTGGCGGGGGGCCAGATCACCGACGACGGCGAGCTGACGATGAGCCTGCTCGCGGCGCTGGCGAGCGCGCCCGACGCGCCGACCGAGCGCGCGGCGCGCCACTATGCGCGGTGGGTCGCGTCGAACCCGTTCGACATCGGCGCGACGACGGCGGCCTCGCTCGGCTGCCTCCGCGATCGGGCGCGAGCCGCGCGGGCGGACGCCGAGGGCGCGGCGACGGTGATGACCGAGACGGCCCGCCAGCGCTGCATGGAGTCGAAGGCGAACGGGAGCCTCATGCGCGCGACGCCCCTCGCCGTGTGGGGCGCGCGACGCGCCCCACGCGAGGTCGTGTCGGCCACGATGAGCGACGCGCGGCTGTCGCACCCGAACGACGCCTGCGTCGGCGCAGCGACCGCGTACGTGCTCGCGATCCGCCACCTCGTGAACGATCGCGGCGACGCCTCCGGGGCCGTCGCCCGCGCGGCGGCGGCCCTCGAGGACGCGCGCTTCGAAGAGCCGCGCCGCTGGCTCGAGGAGGCGCTCGCCGGGTTCCGTGTGCCCTACTCACCGCTCGAAGGCTTCGTGCGCATCGGCTTCACGCACGCGTTTCGCCACCTCGCGATCGGCACGAGCTACGAGGAGGCGCTCCGCGAGACGCTCGCGGGCGGCGGTGACACCGACACGAACGCGTGCATCGTCGGCGGCCTCGTCGGCGCGCGCTGGGGCGCCGCGGCGATCCCCGCGGCGATGACGGCCGCGGTCCTCGCTTGCGACACCTCCGCGGGCGCCAACCCGCGGCCGGCCGAGCTGCACCCACGTCACGCCCCCCAGCTCGTCCGTTCGCTCCTCGCCGCCGGCGCGACGCGCGCTCGAGCAGAGGCGTGATGGCGCGAGCGCGGTAAGACGATGGAAGAAAACGCCGATGGCTCCTACGCGCGCGGTCGGCGATAATCGGCGGCGATGGTGAGGGAAGCGACGAAGCGCGCTCCGACCGCCCGAACGGGCCGGGCAGGGCCGAAGACCGCGCGCGCGCGCAAACCGGCGCGCGCCGTCGCGAAGCCCGACGTGATGCCGGAGAGCGAGCGAGCGCCCGGTCGGGGCAAGTACGATCGCTCACGCAGCGCCGACGAGCGACACAAGGAGCAGCTCGGCAGGCTGCTCGACGCGGCCGGCCACGTCTTCGCCGAGGCGGGCTGGGCCGACGCTACGGTCGAGGCGATCGTGAACCGCGCCGGGATGAGCCGGCGCACGTTCTACGAGCACTTCGACGACCTCAAGGACTGCCTGCTCACCTTCCACCAGAAGGCGACGCGGCGCGCGTTCCGTGCCGTCGAGGCTGCCGTGACCAACGCCGACACGTCGCGGCCCGGCGAGATGCTGAACCTCGGCGTGCGCGGCTTCCTCGGCGGCATCGCGATGTTCCCACACGTCGCGCGAGTGATCTTCCGCGTCGTCCGCGCCGCCGGGCCGGAGTTCGAGGCCGTCCACGAGCAGATGATCGGACGGTTCGTGAAGCTGGTGCAGGACGGCGTCGCGCGCGCCCACAAGCTCGGTCGAACGGCGATCCCTCCCGACGAGCTCCGGACGTTCGCGCTCGTCTCCGGGATGGAAGCGGTGGCGATGCGCTACGTCATGCGCGGCGAAGAGGCCAAGGCCATGGAGGCGGCGCCGATCCTCATCGACATGGTGCAGCGGACGTTCGGCGGAACGCCCGCGCCCACCTAAGCACACACATACCCACCCTAAACGAGATCGCCCCTGCGTCCCATGGCCCGCGGGGCCGCAGCGACAGATACGACGGACATCCCTTTTTACACCGAATAATCGTTTTCGATAGACGTCGCCCGTGACGATCTGTCAGACCACTGACAGAGACGACATGGCTACCCCCGACATCGCGCCGCTCTCAGGCGGAGTTCGAAAAATCTGCATCGCGCCATTGCGCGCGGGCGCGACGAGCGAGAGGATCGATAGGACGTGACGGTTCGCTCATGCGCAGGGCCTCGCCCTCATGACGCCGCGCTTCGGAGTGTCCGTTGCAACCGAGATCGGCCATGGTCCGCATCGCACTGATCGACGAGTGCGAGCATGCTGAAGAGATCGGTCAGGCCCTCGCGAGCGCGGGCTACGTCGTCACGCACGCCCAGAGCGGCGAGGCGCTCGACAGCGGCGGCCACGTCGTCGTCCGCGTGACGCTCGAGCACGCGCGGTCCGACATCGCCAAGCTCGCGCCGAGCTCGTCGAGCCCCGCCGACGAGCCCCGTCACGCCGAGGCCGAGGCGCGCAGCCACGAGGCGCAGAAGCTCGAGGCGATCGCCCGACTGGCAGGAGGCATCGCCCACGACTTCAACAACGTCCTCTCGGTCATCTCGATCTGCACCGACGAGGCCATCGAGGCGACCGATCCCAGCGGCGCGACCCGCACCTGCCTCGACGACATCCGCGACGCGGTCGGTCGCGGCTCGTCCGTGACGCGTGATCTGCTCGCCTTCAGCCGGCGCGACATGCAGCACCCGCAGCTCGTCGACTTCAACGACGTCCTCTCGTCGTCGAAGCCAGCGCTCGAGCGCGCCGTCGGGGACGCGATCCGCGTCGACACGACGCTCGCCGCCGACGAGCTCACCGTCCGCATCGACGCGAGCCAGTGGTCCTCGGTCTTCGCGAACCTCGCGCTCAACGCGCGGGCGGCGATGCCCACCGGCGGCTCGCTCTCGCTCGGAGCGCGCACCGTCGCGGTCGATCCTGCCGAGCGCGGGCGCGACAAGCCGAAGGGCGACTACGTCGAGCTCGAGGTGACCGACACCGGCTGCGGCATGCCACGCGACGTCCAGGCGCGCATCTTCGAGCCGTTCTTCACGACCCAGGGCCTCGGCCGCGCGACGGGCCTCGGCCTGTCGGTCGTCTTCGGCGTCGTCGAGCAGAGCGGCGGATGGATCGAGGTGGCGAGCGAGGTCGGCGTCGGCACGACGTTCCGCATCTACGTTCCATGCACGGGCGGGTCCTCGGGCGCCGAATCCCACTCGCGCCCCACGCTCCCGCAGTCGCGCGAGCTCTCCGTGCTCGTCGTCGAGGACGAGGAGGCGATGCTCCGCATCGCCGTTCGCGCCCTCTCGCGCAGCGGCTACCGCGTCTTCCCCGCTGGGAGCGCCGAAGAAGCGCTCACGAAGATCGCGGAGGTCGGCACGGTCGACGCGCTGGTCACCGATCTGGTCCTCCCGGGCCTCGACGGGCGGCGCCTGGCGGAGATGCTCACCGCGCGCGATCCCGACCTCGCCGTCCTCTACACGAGCGGCTACACGGACGATGAGGTCGTCCGCCGCGGAGTGTCGCGCTCGGAGATGTTCTTCCTGCCGAAGCCGTACTCGACGAAGGCCCTCGTCCAGAGCGTCGAGGACGTGCTCACCGCGACGAAGGCCAAGCGCACGGCCTTGCGCTAGCGACGCGCGGGCGTGGCGGCCGAGTCACGGGCACGCCGCGGCGATGGGGGGCAGCGCCCGCCACCACGGGGCCGCCGGCGCGTCCCGCGTCGGCTCCGCGGGCTCGCCGAGGCGCGGCGTCACGAGGGACACGCCGCGACGCGCGGCCTCGACGGTGAGCGTCTCGGCGGGCTCGGACCAGGCGTGCATCGCGAGCTGAAACGTCGCCCAGTGGATCGGGAAGAGGCGCTTCGCGCCGAGCCGCGCGTGGGCCTCGAGCGCGCCGAGGGGACCGAGGTGGATGTCACCCCAGCTCTCGTGCGCCTGACCGATCTCGAGCAGCGCCACGTCGAACGGCCCTTCTCGCGCGCCGATCTCGCGGAACGCCTCCTGGAGGCCCGTGTCGCCGCTGAAGAAGACGCGGTGCTCCGGGCCGACGAGCGCCCACGACGTCCAGAAGGCGCCCACGCGGAACGGCACGCCGCGGCCGTTGAAGTGACGCGACGGCGTCGAGACGATCTCGACGCCGCCGGCGATCGCCGTGCGCTCCCACCAGTCGTGCTCGACGATTCGATCGGCCGGGACGCCCCACGCCGCGAGGTGCGCCGAGACGCCGAGCGGGACGTGGAACGGGATCCCCTTCGCCGAGAGCGCGCGCACCGTCGCCATGTCGAGGTGGTCGAAATGCTCGTGCGACACGACCACCGCGTCGATACGCGGGAGGTCGTCGAGCGCGAGCGGGGGCGGGTGGAAGCGCCTCGGCCCCACCCAGCGCGACGGCGAGGAGCGCTCGCTCCAGTTCGGGTCGGTGAGGATCCGCGCGCCGTCGATCTCGATGAGCGTCGTCGAGTGACCGAGCCACGTGACGCGGAGGCCCGTCACCGGCGGCGCCGCGAGGCGCGCCGCCGCGTCGGTCACGATCGGCAGCGGGCACGTCGGGGTCCGCATCTCGTCGCCGGCGATCCACTGCTTCGCCGCGGCCCACTGGCCCGCCTTCATCATCTCGGTGGGCTCCTGATTCACGAACTGGCCGTCGACGAAGTGCGGCGACTCCTTCATCCGCGCGAGCGTCGCGCCGCTCGGACCTCCGCCGAAGCCGCGGAAGCGGTCGGTGCCGACGAACGCGAGCACCAGGAGCACCACGAGGATCGCGGCGCAGACGCGGAGCGCGATGCGCGTGCGCCGCCATCGCCGCGCCCGCGGCGCGACGGCCGGGCGCGCGACGCGAGCGCTCCCAGGGCCGCCGGGCGCGGCCACCTCGTCGAGCGGGGGCGCGTCGCCGTCCGCCGCTCGTGCTCTCTCTCGCTCGCCGCCTGCCGGCAGCTCGGGCTCTCCTGGGCGCGACGGCTGGGACATGGCTCGACGTCTACCAGATGCCGGAGCCCCACCCCGGGTTTCGCGGCCCCACCACCGCCGCCCGCGGGCGAGCGGGCCGACCGCGACGGCGAGATAGCCGAAGTCGACGGAGCGCCGCCTCCGTCAGAACGAGAGCACGACGCCCGGGCTCGCCGACGCACCGGGCGGCGTCCTCGGCGCGAGTACGAGCGGACGGTGCTCGCCGACGCCGCGCACGAGCAGATCGACGCTCCACGCGACGGCGAGGCCGACGAGCGTCCCGGCGACGTTGGCGGCGAAATCCCGCCACGACGGCGTCCCGAAGCCCGCGAGATCGAGCGCCTCCTTCCCCGCCCCGATCGCGAGCGTCACGCCGGCCGCCGCGAGGAGCGCGTGCCCGCGCGCCTCGAAGAGCGCCGCCGCAGCCGCGTACGTCCCGCCGGCGATCCCGGCGGAGACGCCGAAGTGCAGCGCCTTGTCCTGCGCGAGCCACGGATCGCGGTCCGCGGCGGTCGCGGAGGAGGACGTGACGACGGCGAGCGCCACGACGAGCGCCCGGGCGAGCCCCGCGCGCGAAGGCGCCGGCCGCGGGCCGCGCGCGCCGGCCGGTCGAGGCGCCCGACGCGGGCCACCTCGCGATCCCGCGCCGGCGGTCACTGCAGGTAGAACGGAGCCATCACGCCGCTCCGGCACTGCCAGTTGAAGCTCCGGAGCTGCCCCGCCTCGCCGTGGTCGTCGAAGCCCTTCACCAGCTTCTCCGCCGCGGCCTTGAGCGCTGCGTCGGTCTTGCCGCTCCAGTGCCAGGCGAGCGCCACGAGGTACGCGCTCTCGCCCCAGTGCTCGTCGTACTCGTCGGGCTCGTTCGAGTCGGTGCCGACGCCCGCCCAGTAGTACGGGCGCCCCGACGCGGGATCGAGCCCCTGCGCGGCGACGAAGCGGCCCAGCTGAACGAGGCTCTTCCAGACCTGCGCGGCGCGCGCCGAATCGCCCTCGCGCGCGACGCGGTCCGCGTGGGCGTCGAGGCCGTCCGCGAGGATCGCGCTCATCCACGGGCTGCACCCGAAGTAGCCGTAGTCCTCGCCGTGCGCCTCCGCCTGGTGCGCGAAGCAGCGCTCCTCGGCGTTGGTGTAGCCGGACGGCCATTTGGCCTGCACGTCGAGGTAGGCGTCGACCGCGGATTTCGCCCACCCGGCGATCTCGGCTGCCTTGTCGTCGGAGACGGCCACGGCCCACTCGTACGCGAGCAGACCGAAGCCGGCGTGGCGCTCGGTCCAGAAGTCGGAGCCGCCGCGGTAGCCGGGATCGTCCCAGAGATCGTGCGCGCGCGTCGCGACGTCCTCGGCGGCCTCGCGGAAGCGCTCGTCGCCGGTCAGCAGGTAGTGGATCGCGAGCCCTTGCGTGTAGTGGTACTTGAGGTCGTCGGCGGCGCCGACGCCGATGCGGGTCGCGCTGCCGGTGCCGGTGATGCTGGCGCGGAGGAGCGCGGTCTCGCGGTAGGCCGAGCGGAGGACCTCGAGCCGCCCGCTCCGCTGGTAGCCGCGGTAGAGCGCCGTCGGGCGATCGAAGAGCGGGCTGCCGGTCTCGCTCGCGACGCGGAGGTACGCCTCCGTGTCGAACTTGTCGTAGTCGCAGACGCGGTCCCACGCTGCTGCGGGCGTGCCGGCGACCGCCGCGCTGGGGAGCGCGGGCCCGGCCACGCGGCTCTCGCTGAGCCAGGTGGCGGGGAACGTCGCCCAGACCGCGGGACCGCTCGTCCCGTCGGCGCTCGCGAGCGTCTCCTCGACGGAGACGAACGACACGTCACCTCCCGACGCCGCCTCGTTGATCGTCACCTCGACGGTGACGGGGGCGGGGACGGCGAGCTCGAACTGCACCTGGACGCTGCGGACCGACCCGTCGGGCCACGACGCGAGGCTCCGGCGCGCGGTCGCGAGCGCGGCGCCGTTCGCCTTCACCTGGACGAGGTCCGCGTTCGCCACCTGCCCCGGCGGCATCGGGACGGCGAAGTTGATCCGCCGCGGCGAGGACGACGCCTCGACGGGCGTGAGCTCGACGCTCACCGCCTTGACCGCCGGCGGGCCGCTGTCCGGCAGCCCGCCGACTTCGCCCGGAGCCGCGGGCGCCTCGCTCGCGACGGGATCGTCCCCGCACGCGAGGAACGTCACGACGAGGAGTGAAGAGCGCGCGAGCGTGGCGAGCCGGACCTTGCGGAGCGCGTGGAGCATCACGCCGCTCTTTAGCCGATAACTCAGGGATTCGGCAGCGCCTCGTGGAGCGGGCGCACGAACGTCGCGACGAGCTGGCGCATGACGTCGAGGTTGGCGACGTACCGGCGGAGGGCCGCGACGCCGCCCGGGTAGTCCAGGTTCTCCTGGATCTTGCCGTCCGCGAGCCGGAGCCGCGGCGTGCCGTCGTCGTTCAGGACGACGTAGCCTTGCGCGTCGGTGTCGCAGACGTACGCCTCGACCAGCAGGTTGTTCGCCCAGTCGAGCATGCGCGCGCCGACGGACTTCTCCTTCTCGACGCCGAAGATCGTCTCGGTCCCGGTCGTGTGCGCGCGGTACGTGATGCTGGTGACGGGATCGACGAAGGTGATCGTCTCCGCCGCGGGCCAGGAGAGCTGCTCGTTCGCCAGCGCGGTGATGCGCGCGTCGTTGATGAACGCGTTCGACCAGCTCGTCGGGAAGAACATGGTGCCCCAGACCATCGCGTAGAGCTGCTCGTTCCAGCCGAAGGAGGGGTCGACGATCTTCGGCGACGCCGGCCGCGTGCCTACGCCGGTGGCGAGGTGCCACCGCGGATACACGAGGGTCGCGCTCGGGGTCCCGCCACCCGACGCGGCGGCGTGGGGCGCGAACGACTCGATGTCGCCGGTCATGAGCGCGGCGAAGAGGCGGCGCGTCTGCTCCGGATAGACGGTGGCGAAGTTGACGTTCTTGTAACGACCGTCGACGAAGTCCTCCTTCGAGTTCGAGATGAACGAGTCGAACGCCTCGGAGAGGTAATAGATCGCCCAGGTCTTGTCGTAGAACGAGCCGACCTGCTTCTGGTAGTCGGACCACCAGTAGCCCTGGTCGTAGTCGAAGTCGTTGTGGACATAGCGGCCCGTCCCGAGGCCGAGCGAGAAGTCGTACGGCGTGGTCGCGGGGAGCGGGTACGGGTCCGCCGTGTAGATATAGTCGTAGAGCCCCGGCGGCTGGATGCCGGGGCACTCCTCGCTCGCGGTCGAGCAGTACACGCCGGGCTCGGGACGCGTCAGCATGCGCGTGAACAGATCGAACGCGACGCTGGTCGCCGTGGCGAGCGGACCGTACTGCCCGTCCGCGAGGAGCTGCGGCGGCGGCTGCGTCGGATCGTCGACCTCGAGGATCATCGCGAAGGCGTAGGTCTTGGCGATGAGCTGGATGGGATCGAGGTAGTGGCTCTGCGTGCGCGCGACGACGTCCCACGAGTTGAACTGCGTGCGGCTTCGCCGGAAGGCGTCGAGCAGGTAGCGGTTCTCGTACGCGCTCTCGAGGAAGCGCACCTGCTCGTAGGGATCGGCCCCGGCGTCGTACGAGAACGACGGGACGTTACCGCTGTCGGCGTACTCGTCGGACGAGAACATGTAGCCGCGCCGCACGCGGCCGTTCGGGTCGACGGCCTTCCGCGTCGTGAGGAGCTCGGCGTACTCGGGGATCGGCGCGAAGTCTCCGAGGTCGCGGTAGTCGACGACGTCCATCTCGGCGCCGAGGCAGCTCGTGCCGATCGGCGAGGCGGGGTCGCTCTTGCAATCGCGGAGGAGGCCGAACTCCGCCGCGTAGCGCGAGTAGTGGATGTACTTGTACTCGTCGCTCGCCGGCTGCGGGAGCGCGACGACGCCGAAGAGGCCCGGCGAGCTCGCCATCGCCGTCAGCTCGTAGGCCTTCGTCTGGCCGGCGCCCGAGCCGCCGACCGAGACGCCCGGCTCCGCCCAGACGTCGACGACGCCGCCGTAGCCGAAGCGCACGGCCGCGCGGTCGTACTTGCCGATGACGAACATGTCGAGCTGCTGGTCGCCCGGGTAGTCCATGACGCTCGACGTCGCGAAGCCGCCGATGCCCTTGTCGATCTCCTCTTGCGTGATCGGGTCGGAGTAGCGCGGGCCGATGCAGCCCGAGCCGTCGGTGGTGCCCGACGGGCACGCCCTCGTGACGGTTCCGTCCTTGGTGCGGAGCTGCCAGTACTTCTCGTCGTAGTTGAGCGAGTCGAACGTGCCGGCGAAGTTGTGCCGGAGCCCGACGGAGTGGCCGAACTCGTGCGAGTAGACGCTCGCCGAGTACTTCTCGCGCGCCCACGCGTAGACCTTCTCGCGGTGCTCCTGCACGGCGGCGGCGTCCTTCGCGTCGACCTTGCCGAAGAGCACCTGCGCGGCCTTCGCGAGCCCGATGAGGTGATCGGTCTCCGGCGCCTCGCGGCGGCACGAGTGGCGGCGCGCGTGGCCGAGCGCGGCGCGGCGCTCGAGCGCGTGACGCGTCAGCGGCGAGGTGCGCGTCAGCGGCGAGGCGCGCTCGATCGTCGCCTTGGTGAGGGCGAGCTTCGGATCGACGCCGGCGAGCTGGGCGACCTCGGGCGTGATCAGCTTCGCCTCGACGTCGCTGCCGCGGAGGCGCTGCAGGCGCTCGGCGATCGCGCCGTTGCCCGCGCCGAGCTTCCCGGCGTCGGCGAGCGCCTTCATGCGCTGCCGGTGGCGGAGCCGGGCCGGCGCGCGCCGCGTGCCCTTGGACGAGCCGGTCGCGAACGGCGCCATGACCTTCGGGTCGAACGCGCCGAGACGCCCGTCGAGCTCGGCGGCGCTCATCGGCGCGGGCCGGCTCTGGGCGCCGCCGGGGCGGTTCGCCTTCACCCAGTCCGACGCGTCCTTGCCGCGGATGAACTGGTCGGGCGGGGTGACGCCGTTCAGCAGGTTCACGAGGTCGACGAGCTGCCCGGCGGCCTTGTCGAGCGTGCCGCCGTACACGTTCACGCTGCCCGCGACCTTCTCGCCGCTCAGCGGATCCTCGGCGTCCATCATGATGCCCCAGGGCGCGGCGACCTGCGGCGACGTCACGTAGGTGTAGAGGTTGTAGCGGAGGTCCCCGAGGCGCGGGCTCGTCCCCTCGGGGCCGCACGCGGGGTCGTCGCCCTTCGCGGGATCGACCGGGTTGTGGCAGAGGACGAAGACCTCGGGCACCTCGGCCGTGCTCGCGGCGCCGAGCGGCGGCACGAAGTCGTCCGACCAGCGCGCGGGCCAGCCCATCGCCTGCTCGCAGCCCGAGTCCTTCGCGCGGCGACACTCGGCGAGGCGGCCCGAGACGACGGCTACGCGCATCGCGTCGCTCCAGGTCTTGATCACCTTGCGCGACGACTCGAAGAGCTCGTCCGGGAACTCGCGGTTGACGTGCCACGCGATCGTCCGGACCTCGCGGTCGCGGAGCGGGATCGTGCAGGCCTGGTTGAACTCGTCGCAGCGGGAGCCGCGCCCGACGACCCCGCACTCGTCCTCGGTGCCGTCCCGGTCTTCGTCGCGATGCGGGCTCGCGCCGGCGGGCGTGGTCTCGGGCGTGGCGCACGCGACGGCAGGCTCGGCGTGCGACGCCTCGAAGAGGTTCCAGCGCGACGCGAAGCGATGCCAGCGCTCGTCGACGACGCCGTAGCGGCGATCGTAGCCGTAGCGATCGTTCGTGAAGTAGCCGAACATCTCCATCCGGCCACCGTCGAAATCGAGCGGCTCGTAGTCGGTCGCGGTGACGCGCCGGAAGGCGAGGCGCATCTTCACCTCGCTCGGGTTGCAGCTGATGCGCGGGAACGCGCCCGTGAGCAGACACGCCGGGAAGTCGCCGAGCTCCTCGTCGTGCACCATCTGCGGCGCGGCGTAGGCCTTGTTGGTGACGTCGAGGTACCCGCCCGCGAGATCGATCGCCGGGGCGTCGGGGCTCTCCGGATCGCTGACGTGGTAGGCGATCGGGTCCCACTTCACGCCGCCGTAGAGGCCGAGCTGGGAGGCGGCGTCGAGATCGTAGGCGTCGGTGACGAGGTTCGCCGACCAGTCGACGCGGATGTACTCGCGCTTCGTCCACGGCCTGTCGAGGTCGTTCTCTACGATGACGTTCGACTCCTCGCCGGTCTCCGGGTTGTAGCGGCGACGGATGTCGAAGTGCTTCTGGATCTCGAAGCTCGCGACGATCTGCCCGTCGGTCGTGCGCCGCGCGGGCGCCTTGCCGACCTCGCCTCGCGGCTCGTCGTCGCGCGGGGCGCCGTTCGTGCCCTTCGCGTCGGTGCCGGCGACGAGCTCGTAGGCGAGGCGGCCGATCAGCTTCGTCTCGGTGATCTCCCAGCGGATGCGCACCGTCGGCTGCGCGTCCGAGCTCGTGAACAGGCTCTCGGAGCCGGCGCCGGCCGACACGTCGACGACCGTGGTGCGAAAGTAAAACTCGGGATCGTCCGCGGCGTCGTCGAGGCTCTGACCGACGAAGAACGACTTCGGCAGCACGCCGACCTGCACCTGGTAGATCGGATCCCGCTCCGCGGCGCAGCCGGGCGCGCCGGCGACGAGCGCGAGCGCGCCCGCGGCGAAGAGGTGACGAGGCCTGGCCCACGTTCGAAGAATCCCCATGCGCGCTCCACCCTCGGTCGGTCGTCCGCGTCCCCCGCGTGCGGCGGCCCGGGGACGCGGCGGCCGAGGGCGGCGGCATGTAGCACGAGCATGAGAATCTGCCAGCAGCGGCCCGCCGAGCGCCCGAGCCGCCCGCGAGCGCCGCCGCAACCGCGCGAGATCTCAGGGCGACGGCGTCGATCCGGATTGCCTCCACGGGTCGGAACCGCCTAGAGGTCGGCGGCCATGCGGAGCGTCGGCCTCGACTTCGGAACGACCAACAGCGCGATCGGCGTGAGCGAGGGCGACACCGTACGGCTGGCGCGGTTCGCGCATGCGGCCGGGTGGTCCGACACCTTCCGGTCGATCCTCTACTTTCACCCCGACGCGCGCGACGCGCGCGGGCGCTACGAGCCGACGGGCGGACCGCGCGCCATCGATCGCTACCTCGAGGCCGAGGGCAAGGGCCGCCTCATCCAGTCGCTCAAGTCGTACCTCGCCGATCGCGGCTTCCAGGCGACGAGCATCTTCGGGCGCACCCACTCGCTCGTCGATCTGCTCGCGCTGCTGCTCGCCGATCTCCGCGCGCGCGCCGAGGAGGAGCTGGGGCCGCTCGGATCGCGCATCGTCGTCGGTCGCCCGGTCCGCTTCGCGCACGCGGACGCCGCCGAGGACGAGGCCTTCGCGCTCGAGCGCCTCCGCGCGGCGCTCGCCAAGGTCGGCTTCACCGACGTCGTCTTCGAGCACGAGCCGGTCGCCGCGGCGTACTACTACGAGAAGCAGCTCACCGAGGACGAGCTCGTGCTCATCGCCGACTTCGGCGGCGGCACGAGCGACTTCACGCTGATCGACGTCGGCCCCTCGCGCGCGAAGCGCGAGGATCCGAAGAGCGCGATCCTCGGCACCGAGGGCGTCGGCCTGGCCGGCGACGCGCTCGACGCGAAGGTGCTCCACCACGTGGTCGCGCCGAGGCTCGGCCTCGGCTCCACCTACCGCGCGATGTTCGGCCGTGAGCTCGAGGTCCCGGTGTGGATCTACGCGAAGCTCCGGCGCTGGCACCACCTGTCGTTCCTGAAGACGAAGAAGAACACCGATCTCCTCGAGGAGATCGCGTCGCAGTCGGACGAGCCGGAGAAGATCCAGTCGCTGATCCACATCCTCGACTACGACCTCGGCTACCACCTCTATCGCGCCGTGGAGCGCGCGAAGGTCGAGCTCAGCTCGAAGGAGGAGACGCGCTTCGTGTTCGCCGATCCGCCGCTCGACATCCAGGCGACGATCACGCGCGCCGAGCTCGAGAGCTGGATCGCGGAGGAGACGACGGCGATGGCCGAGTGCGTCGACCGCTTGCTCGCGAGCACCGGGATCCCGGCGTCGAGCGTCGATCAGGTCTTCATGACGGGCGGCACCTCGTTCGTCCCCGCGGTCCGGCGCATCTTCGACGAGCGTTTCGGCGCCGCGAAGATCCGCGCCGGAGGCGAGATGATCTCCGTGGCGACAGGCCTCGCGCTCCGCGCGCGCGAGCCCTGAGACCTCGCCCACCGCGCGCTGCCCCGAGAGGCGCTCGCCCCCTACCCGCGCGCCGCCCCGGAGCCGCTGGCCCCCGACCCGCCCGAGCCATGCAAAAGCGGGCCGGAAGTCGCAGGCCGGAAGCCCCCCGTCAGAAGAGCCGCACCGCACGGCGGGTTTCGGCTACCTTCGGGCCGCCATGATCCCCGCCCGCTCCTTCCCCGTTCGCTCCGCTCTCGTTCTCTCGGCGCTCGCGGCGCTCGTCTCGGTCTCCGCGTGCAAGGAGAAGTCCCCCGAGATCCCCGACGCCGCCGGCCTCGTCGCGCCCGCGCCGACGGAGACCGCCCCCGCGACGCTGACGGACTTCTCGCAGTGCGTCGGCTGCCAGCTCACGGCGCAGCAGACCTGGACGTTCCAGGGGATCTACCGCGACGACGCGTGCACCGATCCGCTCGTGCAGCAGGCGCCGTCCGCGTGCGCGCCCGTCCCCGGCCTCGGCTCCGCGAGCGTGACCTACGTAGAGGAGGTCGGCGGACGGAAGGCCGGCGAGGTCGCGAACGTCGAGCTCACCGAGCAGGTCGCGCCGACCGCCGCGCGCTTTCGCAAGTCGGGCACCAAGTGCGTGCGCGCGGACGAGAGCGCCGTCGACCTCACCCCCGCCGGCTGCGCGGGCGAGAAGGTCTGCCGCGACGCGAGCGGCGCGCTCGCCTGCGCCAACTGCCGGACGTTCCCGAACGGCTGCCCCGACTTCGAGGAGTCGCGCATCTACGCCGCCGTCAACGATCCCGCGATCAAGAAGGTCGCGGGCGGCGGCGGCGGTGGCGGCAACCTCGCGCGGCTCCGCCAGTGCTGCGCGGCGCTCGCCGCCGAGGCCAAGCGCATGGGAAGCTCGCCCGAGGCCGGCATGCTGAGCAGCGCCGCCGCGCAGTGCACCGCGCTCGTGACCGCCGCCGGTCCGAACGGGACCGCGCCCGAGCTCGGCGCGATCCGCACCGCCCTCGCCGGCCGCAACGTCCCCGCGATCTGCGCCGGCTTCTGATCGCCTCGCGGCGCGCTCACGAGGGCGCGCCGCAGTCGATCGGACGGGGCACGTCACGAGAGATCGGGCCGATCAGCTTCAACGTCGCTCCCGACGTGTAGTGCTTGCCCGTCCGGAATGACGAATAGAGCCCCCGGATCCCCTGGCGGATCGCCTCGAAGCGGCTCGTACGGGCCAAACCAGTGGCTCGGCGAGGAGCTCGCGACGATCGGGCTGCCCTTGTCGGCGGGACCGCAGCCCGGCTGCGACCAGAAGAACCAGCGCTTCCATTCGGAGCATCGCGCGCCGCACGTGCGGGAGCTCGCGCGGCGCGCGGTGCCGGCAGCGGCGCGCAGAGCATCGAGGCCCCCGGGTTGGGGCTCGCGACGTATGCTGACGAGCGAATGGGCCGCGTGTACCTCGTGCTGGTGCTGGTGCTCGGGTGCTCGACCGCGCGCTCGGAGCCCACGTCGACCGTCGCGACGGGCGCGGCTACCGCGAGCGCGGCGCGCGAAGGCGCGGTGGACGCGGCGGGGCTTCGCTGTCGTGCGCTGCCTGCCGTCCCCGACGACGCGGCCCGGTCGAGAGACTGCTCGGCGCCGCACAACTCCGACGGGACGCCGAAGCGCTCGGCTCCCGCGCCGGCGAGCGAGCGGGGGACCACGGTGCTCTTCCACCTCGAAGACTTCGGGCCACCGTCGATGCAGCTCGGAGTGCTCGGCGACGCCTGGTGGTCGTGGGAGCGCGGCGGGAGCTGGGAGCCGTGCGACCAGTTCGATATCCGCGTCGTCGTTCATCGAGGTGCGCTCGACGACGCGACTCGCGCGCGCTTCGCCACGGTTCGCGGACGGTCCGACTACCGGTACATCGAGCGCGGCGCGGCGACTCGCTACCTCGACGCGCGGATCGCCGAGCTCGCCGAGCCCGCGGAGGCCGGCGCGGACGACCTCGGCTCGCTGCGCCGGCGGCTCGAGCTCACGCGCCGCACGATCGACGAGTGCGTCCCGCGCTGAGCTGGGCACGAGGACTCCGCCGACGCGCCCTCCCCGGCGCCCGCGCGAGCACGGTGCCAACCGGACGCCCGCAAGCGTTGCGCGGCGGACGCGAGACCTGCATCGCCGTTTCGGCCGCTCGCCTTCGATGAGCGGCAATTCCTGCGGCGCCGCGACGTTGGCCCGTCGGTTGCTCCAGCGTGACGCCATGATGAAGGCGACCGAATGCACCGTCGCGAACGCCACCGTACGCGATCGCATGACCTCTCCGGCCATCACGGTGCGCCGGGACGCTCGACGCGAGGACGTCGAGCGGCTCCTGGAGACGCGCCGCATCTCCGCCGTCGCCGTCGTCGACGAGGACGGGCGCGTCGCCGGGGTCGTCTCGACGACCGATCTGCTCCGCGCGCCGGAGGTGGACCGTGTCGAAGCGATGATGGCGGCACCAGCGCTGATCGCGCGCCCCGACGAACGCCTCGACGAGGCGGCGTGGAGGCTCGTGGCCGCCCGCGTACATCGGCTGGTCGTCGTCGACGGCGATCGGCCGATCGGCGTGCTCTCGGCTCGAGACATCCTCGGCGAGGTCATGTACCGGCGGATCCCGACGCCGATCCGGGCGATCATGTCGACGCCCGTGCAGACGGTGGCGATCGGCGACTCGGTCGACGAGGCCGCCCTGCGGCTCACCTCCGCGAACGTCCACGGGCTCGTCGTCGTCGACGGCACCGCGCCGGTCGGTGTCTTCACGCAGGCCGAGGCGCTCGCCGCGCGCAAGCTGACGGTGCCGCGCTCCGTCGTCGTCGAAGAGGTCATGAGCTACGAGACGATCTGCCTCGACGCCGCGACCTCGGTGCATCGCGCCGCCGCCTACGCGATGGCGATGAACGTGCGCCGCTTCCTCGTCTGCGAGGACAAGCACCTCGTCGGCGTCCTCAGCTGCGTCGACCTCGTCGGCGTGCTCGCGCGCGGCGCCCCGCAGTAGTCAGCCCCGGTCGCTCCCGCACCCCTCGCCTGCCGGCCCCCCTCGCCGGTCCACGGCGCTCAGCGGACGCGACGGGCGAGGCGGACGGCGAGGCCGACGTAGATGACGGCCAGGAGGACGAGGAGGACCGAGCTCATGCGACGCGGCAGCTCGAACGCCGCGGGTCCACCGAGGAGGCTCATCACGTGACCGCGCGGCGTGAAGAGCGAGCCGAAGCCAGCGCCCGCGCCGACGACGTAGTCCAGCGCGAGCAGCGCGCCGCGCATCGCGCCGCGGCCGACGGCCGAGCCCGCGCAGAAGTACCCCGCGTAGGCCGCGCCTCCGAGAGACGCGACGCCGAACGAGGCGGGGAGATCCCAGGCGAGCGGAGGATCCGAGGACGTGTGCGCGACGAGGCACACCGCGGCGGC
Organism: Labilithrix sp.; assembly: GCA_019637195.1. GTDB lineage: Bacteria > Myxococcota_A > Polyangia > Polyangiales > Polyangiaceae > Labilithrix. The sequence goes on along the minus strand of JAHBWA010000025.1, from coordinate 45,183 downwards.
GAGCAGCCCGCACGTCACCGCCGACGCCGTCATCGCGACGCCGATCGAGCCGAGCGCCGCGCGTGGCGGCGACGCGCCGAGCGCGACCAGGCCGCGCAGCGCCGGACGCAAGCCCGCGCCGCCCAGCGTCGCGCTGACGATGCCGTACGTGAGGAGCGGGAGGACGACGAAGCCGAACGTCCCGCGCAGCACGTGATCGGCGCCGCTCGACGTGCGCGCCGAGAGCGCCGCGACGATCGCGAGCAGCGACCAGCCCGCGATCGGCAGCCAGCCGCGCGGCGCGCGCACGAGTCGCGCGAGCGGGACACGCACGAGCGCCGCGATCATCGCGCCCCTCCCCCCGACGCCGGCGGCGTCGAGCCCGGTGGGATCGACCCCGGGCCCGCCGGCGGGACCGACGCGGGGCCTTCCGGCGAGGTCGACGCAGGGCCTGCCGGCGGGACCGACGCGGGGCCCCCTGGCGGGACCGACGCGGGACCTTCCGGCGAGGTCGACGCAGGGCCTGCCGGCGGGATCGACGCGGGGCCCCCTGGCGGGACCGACGCGGGACCTTCCGGCGAGGTCGACGCAGGGCCTGCCGGCGGGATCGACGCGGGGCCCGGCGGGAGCGAGCCCGGAGGCGGCGAGGCGGCGCGCGCGGCGAGCGCCGCGCGGATCGCGTCGAGCGACAGCGTGCCCGGCTCGACCAGCTCGACGTCGACGTGCGTGGTGGCGATCGCGCGCGTGACCGCCCGCGCGAGGAGCGCGAGATCGCGCCCCGCGACCATGACGGCGACCGCCCCCGGCGGCGCCGCGAAGGGGGACGTCTCGACGCTCGTCACGGCGTCGTCTCCGCCGAGGACGCCCGCGAGCGCGGCGGCGCCGCGCTTGCCCTGCGCGGACGCGACGACGATCCGAATCGACGCGCCCCCCTCGGGTCCGATGCTCGTGTACGCCAGCGCCGGCGGGAGCGGCGTGTAGACGCCCGCGGTGAGGACCCCGAGCCCGTCGGCGAGCCGCGTCGCGTCGCGCGGCGACGCCGTCGCGACGACGACGCACGCCGAAGCCGCGCGCGCGCGGAGCGCGTCGATCGTCAGGCGCGGCGCCACCGGATCGAGCCACGCCAGCGGCTCTTCGAGAAGCAGAACCTCGACCCTCGCGCCCAGCGCGATCGCGAGCGCGACGGCGCGGCGCTCTTCGCGCGCGAGCGAGCCGACGCGGCGCCCGCCGAGCGCCGCGATCCCGAGCGCGCCGAGCGTCTCGCGCGCGGCCCGCCGCGGCTCGCCGCGCAGATCCGCGGCCAGCTCGCAGACCTCGTCGACGCGGAGCGCCTCCGGCAGGGGCGCGTCGAGCGAGACCCGCGCGACCCGGGACCGCGCCGCGTCGGGGGCGCCGTCCAATACGACGACGCGACCGCTGCTCGCGCTCGCCGACCCGTCGAGCAGATCGAAGAGGAGCGACGTCCCGTCCTTCGTGGCGCCGACGATGCCGAGCACACCGCGGCGATGCTCGAGGCTGACCGTCGTGAGCGTCGGACGCGGGGCCCCGCGCTCCGCCTTGCCGCGCGCCGACACGGCCTGGAGCGCGATCACGCGACCTCCGTCGAGACGATCACCACGTCGCGGCGCACCAGCGCGAGCGCGAGCCCCGCGAATACGAGGAGCGCGACGAGCGCTCGGATGGCGCGGAGCAGATCGACCGAGCCCGGCGCGAGAGACGACCGAAGCGCGGCGAGCGCCGAGGGGATCGCGACGAGCTCGGTCACCTCGCTCGGCAGCGCGCCGGAGAGCGCGCTCGCGACGAGCTCCGGCGCGACCAAGAGGAAGAGGAGCACGAGGTAGCCGGAGAACCGCGTGCGCGCGCCGAGCGCGGCGAACGCGACAGGAGCGATCACGAGCGCGAAGGCGAGGGCGTAGACCACGGCGCTCATCGTCGCGTGCGTCGTCCGGAGCACCGTCGCCGTCCGCGTCGCCGCGAGGATCGCCACGCCCGAGACGAGCAACGTCCCGCCGCCGACGGTGGCCGCGAGGACCGCGGCCAGCCCGCCGACGCGGGCGACCACGTAACCGCGGAGGGACGTCGTGCGCGTCACGAAGAGGTCCCGGATCCCGTCGACCCGATCGCGGCGGAGGGCCCCCGCCGCGGCAGAGACCGCGAGCAAGAACCCGCCGCCCCACGCGATGGCGCTCGATGTGAGCAGCGGGAGGCTGTCGACCGGCGCGTCGCCGCCGCGGCGCGCGAACGCGACCGCGACGACCGCGAGCACCACGGCGGTGAGCCCGGAGACGGCGATCGAGAGCACGGCGAGCGCACCGCGACGGGCCAGCGCCGCCCCGAGCCCGAGCAGCGCCGCGAGCCCGACGCGCGCACGTGCGTTCGGCCGCGAGGTCCCCGGGCGCGGCGGGGCGCCGGAGGTTCCGTCGGGGCTCGCCGTCGACGCTGCCATGAGCCTCGAAAAGACCACAGCTTCGCGCCTTCCGAAAGGAGAGACTCCATCCCGGCGCGGCCGGCGCGGGCCACGCCGGATCGCGAGTCGACGGCTGGATCGCGAGCGTGACGGCCGCGGCCGCCCGAGGACGGGCGCGGGTCCCGATGCCGGAGGTGGAAGCGCCCCGTGCTATACGGTCGGCTGCTCGAGCTTGCCTCGCGCGCCCGCGTCCGATGCTGTCCCGACGGCGCCTCCCGCTCCTCGTCGCCTTCCCCGCGCTCTACGTCGGCGTGGCGGCGGTGCGCGCGGGCGAAGCGCGACCGTCGGCGTGGCTGCTCATCGCGATCGCGGTGACGATCGCGCTCGCCTACGGACGCTACGAGGAGGGCACGGAGCCGGCCGCGGCGCGGCTGCGCCTGTGGACCGCCGCCGGCCTCTCCGTCGCCATCGCCACGGCGGCCCTCTCGACACGTCCCGCGTGGGCCGCGCTCGCCCGGGAGCTCGCGACGCTGGCCGCGATGCTCGCGGCGCTCCGCGCGATTCACCGGATCGAGGGCGACGTCGGGCTCGCCTCGAAGGCCAACGAGGCCGCCGCCGTGCCAGGCTTCGGACACCGCGCGATCTACCGCACCGGCGTCGGGGTCGTGACGCTGGCGTGGGGAGCGGCGGCGCTGTTCGACGGGCTCGCGCTCTTCGGCGCCGTCGACGGCGAGGTCGCGGCCTCGGGCGCGCCGATGGTCGCCGCCGGCGCCGGCGCGCTCGCGATCTTCGCGCTGGGCGCCACGGCCCTGGTCGTCGGCGGCGTGCGGCGCCTCGAGCTCGCGGTGCCGCCGCGCGCGCTCGTCTGCGCCGGCTCTGCCGGAGTCGGCCTCGCAGCCGCGGCCGCGCTCGCCCTCTCGCGCGCCGTCACGACCGACGCCGCCGCCGCCCTCGGCGGCGCGATCGCCGCCGCCCTCATCGTCCGACTCGCGCGTGCGCGCGACGCGCTCGCGCTCGCGCGCCGCGGCCGGCGCGCGCTCACGCTCGTCCTCTTCGGCGGCCCCGTCGCCGCGCTCGCCGCGATCGCCGTCGAGAGCCGCGTCTACGGCGGCAGCGGCGTCGCGCTCACGCTCGCCGCCGCCGCGCTCCTCGTCGGCGCGATCTCGCAAAGGCTCGAGGAGCCGCTCCTCCCGGTGAAGGGCATCCTGCTCGAGGCCCTCGCCGACGCCCGCGAGGCCGCGCGCGAGCGTGAGGCGCGCGCCGCGATGGCCCACGCGCTCGTGCGGATCCGCGAGGCCTCGGCCGTCGGGCTCGGTCCGACGGCGGCCCCCTCGCCCGAGCTCTGGCTCTTGCATCCTACACGCGTACTCACCGTCAACGCGGCCGGCTATCTCCAGGAGCGCGCCGCGGAGCTGCCCGCCGGTATCTTCGACGTCGCGTTCGGCGAGCCCTACGCGACGCTCCGCACGTCCGTGCTCCGCGCGCTCGAGGTCCGCCGCGCCGATCTGCGCCCGCTCCTCGCGTGGCTCGAGCAGCGCGACGCGATCTTCGCGACGATCATCGCCGAATCGGACGATCCCGACGGGCTCCTCGTCGTCCCGGCGGGCGCGCGGACGGAGGAGCTCACGCTCGAGGAGGCGCGCGCCGCCAAGCTCCTCGCCGACGCGTTCGTCGCGGTCTCGCAGGCGACGAGCGCGAAGGAGCGCCACCTCGCCCGCGAGCGGGAGCTGCAACGGCGCGTCGACGCGCTCGACGACGAGGCCGCGCGCCTCCGCCACACGATGGAGCTCGAGGTCGGACGCCACGCGCTCGCCGCCACGCGGCTCGCGCGGCCGGCGACGGTGGGCATCTACTCCGCCGCCGCCCGCATGGCCTACGAGGGGCTCGAGCGGCGCATCGCGCAGGAGGCTCCGACCGTGCTCGTCGCCCGCGCGGGGATCGATCCCGTGCCCTACGTCGCGCGCGCACACCTCGCGGGTCCACGCCGGAGCGGCCCGCTCGTCGTCGTCGACGGGACGTCCTCGCGCGAGCACGACGTCGGTCGCTGGAACGACGAGCGAGCGAGCCCCCTCGCGCTCGCCGATCGCGGTCTGCTCCTGCTCGTCGACGGCGCCGCGCTGCCGCGCGAGGTGCAGGTCCTCGTCGCGCGCGCCGTCGCCGAGCGACGGTCCCCCTGGGAGCGCGCCACCGCGCTCGACGTCGCCGTGGCCCTCAGCGCGACGAAGACGCTGGAGGAGCTGACCGAGTCCGGCCTCCTCGCCCCAGAGCTCGCCGCGCGGTTCGACGGCGGCGAGCCGATCGTCTTCCCAGGCCTCCGCGATCGCTCCGAGGATCTCCGCGCGATCGTCGCCGATCGTCTGGCGCGCGAGGGCCTCCGCGTCCACGGCCGCCCCGTCGGGATCGACGCCGCCGCCTTCGGGCGCCTGATCGAGCACGCCTTCGACGGCGAGGACGCCGAGCTCGCGGCGATCGTCACGCGGCTGGTGGCGCGCGCCCAAGGCGACGTCGTCCGCGCCGCCGACGTCGACGCGCTCGGGCTCCGCTCCGTCGAGGAGGCCGAGCCGCCGCGCTGGCCGGAGGGCGCGCGCGCGGCCAACCGCGGCGACGGGGCCTGAGGGCGCGCGGCCGGCACTCCACACGCCACGCCCGCCTTCGGGACGGGGGACGAGCGCCGGGGCCGAGCATCACCCGCCGCTTTCGGCCGGGAGAGGACGCCGCGTCCTGCCCGGACCGGGGCTTGCCGTTCCCAGGCCGACGCTATATAGGTCGATCGACCTAATAACAGGTCAATCGACCTATAAGGATGCCCGTGACGAAGAAGCGAAGCTCCGCGAAGGCGGAGCGCGCCCTGCCGGCGCGAAAGCCGCGCGATCCGCAGCGCACCCGCGAGAACATCCTCGCCGCGGCGGAGCGCATGTTCATCGACCGCGGCTTCGCCGGCACATCCCTCCGCGACATCGCGGGCTCCGCCGGGATCGCGCAAGGTCTGCTTTGCCACCACTTCCCCTCGAAGCGCGAGCTCTGGCGGGCGGTCGTGGAGCGCCACACCGCCCCGTACCTGGAGCTCCAGCAGCGCGATCTCGCCCGGGCGGACGGCGACGCGCTCCGCGCCGCCGTGTCGTCGTACTTCCACTACTGGCAGTCTCGTACGGACGTGTTGCGGATGTGGACGTGGGCCGATCTCGAACGAGACGATCCCTTCGACGCGCAGACGAAGACGCCCGACGGCGGCGGCGCGGAGCGCGGCGCGATGTACGCGAACGCCGTCCCTGCGCTCCGCGCCCTCCAGGGGAGCGGCGTCCTCCGCGCCGACGTCGAGCCGATGCACGTCGTCGCGATGATCGCCGCGAGCGTGACCTTCTGGCTCCAGCGTCGCGACGAGATCTGCGCCGCGCTCGGCCGCGCGCCGTCCGATTCCGGGGTCGACGACGACTTCCTCGCCTCGCTCCTCGTCGTCTTGTTCGAAGGGATCGGCGCGCCTCGAGCGCCGCGAAAAGGAAAGAACCGATGATCTACGATCGCTCGTTCGCCGCTGCCGGCTACGATCTCCTCGCTCGGCTCGTCTTCGCTCCGGTCGGCGGGTTGAGCGCGCTGCGCGAGGAGGCGCTCGAGGTGGCCTCCGTCCGCGCGGGGATGCGCGTCCTCGAGCTCGGCTGCGGCTCGGGAGCGCTCACGCGAGAGCTCCTCGCCCGCGGCGCGGCCGTGACGGCGGTGGACCGCTCGCCGGCGATGCTGGCGCGCGCTCGCCGGCGCGCGCCGGCGGCCTCCTTCGTGAACGAGGACATCACGGCCTTCGCCGCGGCCGAGCGCGTCGAGCGGGTCCTCTTCGCCTTCGTCCTCCACGAGCTCGACGCGCCGAATCGCCGGATCGCCCTCGAGCGCGCGACCCGCGCGCTCGAGCCCGACGGCCGGCTCGTGATCGTCGACCACGCCCTCCCGTCCGCAGGCTCCGTCGCCAAGGCGGTGAGCGCGTTCGTGCACGGGTTCGAGCCGCCCAGCGTCACCGGCTGGCTCCGGGGCGGGATGACCCGCGAGCTCGCCGAGGTCGGGCTCGTCCCGGAGATCGCGCGCAGCCTCGCGCGCGGCACGGCGGTCGCGCTCCGGTGCAGAGCGACGTGATGGCAGCGGCCGGTCGCCCGCTTCAGCGGCAGGTGCCTGCAGAGCAGTAGTAGCCCGTCGGGCAGACGTTGCCGCAGCTGCCGCAGTTCCGGGTGTCCGACTGGATGTTGACGCACTGGTCGTTGCAGAGCATCGCGCCCGTCCCGCAGCTCGCGTAGCTGTACGACTCGGTCGAGCGCGTGATGAGCTCGATCCAGCCCTCCGGCTGCACGACCTGGCCCCCGGAGAGCTCGCCGAACGTCTTCTTGTCCTTCCGGACCTCACGCCGCTCGCGCGTCACCGAGAGCGAGAGGGAGCCCGTGCCCTCGCCGTCCGACATCACCTCGCGAATGACCGCGCGCGGGAGATCGAAGCTGCCGGACGGATCGTCGGCCGGGCACTTGGCGGAGCCGCCGGGCCCCGTCGCGCTGACGTAGACGGTGTCTTCGCCCGGCACCCAGCCGATCGTGACGGCGCCCGAGCCGAAGACGGACGCGCGGGAGATGTCGCGGAGCGGGGGATCCGCCTCGAGGAACGTCGTCGAGGTGAACTTCTCGTCGAACTTCTCGAAGCCCGCGGACGCGCCGCCGGTGGCCTGCACGCGGATCTCGCTCCGGGCCATGAACGGCGCGCCGTTGCCGGTCGGCGTGACGCTGTACGGCGGGAAGAGCGTGATCGCCTGGGTCGTCCCGTCGAAGGCGATCGCCCCGGCGTCGAAGCGGTCGCGCTTCCGGCACGCCATGTCGTCCTCGGTGGCGGTGCCGGAGACCTTCTTCGAGAAGTAGCAGGCCTCGCCGGCGCCGCAGACCTTGGTGCAGACCTGGACGCACTTCGCGGTGCACTCGTCGTCGAAGGTGCAGACCTCGCCGGCGCCGCAGCCCTGCATGCTGCCGGTCATGCACTTCGGGACCTCGGTCACCTCGCAAGCGCCGACCTTCTTCGTGCAGGACTGCGTGAGCTTGGCGTCGGGCACGAAGGCGGCCGAGATCAGCGGCGTCGAGTTGCCGGTCTCGGAGCTCCGGCTCTCGCCGAGGAGGATCGTCCCGAGCGCGTGCGGCGGCGCGGTCGCCGGGTCCTCGGGGATCGTGTTACCCTCGTCGCTCCCGCCGGAAGTCTCGTCGGCGGGCAGCTGATCGACGGGCTGCGTGCGCCCTGAGGCGGCACAAGCGGCCGAAAGAACTACGAAACCGAGACCGAGAAGGTGTAGCGAACGCATCGTGGAACTCTCTCTCCGGTCGGCTCATACGACGACCCGACCGGGAGTCTTCCCTCTCCGCTGCCGCCGCCTTCCGCGGCCCGGCGCGCCCTACTCCGGCTCGTTCGGAAAGCTCACGTCGACGATGATGCTCGGCTCGAGCATCGCGTCGAAGAGCGCGCTGACCTCGCGCGAGGGATCGACCTCGCCGGGCGGAGGAGCGGCGAGCGACGGCCTCACGCGCGCGGCCTCCTCGCGGAGCTGCGCGAAGGTGGAGCGCACGGCGACGCGCATGTCGGCGGCCGACGCGAAGCGATCCTCCTTCTTGAAGGCGAGCGCCTTGTCGACCACGCCGACGACCCACATGGGCATCTGAGGCGCGACGAGGCCGAGCGACGGGGCGCGCTCCTTCATCGCCTGGAAGAGGCGATCGGTCGGCGTACGCCCCTCGTGGATCGCGCGGCCCGTCAGGGCGCGGAACATGACGGCGCCGACGGCGAAGATGTCCGAGCGCGCGTCGATCTGGTCGCTCTTGCCCTGCGCCTGCTCGGGCGGCATGTACGAAGCGGTCCCGAGGACGATGCCCGACGCGGTGGGCGAGCCGCCGATCCGCGGATCGCGCAGGCGCGCGAGGCCGAAGTCGAGCACCTTCACGACCCCGGACTTCGTGACGTAGAGGTTCCCCGGCTTGATGTCGCGGTGGATGACGTGGCGCGCGTGGAACGCGGACAGCACGTCGAGCACCTGATCGGCCACCGCCAGGACGTCGGCCAGCGGCAGCACCTCGCCGACGCGGGCCATCCAGCCGTCGAGCGACTCGCCCTCGAGCAGCTCCATCACGAGGAACGGCGCGCCGTCGGACGTGAGGTCGTCGTCGAGGATGCTGACGGCGCCGGGGTGCTCCACCTGGTTCGCGACGTAGCCTTCCCGGAGGAAGCGCTCGCGGACATCCGCGTGCGTCGCGATGAAGGGGTGGAGCATCTTGATCGCCACCTTCTTCCCGTTGCGGTGGGTCGCCTGATAGACGGCCGCCATCCCGCCGATGTCGACGAGGCGATCGATGTGCCACTTGTGGTTCAGGGTCTGCCCGACACGCGCGAGCGCGGCTTGACGGGGATCAGACGACTGCATCGTCGAGGAGCATATCAGCCCAGACCAGCGACGGACAGCGCGACGCACACCACGAGCGTCCCGTATTCGATCGCGACGACCCGGCCGGGCTTCCTGCCGTTCGCGGTGATGACGCCGTAGAGACGGCCGCCGAGCGCGTTGCCGGCGAAGATCGCGGCCGAGACTGCGATCGTCGGGCCGATGAGCTCTCTCGCGAAGAGGCCGAGCCCGGCGTAGCCGGCGACGCGGCCGACGTGCGCGGCGACCGCGACGATGCTCGTCGTGGCGACGAACGCCTTGCCCGTGAGCCCGGCAGAGAGGAGGACGGGCGCGAACAACACGCCCGCGCCGCCCGAGGTCCCGGTCATGGCCCCCACGACGAGCCCGGCGGGCCCGAGCGCGTTCGTTGGCACCTGAAAACGAACCAGCCCGAGCGCCTTGGCGATGGCCACCGCGGTCATGAAGACGAGCATCCCCTGGAGCGCCCACGCCGGCGTCACGCCTGCGAGCAGCCCTCCGGCGAGCGCGCCCGGGAGCGCGCCTGCGACCATGCGCGTCGCGACGGCGCGGTCGATGTGCGCGCGGAAGAGCAGCGTCCGGTGGAGGTTGCCGAGCAAGAGCGCGGGCGCGGTGATCGCGAGCGCCTCGTGCGGCCCGAGGACGGCCGAGCACGCGAGCAGCAGCAGCAAGCCGCCGCCCTGCCCGGCGAGGGTCGTGAGCACACCGGCTCCGAGCCCGAGCACGAGGAAGAGCAGCGTCATTCCCTGATGATGGGCTCGACGGAGGCATCATTCCAATCGATTCTAATGATGCACTCCATCATGTTTTGTGATGTCTACCCGAGGAGGGAGGACTGCATGCTCGAGCCGCTGCGTCACTTCGCGCTGGTGAGTCAACACGGGACCTTCACGGCGGCGGCGCGCCACGCGCACGTCACGCAGCCGGCGCTCACCGCGTCGATTCAACGACTCGAGGCGCTGATGGGGGCGCGCCTGTTCGATCGCGGCCCCGGAGGAGCGTCCCTCACCGCCGCGGGGGCCGCTCTGTTGCCGCGCGCGCGGGCGGCGCTCGCCGCGCTCGAGGAGGGCCGCCGCGCCGTCGCCGAGGTCATGGGCCTCGCGGCCGGCTCCGTGCGCGTCGGGGCGGGCGCGACGGTCTGCACGTACTACCTGCCGCGCACGCTCGCGCGCTTTCGAGCGCGGCACCCCGCGGTGCAGATCCTCCTCCGCGAAGCCAACCCCGACGATCTCGTCGACGCGATCGAGGCCGGCGACCTCGACCTGGTCATCCTCGCGCGCATCGCGCCGCCGGCGAGGCGCCTCGCTTCGCGCGCGGGCAAGCGCGCCGAGCGGACCAAGCGCCTACCGCCCGATCTCCTGCGCGCGGCGCGCTCGGGCCTGACGCGCGAGAAGTGGCTCGACGACGAGCTGGTCCTCGTCGCCGCGCCGGGGCTGCCGAACGCCGAGGCCGCTCCGCTCGTGACCTTCGCGCGCGGCGCGACGACCCGGACGCTCACGGACCAGTACTTCCCCGATCGGCCCATCGCGATGGAGCTCGGCAGCATCGCGGCGGTCAAGGCGAACGCGCGCGCCGGCGTCGGCGTCGCGCTCGTCAGCCGGACGGCCGTCGAGCGCGACGTCGCGATGAAGCAGCTCGCGATCGTACCGAGCGACCGCACGCCGATCGAGCGGCCGCTCTACCTCGTGCACCGCGGGCGGGACCGCCTGCCACCCGCTGCGAGCGAGCTCCGCGGCCTGCTCCAGCGGGCTCCGCGGGGCGAGCGCGCGGACGATCCGCGCTGAGCCTCAGTCGTCGTCGTCGTCGCCGTCCGGATCCTCGTCGGCGGTGACGTTCGCGACGCCGGGCGTCTGGACCCCGACCAGCTTGACGTGCTCGAGATACCAGGTCGTCGTGGTCGTCCTGCGTCGTCCGCCGGTCGTCTTCGACGTCGACGTGTACCGGAACTCGACGTCTCCCTCGCAGAACGGCGGCGTGCCGGGCGCGAGCCACGGAGAGCCGCGCACGTGCGCGACGCCCGTGTTGTCTTTGTTCTTCGACGTCACGGTGATCGTCGCGTTGGACAGCCCGCGCACCTTCGCTCCGCACATCGCCGACGTCGTCGCCGGCGCGTGGCTGCGAAGCGCCCCCTTCAGCGACTTCTGCACGATGTCGTTCGGAACCTGCTTCTTGCACCCCATCGACATGAGCGCGGCCAACACCACCGTCCCCAACAGCGCCTTCCGCATGAGTAGCCCTCCTTGCGCCCGCGTGACGCGGGCGCGGCGCTCTCGCGCCTCCTCACTCACCGCGCGCGAGCGTACCCGAGGTCGGAGCTCGAGCGCGTGTCACCCGATCGGAGACCCGCTGGCCCGACGCGCCACGCCTGACACACCGCGTCTCGCCCCGGGAGCTCACATCGGCGCCAGAACGCCTGGCCGACGGCCGGACGGCCCCGCAGGCCCGGGCCCCGCCCCGAGGAAAGCGGACGCGTGACGCACGAATTCAGGGTCTCGCGGCGACGATTTGCTAATCGTGTGCATCATGCGAAGCCAAGCTCGCGACGAGACGTCCAGGTGGGGTCAGGGCGCGGCGCGCGCCGTCACGTTCGGGGCGCTCCTCCTCGCGTGCAGCACGCCGCCGAAGCGCGGCTTCGACAGCGATCCCGGCGGCTCGTCGGGCTCTTCCGGAGGCCTCGGCTCGAGCGGCGGGTTCGACAGCGACGGCGGCGCGCCTTCGGGCGACGGCTGCACGGACGCGGCGCGGCTCGTCTACGTCGTCTCGGCGCAGAACGACCTCTACAGCTTCACGCCGAACACGGCGACCTTCCAGCGGATCGGCACGCTCGAGTGCCCGACCAACGGGCTCGCGACGCCGAACTCGATGGCGATCGATCGCGAGGGCACGGCCTGGGTGAACTTCAGCGACGGCTCGCTCTTCAAGGTGAGCACCGCGAACGCGAGCTGCGCGGCCACGAGCTTCCAGCCGAACCAGAGCGGCTTCCTCCGGTTCGGGATGGCGTTCGCCACCGACGGCGACGACTCGACGAACGAGACGCTGTACGTCTCCGGCCTCGCCGGCGCCGGCGGCGGGCTCGGGCTCGGGAAGATCGACCTCGACACGATGAAGCTCACGGTGCTCGGCGACTACACGGGCAACCTCGCCCGCATGGGCGCCGAGCTCACGGGCACCGGCGACGGCCACCTCTACGGGTTCTTCACCACCCAGCCCTTCGCGACGCTCGCCGAGATCGAGCGCTCGAACGGCGCGACCTCGAACGACGAGGCGCTCGACGGCGTGCAGACGGGGAGCGCGTGGGCGTTCTCGTTCTGGGGCGGGGACTTCTGGTTTTACACGTCCGAGGGGACGAGCCCCTCGCGGGTGACGCGGCTCGCGAAGAGCGGCAGCGGCGACATCTCGGTCGTGAAGGGCGACGTCGGCGGCTTTCGCATCGTCGGCGCCGGCGTGTCGACCTGCGCGCCCACCGCTCCGCCGAAGTGACGAGCTCGCGCGGGTCACGCGCGGGGCGGCCGCGACGTGCGCGCGCGTCGATGTGCTAAGACCGGGCCCGCGTGCGGCGCGCCTTCTTCCTCTCGATGATCCTCGCGCTCGCGGTGGCCGGCGTCGGCTGTCCGTGCGCGCGCGGGGCGGTCAACGCGAGCCCCGAGCTCCGGTGGTGGCTGTTCTCGAGCTTCGGCGCGTCGAAGATCTGCCCGGAGATGCTCAAGCGCGGCGTGCCCCTCAAGCTTCCGCAGTTCGGCGCGGCGAGCGTCGGCCGCTTCTTCCCGAGCCAGTGCGACGTGAAGGTCGACGACGCGAAGAAGGCGATCGTGATGACCGCCTCGGGCACCGGCTACGTGATGCTGCCGTTCACGCGTCGCGTCGGCTTCTACGTCGGGATCGGCGTGGAGTACCTCCCCGACTTTCGTCTTGAAGAAGACGCGATGTGGGTATGGGGCAGGTTCAGCCGCTTCGTGACGCAGCCCGATCTCCGCGTCCTCGGCGTCGAGAACCCGGTCGTGAACCTCGCGACGCAGACGCCGTTCGGGAACGTCGCCACGGTCATCGGCAACGGCCTCGTCGCGAGCGAGATCGGCCGCGGCTTCACGGTCGTCCGTCAGGACGACGGCGACGACTTCGCCCTCGGCCACCTCGATCCGCCGAACAAACCGAAGCGCCACTTCGACACGCGCGAGGGGCGCACCCTCCTCGCGAGCGATCTCACGAGCGTCTACACCCGGTCGCGCGAGTTCTTGGGACCGTTCGAGGTCGCCGGCGACGGCGCGGCGCTCTACTTCCGCGGGCGCATCGAGGGCGCCCCGATCGGCTACTCCGTCGTCGAGCGCTCGGTGGGCGAGCACTGGCGCCGGCAGTACGAGACCGCGCAGCCGCTCGGGCCCCCGCCCGGCGCGCTGATCGCGAGCGGCGTCGTGGCGCCCGGGGACGCGAACCTCGGCTTCCCGGTGAACCGCGGGACGTACTACGTCGTGCTCGAGAACACGGCGCCGCCGGCCGTCCTCGGCGGGGCGCTCGGCGAGCAGGTCGCGCAGATCACCTACAGCGTGGAGAGCGGCGCGCGGCGGTGATCGGCCGCGCGACGACGGACGTCACGCGAGCGACGCCGCTCGGAGCGTGACACCGCTCCGAGCGTGGCGCGCGGGGCGATCAGAGCGTGTTCTCGGTCGCGCCCATGGCGGCGCGCAGGACCTTGTCGGCCTCGTCGTTGCCGCCTCGGCTCGGCTTCGCCGGCTTGCTCTCCGCGCGCTTCGGCTCGGCCGGCTCGCGGGGCTCGCGCGCGGGCTTGGCGGACGCCTTCGTCGACGCCTTGGACCTCTCGCTCGGCTCGTCGTTGCCGGCCGAGGCGACGCGGTAGCCGTCGTCCTTCTCCTTCACCGGCGCGGCCGCCTTGGACGCGGGCGCCGCCGCTCGAGGGGGCTTGCCCCACGACGCCTTCGGCGCGGCGGCCTTCGGCGTCACCGCGGCAGCCTTCGGCGTCGCCGCGACGGCCTTGGACGCAGGCGGCGAGACGACGAGCGAGCCGAACGGCACGTCCGCGTAGCTCTGCGCGGCGGGCTCCTCCGGAGCCTCGGCTTGCGCCACGGCGAGCGGGGCGGGCGCCGCGCTCGGGGCGATGACGACCGGAGCGATCTCGGCCTGCGCCGCGGGCGGCGGGGTGGCCGCTCGCGCGGCCTCCTCGTGCTCCGCCTGCACGGCGTCCTGCTGCGCGACGAACGCGGCCTGGGCGGCGTTCTCGCGCACGCGCATCCCGATCCCGAAGACCGCGCCGAGCAGCGCGCCCCCGAGGAGGATCATGATCCCCGCGCGCGCCGTCGGGCGAGAGCGGATGACGACGGTCGGGTGCGCGCGCTGCGGTCCAGTCGCGGCGGCGTCGCGCGCCGAGGCCATGGCCATCGGCGAGAGCGAGTGAGGCGCTTGCGGCGCGGGCGCGTAGTGCGCGGGGTAGTGGCCCCCGTTGCCGAAGCCGTAGGCCTCGGCGTGCGGCGACATCGACCGATGGAAGATCGGCGCGCGCGGAGCAGGCGGAATCTCCTCGTAGCTGACGGCCTCGAAATCCCCAGTCCCGAGGTAGAGGGGTTCGGCGGGCGTCGGTCGGTTCGAGTAGCGGCGCAAGGGGGCTCCCTGGGGACATCCCGCCGAAGCGGGGTGGCTAGGTCTCGCCCCAGTCATGCGAATGCCGCGCCACCTCCGGGCGCGCGCCGCCCCCATGGACGTCGCCCGTTTTCGACCCGGCGGAGCGAGCGCTGGGAGCGCTGGCTGGGCCCCTGGGGGTCCATCGATCCACGATCGTCCAGCCCTCAGCTCGAGCGGACCTGCGGCCTCGACGTCTCGTGCGAGACCGAGCGCCGCTGTACGTCAATGAGGCAGCGGCGGAGGGAACGCCTCGCGGTAGGCGCGCATCGCCGATCGCTCGTCGATCGCGTGCGCCCACCCCGTCGCCCGCTTGAACGACGAGGCGTCGACGGTGATCGGATAGCGGATGTGCTCGAGCGCCCCGCGCGGCAGGCGCGGTAAGCCGAACCGACCCAGCGCCGCCCCGAGCAGCGGGCCGGGGAGCGGCACGTTCGTCCTCCCTGTCTCCTCGATGATGACCGACAGCGGCACGGGCTGCGGACCGGCGACGTTGAAGACGCCGCGCGGCCGCGCGTCGAGCGCGGTGACGAGCGCGCGGACGACGTCGTCTTCGTGCATGAAGTGGAAGAGCGGGTCATAGCCGAGGATCGTCGGGACGCGCGCGCCGCGGAGGAAGGTCGCGAGCGTACCGTGTCCGGTCGGTCCGAGCGTGTAGACCATCCGCAGCACGCTCGTGACGAAGCTCGGATAGCGCCACAACGCCGAGCCCGCGTAGAGGTCCGCCGCGACGAGATCGGCGAGCTCGGGGAACGACGCGAGCCCCATCGGCGGCTCGTCCTCGACGTGGAAGAGCGGCGAGTCCGCGGCCGCGCCGTAGTAGGTGTGGCGCCCGACGAACACGACGTGCTCGACGCCGTACGTGGTCGAGTGCTCGAAGACCGCGCGCGTGCCTCCGAGGTTGATGCGGTAGCGGTCCTCGCTCTGCTGGACGAGGTGCGTGACCGTCGCGAGGTGAATGACCGCGTTCGGGCGCACGCGCCGGAAGACCTCCTCGGCCGCGCGCTTGCGGATGTCGAGCTCGTGGACCTCGACGCCGGGCGGCGGGTCTCGGAGCGGCCTGCGGTCGATGCCGATGACGTCGTGGCCCTCCTCGATCAGACGCTCCGCGAGCATGCGACCGAGCCGACCGGCGATCCCGGGGACGAGGACCTTCACGGCTCACCTCGACGGCGCCTCTTGCCGATCTCGATGAGGCTCGCGATGCGCTCTTTGACCTTCTCGACGTTGGCGTTCACGACGTCGTCCTCCTCCGAGCCCGTCCCCTCGAAGAACATCGGCTCCGAGTAGTGGACCTCGAGCTTCGCCGGCAAAGGCAGCGCGACGAGCCACGGCGTCACCGGGATGTACGGCACCCCGAGCAGCTTGCCGAGCGTCACCGCGTTGGAGATCGTCGGCACCGCCTCGCCGCCGCCCAGGAACGCGAACGGGACGATCGGCGTCTTCATCTTCTGCGCGAGGCGCATGAAGCCGCTGCCGAAATGCACGAGCGAGTAGCGCTCACGATAGAGCTTCGCCGTCCCGCGCGCGCCCTCGGGGAAGACCATCAGCATGCGCTCGTCGGCGAGGAGGCGCTCGGCGTGCTCCGGGATGCCCGTGAGGTGGCCGAGCCGGCTCGAGATCTGAGACGCGAACGGGAACTTGTTGAGAAACTTCTCCACCATCGCCTGCGCGACGCGCGGCGGGTCCTTGTCGAAGAACATCGACGCGATCACCATCACCCCGTCGAGCGCGAAGCCACCGGAGTGGTTGCCGACGAGCATCACCCGCCCGCGCTTCGGCACGTGCTCGAGGCCGTGCGCCTCGACCGAGAAGTAGCGCCGGTAGAAGAAGCGGAGCGCGGTGAAATACGCGGCGAGGTAGTCCTTCGAGATCCCGTACGGGTCGATCCCGAGGTCGTTCCACGGCAGCTCGAGGCGATCGACCCGCACGCGCACTTCCGGATCGATGGGCAAAGGCATTCGCAAGGAGGGGAGCCTCTCACGGTTGGCGGCGCTCGGCGCCGGGTGAGCCTCATGCTCGCGGCCGAGCGTATCGGATCCTGCGCGGCGCTGCGCCGGCACGTTTGGTCCGCGGGCCGGCGGCCGCATGGGCCGGCGCGCGTGGCACGTCCGCGCGGGGCCGGCGCGCGGACGTCCGCGCGGGTTGACGGCCGCGCGCGCGCGCGCGATGAAGCCCGCGATGAACAAGTCTCGCCTCTCCCTCGCCCTGGTCGCGTTCGTCCCCGCCCTAGCCGCGCTCGCCTGCGAGAACAACGCGAACAGCCCCGAGCCGAAGACGACCTACGCCGCAGGCGTCGCGCCCGGCGGCGACGCCACGAAGCCGGCGGCGGGACCTCGGCTCGACAAGCTCACGCGCGCCGACTTCAACCGGCTCGCTCCCGAGCTCGCGCTCCCGCTGTTCTGGACGGAGGACGCGAACAAGGACGGAGCGCTCGACCCGTCCGAGCTCGCCGTCTACTGGGGCCTCGCCCCCGGCGCCGCGCTCGAGGACTACGTGACGAAGGGGGCGGCGCCGGCGTTCACGCCCAGGCTGCTCGAGGCCTACGAACAGCTCGTGAAGCAGCAGGATCAGGCGCCCGCCGACGCCCGCCGCGCCGCCGTGAAGAAGGAGCTCGCGCAGGGGCGCGTCACCCTCGTCGCGACCGATCTGTCGAAGGCCGACGCCGAGGAGCGCCGCTTCGTCGCGGCGATCATGAAGGCCTCGGAGCTCATCGAGCGGCTCTACGCGAAGCAGCAGGCGGTGAAGGACCTCGCCGCCAAGGTCCCCGCGGACGACCTCGCGAGCCGGACCTTGTTCTTCCGCGGTCAGGGCCCGAAGTGCGAGGCGCCGCTGACGGAGAACGATCCGGCGTGCGGCGCGCTCCTCCCGGCGGACATGCCGAAGACGAAGCTCTCCGGCCTCTACCCGGCCGATCTCCTCGCCTCGAACCCGAAGTTCTGCGAGGACCTCCAGAAGAAGAAGGACAAGGCGCTGCTCGATCCGTTCACCGCGGTCGTGAAGGGCGACAAGGGCGCGCTCGTCGCCAAGCCGTTCCACGAGGTGTGGCCGGACGACGTCGAGGCGATCGCCAAGGAGCTCGAGGGCGCGGCCGACGCGCTCGGCGCCCGCGAGCCCGCGCTCAAGGACTACCTGCGCGCGGCGGCGAAGGCCTTCGTCGACGACGCGTGGTGGCCGGCCGACGAGGCCTGGGCGAAGATGGACGCGAAGAACTCGAAGTACTACCTCCGCATCGCGCCGGACGAGGTCTACGACGAGCCGTGCAGCACGAAGGCGCTCTACCACGTCAGCTTCGGCCTGATTAACCAGGGCTCGCTGACCTGGCAGCAGAAGCTCGACCCGCTCAAGACCGAGATGGAGAACGCGCTCGCCGCGCTCGCCGGCAAGCCGTACACGGCGCGCCCGGTGAGCTTCAAGCTCCCCGACTTCGTCGACATCGCGCTCAACGCCGGCGACTCGCGCAAGGCGTTCGGCGCGACGATCGGCCAGTCGCTCCCGAACTTCGGTCCGGTGGCCAACGGCGGGCGCGGCCGCACCGTCGCGATGACGAACTTCTACACGGACCCCGACAGCATCGCGACGTCGAAGGAGCAGGGCGAGTCGCTCTTCTGCAAGGACGCGATGGCGAAGTGGACGAGCGCGCAGGAGCCGCAGCTCATGAGCACGGTCCTCCACGAGGCCGCGCACAACCTCGGTCCGGCGCACCAGTACAAGGCGAACGGCAAGGTCGACCGCGAGGCGTTCGGCGGTCCGCTCGCCAGCACGCTCGAGGAGCTCAAGGCCCAGACCGCGGCGCTCTATTTCACCGAGTGGCTGGTCGACAAGAAGCAGATCACGCGCGACGACGCCGACAAGGCGCACGTGCGCGACATGTTCTGGGCGTTCGGTCACGTCTCGCGCGGCATGTACGGCGAGAACAACCACCCGAAGAACTACAGCCAGCTCGCCGCGATCCAGCTCGGCTGGCTGATGAAGGACGGCTCGGTGACCTGGAAGCCCGAAGAGATGGCCGCCAACGGCAAGGACAAGGGCTGCTTCTCCCTCGACCTCGCCAAGATGCCCGCCTCGATCACGTCGCTGATGACCGAGGTCGCGCAGATCAAGGGCCAGGGCAACAAGCCGCGGGCCGACGCCCTCATCAAGGAGCACGTCGGCGCCCCCGGCGAGAAGCGGCCGCTCCACGCGATCATCACCGAGCGGATCACGCGCGCGCCGAAGGCGAGCTTCGTCTACTCGGTGAAGCTGGACTGAAGCGCGGACGCGACCGGCGCGCTCCCGGCGCGCCGGCGCCCGCCTGGCGCGCGCTCGGGCGCGCCGACACGCTAGACTGCTCTCGCGTGAACGCGCGCGTCCCTCATCCACCGGTCGAGCCGCCGACGACGCGCGTGCGGTTCCCTGATCCACGGCTGGCGCCGTCGCACGGCGTGCTCGCGGTGGGCTGCGACTTCACCGCGGGCACGCTCCTGCACGCCTACCGCAGCGGGATCTTCCCGTGGCCGCACGGCGACGACGAGGACGAGCGCGGCGCGCCGCTGGTGCTCTGGTTCTCCCCCGAGCCGCGCTGCGTGTTCTCGCTCGCGGACGAGCCGCGCTGGTCGCGCAGCCTGCGTCGCGCGCTGCGCCTCCACCCGTACGAGGTGACGGTCGACCAGGACTTCGCCGGCGTGATGCACATGTGCGGAGAGACACGGAAGGGCGCGACCTGGATCATCCCCGAGCTCGAGCGCGGTTACCGCGAGCTCCATCGCCTCGGCTGGGCGCACAGCGTCGAGGTCTGGGAGTCGACCGGCGACGGGCGCGAGCTCGTCGGTGGGATCTACGGCGTCGCGATCGGCGGCGTCTTCGCCGGCGAGTCGATGTTCCACACGCGCACCGACGCGTCGAAGATCGCGTTCGCGTCGCTGGTCGCGAAGCTACGCGCGGCGGGCTACGAGCTGTTCGACGTGCAGGTCACGAACCCGCACCTCGCGTCGCTCGGGTGCGTCGAGATCCCGCGCGACGAGTACCTGGCTCGCCTCTCCAACGCCGTCGGACGATCCCCGCGACCGCTCGCGTGAGCGCCCGCTGGACCGTCGTCGCTCCCCGCTGGGGGCGCGCCCGCCGCCCCTCGTCCCCTACCCGCCGGGAGCGTCGTCGGCCCGTCGCCCGGACGCCGAGAGAGCTCCGACGCTCATCGATAGAAGCGCGGAGCAGGCGCAAATGCGAGCGGTCGGAAGAAAAAATAACAGCTCAGCTCGCCGGCTCACAGGCTGCGATCTACGTCTCCGCCCCGCGGAAGCAAGGGAAACTCTTGAAGAAGCGCCGCGCCACCACGCCTCAGTGCCAAAATTTCGAGGACAGTCGCCCATGTAGGAGAAGCTCCGACTTTGGCCCGACGCTTTCGAACGTGCCAGACTTTCTGACGGCACCCGAATTCGGGCGATTCGACGTGCCCTTGCTGCTCGACGAGACGGTGCGAACGGCGAACGGTCCTCGGCGCCCGGGGGGAACGTTCGAAGGAAGATCGCGCGGGTTCCGAGTGTTCACCTCGTCGCGCTCTGCCTTCGCGAGTCGGGTCAGATCAAACGTGTTCATCGAACGTGGAAGAGAACGAGCAGAGCGAGAGCGACGACGTCCGTAGAGAACGAGCAGCGCGCGAAGCGAACGATCAATTTGCTTAGAAGTCGATGGTCTGTCCTCGAGCGTGGTCGTGGACAGGAGCGAGACCAAAGGGCCACGCGGAGCCGATTAGCCTTGAAGAAGTCCGAAGCCCCCAACCTCTCCAAAGCCCCCATCGCGAACATGACGCCGCCGGCGGAAGCCGAAGAAGCGGTCGACATGTACTTCCGCAAGATGGCCCAGGTGTCCCTGCTGACGCGCGAGGGCGAGGTCGTCCTGGCGCGACGCATCGAGGAGGGCGAGCGGCGGATCATCGAGGCGATCGTCGAATCGCCGTTCGCGGCTGCGGAGCTCGACCACATCGGTCGACTCCTTTACAAGGGCCGGCTCAAGGTCCGCGACGTCGTCCGGAACGTCGACGACGAGGACGCGTTCGACGAGGCGACGATGCTCAAGATCGCCCGCCTGCTCGAGCGGCCGATCAAGGAGCTCCACGGGCCGAAGGTGAAGAAGCCCGAGCCCAAGGCGAAGCCGCGACCGAGCGCGAAGAAGACGAAGTACGAGCTGGCACGCGAGGACATCGTCTCCGTGCTCGAGGAGATGCGGCTCGATCGCGGCGTGATCGAGCGGGTCGAGAAGAAGCTCCGGATCGTGCAGCGCGAGATGCCGTCGGCGAAGAAGAGCACGAGCGCCACGCTCGAGACGATCGCCCGCGGCCGCCGGGTGGCCGACCGCGCGAAGGCCGAGCTCGTCGAGGCGAACCTCCGCCTCGTCGTGTCGCTCGCGAAGAAGCACGTCAACCGCGGCCTCCAGCTCCTCGACCTCATCCAGGAGGGCAACATCGGCCTCATGCGCGCGGTCGACAAGTTCGACTACAAGCGCGGCTACAAGTTCTCGACCTACGCGACCTGGTGGGTCCGCCAGTCGATCTCCCGCGCCATCGCCGACCAGGGCCGGACGATCCGCGTCCCCGTGCACATGTACGAGTCGCTCCAGAAGCTGACCCGCATGAGCCGCTCGCTCCTCCAGGAGTACGGGCGCGAGCCCACGCCCGAGGAGCTGTCCGAGTCGACCGGCATCCCGGTCGAGAAGGTGCGCGCCGTGATGAAGATCGCGCGCGAGCCGATCAGCCTCGAGACGCCGGTGGGCAACGACGGCGAGTCGCACGTCGGCGAGTTCATCCCCGACGAGTCGGGCCTCCCGCCGGACGAGGCCTACGCGCAGATGCGCTTCAACGACCAGACGCGCCAGCTGCTGAAGACGCTCACCCCGCGGGAAGAGAAGATCCTGCGGATGCGCTTCGGCATCGACGAGCCGCGCGACCACACGCTCGAAGAGGTCGGAGAGAGCTTCTCGCTCACGCGCGAGCGCATCCGCCAGATCGAGACGAAGGCGCTGCGCAAGCTCCGCCTCCCTTCGCAGCACCGCAAGCTGAAGACGTACATCGGCGGCGGCGGCTGAGCCGCGCGCGCGTCCTCCGCGCGAAGGCGCGCCCTCCTCGCGATGGCGCGCAGCGCCGCTCCGCGCGCGTCCTCCGCGCGAAGGCGCGCTCAGCGGAGGTGGCGAGCGATCGCCTCCACGTGCGCGTCGTCGACGCCGAGCTCGCTCAGCGCTTCGCGCAGGCAGAGGACGTAGTCGGCGTTCGTGCCGCTCGGCCCGCGCCGCGCGCGGACGTAGTCGGCGATCTCGCGCTCGGGCAGCGGCCCGAGGAAGTGCGCGTTCGCGGCGCCGGCGACCCACGTGACGCCCTCGGCGAACGGCGGCTCGTCGGGCCGGTCGTGGAGCGCGAGCAGGTGACGCTCGAAGCCCGCCTGCTCGCGGACGTCGAGCACCGCGAGGATGGCGTCCGCCTCTGCCGCGTCGACGCGGTAGGCGCAGCCGCCGCACGGCTCGTCGACGCTCGGCACGAGCGTCACCACGCGCCCAGGCGCGCCGGGCACGCCGCGGTGATCCGGCGAGCCCTGCCAGAAGCGGCGCGCCCAACCTCGCACGAAGGCGCGCCGGCGCTCGACGAAGCGAAACGACGGCCGGAAGATCAAGGATCCGTAGGCGAAGATCCACATGCGACGCGCGCGAACGTAGCACCTCCGTCCGCATCGAGAGCTCGCCCGTCGTCGCTCGCGAGCTCCGCGACACGTTGGGGCGCTTGCGAGAGTCGTTCATCGACGCGACCTCGGCCGAGCTCGAGCTCGCGTGCGCGCCTCGCTGAACGGCCCCCGGCCCTGGTACGCCGACCTCAGGACGAGCTCGAGCGCCGCGAGGGGACGAGTGCTATGGTCGTCGCGTGACCGTCCAGGATCGCATCGAGACGAAGCTGAGGGAGACGCTCGCGCCCGCGCACCTCGAGGTGATCAACGAGAGCCACATGCACAACGTGCCGAAGGGCTCCGAGACGCACTTCAAGGTGGTCGTCGTCTCGGCGCGCTTCGACGGCGTCTCGCCGGTGAAGCGGCACCAGCTCGTCTACGGAGCCGTCGCCGAGGAGATGAAGAGCGGCGTCCACGCGCTCGCGATCACGTCGCGCAGCCCCGCGGAGTGGAGCGCGAGCCCCGAGGCCAACGCCTCACCGAAGTGCCTCGGCGGCAACGGCAAGTAGCGCGTCGCAGCCCGAGCGCCGACGGCCTCGGCGCTCGGCGGGGACCGCGAGTCGAGCGGCGCCTCGCCGGTCGGCGTCAGTTCGAGACGCCCGGCGACGGCGCCGAGAAGCGCGCGAAGTCCGACGCGTTGTTGTCGGTGTCGAGACCGTCGCTCTTGCGGCCGATCGAGCCGCTGCCCGACGGGAGCGGCGCCGGAGAGCCCTCGGTGAACGCGCCCGAGGTGCTGGGGCCGTAGCCGACCGCGTCGATCTGCGTGGCTCCGTCGTCGACGAGCGCGACCTGCCCGCCGCTGTTGCCGAGCCCGCCGCCGCCGTTGAACCTCGTGGCGCCCGAGCCGCTGAAGTTGGCGTTCGCGAGGAGCAAGAACGACTCGGCCGGGATGCTCACCCCCGAGCCGAACGAGTGCAGGGCGACGCCCGAGTTTCCGCTCGACGCGCGGTACGGGAGCTTCCAGCCGGACAAGCTGACGGCGCAGCTGCTCGGGTTGTACAGCTCGATGAACTCGGCGCCGCCGGGCCCGTCGCACTGCAGCTCGTTGATCACGACCTTGCCCGTGCAGCCAGGCCCCGGGCCGGAGTCCTCGCCGTCGCCGGGATCCGTGTCCGGATCGCCGCTCGACGAGCCGCCGCCGTCGGTCCCGGGCAAGCGCGCGCCCCCCTCGGCGCCGCCGTCGTTCACGGGGCCGGTCCCGCCGCCGATGTCGATCCCGTCTTGCCCCTGGGCGCACGCGGAGAAAATGCCGAGCGCGGCGGAGATACTCACGCCGCAAAGCGCCCGTCGCGAAACCATGGCGATCCTTCCGAGCCGAAGCGGCTACGTACCGTGCGCGCCGTCAGTTCGACAGCTTGGGCGAGCTCGCCTTGTCGGCGACCTTGAGAGAGCGCTCGCTCGCGCGCTCCCACTGGAGGATGTCCTCGAGCGCGTCGACCATCGCAGCGCCGACGCCGCGTCCCTCCATCGCCCGGCGATCGCCCGCGACCCCGCGCGCGGCGTCCGCACGTCGCTCGGTCGGCGGCGTACGACGCTCCGCCTTACGGCGATCTCCTGCCTCTTTGCTCGTCGGTTTCATGGAACGTCGCATCCTCCCTATATCGCGCTCAATCTCGGATCGAGCCTAAAAACTAGCGAAGAAAGGTGACGGCGCCAGCGCGCCGGATGAAGCTCTAGAAGATAGGTCAGAGAAAGTAGTCGTTGATGAGCTCCGAGTCCTTCATCCCCGGAGTCACGGCATAAGCGGAGAAGTCGGTCACGCCGGCGTCGCGAAGCACAGCCTCGTCGATCGCGAAGTTTCCAGTGTATTCGGAGCTCTTCCGCGTGAGGATCGCGTGGGCGGCGTCGGCCATGATGTCCGGCTTGCGGCTGCCCTTGACGACCTCCTCGCCGCCGAGGAGGTTCTCGACGGCGGCGGTCGCGATGACCGTGCGCGGCCAGAGCGCGTTCACGGCGATCTTCCTGTCGCGGAGCTCCTCGTGCATCCCGAGCACGCAGAGGCTCATCCCGTACTTCGCCATCGTGTAGGCGACGTGCGGCGCGAACCACCGCGCCTCCATGTTGAGCGGAGGCGAGATGTTGAGGATGTGCGGGTTCGAGGCCTTCGCCAGGTGCGGGATGCACGCCTGCGAGCACGCGAACGTCCCGCGCGTGTTGATGCCGTGCATCAGGTCGAAGCGCTTCATCGGCGTCTCGACGGTGCCGGTCAGGCTGATCGCGCTCGCGTTGTTCACGAGGATGTCGATGCCGCCGAAGGTCCTGACGGCCTCATCGACCGCCGCGCGGATCTGCTCCTCCATCCGGACGTCGACGATGCACGCGAGCGCCTTGCCGCCGGCCGCCTCGATCTCGTCGCGCGCCGTGTAGACCGTGCCCTGGAGCTTCGGGTGCGGCTCCGCGGTCTTCGCCGCGATGACGACGTTGGCGCCGTCACGGGCCGCGCGGAGCGCGATGGCCTTGCCGATGCCCCGGCTCGCGCCGGTGATGAAGAGGGTCTTTCCTTGGAGCGAAGACATGACGAATCGAGACGGACCGAGCTCGACCACCCGCGTCATTCCCGGCCAGGGGACCGGGGCGCCGAGGTCGGGTCGGACGCGGAGCGCCGCCCCGACCCCGAGCCGATTCCCCGACGCGTGAGCGCGGCGAACGGTGGGCTGCGAGAACGAGAACGCGTCCGCACTACGAGATGGAAGGGCCTCGGTCAATGTGGAAAGCGCGCCGGACGCCCCGTTTTCTCACCGATGGAACGGCAAGTGCTCGTACCCGATCAAATCGGTTGTCCCACATCCCAAAAGGGCGTGCGTGACGCGCGGCGGGTGCTAACGAAGCCGGTTCGGGGGAGGGAACGCGCGCCGCCGCGCGGGCGCTCGTGTAAGCTCGACGCCGGCTCGGCCGTTGGGCCGTGAGGGGTGGTGGCTCCGGCGCGGAACGCGCCCGCTCGACAGCGTTTTTCTGCGCCGGCGCGCAGATCCCGAGCGGCTCGAGCGCGTCGGAAGCCGAGCACCTCCCTCACTCGGAAAGGACCGGTTGATTTCATGCGCGCTCTCGTCCTCACGTCCCTCGTCGCCCTCGCCGCCGCCTGCGGGCCTCGCGAGAAGATCATCGTCATCAAGGAGCCGGCGAGCGGCACCTCGACCAACGCCCAGCAGCAAGGCCCCGACGAGAGCAACCCGATCGCCGCGGGCGGAGACGGCGACGATCCCGACTGGGGCATCCGCGCGCCGGACGAGAGCCGGGAGTACGCCCGGGTGATCGACAAGGTCGCCGGCATGGTCTCCGACGGCGATCTCCAGGCGCGCGTCGCGCGCCGCAGGATGTCGCTCCTCAACGTCATGTGGGAGGACACGGGGCGCGCGCAGGGCTCGGCGCTCGGACCGAACATCTCGGATCTCACGCTGCAGGTCCGCCGCCGCGACGAGAGCGGACAGTTCCGGGCGTCGATCATGCCGGTCATCCGGCACCCGAACTTCACCGACAAGACGGGCGACGTCCCGGCCGATCGCTTCTTCGTGCGCGTCGGCAACGAGCAGCGCTCGCCGGGCAGCCTCCGCAGCGTCCCGCTCACCGACGTGCTCAAGAACCTCAAGGCGTTCGCGTCGCGTCCCGACTCGATCCTCGGCGACGGCAACATGCTCGCGCCGCGCG
Source organism: Labilithrix sp. (assembly GCA_019637195.1). GTDB lineage: Bacteria > Myxococcota_A > Polyangia > Polyangiales > Polyangiaceae > Labilithrix. The sequence continues at coordinate 19,418 of JAHBWA010000025.1, read as the reverse complement.
ACTCGCACTTCCTCGTCAGCGCCCAGGCCGTCTTCCTCCCGATCCCGAAGAGCGGCAAGGCCCAGTTCAACCCGGTCCTCTTCAACTACCAGTCCGCGCCGGGCTCGCCCGCGGTGCTCACGATCCTCGTGACGCGCCAGGGATCGAGCATGCAGGTGATCGAGAACAAGAGCGAAGACTTCACCGCGGCCGGCTGGGGGCAGGAGCTGTACTTCAACAACAACGGCAGCCGCGCCGCGTTCACCGCGGAGCGCAAGAGCGACGTCGAGCAGCGCATCGCCGCGCAGGGCGGCCCGAAGACCGAGGACGACAAGAGCGCGCTGCAGAAGGGCGCCGACGTCCTGTTCCTCGTGCAGGTCCCGCTCAAGCACCACCAGCTCGGGCGGCTCGGCGGCGACCTCCCCAGCAGCGCGCCCAAGGGCGGAAGCGGCGCCGCGCCAGCGAAGGCTGCTCCCCCCGCGCCGCCGGCCGAGGCGTCGGCCACGGCCGAAGACCGCAGCGACGTCGAGCAGGCCGTGCTCGGCCACGGCCCCAACGTCGGCCCCTACAACGAGGGGCACGGCCTGCGGTTCGAGCGCGATCCGAAGTTTCCGATCCGCATCACGGTGCAGTTCTACAAAGCGACGAGCAACGGCGTCGTGAGCGACATCGATCTCGACAGCATCGCGAAGTCCATCGGCGGGGTGTACGAGCACGCCGAGTTCGTCGGCTCGCTCGTCCTGCCCGACGGCGATCCGCGTCGTCCCACCGCGTGGCAAAAGGTGCCGCGCGAGTGGTTCCCCTGGTGACGGTCCGGAGGTCGCCGCGGCGCCACGCGCCCCACCTTTCTCGTCGTCTTCTCCGTGACCTCCGCACGCTCGCGCTTCGGCGAGGCACCTCGGTTGCATTCGAGGTGTGCGGAGGAATCACCCATGAAATCCGTCACTTGTTTCCTCGCCGTCCCGCTGCTCGTGAGCGCGTGCAGCCGTGACCGCGCGCGCGACACGGACCCTGCCACCTCGAAGGAGCACGGCGCGCTCACCGAACACGGGACGAAGAACCCGAACGACCAAGACCGGGCGGGCGTCACGACGCTCACCGCCGCCTCGTGGGTCGCGAACGACGCCGCGATCGACCGCATCGTGGCGTCGCGCTGCGCGCGCGAGGTCGCGTGCAACAACATCGGCCCGGACAAGCACCTCGCGAGCGGCGAGGCCTGCGCCCGGGAAGTGCGGACGCGGATCCACGCCGAGCTGAAGGCGAGCGAGTGCCCGAGCGGCATCGACGGCAAGGAGCTCGACGAGTGCCTCGAGGCGATCCGCAGCGAGAGCTGCACCAACCCGATCGACAGCGTGGCCCGCGTCGCCGCGTGCCGCTCGAGCGAGCTCTGCGTGAGGCTGATGATGCCTCATCGCTGATCCCGATGCCGATCGCTGCGCGCGCGGCGCCGGCGTGGGTGCGCGCGGCCCGACCTGCGCGCGGCCCACGCGCCTCGCCCTGCCCGACCGCCGTGGCCCCCCGAGCGCGGCGCGCGGTCAGCGGCCGAACTGGACGCAACGACGGCTGAGCGTACCGTGCTCGAAGCCGCGGATCGGGAAGCCGACGGCATGATCGTAGAGGCTCGCGGCCCCCGCGACGACGAAGAGCGGGTCGAGGTGCTCCGACGTCGGGTTGGCGCGGCGCGCGTCGGGACCCTGCGCGCGCCAGGCGAGGAGCTCCTCGAGCGCGGCGTCGGCGAGCAGGTTCGCGACCCACGCGTCGAACGCGCGCGCGGCCTCCGAGGGCGGGGCGTCCTTGCGCGGATCGAGCTCCAGCGCGTTGTGGGTGACGCCGCCGCTCCCGACGATCAGGTACCCGCGCGCGGCGAGCGCGCCGATCTTGCGCCCGATCCCGAAGAGCCGCCGCGGCGTCGCCCCCTCCACGAGCGACAGCTGCAGCACCGGGATGTCGGCGTCAGGGAACATACGGAGCAGCGGGCTCCAGACGCCGTGATCCCAACCGCGCTCGGTGCGCTCGACCGGGACGAGGCCGCCGAGCTCGTAGGCGAGCTCCGAGGCGCCGGGCGCCGAGTAAGCGACGTGCTCGAGCTCGGCGGCGCGCGCCGCGGCGCCGTAGCCGTCGAAGTCGCGGAGGAGCTTCGGCCGCGACGCCGTCGAGCCGCGGCTCAGGACGGGCGCCTGCCAGTGCGCGCTCACGACGAGGACGCCGCGCGGCCGCGGGAGCTCGCGCCCCCACGCGGCGAGCTCCGCGGCGCTCGGCGCGTCGAGCGCCGAAGACGGCGCGCCGTGCGAGACGAAGACTGGAGGGACGTGGCCGCCGCGCGGAGAGCTCACCGTCGTCGGCGGCTGCGCAGCGCGACGACGCCGCCCATCGGCTGCGGGGGATCGGGATCGAGCGGGGGCAGCGCGGACACGAGGCGCTCGATGCGAGGGAGCGCGTCGGCGGCGGCGCGCTCGGCGCGGAGCTCGTCGAACTCGCCCTCGAACACGAGGCAGAGGATGTAGATGCCCGAGAACGAGAGCGCGAGGATGAAGTTGGTCTCGCGCTCGACGTGCCGGAGGTGACGCCCCTTGTGGAGCCCGTCGAGCGCGGGCAGGCGGCGGACGGCCGCCACCGCGCGACGCGTCGCCTCGCTCTCGCGCGGCAGATCGTCCTCTCCTCGTTCGCTGACCACCGCCGCCGACTCGGCCGGGGCAGGCGAGCCCCCGGTGAGCGGGGCGGCGACGGGAGGCTCGGGGCTGACGTCCTGGAGCGGACCGCTCTCGTCGTCGACCCGCGACGCGAGCTCGCGGTCGGACACCTCACGCAGGAGCAGCTCGTTGCGCGCCCGCGGGCGCGCCGCGACCGAGGCGCATCCCCAGACGACGGGCGAGTCGGTGTCGATGACGACGACGTCGAGCGCGCGGGCGCGCGCTGCGAGCGCCTTGAGCTCCTCGTGGAGCGAGGTCGCGACCGGCTGGCGGATCCGCGTCTTCTCCGACGGCGGCGACGCGAGCGCGTCGGAGAACGTGTTCGCGAGCATCGCGAGGCGACGCTCGAGGGCGTCTCGATCCTTCGGAGCCTCCGCGAAGCTGGCGACGACGTGACGTCCGTCGGAGAGGCGGCTGACGAGGACGTTGTCGGCCTCCGGCGTCGCTTCGCCGAGCGCGAGCATGCGCACGTCGTCCGCCTGCAGCTCTCGTTTGGCGAGCGATACGAACCGCTCGAACACGGGGGAATCGTCGGTCATGCCAGAAGCCGAACTTTCTAGCACATTTGGCCGGCCCCTGTCCCCGCCCTCGCGCGGACGCGGGCCGCGCGAAGGCTGCCCGCGCGGGCGGCGGGCCGTCAGTATTTCGGCGGCGGCCCGTGGTCGATCGCGTACCGCGCGTCCCGGATGCAGTTCGTATCGTTCAGGACCAGGCAGGCCTCGAGGCAGACCTGGCGCTCGCACTTGGAGCCCGCGAGGCCGCGGCACATGAAGCCCTTCGCTCGCGTCGCGGCGGTCTTGCGTGTCGCCTCGTCGCGCGCGAAGGTCGTCATCTGCTGGCGGTGGTTCTTGCACTGCGCCTCGGCCGCGCGGCCGAGCGTCGCGAGCCGCTCGGCTTCCTCCTTGTCGTGGTCCGGCGGCGGCGCAGGCGCGCCGCCGTCCTTCGGCGCGGGCGCGCCGCCGTCCTTCTGCGCAGGCGCACCGCCGTCTCTCCGCGCCGTGGGCGCCGGCGCAGGCGCAGGCGAGGGTGACGTCGCGGTCGTCACCGCCGTCGTCGACGCGGTGGGTCCGGGCGGCGGCGCCGGGATGACCGTCGCACCGGGCGCGCTCGCGTCGGCGACCTCCGGTCGAGTCGCCGTCGCGGCGTCCCTCCGAGCGACGAAGTACCACGCTCCGGCGCCGAGCATCGCGAGCAGGACGAGCCCGGTGAGCACGCCGAGGATCGCCACGACGACGCCGCTCGTCGCCGGCTTCTGCAGCGTCGTGTTCGCGTGGGTCTGATGCCACGCGTTCTGCGTCGGGCTCGGCGCGCCCGGCGGGACGCTCGGATCCATCCGCGGAGGGCTCGACCTGCTGGGGACGAACGACGCGCGCGATGGATCGCCGACCGTAGCTCCCGTCCCGGTCGTCGACATGCCGAGGGCGAGCAGCCCCATCGGCGACGCCGCCGGCGACGCCATCGGCGAGTGAGGAGGCGAGCTGCCTCCGCCGAACGGCGCCGGCCCCGTCGAGCGGACGACGCGGGAGACGCGCATGGCGGAGAGGCGGCCGCGCTCCGACGCGAAGGGAACGAGCGCGTCCGCGAGCGCGGCGACGTCCTGAAAGCGACCCGCGGGGTCTTTGTGGAGGCAGCGAAGGATCACCGCCTCGAGCTCGGCCGGCGCCTGCGGGCGACGCGCGCGGAGCGGCGTCGGCGGGTCCATCGCGATCATCGCGCAGAGCGCCGACGCGCTCGGTGCGTGGAAGATCGGCGAGAGCGTGAGGAGCTCGAAGAGGATCGAGCCCAGCGCCCAGATGTCCGCGCGCGCGTCGACGTTCTTGAGGCTCCGCACCTGCTCGGGGGACATGTAGAGCGGCGTCCCCATCACCGTGTCGGTCGACGTCAGGTTCTGCGGCCCCTCGTCGACGGCCTTCGAGATGCCGAAGTCGAGCACCTTCACGCACGGCGAGCCGTCCGGGCGCTGGGTCAGGAACAAGTTCTGAGGCTTGAGGTCGCGATGCACGATCCCCCGGCCGTGCGCCTCGCCGAGCGCCTCGCACGCCTGGAGGAGGAGATCGCACGCCTCGTCGATCGGGAGGGCCCCGCGCCCCTCGAGCAGCTGCGCGAGGTCGACCCCGCGGAGGTGCTCCATGACGATGAAGGGCGCGCCGTTCGGGAGCGTGCTGACCTCGAACACACGGACGACGTGCTCGCTCTGGATGGCGGCGGCGGCCCGCGCTTCGCGGAGGAAACGCGCGACCGCGCCCTCACGCGACGCCTTGTGGGGGGCGAGGAACTTGATCGCGACCGAGCGCCCGAGCGACGTGTCGACCGCGCCCATGACGACGCCCATGCCCCCGGCGCCGACGACCGAGTCGATGCGGTACTTCCCGCAGACGGTCTCGCCAGGCCGCGGGAGCCCGCCGCCGTCGAATCCCCCACCCCCGCTCCGAACCGTCGAATCCATCCTCCCGAGAGCCTAACAACCTCTGCCTGGCGCGGGACAGCGGCTTTACCGTCCTACGCTCGAGCGAGGAGCGGCGTTCCCTCGAGGATGGGATTATTCGACCAGGCGACACTCGACTCGAGCGTCATGCGTGTCGTCGAGCGTCACGGACGTGACGCTCGCTCGACGAGCGGAGCCCTCGCCGAGCCGCGGGCTCGCGAAGCTCAGCGGGTCACGGTGCGCCCGAGCTCAGTCGGTGCAGGGGACGTCGGCGTACGGGTCCGATCCCCGGTCCGGGCAGACGACCGCGGCCTGAAGGCGAGACTCGCTCGAGCGGGACTTCTTCGCCGCGCGCAGTCGAGCGTCGTTCGACGCGTCGCGTCCTCCACGCTCGCGCCCGCGGGCGACAGGAAGGTGACGCGTTGCAGCTTCAGGATGGGCAGAATGTGGAAAGCTCATGACGTCAATCCTCGAACGCAAAGCGTATGCCCTGATCGGTTGAGTGGGCGAATCCTTGGAAATCCGATTGGCGCCCGCGAACGACCGTACGCAATTGACTGCATAGGGTGTCAATTCCTACACGGGGATCTGTAGCCGAGAGGACGCAGCTAAGCTCACCGGAGTCCTCATGACGCAAGCCGCCGCCCCTCCTCGACGGCGCCAGGGAGTCGATGGCTCGGGAACCGAAGAAGCTCGGCAGGTACCGCGACAAGCGCGCTCCCGGCGTCACCAACGAGCCGTTCGGGGACGAGGCTCCGCCGTCACGACCGCTGGGCTCGGGCGAGCGGAGCCGTCCGGATGCACGGCCGAGCCGAGACGAGTCCGGCGCGTTCGTCGTCCACCTCCACGACGCGACCCGACGTCACTACGACGTGCGGCTCGAGGCGTCGGGCGTCCTCATGAGCTTCGCCGTGCCGCACGGACCGAGCCTCGATCCCGCGCGGAAGGCCCTCGCGGTGAAGACCGAGGACCACCCGATCGAGTACCTCGACTTCGAGGACGTCATCCCCGAGGGCCAGTACGGCGCGGGCGCGATGATCGCGTGGGACCGCGGCTCGGTGACCTACCTCGAGGGTCCGCCGGCGACCGAGGTCGCGACGGGCAAGCTCCACGTCGAGCTCCGCGGGATGAAGCTTCGCGGGCGCTGGGCGTTCGTGAAGCTCGCCAAGGGCGAGACGGGCAACGAGTGGTTGCTCTTCAAGAAGCAGGACGAGCACGCCGACGCCGCGCGCGCGCTGCTCGAGGAGCTCCCTCGCTCGGTGCTCTCCGGCCTCACGGTAGAAGAGCTCGAGCGCCGCGACGCGATCGAGCAGGCGCACCTCGATCGCGCGACGCGGCTCGGCGCGCCGCGCGACGACGGGCTGATCGAGGAGCTCTTCGACGTCGAGCGATCTCCGCTGATCGATCCGGCGACGGGCGCGGCGCGGGCGGGACCGAACGACGCGGCGACCGAGGAGCTGGCGCCCGAGCGCGCAGCGGCGAAGACCGCCGGGGCGCCGAGGCGCCGAGCGGCGAAGACGGCCGGCGCAGCGACGAAGAGGCCGGCGCCCGAACGCGCAGCGGCGAGCGCGGGCAGGGTCTACGACGCCGAGCTCGACGGCGTCCGGGTGCTCGCGGTCCGCGACGGAGATGCCGTCACGCTGCGTACGTGGACGACCGAGACCTCGGAGCGCATCGAGGCGTTCTACCCCGATGTGGTGCGCGCGCTGCGCTCGCTCCCCATCGCGCGCGCGGCCTTCGACGGCGAGCTCGTCGCCTTCGACGCGACCGGTCATCCCAACCTGGCGCTCCTCGCGCAGCGCGTCGCGCGGGTGGCGAACGGAGAGGCGCACCGCGCGGTGACCGCAACGCCGGTCGTCCTCGTCGTGAAGGACGTCCTCGCGCTCGGCGATCTCGACACGCGGCCGCTGCCGCTCGAGGCGCGACGGGCGCTCGCCGCCGAGCTGCTCCCACCGCTCGGGTTCCTCCGCGCCGCGACGCCGCTCGAGGGCGACGAGGCGCGGGTCCTCGAGACGTGCGCGTCGCTCGGGATCGCAGGCGCGATCGCGAAGACCAAGGGCGCGCCCTACGAGCCGAACCGCGGAGCGTGGACGCTCCTGACGACCGGCATCGCGCCGCGCTCTCGCGCGCGGATCGATCATCGGAGCGACGATCTACGGAGCACGCTCCGCAAGGTCGTGGTCTCGAACCGCGACAAGGTGTTCTGGCCCGCGGATCCCGCGAGCGGCGCGCCGCAATACACGAAGGGCGATCTCGTCGACTACTACGCCGGCGTCGCGGACGTCCTCGGGCCGTACTTGAAGGATCGCCCCGTCATCCTCGTGCGGTATCCCGACGGCATCGACGGCAAGAGCTTCTTCCAGTGGAACGTCCCCGTCGGGATGCCGCCGTGGATCCGGACGCTGACGCTCGCGCACGAGGACGACGATCCGGTCGCGCCCGCGGGAGCAGGCCCGGCCTCGCGGGCGGCCGCGCCCGCGAGGGGCTCGAGCCGCGAGCACAAGCCGCCGAAGCGCGTCTTCCTCGTCGACGATCCGGAGACGCTCGTCTACATCGCGAACCTCGGCTGCATTCCGCTCCATGTCCTGGCGAGCCGCGCGCCGCAGCTCTCCCGCGCCGATTTCTTCACGATCGACTTCGACGTGAAGCAGTCCGAGCTACGTCACGCGATCACGCTGGCGCTGACGCTCCGCGAGCTCCTCGACGCGATCGGGCTCGTCGGCTACCCGAAGACGTCCGGACAGACGGGCCTCCACGTGCTCGTGGCGCTCGGACCGGAGCAGAGCTTCGACACCGCGCGGGCGCTCGCCGACCTCCTCGGACGGCTCCTCGTCGAGCGGCACCCCGACATCGCGACGATGGACCGGACCGTGACCAAGCGCGGGCGGCGCGTCTACGTCGACACCGGACAGACGGGCACGTCGCGCGCGATCGTCGCGCCGTACTCCGTGCGCGCCGTCCCGGGGGCGACCGTCTCGACGCCGCTGTCGTGGGACGAACTCACGCCGGAGCTCGATCCGCGCGTCTTCACGATCGCGACGGTGCCGGCGCGCATCGCGAAGCGGGGCGATCTGCTGGCGGGTCTGCTCGGGACGCGCCCCGACGTCGTCGCGGCGGTCGCGAAGCTCGCCGCGCTCGTCCGAGGATCTCGCGCGTCGCGCTGAGCGTCGGCCCCGGCCGCTCCCGTGGTCGATCGCCGCGGACGCGCCGCGCCGCGTCCTCATCCCCGCTCGAGCGGCGTGCTCGACGCGCCGCCCGCCGCTACGGCTGGGCGAGGCCGGTCGTGTAGTCGATCGTCACGTACTGGTTCAGGGCGAACGTGCCAGGCTCGAAGCGCTTCGTCTCGCCGTTCGGCCAGCGCACCTCGATCGCGAGCGCGGTGACGCCGCCGTCGCAGCCCTGCGCGCCCAGGCCGAAGAGGAGCGCGCGCGCGTCGGCCGAGCTGTACGTCCCGCGGCTCGACTTCACCTCGCGCACCCACCGCTTGGCCGGCGCGACGAGCGTGACCCGCGCGCCGATCGCGTCGCGGTTCACCGCCACGCCGTCGCCGCGGAGGCGCACCCCGAGCCAGCCGTTCTTCTGGCCGATCGTGTTCTCGAAGAGGAAGTTGGCGCGCCCGGCGCCGCCGTTGTCGCGCCCTCCGACGAGGAGATCGAGGTCGCCGTCGCCGTCGATGTCCGCCCACGCGAGGTTCTGTCCGGCCTTGACCCGATCGGTCGCGCCGGTGCGGTCGTTGATGCCGCTCGCGAGGCCGACGCTGGTGAACGTCCCGTCCTCGCCCTGATGAAAGAGCCCCAGCCACGCCTTCTGGTCGGGCTTCGAGTAGGCCTCCTCGTACTTCTTGTCGCGCGTGACCGAGAGGTCGACCCGGCCGTCGTTGTCGAAGTCGACCGCGGCGGCGTCGATGTCGCCCTCGTTGAACGGGATCCGGCGACCGAGCGTCACGTCCTCGAAGGCGTAGCCGCCGGCCTCGCCCTTGTTGAGGAGGAGCATCGAGGGATCGCTCCACTTGCGCGACTCGTCGGCGTCGACGGGGTGCGAGATCGCCGCGAGCCAGACGTCCATCGTGCCGTCGCCGTCGATGTCCTGACAGTCGATCCCGAAGCCGTTCGAGCCGACGTGCTTCGCGGCGTCGCCCGGCTGCGCGTCACGCCCCTTGCCCGTGGTCGAGAGCAGCGGGTTGCCCGTCGCGAGCGCGTTGAAGCCTCGCTTGCGCGCGACGTTCGTGAACGAGCCCGCGCCGTCGTTCTCCCAGAGCGCGCGCCAGCCGAGCCCGACGCTCACGCCGTAGTGCGAGACCAGGATGTCGAGGTCGCCGTCGTCGTCGTAGTCGCACGCGACGACGCCGTTCGTCGGCTGCCCGGGCCGGCTCTTCAGCTTCTCCGATCCGTCGCGGAACGTGCCGTCGCCGTTGCCGAAGAAGAGCTGATCGCGCACGGCCTGCGAGGTCCCGCCCGCGCCGACGTAGAGGTCGAGCCGGCCGTCGCCGTCGAAGTCGCCGAAGACGCCGTTGGCCGCGATGGCCGCGACCTCGAGCCCGGAGCGCTCCTTCTTGGTGAAGTGCCCCTCGCCGTCGTTCAAATAGAGCGCGGAGGTCTCGCCCTCGAGCGGGATGTCGAGCCCGGCGAAGCAGTCCTGGTCGCCGTCGTTGTCGACGTCGGCGAAGACGAAGAACGCCGCCTGCACGTCGCGGAGACCGGACTCGCGCGTGAAGTCGCGGAACGTTTTGTCGCCGTTGTTGAGGAAGACGAGGTGATCGAACGGGATCCCGCTCTGCGCGTTGGGGAACAGGCTGTGCGCGACGATGTCGTCGCGGCCGTCGCCGTCGATGTCCGCGAACGCGAGCCGGCTGTGGTCGTTGATCGGGATGGGCGCGGGCGGGTTCAGGACGAAGTTGTCCTTCTGGATGCCGCTCGCCTCCGAGATGTCGACGAAGAAGTCCTCGCCCAGCAGCGCCAGCGGGCGCGGCTCGCACCGGGCCGCCGCGGCGTCCCCGTCACCGTCGAGCCCGCCCGCGGGTGCCTCCGACGTGCACGCCCAGATCGTGAGCGCCGAGAGTCCGAAGGAGCAGGCGAGGGGCGTTCGGCGGCGCATCGGTCCGCGTGCAGTAGCACGTTATTTTACATCGTAAAGTACCCCGGGGTGTCCGCGTCCGTCCTCAATGAAGGCCCTCGTCCCGGGACGACGCGAAAACTCCCGCGAAAAGTGACGCGGCGCCCGGAAATCACGCGGGGCGTCGCTCTACTTGACGCGCCGGACATCCCGCGCCAGTTAGGGCGGGCCGTGGCAGCCAGCTATTTCGACGTCGACGGAACCCTCGTCCGGACGAACCTCGTCCACCCGACGCTCTTCTACTTGATGCACCAGCGCACGCCGATGCGCAGCCTGCAAAAGCTCGCCCGCGCGGCGCTCCACAGCCCGTCGTTCCTCTGGGCGGAGCTGCAGGACCGGCGGATGTTCAACGAGGCGCTCTTCACCTCGTACGAGGGGATCTCGCAGGACCGACTCCTCATCCTGGCCGACGACGCGTTCGACTCCGTCCTGAAGAAGGCGATCTACCCGCACGCCCGCGACCTCGTCGCGCGGAGCCGCGACGAGGGCCACGACGTCGTCATCGTGTCGGGAGCGCTCGACTTCCTGATGAAGCGGCTCGCCGACCACCTCGGCGCCACGCACGTCATCGCGAACAAGCTGGAGATCAAGGACGGCTACGCGACCGGCCGGCTGCTCCGCCCCGTCGTCGCCGGGCCGGAGAAGGCGCGGCTCATCCGCGAGCACGCGCGCGCCCACGGGCACGACCTCGACGAGTGCTTCGCCTACTCCGACAGCTACTCGGACGTCCCGATGCTGAGCGTGGTCGGGCACCCCGCCGCGGTGAACCCGGACAGCAAGCTCCAGCGCCTCGCCCGCACGTACGGCTGGCCCGTCCTCTCGCTCGACAAGAAGTCGGTCAACTGACCGCCGCCCGGCGAGGGCCGACGACCGAGGAGGCCGCGCGGGGTGACGAAGCGGGCTCGCGCGACGGACGAGCCCGCGCGCGCCTAGCCTAGGTAGAACCCTCCGTCCCGCGCAGGCGGGGAGCCTGCGCGACGCAGCGGCCGGCGGTGCGGCCGAGCGGGCTGCCCGCCTGCCGCCGAGGACACACGCGGGACGCGGTCGCCCCTCGCGCTCGCGCTCGACACCGTACGACCGTACCGTAAAATATGGTACGGTCGTACGAGTCATGACCACGCGGAGTCACACGCCGAAGGGCCAGCTCGCGCGGGCGCGCATCCTCCGCGCTGCAGAGCCCCTGTTCGCCGCGCGCGGGTTTCACGGCGCGAGCATGCGCGACGTGGCGGACGCCGCCTCGCTCCCGCTCGCGACGGTCGTCTACCACTTCGCGCGGAAGGAGGCGCTCTACGCCGCCGTCCTCGGCGCCATCGCCGACGAGCTGCTCGCGGCGCTCGCGCGCGCGCAGGCGGAGCACGCCACCGCGCGCGGCGCGGCGGCGCGGTCGGGCGGCGGGGCCGTGCGCGGGCTCATCCGCTGGTCGCTGCGGCGGCCCGAGCGCGTGCGCCTCCTCGTGCGAGAGCTCCTCGACAACCCCGCGCGCGTCTCGCGCGCGGGGTCGCTGCCGCTGGCGCCGGTCCTGACCACGCTGGCGGACGAGGCCCGCGCCGCCGGCCACCCGCAGCCCGAGCTCGCGGTGCTCCACGTCGTCGGCGCCGTGAGCTACGTCGTCACCGCGCGACCGACCGTGCGGCGGATCGTCGGCGCCGAGCGTGAGCGCGCGATGATGGCGAGCTACGAGGCCGACGCCGAGACCTTCGCGCGGCGCGCGCTCGATGTGGCGGCGCTCCCCGCGGCGACGCCGGGCGAGCGCCGGGCGGCGCGCGAGCCGCGGAGACCGCAACGCAAGAAGGAGCTGCGCGATGGATCGTGAGCGACAGATCGAGCTCGTCCGGCGCGTCCTGGCGCACGTCGAGGCCAAGACGACGGACGCGGCGCCCGCGGGCGTGACGCTGGACGCGGCGGCGTACTCCGATGAGCCGCGCATCGATCGCGAGGTCCGGCACCTCTTCCGGCGCCTCCCGATCGCCGTCGGCCACGCCTCCGAGCTCCCGCGCGCGGGGGACTTCGTCACGCACGACGCCTCCGGGGTGCCGCTCCTCGTCGTGCGCCGCGACGACGGCGGCGTCGACGCCTTCATCAACGTGTGCCGTCACCGCGGTACGCGCGTCGAGGCCGCGGCGCGCGGCAACAAGCGCGCGTTCACCTGCCCGTACCACGGGTGGACCTACGGGAGGCGTGGCCAGCTCGTGACGATCCCGCACGAGCGCGGGTTCGCCTGCGTCGACAAGGCGACGCGCGGGCTCGCGCGGGTCGCCGCGGGAGAGGCCGCGGGCCTCGTCTTCGTCGCGCCTTCGCCGCTCGCGGACGGCGCGGACGCGACGCTCGACGCGCGCGCCTGGCTCGGGCCGCTCGCCGATGATCTCGAGGGCTTCGGCCTCGGTTCGTCCGTCCTCTACGGGCCGCGCTCCGTCGACAAAGCGCTCTCGTGGAAGCTCGCGATCGACGTCTTCCTCGAGACGTATCACCTGCGCCCGACGCACAAGGACACGATCTACCCGATGTTCTTCGACAACCTCGGGCTGGTCGACCGCGTCGGCTCACACCTGAGGAACGTCTTCCCGAAGCGCACGATCAAGGAGCTCGCGCGCGAGCCGGAGTCGACGTGGACGCTCCGCGCGCACGCCAACGTCCTCTACCACCTGTTCCCCAACACGCTCGTGCTCGTGCAGCCCGACCACGCCGCGGTGCTCCACGTCTGGCCGAGCGGCCCGGGGCGCACGACCGTCGCGTCGTACCTGCTGGTGCCCGAGGCTCCGGCCTCCGACAAAGCGCGCGGCTACTGGGACGCGAACGCGGCCGTCCTCTACGGCGCGACGGAGGAGGACTTCACGATGGGCGAGTCGATCCAGCGCGGCCTCGCCTCGGGCGCCGGCCGCGACGTCGTGTTCGGTGCGTTCGAGCACGCGCTCGCGCACTTTCACGGCGAGGTCGCGCGGCACACGCGCGCGACGTGAGCCGCGCGACGGACGCGCCGCGACGTGAGCCGTGAGCCGCGCGGCGTGAGCGCGCGAGGACGGGTGCCCCCCTCGAGCGCCACCGCGGGCGGGCCGGCGCGCGCGTCAGCGGACGTACACCTCGAGCGTGCGCGTCGTGAAGGTCCCGGAGTTCTCGGCGAACGTCCAGTCCACGCGATCCGGCCTCGGCGCGGGGCCGATCCCGAGGTCGAGCGCCGCCTCGGCGCTGCTCCATCGGTTGAAGCAGAGGACCGGCCTGTCCTCGACGTGGATCTGCATCGAGCCGTAGCACCGCGGCGGGTCGTAGCGGACGTCCGCGTGGTCGAACCGCCCGTCGTCGCCGGCGGCGTAGCAGTGCGGCCAGAACTCCAAGCTCCCCGACGCCGGGCCGAGCACGTCGGGCTGGTTCGCGGCGAACGAGCGGACGACCACGTTGCGGACCGGCCCCTCGAAGACCCAGTCGATCGGAACGGCGAGGCGCGAGGCGTCCGCCGTGAACGCGTCCACCTCCACCCAGACCTCCTCGTCGTCGAGGGCGAGGCGGTACGCGACGCGCGTGAACGTGGCGACGCTCGCCGACTTGTCCTCGGAGTACGGGATGTCCTCCGCCCCCCTCCAGTTCGCCTCGGTCGGGATCTCCAGGCGGAAGACGCGTTCGAACTCGCAGTCGCGGCCGGCTTTCCCCGGCGGGCACGGTATCGCGCACGTCGGGCCGGTGAGACCGGGCCGGCAGGAGACCTCGCCGCCGTCGGCCTCACTGTCCGCGTCGCCCGCGTCCCGCGCGTCGCCGTCGGTCGCGTCGGCGACCGGCGTGACCTCGGGCGGGCCCGCGTCGGCCCGGACGGCCGAGGTGTAGCCGGTGAGATCGGTCACGAGGGAGCAGGCCGCGATCGGCAGCGCGGACGCCGCGGCCGCGACGAGCCACCTGAGACCACCGGCCATGGGTAGACCCTACCTTCCCTTCCGCCGTGAGGCAGTCATTTCGCTAGAGCCCCTTTCGAACCGTGCGCGCCGATCTCCGGCACACGGGCTCACGGGTGGACGCACCACGACTGCGAGCCGGCTGCGGTCCTTGCTGCTCGCTGAAGCCCACGCGAACGGCGCTCGCTTCGCTCACCCTCTCCCAAAAGGCGACCGCTGCCGTGGTACCATGAATGGTCCCTCTTCCCGGCTTCCGCCGCTGCGATGCGACATCGTGGGCCGTCGACGTTCTTCCCCCTTCTTGCGGCGCAGGTTGCTCTTCTCCACGCGCTGGCGATGGGCTGGGAGCGTCGCCGTGCTGGCCTCCTTGCTCGCGACGGCGTCAGCCTCCGCGGAGCCGCGCGAGCGGATCCACTTCGACTATTCGGCCGATCCGACGTGTCCGAGCTTCGATGCGTTCGTCGAGCAGGTGAGGGTCTACACATCGCGCTGGAGGCTCGCGGAGCCGGAGGAGGAGGCGCGAAGCCTGCACGTCACCTTCGCGGTGAGCAGGGCGGGCACCGTCGGCACGCTCGAAATCGCGTCTCCGGAGCAGTCCGCACCGCGCGCATCGCGCACGATCGAAGGTCCCGACTGCGCGACGGCCGCCCGAGGAATGGCCGTTGCCGTGGCGGTAGCGATCGATCCGGCCGCGATCCTGGCGGGCCCCGGGCGGGCCGCAGAGCGCGACCTCACGGACGAGCTCGCAGAAGCAGAGGTCCCGGCAGAGGCGACAGAGGCGACGCCCATCGAGCCGCGGCCATCCCGCCCGGCCCCTTCTTCCTCAGCCCCACGTCGCGGACCGTCGCCGTCGTCGAGACGCCCCGTCGGTCCGCGCGAGTCGGCGGCACGCTTCGCGATCGAAGCTCGCCTCGAGGTCACGTCGGCGGTAGTCGCCGGTCTCCTGCCCGGTGCGCTCGCGTCGATCGAAGTCGATCCGCTCGCTCCAGCAGACTCGAGCGCGCCACCTCGGTTGCCTCGATGGCTGCGCCCGACGCTTGCGCTCGGGATCCGGCAGAGCCTCAGCTGGGAGCTCGAGCGTTCGACCGTCGCCACATCGTTCCTCTGGACGGCCGGCGTCGTGAGGCTCTGCCCCGTCCGTCTGGGCGTGACCGACCAGCTCGACATCACGCCGTGCCTCGAGAGCGACGTCGGCGTCCTCACGGCAGAGGCCCGGGGGAGCGCCGACGCCAGGCGGACATCGAGGCTCTGGCTCGATGTCGGCGTCGCGGCCCGAGTCACCTGGACGCTCTCACCGGCCTTCTACGTGGGGGCCTCGGCCGGTCTCGTCGCTCCGCTCAGCCGTAACCGGTTCGAGCTCGGCACTGGCGCGCTCATCTCCCGCGCTCCTCCGGTGGGAGGCACGCTCGGAGCCGCCTTCGGCTGGCGTTTCTGACGACACCGCGCGTTCGAAGACCCGAAGAATCGCTCCCAGCGGCGAGCGACGCGGAGACAATGAGCCCGCTCCGGCGGACGGGGCCGACGTTTTTTTAACAATCGCGTTCTGCCGCCGCATCCATCCGTGAGAAATGTCGGCGGTCTCACAAGGCTCCTCGCGTGCGGAGGGCATGTCCAGTGAGGACATGCGCGTCATGACCCGACAGGTGGACCACGGGCAAGTACGCAAGCTCGTCGAAGACCATTTCGCCGACCTCTGGCGTTTTCTTCGCCACCTCGGGGTGCCGGAGCACTGGGTCGACGACGCGACCCAGGAGGTCTTCATCGTCGCGGCGCGCCGGTTCGACGAGATCCTGCCCGGCCGCGAGCGTTCGTTCCTCTTCGGGACGGCGTTCAAGATCGCGCAGTCCACGCGCCGGAAGCTCGGCCGTGCCGCGCCGCCCGACGACGATTCGGTCATGGAGGCGAAGGTCGATACGGCTCCCAACCCTGAAGAGGAGCTCGACGACAAGCAAGCTCGTGAGCTCGCGCTTCGTCTCATCGACGAGCTGGACGAGGGGCAAAGGCAGGTGTTCGTGATGTTCGAGATCGAAGGAATGACGCTACAGCACATCGCGGAGCTCACCGAGCTCCCGATGAACACCGTGGCCTCGCGGCTACGGTCGGCACGCGAAGTGTTCCAGACACGGTTCGCGCGTCATCGGAACATCCGGCGGGCTGGGCGATGAACCCTGGAGAGCGCCTCAAGGACGTCGCTCCGGAGTACGCTCGGCTCTTCTCGGCGCTGAAGAGCGCGGAGCCGAAGCGGAGCGCCGTAGAGAAGACGCTCGCGGCCGTGGCGAAGGAGATCCCGCCGACGTCTCGGGTCGCGGACCCGCTCCGCGCCGTCCGCGCCTCGCGTGTGTGGGTCGGCCTCGGGGTCGCCGGACTCGCGCTCTCGCTCTTGGGCTACGAGTGGCGGCGCGAGCCGAGTGCGCCTGCGGACGTCGTCGCGGTGACGACGCCCATCGAAGCGCCGGCGGCGGCTCCCGCGGTCGACCCGCCGGTCACCGAGGCTCTCGCGGCTTCGGTGAAGGTCGAGGACCTGCCCTTCGCGCCCCCCGCTTCGTCGAAGCCGTCGGCCTCCGCTCCGCCGTCGTCCCGCAGCGCCTCGCCCGCCCTCTCGGGCGCAGCGTTTCTCGACGACCTGGCCCTGGTCGAACGCATCCGCACCCAGCTCTCGCGCGGCGACACCGACGCGTGCCTCCGCTCGATCGACGACTACTACGCGCTGCACCGCGGAGGAGCGTTCACCCAGGAGGTCGACGTGATGCGCATCGAAGCGCTCGCGACGTCCGGCAAGCGCGACGCCGCGCGTGCCGCGGGGCGCCGGTTCCTCTCTCAGCACCCCACGAGCCCGTACGTCGACCGCGTGCGCTCCGTGCTCGCCGATCCGCAATAACGAGAACGATAGTCCGTCGAAGCGAAGCTCGATATGAAAAACACGATTTGGACCATCTCCGGTCTCAGGACCGGATATCGGGGTGGCCTGGCGACGCTCGCCCTCGCGGCGGCGTGTGTCGCGGGCCTCACGCCGGCGTGCGCGGGGCTCGACGAGCGCGTCGTCCTCGCGACGCCAGACGCGGATGCGTCCCCGCCGCCCCTCCTCGGCTCGGGCCCGGACGCCGGCGTCGACGCGCTCGCCCCCGAACCGTTGATGTGCATGGCGACCGAGTGCCCGGCGCCGTACGCGACGTGCGACTCGGCGGATCCGACGGCGCCCGCTCCGTTCAGGTGCCAGCACAATCTCCTCACCGACAATGACAATTGCGGTGCGTGCGGGAACAAATGCCTCCGCGAGGACTACGACCACTTCGGAGTCGTCGGCGTGTGCTTCCAGGGCCACTGCGAGCCCGAGTGCGTCCCGGGAACACGTGACTGCAACGGCCTTCCAGACGATGGCTGCGAGACCGTGGTCAACTTCGACCGCGAGAACTGCGGGGCGTGCGGCATCGTTTGCCCCGAAGGCGTCAACTGCGTCATCGTCGGCTTGGAGCAGTCGAGGTGCGGCTGCCCGAAGGGCCTGACCGACTGCGGCGACGGCTACTGCAACGATCTCTCGGCGGACAACAACAACTGCGGTGCGTGCAACAACAGGTGCGTGCCCCCGAGCACGCCTCCTCCTCCCAACGCGATGTACGCGTGTGTCAAAGGCGAATGCAACCGGCTCGTGTGCCAGAAGGACTGGGCCGACTGCAACGGCGATCTCGACGAGCCCGACACCGACGGCTGCGAGGTCAAGGTCGCGGCTGACATCGGCAACGGACTGCTCGATCCGGCGCGCTGCGGGTTCTGCGACGTCTCGTGCGCTCCCGGCGTCGACTGCATGCGCGTCGTGCGCGGCGGTAACGAGGACATCGTCTGCGGCTGCCGCCCGAACGAGGTGCGCTGTCAGATCTCCGACAAGCTCAACGAGTGCGTAGACCTCTCGAGCAGCCCATCGCACTGCGGGGTCTGCAACAACGCTTGTCCGTTCACGACGGGAGCCAATCAAGTGGCGATGTGCGCGAATGGGCTCTGCGACACCGAGTGCGCGCCGGGGTGGGCCGACTGCAACGGCAATCCGGTCGACGGCTGCGAGACGAACATCATGGTCGACGGCGCGAACTGCGGCGCCTGCGGCAACCAGTGCAACAGCGCGCTCGGCCAGCCTTGCGTCGAGGGGCGCTGTTTGATGACGCAGTGCGGGGACGAGGAGCCCGCGACGCAATGAGGTCCACGATGATGCGTCTCGTGCCCGTCGCTTTGGGGCTCACGTGGATCCTCCCGAGCTGCGCCGAGGACGCGGGTGGCGGTGGTCCGCTGGACGTTTCGCCCGCCCCTTCGCCGATCCCCGAAGTCCCGGCAGACGCCGGGTGCGAAGCAGGGACGGAAGGCTGTGAGCCCGCTCTCTCCGACTGCGCGACCCGCGGGCTAGAGTTTTGCCCGGTCGCGATACCCGACACGCGACCGTCGTTCACGAGCGTCTGGGGTTCGCGTGCGAACGACGTCTGGGTCGGAGGGACGCGCGGTGCGCTCCTCCACTTCGACGGAGCGGCTTGGAGCCAAACGCCCTCGGGCACGACGCACACGATCTTCAAGATCGTGGGTCGCCCGTCCGGTGAGGTATGGGCGCTGAGCTCGCGGGAGGTCGTCCTCCACTCGATGGGCTTCGCGGGCAATTCGACGTGGACGCCGTTCGAGGCCGTCGAGCCCCGCAGCCCAGGGCAGCGGGAGCTCTTGCTCCTCGCGGCCTGGCTTCCGCCGGAAGGCGGGATCTTCGTCGGGGGAGGTCCGTACTGGCTCCTCCCGGAGCGCGTGGAGGAGGGGCAGGCGCCGACCGCGAACTTCTGGCGCCGGAACGCCGGCGCGACCTCGTGGACGCCGTCGATGACGGGGAAGGACTTCTTCGTGCGGGGGCTGTGGTCCAGCGGCGCGGACGAACTCTGGGCGGTGGGCGGAATGTCGACGTACGGGCGGTTCACCCCTCGCTACGGGCGCGCGCTTCGCGCCGTTCCGCGGGCGGGGGCGCTCGATTGGACCGAGTACGACACGCAGGCGTGGGACGACCTCCACGCGATCTGGGGCTCGAGCTCGGACGATGTCTGGGCGGTGGGAGATCGAGGCACCGTTCGTCGCTGGACGAACGCGACGCCGAAGCGTTGGGCGATCGTCGACGTACCCACGAAGCAGCACCTGCGCGCCGTGTGGGGCACGGGCCCGAGCGACGTCTGGGTCGTCGGCGACGAGGGGACGATCCTCCACTACGACGGCACGAAGTTCGACCACGTCGAGGCTGGGTTCCTCGAGGGCGTCCGGTTGCCAAACCTCCGCGGGGTCTGGGGAAGCTCCGCTCGAGACGTCTGGATCGTCGGCGAC
>JAHBWA010000249.1 GCA_019637195.1 Labilithrix sp. | reverse complement strand
GGCGCGCCGGCGCGCTGGTCGCGGTTCGATCACATCCGCTTCTACCGGAACATCGCCTTCGGCCTCGACGCCGCCGCGCGTCGCTGAGCGCGGCCAGGCGAGGGAACTGCGAGCCGAGCGCGAGCGGTGCTCGCGCGCCCGTGGGCGCCGCGGTACGGTAGCTCGTCGTGGATCTCGAACGGAGCTCGTCGTTGCACGCGCGCGCGCGCGCTTTCGTCGGCGCGTTCGAGCGCGGCGAGGACACGCCTGACTTCGACGCGCTCGCCTGCGATCTCGCGCGCTACCAGGCGGACCACGCGCCCGGCTACGCGCGGCTCTGCCACGCGCGCGAGCTCGATCCGTCGGCGCTCTCGCGCGCCGAGGACATCCCTGCCGTCCCGACGGACGCGTTCAAGCTGACGCGCGTGGCGACCTTCGACGAGGCGAGCACGGCGGTGACGTTTCGCACGAGCGGTACGACGATCGGCGCGCGCGGCGCGCACGCGATGCGCGACCCCTCGACCTACGAGGCCGCGGCGCTCGCGTTCGGCCGGCGCTGGCTCGCGCGCGATCTCGATCGGCCCACCCCGGTCGTGGTGCTCGGCCCCGCTCCGCAGGCGGCGCCCGACTCGTCGCTCGGCCACATGTGCGCGAGCTTCGTCCGCGCGTTCGGCGAGCCCGCGTCCGCGGTCGAGACGTGGCTGCTCGACGATGGCATCCTCGACCTCAGCGCGTTCGACGCGCGCGTCGCGACGGCGCTCGCGAAGGCGCAGCCGATGCTCGTCCTCGCGACGTCGTTCGCGCTCGTCCACCTCCTCGACGCCGTCGGTGAAGCGACCTTCGTCCTGCCCGCCGGCTCGCGCGTGATGCAGACCGGCGGCTTCAAGGGGAAGAGCCGCGAGGTGCCGGCCGACCAGCTCCGCGCAGAGCTCTCGCGCGTCTTCGCGATCGACGAGCGCGCGATCGTCGCTGAGTACGGCATGACCGAGCTCTCGAGTCAGTTCTACGAGCAGACCCTGTTCGACCCGGCGGCGGCGCACGGCGTCTACGCCGAGCCCCCGTGGGCGCGCGTCGTCCCCGTCGATCCCGAGTCGCTCGCCCCGGTGCCGGAGGGAGAGACGGGCATCGCCAAGATCGTCGATCTGATGAACGTCGACAGCGCGGTCGCGGTCCTCACGCAGGACCGCGTGCGGCGCCTGCCCGGGCGGGGAGGGTTCGAGCTGCTGGGCCGTGCGCCCGGCGCGCCGCCCCGAGGATGCTCGATCGCGATCGACGAGCTCCTCGGTCGGACCTGAGCCTCGGGGCGCGACCGCGAGCTCGCTCGCGGTCGTCGGCCGGCTCGTCGCGCGGTCGTCGGCCGGCTCGTCGCGCGGTCGTCGGCCGGCTCGTCGCGCGGTCGTCGGCCGGCTCGTCGCGCGGTCGTCGGCCGGCTCGAATCAGAGCGCGGTCTTCAGCTGGTCGAAGCAGTCGCCGCAGCCGGACTCGACGACGCAGCTCTGGAGCGTCGTCTTGCCCTCTTCGCTGAGCGCGCGCGCGACGGCGGTGCACTGCTCCTGCGTGACGCTCGCGCCGGCGTCGCTGCAGCCGGTGAGCAACGTCGTGCAGAAGGGCTCGGCCTCGGTGTCGTCGCACGCCTGGGCGATGGCGGTCTCGACGCAGGTGGGAGCTGCATCGGCGCAGCCTTCGAAGGTCGGGCCGTCGAACGCGAGATCGAGGCAGTCGTTGATGCTCTTCGCGATGTCCGTCTTGAAGGTCGCGTTGAACTTGTCGCACTCGTACGCGCACTTGGCGAAGCCGCCGGCGTCCTCGCCCTCTTCGGCGGGCCCGCAGACCGGCGCCGCGCCCGTGTTGCCGAGGCAGGCGGGGCCGCCGTCGTGGTCGCCCGCGTCATCGGCCCCGGCGTCGTCGTCGGTCGGTCCTGCGTCGTCCGTCGGCGGAACGCCGTTGCCGGGGCCGTCGTTGTTGACGGTGTTGACCGTGTTGCAGCCCGTCGCGGAGACGACGAGGGCGGCAGCTGCGGTCGCGGCGATGGTGGTCGTCAGGAGCAGGAAGCGGTTCTTGTCGATCTTCATGGGCGGTCCCGGGTTGGACGTGGCCCGCGCGGTTTCGATGCTACGGGCCTTCGCCGACGGGCCGCGAGGTCCCGGCCCGCGCGGCGATGCGTGAGCGTCCTGGCCCCGGCCGCTCGGCGCTGACTGCGGAGATCAAAGGGAAAACGAGCCCGACCGAGGCGTCGGCTCGGCCGGCGAGCGCCCGCGCTCCGGACCGACGCGGCCGCGCGGTCTCGAGCTTGGCAAGGCCCGTGACCAGGGCCCCGCGCCGCGAGGTAGACTCCGGGCGATGGCGCGCAGCGTCGAGTCCCGCATCGACGACGTCCGCGCGCTGATCCGCGCTGCGCGCGCGGTGGTCGATCGTCGGGGCGCGCTCCTGGCGGAGATGACGGCGTCGACCGGCCTATCGAGCGCGGGCGTCGAGCTCGCGATGACCCGCCACCTCGAGCTCGAGCCGACCGACGAGGACCTCCGACGCCTGGCGGCGCGCGCCGGCGATACGTCGAGCGCCGCCGTGATCCTCTCCGCGAACGTCTTCGTCGGCGCGCTTCGCGCGGTCGCGATCGCGCGCGCGGCGTCGTCCCGGGTGGTCGTCCGGCCGTCGCGCCGCGATCCGACCTTCTCGCGAGCGCTCGTCGACGCCGCGGGCGATCCCGCGATCGTGCTCGACGAAGCGCTCGACGTCGCGTCGGTCGAAGGCGGCGAGCTCCACGTCTACGGGCACGACGCGACCATCGCGCTCGTCCGCGCCCGGGCGCGGGCGAGCGTGCGCGTGCTCGGACACGGCTCCGGGATGGGCGCCGCCTGGATCTCGGCGCGCGCGGACGTGGCCGCCGCGGCGAGCGCCCTCGCCGAGGACGTGATCGTCTTCGACCAGCGCGGGTGCCTGAGCCCTCGCGTCGCGCTCGTCGAAGGGCCGCCGGCGCGCGCGGACGCGTTCGCCGAGGCGCTCCACGCCGAGCTGGCTCGGCAGGGGGCCCTCGTCCCGCGCGGCCCGCTCCCCGCCGACGTGCGCGCCGAGAGCGATCGCTACCGCGCGACGATGACGTACGCGTGCCGCGCGCTCGTGGGCCGCGAGCACGTCGTCGGCGTCGCGCCGCCGGGCGCGCCGATGATCGCGGCCCCCGCGTACCGCCACCTCCACGTGACGGCCTGCGCGACCGAGGACGACGCGCGCGCGATCCTCGCGCCGCTCTCTCGTGCGCTCGTCGCGGTTGGCAGCGACGACGCGGAGGCCGCGCGGCGCCTCGCGCCCCCCTCGGCGCGCGTCTCCGCGCTCGGCCAAATGCAGCGCCCTCCGCTCGACGGCCCGGTCGATCTCCGCGACCCGACCTGACGAGCGATCTCGAGGGCTTGCGCGTCCGCGCGCCGAAACGAAGCGAGCCGGAGAAGCGTTCGCTTCACCGGCTCGTCGGCGGCCGAGCGGAGTGTCCCGCGGCCGTCCGTGATGTGGCCTCGACGGTCAGTTCTTCACGGGGATGATCTGCACGCGGCGATCCGGACCCTCGCCGTGGCTCTCGGTGCGCACGTCGGTGATGTCCTTCAGCGCCATGTGCACGACGCGGCGGTCGCGCGCGGTCATCGGGTCGAAGGTGATGACCTTGCCCTCCTTCGCCACGCGGCGCGCGAGCTTCTTCGCCATCTCCGCGAGCTGGTCCTCGTGGCGCGCGCGGTAGCCCTCCGCGTCGACCGCGATGTGCTTGCGCGGCTCGCCCGGCTTGTGGGCGACGCGCGTGGTCAAGTACTGGATCGCCTCGAGGACGCTCCCGCGCTTGCCGATGATGCGCCCCGCGTCCGGTCCCTCGATCTCGAGGCGGATCTCGTCGGCCGAGCCTTCGCCGTCGTCGGGGGCGAGCGTGACCTCGGCGTCCATGTCCATCTTCTCGATGAGCATCTGGACGAAGCCGAGCGCGCGCAGCGCCTGGGGATCGGTCACCTCGTCGGACGGGCCGACTCCGCCGCCGTCGCCTTCGCGTTCCACTACATCAGACACGAGCTTTTCCCTTTCCGAAGCCGTCGCCGAGCGCCTTCTGGTTCTTGGCGCCGTCCCCCTTAGGCTTCTCACCCTTCTGCTTCACGACGATGCCGCCCTTGTCTCCGTCTTTCGACCGCGGCGCGACCTGCTCGAGGACGAGCTGCTGGGCGATGCCGAGGACGCTGTTCGTCAGCATGTAAACACCGAGCGCAGCCGGAAGGAACAACATCATGACGGTGAAGATGATGGGCATCATCCACATCATCATCTTCTGCTGCATGGGATCCATGCCCTGCTGGGGAACGATGCGCTGCTGGACGATCATGAACGCGCCGAGCAGGAGCGGGAGGATGTAGTAGGGGTCCGGCGCCGAGAGGTCTTTGAACCACAGGAAGCGCACGTGGTACATCTCCGCCGCCGTCTGCAGCGTCGTGTACATCGCGAACCAGACCGGCATCTGGACGAGCTGCGGGAGGCACCCGCCGAACGGGTTCACCCCGTGCTTCTTCCAGAGCTCCATCATCGCGAGGTTCTTCGCCTGCGCGTCGTCCTTGAACTTCTCGTTCAAGGAGTCGACCTCCGGCTTGAGCTTGCGCATCGCGATGGTCGTCTTGATGGACTTCCACGTGAGCGGGAAGAGCACCGTGCGGAGGCACACGGTCAGGAGGATGATCGCGACGCCCCAGTTGCCGAAGGTGACCTTGTCGTGGAGAAAGACGAGGAAGCCGACGAGGACGCGCGCCACCGGCCGGAAGAAGCCGAGGTTGATGACGTCGTTCAGGCGGTCGCCGCCCCCCGCGTGCGCGAGGACGTTGCGCTCCTTCGGGCCGAAGAACGCGATCTCGTCGTACGTGGCGGAGGTCTCGGGCGCGAGCTCCTTGGCCGGGTAGACGAGCTTCGCGTGGAAGATGACGGCGGCGTCGTCGGCGTCGTGCGCCTGACCGGGCGCGAGCCACTCCTCGGCGAGCAGCTCGCAGCGCGGCAGCTCCTTCACCGAGCCCTCGGCCGGCTGCGGCATGATCGCCTGCGTGAAGTACTGGCTGTTGACCGCGGCGTAGCGGTCGACGCTCGGGACCGCGAACCAGCCCGACTTGAAGTCGTCGCGGCTCTTGCGGTCGACGTCGCTCCCGCTCGCGCAGGCGAGCTCGGTGATCCACGGTGACTGGCGGCCGAGGCTGCCCTTCATCTCGACGTTCGTGCGGAACGCGTAGGTGCCGATGGAGAGCTGATGCTTGCGCGGCTCCTTCGCCAGGTTCGTCACGGTCGTCGCGACGTTCATCTCGAACGGGCGCTCGCCCGCGGACACCGTCTTGCGGAGGCGGACGTCCTCGTCCTCGTAGGTGAACGTGCAGCTCGTCGTCTCGGCGCCCTCGGCGCGCGGCTCGAGCTTCCAGACGACGCGGTCGTACTTGATCTGGTCCTTGCCGTCGGGCCCGCGGAGGATCGTGCGGAGGGAGCGCCAGCGCTCGTGGTCCGGCGTGGTCGAGAGGTCCATCCCCTCGTACTTGCCGCCCTCGAGGTGGAAGTTGACGATGGCCGCGCCGCGGGTCGAGAGGACCGCGTCGAAGCGCTTGCCGTCGATCTTGCAGAGCTCGCCCTCGACGGGCTTGTTCGGCTTGTCCGTCTCCGCCTGCGGGTCGAGCGTGTCCGGGACGAAATCCGGAGCGTTTACGTACACCTCCTCCGGCACCGACTGCGGCTTGTCGCTCGACCCCGTGATGAGCGGGAGGCCGAACTTCCAAAAGAGGAGCGCGGCGGCCGAGATGGCCAAGACGCGCAGGAGACTGTTCCGGTCCATTCAGCTTCTTTCTTGCGACTCGTCCCGGAGCGGTCGACCGCGAGCGGGGATCAACGAAGCGCGTCCTACGCGGCCTCTCTGGCCCCCGCGCCCTCCGAGAGGGACGGAGGCGGGGGATCGAAGCCCCCGGGGTGAAACGGGTGGCACTTACACAGGCGCTTGACCGAAAGCAAGCTGCCGCGCATCGCCCCATGCTGCTCCAGACAGGCCACGGCGTATCGCGAGCACGAGGGCTCGAACCGGCACGCCCTGCCGAGCCACGGCGAGACCACGATCTGGTAGGCGCGCACGAGGGCGACGAGGAGGCGCGCGATCACGGACATCGGTGCGGGCGAAGATGATGCCGTTTGCCCGGTCGCGCCAGCACATCCGCGAAGAAAGCTCGGATGGATCGGAGCGCGGTCCGCCACCCTGCTTTTACCGAGGAACGAGCGACCTCTCGGCCCGCGCGGCGGCGCCCTCGGGCTCGGGCTGGAGCACGTTCGCGCAGCGCTTGAGGAGCGCGGGGCGTGCTCGTGACCATTCGTCACGGACGTCGGCGAGCGTGAGCGTGTCGGCACCGCTCCGCGCGATCACGACGAGGTCGATGCCGTCCGGCACGAAGCCCGGCCATAGGCGGAAACACTCGCGGCACACGCGCTTGATGCGGTTCCGCATCGTGGCGTCGCCGACCTTGCGGGTCGCCACGATCCCGAGCCGTGAAGGCGCGGTCCGCGGCTCCTCCGTCTCGCGGTCGCGCTCCCGGGCGCAGACGAGCAGGACGAAGTGCCGGCTGGTCGCGCGCTCGCCGTTCGACTGGACGCGCAAGAAGTCCGCGCGCCGACGAATGCGGCGCGCGCGCCCGAAGCCGAACGATGCCACGGCCCGCGATCTCAGCGGGGAAGCAGGGCGGAGCCTACTTCTTGAAGATCGAGACCGTGAGGCGGCTGCGGCCCTTGCGGCGACGGTTCGCCAGGACCTTCGCTCCGCCGCGGGTCGCCATGCGAGCGAGGAAGCCGTGGGTGCGGAGGCGGCGCTTGTTGTGGGGCTGATACGTGCGTTTCGGCTTGGCCATGACTCGGTCCGGTAAAGTCCCTCGACACGAGGGCGCCGCGGAAAAGCGGGCCGCGAAAACAACCACTGGCCGGGCTTCGTGTCAAGGACGACTCGCCTCACCGCGCCGCAATCGGCCCCGGGCGCAGCCGGGCGCGCGATGCGGGGAGGGCCGCGGCGGCGTGGCCCCGGTGGCGCCTGGCAGGAGCCCCGGCGCGTTATCCGTCTCGGGATGCGGAGCGGTTGCGTTTTTCCTTCCTGAACCGGCGCCGAGAGGTAGTAGGCTGGCCACCGTAGTTTTGCAGTTCTCTTGAGGGTTTCGGAGATGACGAGGCCCTCTACTTCGGGACTTTGCGGATGCGCAAGACAACACACGTGCGTGGTTGGGCGGCGAACATCATGAGCGGCCTGCCGGGTCGAAGGCTCGGAGCCTCACTCCTGCTCGGTGCCGCAGCGGTGCTGGCGTCGGGGGCGGCCTCGGCTCAACAGAAGACGTTCCATCTCGATCGCCTCGAGATGCCCGGTGCTCCGGATGACGGCGTCGTGCTGTTCAGGCCGGTGACCAACCAGCGGACGATCTTCTTCGGCCAGCTCGGTATCGGCTATCAGCTCCGCCCGCTGCGGACGAGCTCGGTGACGTCCGACCAGGCGACGCTCGCGCGCTCGGGCTCGACGGTCATCCAGGACCAGTTCGCCGTCTACGGCAACGCGGGCTTCCAGCTGCTCGACCGCGCCACCCTCGCGCTCGCGTTTCCCTGGTACCCGATCCAGACGGGCGACAACCCGAACTACACCGGCGCGGGCGGGATCCCCACGCCGGGCACGAACCGCACGACCGTCGTGCAGACCGGCGGACCCGGCGCGGGCGACGTCCGCATGGACCTGCGCGCGGTGCTCGCGCGCAGCCAGGACCGCAAGAGCGCGTTCGGCGCGCAGATCGGGATCTTCTTCCCGTCCGGCACGCCGGCGAACTTCGGCGGCGACGACTCGCTCGGCGGCATGGTGATGGTCTCCGGCGAGACGCAGGTGAAGTTCCTCATCCTCACCGCGAACACCGGCATCCACTTCCGACCGCGCCACGCGCTGAACGATCCGAACAACGACAACGGTCTCGGCATCGGCAACGAGTGGCGCTGGGCCGTCGGCGGCTTCATCCCGCTGAAGGACGGCAAGTACCGCGTCGGCGGGACGATCTTCGGTCAGACCGGCATCGAGAGCGATCGCATCATCGGCTCGACCGCGTTCACCAAGCGAAACTCTCCGATCGAGTTCAACATCGAGGGGCGCATGCGCTTCGGCCCGGCCGACCACTGGTGGGTCGGCGCCGGCGCGGGCTCGTCGATCCTCCGTGGGTACGGCGCGCCGGACCTGCGCGTGATCGGCCTCGTCGGCACGTACGTGCCGATCCTCGAGTCCGAGGCCAAGTCGCCCGAGCGCAAGGCCGAGCTCCGCGAGAAGTGGCGCCGCGAAGCCCGCTCCGATCGCGACGGCGACGGCATCCCGGACGACATCGACGCGTGCCCGGACGAGCCCGAGGACCACAAGGGCAACGATCCGAACGACGGCTGCCCGCTGCCGCCCGATCGCGACGGCGACGGCATCCCGGATCAGTACGACAAGTGCCCCGATCAGCCGGAGGACAAGGACGGCATCGACGACGGCGACGGCTGTCCCGAGGACGACGCCGACAACGACGGCGTGCCCGACACGGTCGACGCGTGCCCGAAGATGCCGGGCAAGCCGAACGCCGATCCGAAGCGGAACGGATGCCCGACGTACATCCAGGAGGACGGCACGGTCGTGCGCGTGCTCCAGCAGGTGCACTTCGCGTTCGGCACCGCGCAGATCCTCCCGGAGAGCTTCCCGGTCCTCCAGGAGGTCGCCGACTACCTGAAGTCCAACAAGTCCATCAAGAAGATGAGCATCGAGGGACACACGGACAGCAAGGGATCGCCCGAGCTGAACAAGCGGCTCTCGCAGAACCGCGCGAACTCGGTCATGACCTGGCTCGTCCAGCACGGCGTCGAGCAAGGCCGCCTCGAGGCGCACGGCTACGGCATGGAGAAGCCGATCGAGGACAACGACACGGCCGAAGGCCGCGCCAAGAACCGCCGCGTCGAGTTCAAGATCCTCGAGCAAGAGGACACGAACAAGGTCCAGAAGAACTGAGCTGGACGGAGGCTAGCCGTGGTGGACGCAGTCCATCACGGCTGGCCGTAGTCCAGCGAAGTCGACGGAGCGGAGCGGAGTCCACTGAGCCGATGGAGGCTAGCCGTGGTGGACGCAGTCCATCACGGCTGGCCGTAGTCCAGCGAAGTCGACGGAGCGGAGCTCCTCAGCGGAGGCCGCCCGCGAACACCTCGCACGCGTAGACGTCGCCGGCGTCGTCGGTGACGACGCCGAGGCCGAGGTGCGTGTAGTCGGCGCGGAGCAGGTTCATCCGGTGCGACGGGCTCGCGTGGAGCGCGCGGTGCACGAGGCGCACGGAGCGTGCGCGCGCGACGTTCTCGCCGACGACCGCCGCGGCGAGCCCGGCCGACTCGAAGCGCGCCGCGAGATCGCCGTCTCCGAGGTCGTGCATGACGGCGCGCGCGGTCCTCATCTGCTCGGCGTGCGCCAGCGCGAGCGCGTCGAGGCGCTCGTCGCGCCGGAGCGTCGGGAGCGACTCCGACGCGCGGAGCGCGGCCGTCATCCGACCGAGCGCGTCGGCGTCGTCGGCCCCGGCGAGCTCCTCGCCGGGGGCGCGCGTCGCGTCGTCGTCGAGCCCAGGCTCCACGTCGGCGAACACGCGCGCCTCGAGCAGCGGCGCGGGGCCGCTCGCGAGGTCGGCGATGAGCTGCACCGTGAACGCGCCGGGCTGGTCGAGCGCGAAGCGCGCCCGCGCGGTCCTCGCGCCCGTCGCCTCGCTCGAAGGCGCGGGGCCGAGCGAAGTCGGCACCGTGCGCGGGAGGCCGCGCGGTCCGAGGACGACGAGCTTCGCGCTCGAGACGGGCGCGCGCACCGTCGCCGAGAAGGTGAGCCACTCGCCGGTGCGCGCGCGCGTGGGGAGCGGATCGAGATCGGCGAGCGCGTCGACGAGGACGGCGA
>JAHBWA010000248.1 GCA_019637195.1 Labilithrix sp. | reverse complement strand
CTCCGCGTCCTCCGCTACGTCCAGGCCTCCCACGACGAGGGCGCGCCGCTCATGAGCCTCGAGAAGGCCGTCTTCCGCCTCACGAAGGAGAACGCCGACTTCTTCAACATCGACGCCGGCCACCTGGCCGTCGGCAAGCGCGCGGACGTCACCGTCATCGATCCGGCGAAGCTGACCGACGCCGTCCACGAGTACCACACCGCCGAGTTCTTCGAGGGGCACACGCGGCTCGTCAACCGCAACGACGACGCGGTCGACCTCGTGGCGATCGGGGGGAAGATCGCGTGGCGCGCGGGCGGGTTCAGCGAGGCGTTCGGGGTCGAGAGGTTCGGGAGGTTTCTGCAGGGGAGCCACGCGTAGGCGAGGGCGTGGGGCTAGTGCGCGACGGAGGAGTCGGCGCGGATCGCCGCCGAGTTCGTCGAATGGGCCTGCGAGCGCAGGGGGCGCAGCGTTAGGAGCGCCTCCTGGCGCTCACATAGGCAGAACGATCAAGGGCTCTCGCTGTTCTCACGCCGTCTCGCTCCCTGCCCTCGCCACATCGGAAGGAGCCCATCGCGAACACGCGCGAACACGCATTGGCCCGCTATTGCCTCGGAACCAAGACACCACCGCCCACGGACAACCCGAAGAGGACTGCTACTGCGTCGACATCGTTGGTCGATACGACCGGCTGGAGGAAGAGACGCAGGTCTGCCCAGCCCGTCGTGTGGAGCTTTTTGTCAGCTTCCTCACGAAGGCCCCACAGGGGACGGATGGCCACGCCCAGACGCGGCGAGAAGAAGGCCTCCTGAGCGACGAAGCTCGCGTCCATTCCAAGATAGACACCCGTCACACGTCCGTAGACTACTCCGATCCCCGCCCCGAGCCCGGCGGGGTCTACGTTATGTTCTTTCACGACGTAAAGGCCGAGCTCCAACCGGAAACGAGGTCGCGGCTGCAGTGTGAAGACGCCACCGACCGCGAAACGCTGGCGCTCGTCGGCACCGCGACCGTACGCAAAAGTCCCACCGACCCCGTACGCATCCTCACGCTGGTCGGCCTTTGCGGCAGCGGTGACGTCGAGGCAGGTGTCGTACCAGCGGATCCACGCTTCGGCCTCGGCCAGCTTTCCGCCTGCGTCGCTGGCCGCCGCGTTGGCGGCCGCCAGGCGCGCTGAGACTTCGCCTAGCGCTGAGGCGTCACCGCCGTCGATGCTGTCCACGATCGCGCTCAGTTCGGCGCGGCGCTTCTCGTACTCCTTCTGTGCCTTCTCTCGCTTATCGAGCTCGCTCGCAGCGGCGTAGGGATCAGCGTCGCGGCACTGATCTTCGGGGGTGGGAACGATCGCTCCACTCGCCGACGAACCAAGAAGGAGCGCACCACCGATCACACAGGAAGCTATGACCAGGCAAATGAGTTGCCGGAGGCTCATTCTTCGCTGCTCCCCGAGAGTCGCTTGAGCACGTCGCCAATGTTGGCCGTCACCACGAAGAAGACGTTCTCGGCCGTGACCTCGCCGCGTCGCGAGACTGCCCATCCGATTGGCCCCGTCGGGATCGTCTCGGTCCCGGGGCCGCTTGGCCCACGGACAGCGATCCCTCGGTAGAGGTCCATTCCGACGCCCAAGATGATCGCGTTCTCGAAGGCGCCGATGATCGCGCCGAGGCTGAAGTTGCCCCGATAATCGCTCTCACGATTGATCCCCACGAGCAGCATCCCGCCGACCGTGAAGAGCTGGAACGGCTTCGCCTTCGGCCCGATACGCCAAGGTGTCGATGGCGGGCCGTAGGTGAAGTGGAAGCCGAACTCGACCGGAACGCCCTCCATTTTCACGTCGTAGTTGCGCTCGCGCGCGGGCTCGTCCGAACGACGCTCCGCACGAATTCGAAGAAGCGAGAACGAGACGCCGTAGTTGAGGCATCCGATATGGACGACGCGGCAACCGCCTCCCTGGGTCTGCTGCGATGGAGAGCTCTCGGTGGGAGTCGGGGCTGTCGGCGCTCCGCCACCGCTCGTCGGCGAACCGGCTGCAGTGGGCTGCTCGCTCGTCGCCGCCACTGTCTTCACCTGTCTCGAATCAACGGCCGCTTGAGGCGGCGCTGACGACGGCGGGGCCGGCGAGTCATCGGCTCTGGCCTCTGCGGCTGTCAGAGTCGCAACGACCAACGCGGTGGTGATGAGCGCACACCTGCGGCGATTCGGGACTCGGCCGGTCATTGATCTCCTCCAATCCCAGATGCATCAAGCGCAGCGTCGAGGTCGCCAGCGTCCGCCGCGGAGTCATCCGATGCGCCATCGCTGTTCGAAAAGACGTCCTCGTTGGCGTCCGCAGCTCCTGCCTCCGTCGACGCGTCACCATCGGAGTTCGCACACTGAGGTGCGTTCAGCGGAAGCCGACACGACCATCGGCGCCCGGCGGAGTCCCGCCTTGCGCCGATCTCCGCCGGCGCCACGTCCGCCTCCAGCGCCGCGTCCGCCACCACCTCCGCCGCAATGAGGCTCTCGATGTCTTCGCGACATGCACCGAGCGCCGTTTCGGGAGCGCCGTAGC
The DNA here is from genome assembly GCA_019637195.1 of Labilithrix sp. Lineage (GTDB taxonomy): Bacteria > Myxococcota_A > Polyangia > Polyangiales > Polyangiaceae > Labilithrix. The sequence goes on along the minus strand of JAHBWA010000248.1, from coordinate 7,465 downwards.
CGAACTTGAACGCCTTGCACGTCGCTGGCCCGGAGAGGTCATCGAGGATGCAGAGTCCGCACGAAGGTGCGCAGAAGGATCCGCACGGGCACTGGTGGTCGTGACGACACTCTCGCTCGCAGTAGCCGTCCGTCGTACAGACAAAGCCACGGCCACACTCGGAGTCGACGTCCAAGGCGTTCGTCACTGTCCGGCATGCCTCGGGTCGATCGTCGACGCAGGCCGCGATGAGCATCGCGCTCGCGCCTAGGATCGCAGCAACGAGCCCAACGCGACGCAGACGACCTAGGCCGGCAAGCATCATGGCAGTTCGATCCTTTCGACGCCCCGCACGAATGTGCCGCGAGCAGTCGATACCAGCCGAACACACTGCGACAACCGCGACCATCACCCCTGGGGACTAGCCCTTCGCGCAATCGGTCAGAATAGTTCCGTGCCCCCGGCGTGACGTGAGGATGTCGAGCTGCCTGCCGCACGCGCCAGGTCAGCGCGCGCGAGCACCGGCGAGTCAGCGCACGCGGCGGGACGCCCAAGTTCTTCGAACCTTGTCGCTCAATTGCGGGTGAGCGCGAGCAGCGACAACAACTCCACTTGGGATACCTGGCTCGCGCCGGCGCGGACGACGACGGGGGCTGGACCGTGAATCGGTGGTGCTTGCCCGAAGGACCCGCTCAGCGGCCGTGGTGCTTGCCGGGAGGCGCTCCGCGCGGCCGGACACCCCGCCGCGGCGCCAGCTCCACCTCTTCGACGAGGCTCGAGCGGCGAAGCGCGGCGACGGTGGCCTGCGTCGCCTCCGGCTCGACCTCGAGGACGAACATCCGGAGCAGCTCGTCGTCCTCGCGCTCGTCCGCGAACACCTGCCGGACACGCACGACACCAGGGACGGCCGCGGCCATCGCCCTACCGCGCTCGAGGTCCACGCCGCGCGCGAACTGGAGGTTCACTTGGTCGAGCACGGCTCCCCCGAATGTAGCCGCAAATCCGCGGCCGGTCAGATCTGGAGGAGCCCGGCGCCGTAGAGGCGCGTCCAGCTCCGGCCGTTCATCCGCGGCAGCGGCTTCGCCGTCCGCTGGAGCTCCTCCTTCACCTGTTCCGGCGTGAGATCGGGATCCACGGCCAGGAGGCGCGCGACCGCACCGGCGACGTGCGGCGTCGCCATCGACGTCCCGTCCCAGGCGGCGTGCTCCGTCTCGGCGCGCGCGTCGCTCTCCTGCCCCGGCAGGGTCGAGAGGATATCGACGCCGGGCGCAACCAGCGCGATGTGGCTTCCGGTGTTGGAGAACGGCGCGCGCGTGAGATCGCGCCCCACCGCGCCAACGGCGATGACGCCGGGGTGCGCGGCCGGGTATTCGGTCGGGTTCCCGTCTTCGTACTCGTTGCCCATCGCCGCGACGATGACCGTCCCGGCGCTGACGAGCCGCCGAAAGAGCGCGCGCTCGCGGCTGGTCGTCCCTTCGCCCCCGATCGAGAGGTTGAGGACGCGGCAGCCGGAGCGGAGCGCCGCGACGAGCGCACGCTGATAGAGGATCTCGTCGACGTAGTACTCGCCCGTGTCGGGATCGGGCTCGTCGCTGAAGATCTTCCAGACGTGGAGCGCCGGGTTGGAGACCCCGCCGACGAACGCACCGCGACGCGAGGCCTTGCCCGCGATGATCCCGCAGACGTGCGTCCCGTGGCCGACGATGTCCTCGGCGGTGACTTCTCCGTGCTCGTAGCTGGCGATCGCCAGATCCGGATGCCCGTCGTCGACGCCGGTGTCGAGCACCGCGACACGCAGCGCCCTGGCGTTGGGCGGGTTGATGCTCTCCCATCCGATCGCGTCGTAGTTCCAGGGCCGCGCGCGCCTCGCTGCACGCGCGGCCGCGAGCGGGCGCGGGCGCGAGGGCGGAGCGATCGTTCGATAGGGCACGCGCTCGATCTCCCGCACCGCCGGGACGTCATCGAGCCTGCGCACCACCTCGGCGAGCGGCGCGCCTGGAGCGAGCCGCACGACGTTCACGCCCACGAGCTCCTCGTCGACCCCAGCGTCCACGCTCGCGGCGAGCGAACGTAGGCCGCGCGCCGCGATCCCGACTCGGGCCTGCCGCGGGGCGCCCACCGCGGTGACGTCCTCGATCAGCCCTTCGCGCTCGAGCGCGGCGAACGGTCCTCCGAGCGGATCGGCGACGAGAGACGCCGTGCGCCCGGCGCGGGCACGAACGGATCCCGCGACCGAGGGATCGATCGTGACGAGCAGCTGATCGGATCGGTACTTGGGGCGCTTTGCCTCGCGCGAACGCGCGACGAGCTCGCCTCGGAGCCTTGCGGGCGTCATTGGGGACGCGACGGCCGCCAGCAGCGCAGGACTTGCCGTCACGGGCGCGAGCCCAGCCGCCGCCCGGTAGGTGTCGAGGACGGCCTCGAGCCCGGAGACGGTGTTTCGCATCGTCGACTCGACACTGCGCACGTTCGCCGGCGGCTTCGTCTTGGTCGTCATGAGATCGGAGGAGATACGCCGCGCCCGCTCCGGGCAACGGGCGCAGGTGTTCATCAGCCTGAAGGGTGATGCTCGGCAACATCGGTCGGGATGCGTCCATCGGACCGGTCACCTCGCAGCTGGTGGCTCGCGCCGGTGAGCGCGCTGCCCGCGCGTCGCCGAGCGGGCTTCCGCGAACTGCCACGTCTTCATCACTTTCACTCCTTATCGATTGACACGATCCGGCGCGCTCAAGAGCCGGGCGCTCGAGTCCCTGCGACGACGGCCTCGCGCGCCGCTGCATTCGCCTCGTGGGACGTTCGGTCGGCGGGAGGTCTCGCGTGGCGATCGCGTCGGAGATCGCCACGCGGCGCGCCTCTCCGGGCGTCGAATATCTCCATGGTAGAAGCCCTCATGGATGAACAGGGGGGACTCGGGAGCTGGGGCGACTTGAGGAGCTGGGGCGACTTGGGCAGCTGGGGCGACTGTCGAACGAGGATCTCCTCGCGCGGCTTCGTGCGGAGATGGCGGGCGGGCACGCGTGGCAGGCGCGGCTCGTTGCCTATCTCGGCGAGGTCGATCACCGAAAGCTCTACGCCGCGCACGCATGCCCGTCGATGTGGGACTTATGCGTTCGAAAGCTCGGGATGAGCGAGGGCGAGGCGCAGCGTCGAATCGCCGCGGCGCGGGTGGTTCGACAGTTCCCGCGCGCCCTCGCCTACCTCGAACGCGGCGACATCCATCTTTGCGCCGTGTACGCCCTTCGGAGACACCTCACGAGCGACAACCACGACGAGCTCCTTCGCGAAGCCGCGGGCAAGAGCACCAGCGACGTCGAGCTCCTGATCGCCACGCGCTTTCCGAAGCCCGACGTCGCGCAGCGGATCGAGCACGTCGCTCCTCAGCCGTCGCTCGCGCTTACCCCCGCTGGCGACGGCGCCGACGCGCGGGCGTCGGCGTCCGAGGCGCGGCCGAGGATCGAGCCACTCTCGGCGACGCGGTACCGCGTCGAGCTGACCGTCTCCGCCGACCTGAAGGCGAAGCTCGATCGGAGCCGGGATCTGATGCGCCACCGCAACCCGACCGGCGATCTCGAGACGATCCTCGACATCTCGCTCGGCCTTCTCCTCGCCAAGCTCGAACGAGAGCGGCTCGGAAAGACGTCGCGGCGGAAGGCGGCTGGGCCGCCCCCGGCCTGCGACGGCGACCGCGGCGGCACGAACGACCACGAGCGCGACGGCGGTGTCCACGCGCCAATGAATTCGCCGAGCTCGCTCACGCGCTTTCCCTCGAAGGCGGGCGACGACGACGCTGTCCACGCGCCGATGAATACGCCGAGCTCGCTCACGCGCTTTCCCTCGGACGCAGGCGACAACGACGCTGTCCACGCGCCGATGAACGAGAGGCCGGGAGACGTACGGATGAACGACGCGAGGCCGAGCCACGCGCTGACGACGACGAGCGCCGACGTGCCCACGCCCACGCCGGCGACGACGGGCGCCACGCCCACGCCCACGCCCACGCCGACGGGCGCCATGCCCACGCCGGCGACGACGGGCGCCATGCCCACGCCGACGCCGGCAAAGAGCGGCAGCGAGACCACCGATGGCCACCCGCGCACACCGATGCGAGCGCGGGCGGGAACCATCCCGCGGGCCACGCGCCGCGAGGTCTTCGCGCGCGACGGCGAGCAGTGCACCTACGTCGGGGGCGGCGGCGACCGCTGTCCCGGGCGCGGCTACCTCGAGCTCGACCACGTTCATCCGAAGGCGCTCGGCGGCGGCGACACGGCCATGAACCTCAGGGTCCGCTGCCGCGCGCACAACCAGATGTACGCCGAGCAGGTGTTCGGCCGCTCTCACATCGAGCGGCGGGTCCACTTGCGCCAGCGCAAGTACGAGGGCAGCGCGCCGTCGTCGCTCGAGCAGGCGTCGTCGGCGCTCCGGTCCATGGGCTTCCGCGAACCGGAGGTACGAAAGGCCGTCAGCGCGCTCGACGATCCGTGCTTGCCCGTCGAGACGATCGTTCGCCAGGCGCTCACGCTTCTCACGTAGCGGTCGAGCGTCACCCCGTCCCACCTCGCGAGCGCTGCGCTCGTCGTGACGAGCGACACCGGAGTCGGCGTCCGAGCTTCGTCGATGCTCGACGCGTCGAGCTGGAGCGCGAGTTCCTGGAGCTGCTCGTGCGCCTTCGCGCCGTAGCCACACTGGTCACACTTCACGGTCGCTACGAGCACGCCGCACACTCGCGGCGGCGGTCGAGCAAGGTCGGCACCTCACGCAGGCCCCCGACGCGAAGCGCCCGCGTCTCGACGGCTTCGAGCGGCGGCGGTCGAACAAGGTCGGCACCTCACGCAGCAGCGCTACCTGAGCCCTGAACCACCTTGGCCCGCATGGCTGAGCGCGTCTCGACGGGTTCGAGCGGCGGCGGTCGAGCAAGGTCGGCGCCTCACGCGGCAGCGCGCCCAGAGCCCTGAACCACGAGGTTCGTTTCGGCGGACGCGTCGATGGACTCGCTTCCACCCGCGCCGCCGCCCCCGGGACCGCCATAGCCGGACCGCATGCTACGTTTGGACCCATGGCCGACGCGGCTAAGAAAAAGGCGACGTACGCCGACCTCGACGCGCTGCCTGAAGGAACGAAGGCCCACCTCGTCGCCGGCGTGATCTTCGTCCCGCCGCGCCCATCCGTTCCGCATCAAGAGGCCGAGTCTGCCCTCTCCGAGGAGCTGCGGCCGCCTTTTCACCGCGGACGTGGTGGTCCCGGCGGATGGATCATCCTCGCGGAGCCCGAGGTGCGCGTCGACGGTCAGTCCCTGGCGCCGGATCTGGGCGGTTGGCGTCGAGCTCGCCTCCCCGACATCCCGCGATCCGCGCACATCACCCTCGCGCCCGACTGGGTCTGCGAGATCTTGAGCCCGTCGACCGCTGCGTTCGATCGTGGCGACAAGCTCGACACCTACGCCGCCTGGTCCGTGGCTCACGCATGGCTCGTGGATCCCGACGCGTTCACGCTCGAGGCGTATCGACTCGAGCGCGGCCGCTGGGTGCGCTTGGGCACCTGGTCCGACGCGGCGAAGGTCCGCGTCGAGCCGTTCGACGCCTTCGAGGTCGATCTCTCCGTCCTGTGGACGCGCTGACACCGCGCTCGGGGGCTTGTCGCGCGTCCTCGTCCCGAGGCACCTTCGCCGCGTCCGCGTCCCCGCGCGACGGAAGGCTCGGGGCTGCGCCCGGACTACGCCCTCTGGATGCACATCGACGATATCAACGCGTCGCTCGGCGAGCTCGAGCTCTTCGCCACCAAGGAGCCTGCGGAAGCGCGCGCCACAGGGCGGTACCTCTTCGAGAACGACGTCCGAGGCGACGTCCTGGTCGCGCGATCGGCATCGACCCCGAGGGCGTTTGCTTGGTTCTCGTCGACACCTGGGCTCGACGTCAGACGCTCGACCTCGGCGATGGGCTCAGCCTCGCGCTGCCGTCGATCGACGATCTCATCACGACGAAGCGATGGGGTTCTCGACCCAAGGACATGATCGACATCCAGTGACTGGAGACGGCACGGAGGTCGCGATGAGCGCGGAGCCCCGTGACGTGTGGGAGGAGCCGCTTCCGCCCGAGGAGCTCGAGCGCCTCGTTCGCCGGGCGCGGGCCGACCTGGACGGGCCCGAGGGCGAGGAGATGCTGGCTCACATGCGGTTCATGCGGCGCTACCCGACGCCGCTCGACCGCCTCCGCCACAGCACCAGGAAGTTCAAGGAGCGGTCGAGGACACGCGGCATCGCCAGGCCTCGGTAGTCCGATCCACGCGCGCGAGACGGTCGGGTACGTTCTGGCTGGTCGACCCACGCGAGCAGACCGTGGAGGTCTTCCGGCACGACGGTCGCGGGTATGCGCTCGTCGGCACTTCCGCGGCGACGACGCCGTGCGCGCCGAGCCGTTCGGCGCGGCCGACATCCCGCCCGCCTTCTCGTGGGGGAAGGACGCTCCGCCGCGGCCCCCGTGACTCGGCCCGAACCGTGGAGTTGCCGCGCGCGGATCGGTCGTGCATTCTCGCGGCCATGCGCTGGTACGTCCCGGTCGCCGCGCTATGCGCATTCGGAGCATGCAAATCCACGTGCGCGTCGACGAAGGCGGGCGAGGAGCCGCGTCCGAGCGCGAAGCCCATGGCCTACGTGGCGACGACAGCCGGCCTCGTCGCCATCGACGAGACCTCCGCGCGCGCCGTCGACCTGGGGATCAGCAGCCGGCTCATGTTGCGCGTCACGGCGTCGCCGAGCGGCGAGGTGTACACGCAGACGCCGTTCTGGGGCGTGCGCGACGGCGTGCCCTTCGAGATCCCGCTCCGCTTCGTGGGGCCGATGGCGGCGTCGCACGATGGGAGCATGTGGATCGAGCAGTCGAAGAAGCTGCACGTCCTGCAGGGCGACAAGCTCGACACGAGGATCGCGAGCCTCCCGCCCGACTGCTGCCAGGGGATCGCGATCGCCGCGGACAACGTCGTCTTCGCGTCGACCTTCCTGGGCTTGGGCGCCTCGGCAGGAGCCGCCGCGGACGCGAAGGCCGCGCCCCGGGTCTACAAGCACGCGGACGGCACGTGGACGCCGGACGAGAGGCTCGAGGATCACCTCCTCCCCAAGCAGCGCGTCGTCGCGCTGACCGGTGGTCGGCGCGGGGAGATCGACGTCGTCGTCGACGACGGCGTGATCCGCCGCGACGCGGCGGGGTCGTGGCGCAAGATCGGCCTCCAGGCGACGCTGCTGAAGATCGGCCGCCACTCGCTGCGCGAGGGCGTACGGCTCGTCGGCAGCGTGGGAGCGAGCGGCGTCCTGCCTGTGGTGACGGAGGAGAGCTTGCGCCTGGTCGATCCCGACGGCACCGTGCGTCGGATCGAGCTGCCCGTCCTGCCGGCGAACGTGGGGGCCGTCGCCGTCGACGACGGCGGACGCGTGTGGCTCGGGGGCCTCCATGGCCTCCACCTCCTCTCGGCGCAGGGGAGCGTGCTGGCTCACTGG
>JAHBWA010000247.1 GCA_019637195.1 Labilithrix sp. | reverse complement strand
GCCTCGTGCGCCATCACGAGCACGACGTCGAGATCGAGATCACCCGTGAGGAGCGCGCCGAGCACGTCCCAGCCGCCGGAGTGGATGGTCCCGATGATGACGGGACCGCCGAGCACCGCGTGCAGCCGCTCGCGGCCTTCGATGACAGGCTCGAGAGGGCGCTCGTTCTTCGAGCCGGTGGCGAGCGACTCGCCAAGCGCGCCGGCGAAGCTCGCGAACGTCCGCAGGGTGTCGACCGTGTCGCGCCAGATCGGGGCGGGGCCACGAACGCGACGGAGGTTGTCGAGCACGCGCCGGCGGGCGTCGCTCGAGACCACGGCGGCCGTCCAGCCAACGACCGGAGGGGTGTAGCGGAGCACCCAGAACGGCGCGCGCGCCGCGCCGAGCCAGGCGAGCCTTCGAAGGAAGACGGAGTGACGTGACACCGCCATGCGGAGCGGCAGTTTCGCAGGGTCCCGATCCACGACGAGCAAAATCGCGCACGGGCCCGCGCGGAGGCGCCGCACGGCTCGGCTCCGTCGACCGGAGCGGCCCGCCCGGCGACCGCCGCGCGTCGCCGGGGCCGCCCGCGTGCGACGGCCGGGCTCCCGCCACGGCCCCGCCTGACCGTTTCGTGACGCCGCCGCCCAAAGCTGACGGAACGATGGCGGGCGCGTCGGCCGCCCGGCCGTACAGTCGCCGCCGAACCATGGCGATCGCGATCTTCTTCGTCGGGCACTGGATCTCGTCGGTCTTCTTCCAGACCTTCTTCCTCCACCGCTACGGCGCGCACAAGCAGTTCACGATGTCGAAGCGCTGGGAGCGTTTCTTCCACCTGTGCACGTATCTGTCGCAGGGCTCGAGCTTCCTCAGCACGCGCGGCTACGCGATCCTCCACCGGATGCACCACGCGTACAGCGACGGGCCGAAGGATCCGCACTCGCCCGAGAATCACTCGAACCTCTTCACGATGATGTGGGCGACGAAGCACCGCTACGACGCGTTCGCGTACCGCAAGGAGGAGCCGGAGGCGCGGTTCGCCAAGGGGATCCCCGACTGGCCCGCGCTCGATCGCCTGAGCCAGTCGTGGCCGGCGCGCATCGTCTGGCTCGCGAGCTACACGCTCTTCTACGCGGCGTTCGCGACCCAGTGGTGGATGTGGCTCCTGCTCCCGGCGCACTTCGTCATGGGGCCGATCCACGGGGCGATCGTCAACTGGTGCGGCCACCGCTACGGCTACCGCAACTTCGAGAGCGACGACGTCTCGCGCAACACGCTCGTCTTCGACTTCTTGACGCTGGGCGAGCTCTTCCAGAACAACCATCACCGCCACGCGATGCGCCCCAACTTCGGGGTGCGCTGGTTCGAGGTCGATCCCACGTGGCAGGTGATCCGCCTCTTCGCCTGGCTCGGGATCGTGGAGCTTCGGCCCGCCAACGAGCAGGTCGACGCGAACGAGACGCTCCCCGCGAAGGCGGCCTGAACGACCGGCGAGCGATCGGGGCGGGCTCCCCTGAACGCGACGCACATTTGACCACATAAGACCACCTTGCCCCGCGCGCTCGATCGCACGCCCTCTCCGCGGCGGCGCGCGACGCGACCTCGGGCCAAGCGGCGGCGTCCGTCTTGTATGCTGTCGCCCTCGCATGCTCGAACGCATCGCGCTCCATCAGACCCGCCTGCGCACCCCGGGCCTCGGCCTCGAGGGCAAGGGCGTGGCCCTCGGCGCGAAGGGGCTCGTGCTGCTGCCGTCGCTCGACCGCCTCGTGGCGTGGCTCAGCGTCTATACGCGCGAGCACTCTCTCGAGGACCTGATGCCGAGCCTCGTCATCGAGATCGTGCAGAGCAAGCTCGGGACGAAGGAGATCACGCTCTCGTTCGCCGCCGAGTCGAGCGACCGCATGGACCGCGTCGCCGAGACCGCGCGACTCGTCGGCGGCTTCACGTTCACCGGCACGAGCCGCCATTTCGTCCAGTACCGCGACGCCGCGGCGCCCTTCGGCTACGACGCGACGCAGCTCATCTCGACCGACGCGGCGCTCGTCCTCTACCACGACCGCTTCACCCAGGTTTACGGCACGGACAGGGAGGTCTCGCTCCGCTCGCTCCTCCTCCGCCTGATGCCCCACGTCGATCCGTCCACGATCGACGACAGCGGGCCGCGCTACATCGTCGCCGAGCAGGGGCTCGGCCCCGCGCTGATCCACTACTTCGTCCGCTCGCGCGTCGAAGGTGAGGTCGCCGTCGGCGAGTGGCCCCCGGAGAGCGCGTTCGACGAAGGACCGGTGCGCCGCTACGTGATGCGGATCCCGGAGCTGCCGAAGCGGATGCGGCCGCTGATGGCGCGGACGCCCGGGCTGACGACGTTCCTCCCCGCGGGGCCGGGCGTCGCGGTCGAGATGGGCTACCGTCACCCCGTCGCGCTCCGCGCGTGCCCGGTCTTCGACCCGAACGGCCTCGTCCTCCTCCGCGGTCGCGGCGACGAGCCGTGGACGCTCGAGAAGACGCCGCAGATGGGCGATCTCCGCGCCTTCGCGAGGGTCGAGCTGCGGAGCGAAGCGGGCGCGGACACGCTGACGGCCAGCGCGACGACGCTCCCCCAGCCGGTGCGCGTCCCGCTCCGCGTGGTCCCGTCGCCCGCGCCGTGGCGTAACGTGACGGCGACGTGGATCCAGCCGCAACAGCTGTCGCTCCTCCGCCGCATCGCCTACGCGCTCCCGCACCAGACCATCTTGCGCACCCAGGTGGCGCTGACGGAGAAGGGCGCGTTCCTCCGATCGAGCCAGGGGATCGAGGCCGTCCCGCTCGGGACGTTCTTCGTCGAGATCCACCCGAACCTCTACATCCCGGCCGGCTACGACGTGACGCCCGCGGTCGCGCCGGAGGTCCTCTACCGCGCCCTCGGCGCGTCGGCGTCGCAGGTGCTCTTCATCGACACCGGGGCGCGCGCGATCGCGGTCGAAGAGGGCGCGTTCTCACCGCTCGAGACGGCGCTGCTCGAGGCGCAAGCCTGGGAGCCGCTCGTCGCCGACGCGATCCACCGCGCGCTCGAGGAGCGTCCCGTCGACCTCAAGCTCGAGCCGCTCGGGGTGTTCGCGCTGAGCCAGGTCGAGGCGCCTCCGGAGCCAGCCTCGCCCGACGTCCCGCAGCTCCCCGGGCGCGCGCCGCCTCGCTGACGAGCCATGGCGAAGGACGATCCGCAGGCGCTCTGCGAGCGACTCTTCTCGACCTTCCTCGGGCCGCTCGTCGTGGGTGGGACGATGCTCCCCGGCAAGCCGTTCGGCGGAAAGAACGCGCTCGCGCTCGGCGAGCACCGGCAGCCGAGCGACGTCGACCTCTTGTCGCGCTCGGAGCTCGCCCGCGTGCGCATCGCGCGGCGCCTCGCGCCGATCGACACGCTGTCCCCGGCGCCGAGCGGCAGCGAGTGGGCGCTCGCCGCGTGCCTCCACGACATCGTGCAGGCGACGCACCCGGGCTTCGACGCGGTCTTCCGCCGGAGCGGTCCGAAGCGGATCCTCGAGGTCGTCGGCAAGACGCTCGCGCGCGTGCCCACCCCGCGGAACGTCGGTGACGCGCTGTCGCGGCACACCTGGTTCTCGCGCATGTTCGATCTCGCGCGCACCGACGTCGAGCTCCGTTGGTGGACGGGCTCGGAGCGGTTCCTCGGCGCCGAGCCGCCGAGGCGCCTGACCGCGTGGCCGGAGCTCCGGCGCGTGACCGAGACGCGCACGCCGCGACCGCTGATGGATCTGCCGGCGAGCGGCTCGGCCGTCGAGCTCACCGCCTTCACGGCGGTGACGGCCGCCTTCCTCGACAAGACGCCGCTCACGGACCTCGCCACGATGACGCGCGACGCGCCCGCGTTCGGCTGGACACGCGAGAACCTCGCGCTCGCGGCGACGCAGGCGGGACGAACGATCGTCGGCCGCGCGCTCGCCCAGCTCCCCCAGCGCGCGGTCGACACCGCGCTCGGGCGCGCGACGCGGCAGCTGTTCGCCGCGAAGGCCATGCGCGCGCTCTTCGTCGCGGTCGACCTCCTGCGTGACCGCGCGCTCATGGCGGCGAGCGCCCGCCTCTCCGGCGCCGCGCGGATGAACGGCGCCGCGGGCGCGCCGGAAGCCCCCGAGCCGCTCGGCGTCGGAGCAGAGACGAGCGACGCCGCGTTCGCCATCGGCGCGGGCGCGCTCGTCGCGAGCCACTGGATCGCGCAGACCGGCGGCGGCTTCGCGGAGGCAGAGCGCCGAGCGATGCTCCAGATCCTCGCGCCCGCGGCGCAGTCGGACGCCGCGCGCGACGTGAAGGCGCTGCTCGGCTGAGCGCGCGCGCGCCATCTTCCGACCGCGCATACGACGACGCCGCGCGCGACCGGAGTCGCGGCGGCGTTCGAGGGGCGGTCGGGCGCGGCGTGGGCCGCAGGGCGACTACTTGCTGCCGGGCTTGTTCTTGAAGGCGATCGGCGCGGGCGCCGGCTCGACGTACTCGATCTTCTCGTACGTCATGACGCCGTTGACCGGATCGGAGACGAGGCCGGTCGACGCCTTCGAGAAGACGAAGCCGTACTTGCCGGTGATCTTCACCTTCGCGCCCACCGCGGGGAGCGGGTACGGCACGTCGACGCTCCAGATCTCGTCCTTCACGAGATCCTTCTCCGGGTTCTTGATCTCCTTGAGGTTCTTGTACTTCTCGAAGGCCTCGAAGACCGTGGCGTAGTTCTTCGCCCAGCCGAGCACGCGGACGCGGGGCTTGTCCTTGCCGGCGTCCTTCTCGTCCGCGATCCAGAACGACGGGATCTCGATCGCCGGCTGGCCCGGGGCCGGGCAGTTCTCGGGATCGGCCTTGCCCATCTTGTGGAGCGCGCAGCCGGGCGCGTCGGAGACGTTCTCGGCGACGATGTAGCCGATGATCGTGATGGGCGACTTGGTGACGTCGGCCTCGTGGAGACGGCTCCGGAGGTGGTGCGACGCGCCGTGGATCGTGTAGGCGTCGCCGACCTTGATCGGCGCCGAGCTGAGCGTCGGCGGGGGCGGCAGGCTCGGCTTGCGACCCGACCACTCCGGAGCGGGCTTGTACGGTTCGTCCGCGCCGCTCGAGCAGCCGACGACGAGGACAGTGAGTGCGAGGCCGAGACGCCAGGGCTTCATGGGGCCGAAGGAATACCATGGCCAAAACGCGCCCGACAAGCGTGGATCCGGCGGCCTCCGCTCGAGTTTTGCCGGCAGATCTCGCCGATCTGACGGAGATCGAGGCCTAGACGCGCCCTTCCCCCGGCGCGTCTCCACGAGGTCTAGTTTCAGCGCGCCCGCTGGACCGGCCCAGCTTGGAGGCGCGAGCGGGCGATCCGGCGGCGCGAGCGGGCCGCCACGCGATCACTTCACGTTCGGATCAGGGCGCGTGCACTTGTTCGCGATGCACTGGTACTTCGGGTCACAACAGTCCGCGTCCACCGTGCACTTCTCGAACTCCTGCACGCACTGCCCGCCCGGCGGCTTGTCCTTGCAGACGAGCGCGCCGCTCTGAGCGTCCTTGCGGCAGAAGCCGTTGCAGCACTCGTCGCCGGTCTCGCAGCTCTCCCCGTTCGGCTTGCAGGGATCGACGGCCCAGAAGCCGCGCGTGTTGCCGGCCTCGAGCTCCTGCCCCGGGAGGTAGAACGCCGGGTGGCTCGGATCCGCGGTGAGGTTCGGGTTGTTGATGTCGATCGCCGCGACCCAGAGCTTCTTGATCGCGCCGCCCGTAGCGCCGTTCGCGCCCCACGGCTGGCCGGTGAGCAGGTTGCCGTAGAGGCGGCGCGACGTGAAGACGACCCAGTAGTAGCCGCCGGAGGCGACCGGGTTGACCGTCGGCTGGTAGTTGACGATCGAGTCGTCCGGGTGGGCCGCGCTGGTCGGCAGAGCCCCGCCGCTGCCGTTGGCCGCGTCGAGCCGGCGCGCGCTCTTCGTCGCGCCGTCGCGCGCGATCCAGAGCTCGGACGTCGCGCGGTACCAGGTCGTGAGCTGGCAGTTGCTCGTCGAGTTCTTGAACGGGATGAACTCGCCCGTCACCGGGTCCTTCGTGTTGTTCGGCGCGGCGGGGGCGCACTCGCCGCCGTGGTTCGCGTTGTGGAACACGATCGCGTTGCCGTCCGGGACGAAGCTCGGCCAGCCGGGCCACCGCCCGGCGTCGCGGTAGACCTCGCGCACGTTCGAGAACGCGCGCGTCGACCCATTACACGCGACCGAGCCGGCCGCGGCGCCGCAGGCGAAGTCCATGATGGCGAGCGAGTGGCCGGCCCCCGCGGTCACGCCGCCGGCGCCGGCGCCCTCCCAGAAGTTGAAGGCGACCTTGCGGCCGTCCGGCGCGAACGCGGGCGTCACCGCGTTCGACACCACGTTGGTGAAGCCCGTGCTCGCGACCGCCGCGCCGCCGACGCGCGCGAAGAGCTGCGAGGTCGTCTGCATGTAGGCTTCGCGCGCCCAGTGCGAGCTCGCGAGCGCGAACGAGCCGTCCGGGTACGGCGCGGACCAGACGAACTTGCGGTTCTGCGCGGCGGTCGTCGCGCCGGGGTACTCGTTGGTCCGGGCCGCCGTGGCGAGATCGTAGGAGGCGCCGTTGCGGTAGTCGTCGGTCGCCGCGTTGAAGTCGATCTTGCCGTCCTGGACGAAGAGGGTCGAGCCGTCGGCCGAGACCGAGTGGCAGACGTGGCACTTGCCCGCCATGTTCGGGATCGCGAGCTCCGGATCGGGGGAGCGCGGCTTGATCTTGATGACGCCGCCGGTCTCGCCGGTGCCGCCCGTCGTGATGAGCGAGTCGTACGAGTTGTAGTAGACGGTCCCGCGGAGGACGCCGGGCGCGACCTTCCAGGTGCGCTTGATCGGGCCGTAGACCTTGTCCTCGGACGGCGCGTAGATCTTCACCTCGAGCTCGAGGTCGTCGCCCGAGTTGCCCTGGGTCGCCATGCGCCAGGCGGTCTCCTCGAGGCGGACACGCTTGCGCGCCTCGCTGCCGGCCGCGTGCTGGCTGAGCGTGTACGTGCCCTCGAAGCTGAAGTTGCCCTGCGAGAGCTTCACGTAGACCGCGGACGCCTCGTGCGTCGTCTGCCACATGAGGAGCGGCGGGAGCAGGCCGCGCGGCCAGACCGTGAGGTCGTACGGGTAGAGGAAGCCGAGCTCCTCCGCGCTCGCCGGCGCGTTCGATTGGGTCTTCAGCTTCGTCACGATGCTCGCCCCGACCTCGGGACCGAGCGGCTCGCCGCCGACGCCGCCGAGACCGCCGAAGCCGCCCCCGCCCGCGTCCGCGCCCGCCGGCGCGCCGTTCTGCGTGGCCTTCACGACGATCTTGACCGTCGCCGTGCCCTCGCGCGCGCCGTAGCGCGCCGTGACGATGCCCTCGCCGACGTTGGTTCCGCTCGCGGTGAAGACGCCGGTGTTGCTGACGTCCCCGAGCTCGCCGCGGTCGAAGAGCCACGTGACGCCGGTGACGGCCTGGCCGTTGTACGACGCGGTGAAGGTCTGCTTCGGGACCGTGACGACGCCGTTCACGATCGTCACGTTGATGGTCGCGGTAGCGGGCGAGACGTCGAGCACGCCGGTCGCGTCGACGTTGCCGGAGCTGCTGCCGGGGCCGCCGCCGTCGTCGTCCGTGCCGAAGCCGGGCGGGGGCTCGCCGGAGGACGTGCCGTCGGGCAGCTCGGCTCCCGGGTCGAAGGCCGAGCCCGTCGTGTCACCGCAGCCCGCCTGGAGGGCGGCGACGGCGACGGAGCCGAAGAGGAGGCAAGCAAGCGTGCGGCGCAGCGTAAGCGTTGAACTCATCTGGACGGCGGGTACCTACCGCTGCTGCCCTCGATCCGCAACGGCACACCGCGATTTTCCCCGTCTTTCAGAGTGTCCGTAACGCAATCGAGACGCCGCCGATCGTCGGGTGAGGCCGACGTGCCTCGCCTCTGACCGTGGAGAACGCGCCGCGCTCGTCGTGCGGCGCGCGCGAAGACCCCACCGACAGCCGCGCCCCATTTCTGCTAGCGTCGCGCCGCGACGATGGGAAAGTCCCTCCTGCTCGAGATCGGAACCGAGGAGCTCCCCTCCTCTTACGTCGACGCCGCCCTCGCGGCGCTCCCGGGCCTCGCCCGCGCGAAGCTCGAGGGACTCCGCCTGGCGCACGGAGGCGTCCGCGCCCTCGGTACGCCGCGGCGCCTCGCGCTCCTCGTCGACGACGTCGCCGAGAAGCAGCCCGATCTCGACGAGGAGGTCGTGGGCCCGCCGGAGACCGCAGCCTACAAGGACGGCAAGCCGACCAAGGCGGCCGAGGCGTTCGCGACCAAGCTCGGTGTCGCGCTCGAGCAGCTCTCGGTCGTCGACCGGGCCGCGGCCGGCAAGCAGAAGGCCGGCCGCTACCTCGTCGGACGACGGCAGGAGCGCGGGCGCGAGGCGCGCGAGCTCCTCGGCAAGGCGCTCGCCGAGATCTGCGCGGAGATCCCCTTCCGCAAGTCGATGCGCTGGGGCGTGGGCGACGCGACGTTCGGCCGCCCCGTGCAGTGGCTCGTGGCGCTCTCCGGCTCCGACACCGTCGACGTGTCGTTCGCCGGCGTCCGCTCGGGCCGCACGTCGCTCGGGCATCGCTTCCTCTCGCCCGGCCAGATCGAGCTCGCCGAGGCCTCGGCCTACGTCGACACGATGCGCGCCGCGAACGTGCTGGTCGATCGCGAGGAGCGCGCGAAGGCCATGATGGAGCGGGTCGACGCCGCCGCGAAGGCCGCCGGAGGCGTCCACGATCCCGATCCGTACCTCGTCGACGAGAACGCCTCGCTGGTCGAGGAGCCGCACGTCGTCACCGGCTCGTTCGAGAAGGAGTACCTGAACCTCCCGGCGTCCGTGATCCGCGCGGTCGCCCGCGGGCATCAGAAGTACTTCTGCGTCGCCAAGCCGAGCTCGAGCGACGAGCTCTTGCCGCACTACCTCACCGTCGTGAACACCGCGCTCGATCCGGCGCGCATCGCGAAGGGCAACGACCGCGTCATGCGCGCGCGCCTCGCCGACGCGAAGTTCTTCTACGAAGAGGACCGCCGCGCCAAGCTCGAAGACCGCGTCGCCAAGCTCCAGGGCATCGTCTTCCACAACCGCCTCGGCACCGTGCGCGAGAAGGTGACGCGGCTGGAGGCCCTGGCGACGAAGATCGCCGTCGCGATCGGCCTCGCCAACGACCGCGTCGCGCTCGTCCGCCGCGCGGCCCAGCTCTGCAAGTTCGACCTCGTCTCGCTCATGGTCGGCGAGTTCCCCGAGCTCCAGGGAGAGATGGGCCGCGACTACGCGCTCTACGCCGGGGAGCCGGCCGAGGTCGCGAACGCCGTCCGTGATCACTACCGGCCGATCGGCGCCGAGGGCCCGGTCGCCGAGGACGACGTCTCGGCGTGCGTCGCGCTGGCCGATCGCCTCGACACGCTGGCCGGCTGCTTCGCCGTCGGCCTGTCGCCGACGGGCGCCGCCGATCCGTTCGCGCTCCGCCGCGCGTGCATCGCCACGCTGCGCACGCTGCTCGAAGGCTCGAAGCGCAACGCCGCCTATGCGTCGCTCCGCCTCTCCGACCTCTTCGCCTGGGCCTACGACGGCCTCGCCGAGGGCCCCGCGGCCAGGAAGCTCGACCTCTCGAAGGAGGACACGGTCAAGAAGCTCCGCGACTTCACGCACGAGCGTCTCCGCGGCGTGATCGCGACGCAGACCTCGAGCGCCGCCGCAGACGCGGCCTGCGCGGGCGGCGATCTCGATCGCCCGGCGCACGTGCTCGCGCGGGCGAAGGCGCTCCACCGCGCGCTCACCGAGGGCCGCGCGTGGCTCGAGAAGGCGCGCACCGTCGCCAAGCGCCTCAGCGGGATCTCCAAGGAGGCGAAGCCGGTCCTGCACGGCAAGGACGCCTTCGAGAAGGCCGACGATCACGCGATCGTCGACGTGATCGTCAAGGTCGACGCCTCGACCACCGCGCTCGAGAGCGAGGACGCCGTCACCGCGGCGCTCGCCGGCGCCGAGGATCTCGCCGCCCGCCTCGACGACGTCTTCACGCGCACCCTCGTCAACGATCC
>JAHBWA010000246.1 GCA_019637195.1 Labilithrix sp. | reverse complement strand
CGCGTAGAAGAGCGTGTAGCTCGCGAGCCAGACGATCCGCGCCGGCCACGACTGGCTCAGGCGATCGAGCGCGGGCCAGTCGGGGATCCCCTTGGCGAACCTCGCCTCCGGCTCCTCCTTGCGGTACGCGAACGCGTCGTAGCGGTGCTTCGTCGCCCACATCATCGTGAAGACGTTCGAGTGGTTCTCGGGCGAGTGCGGATCCTTTGGCCCGTCGCTGTACGCGTGGTGCATCCGGTGGAGGATCGCGTAGCCGCGCGTGCTGAGGAAGCTCGAGCCCTGCGACAGATACGTGCACAGGTGGAAGAAGCGCTCCCAGCGCTTCGACATCGTGAACTGCTTGTGGGCGCCGTAGCGGTGGAGGAAGAAGGTCTGGAAGAAGACCGACGAGATCCAGTGCCCGACGAAGAAGATCGCGATAGCCATGGTTCGGCGGCGACTGTACGGCCGCCCCGCCGGCGCGCCCGCCATCGTTCGGTCAGCTTTGGGCGTCGGCGTCACGAAACGGTCAGGCGGGGCCATGGCGGCAGCCCTGCCGCGCGACGCGGTCGTTCGACGGGCGCCTCCGGGGCCGAGCCGAGCCGTGCCGGCGCTCGCTCGACCTCGGCGGCGCAGGCGCGTGCGCGATTTTGCTCGTCGCGGATCGGGACCCTGCGAAAATGGCGTCCCGCATGGCGGTGTCGCGTCACTCCGTCTTCCTCCGAAGGCTCGCCTGGCTCGGCGCGGCGCGCGCGCCGTTCTGGGTGCTCCGCTACACGCCTCCGGTCGTGGGTTGGACGGCCGCCGTGGTCTCGAGCGACGCGCGCCGCCGGGTGATCGACAACCTCCGCCGCGTTCGTGGCCCCGCTCCAGCCTGGCGCGACACGGTCGACACGCTGCGGACGTTCGCGAGCTTCGCCGGCGCGCTCGGCGAGTCGCTCGCCACCGGCTCGAAGAACGAGCGTCCGCTCGAGCCGCTCATCGAAGGCGGCGAGCACCTGCGCGCGGTGCTCGGCGGTCCCGTCATCATCGGGACGATCCACTCCGGCGGCTGGGACGTGCTCGGCGCGCTCCTCACGGGTGACCTCGCGCTCGACGTCGTGCTCGTGATGGCGCACGAGGCCAACGCCGAGGCCGAGCGCCTGCACGACGCCGTGCGCGGGAAGATGCGCGTGCGCGTCGTACACGTCGGCGACGACGCGCTCGACGCGCTGCCCCTGCTCGGTCAGCTGCGCGGCGGAGGCGTCGTCGCGATGCAGCTCGATCGGACGCCGCCGGGGATGCGCGTCGTGCCCGTGCGGCTCTTCGGCGAGGACGGTGCCCTGCCGGAGGGGCCGTTCCGCCTCGCGCGCCTCTCGCGAGCGCCGATCCTCCCGATCTTCTGCGCGCGCACCGGCTTTCGCCGTTACCGCATCGTCATCCACGAGCCGATCCGCCTCGAACGTGCCGATCCGCCCGACGCGACCGCGGTCGCCGCGCAGGCGGTCGCCGACCGCATCACGGACTTTCTGCGCGCGCACCCGTCGCAGTGGTTCAACTTCTGACGCCGCCGCGCAGGGCCGCGCGCCGGCGGGCCGCCGCGAGGTGCAGCCAGGCCGGCCCGCGCAGCTTCCGCCCCGCGACGAGGCGTCGGACCTTCTCGCCGAAGCGGATCCCGAGCTCCGGCACGATCCACCCGGGGTGCTTCGGCGCCTCGCGCGCGAGCAGCTCGAGGAGCGCCTCGTGGTGCGCCGCGCGGCCGGTCGCGCGCTCCTCGCGGTCCTCCATGAAGACGACGAACACGGCCACGTCCGGATCGAGCTCGCGGACGAAGGCGAGCGTGCCCTCGGCCTCCTCGACGGTCTCGCCCTCGGCGCCGAGGACGAACGAGTGGGCGTCGGCGATCCCATGGCGGAGGAACGACGCGCGGACGCGCCGGACGTCGTCGAGATCGAACGGCTTGCGGAGGCGGGCGAGCACACGCGGCGTGCCGGTGTCCGTGCCGAGCTCGGCGCCGGTGCAGCCCGCGCGTCGCATCGCGGCGACGAGCTCGTCGTCGAGGGTCGCCGGCGTCGCGTAGCAGACCCACGGCAGCGGCGAGCCTCGCCGCTCGAGCGCCGCGCAGACGGCGAGCGCGTGCGCGCGAGGGACGTTGAACACGCTGTCCACGAAGAAGCCGTACGACACGCCGGGGACGCGAGCGCGTGCGGCGATCTCGTCGGCGACACGCTCGGGATCGCGCAGGCGCACCTTGCGACCCTCGAGGTCGGGGTAGTCGCAGTAGGCGCAGTGGAACGCGCAGCCGCGCTTGGTCTGGAAGCTCTCCGTGGCGTCGATCTCGAAGTAGCGCGGATCGACGAGGTCGCGCGCGGGCGGCGCGAGCGCGTCGAGGTCCGAGGCGGGGACGGGCGGTGCGCGCAGGCCGAGCTTGGCGTCGAGCTGGACGAGGCGTCGCTCGGCGACCGCGCTCCGCACGATGCGGGGCGGTTGCTCACGGCGCTCGAGCCCGCTCAAGAGCTCGCGAAACGCGAGCTCTCCCTCACCGACGACCGCGTGGTCGGCGCCGAGCCGATCGAGCAGGCCGGTCGGCTGGAGGGTGATCGCTGCGCCGCCGAGGACGAGCGGCGCGCCGGACGCGCCGCGGACCGCGCGGGCGACGTCCTCGTAGTAGGCGAGGAGGGGCTCGGACGAGCCGTACGCGTTGTCGTGGAGGTTCCGGAGCCCGAGGCCGATGACGTCGGGCTCGAAGCTCGACACGGCGCCGGCCACGGCGCGGAGCGGCTCCTGCTCGAAGCAGAGGTCGACGACGCGGACCGTGTGCGCGTCGCGGACCGCGCCTGCGACGGAGAGCACTCCGAGCGGTACCACCGGGGCCGGGTACTGCTCGCGGTTCGCGCTGATCAGGAGCACGCGCATCGACGCGAGCATGCTACCGCGAGCGGCGGCGAAGAGCATGCGCCCACGACGAGCTCGTCCGTCGACGCGTCGAGCTCAGCGCATGACCAGATGCTTCGTCGCTGCGACGCCTCTCGGCATCGTCCAAGAAAGCGACGGTTCGCTCGACGAGCCGCGGTGCGAGAGCTAACGACGGAACGAAGTGCGAATGGAACGGCCTCGATGGACGCTGTGGCTTCCTGCGATCTTCGCGGTCGTGATTCTGAGCTTTCTCGGGGCGACGGTGCTCTCGCAGTGGCAGTCGTTCGCGACGGACCGAGCCGCGCGCGAAATCGCGTACAACACGGCGCCGAGCATCGAGCATTTGACCTCGGCGCGCGCCGAGATCCGGAACCTCCAGTTCTTGATGCGCGACGAGCTCGACCGCGTCGAGCGCGGTCAGCGCGCCGATCCGCGCGCCGTTGCGCATTCGCGGCAGGTGATCGAGCAGGAGATGGACGTCTACCTCACGCTCCCGGTGTGGCCGGCGGAGCAGACGCTCTGGGGCAACGTCCTTCGTACGCAGAAGGAGCTCGACGCTTCGGTGACGCGCTTCCAGGACGAGACCGCGCGGGGGGACGTGCCGAGGGCGACGTCGACGCTCGCGCTCGATTTCGGCACGTCGGCCACCAACCTGAGCGCCGCGATCATGGACGTGATCGAGGGCAACGCCGCCCGCGCGCACGATCTGGCGCTGGAGATCCAGCGGATCCGCAGCAGGGCTACGTACGCGGCGTTCGGCCTCGACGCGCTCGCGACGGTGATCGCGATCACCGGCGCGGTGATGCTCCGCCGCATGATCCGTGACCACGCCGAGCTCGTCGAGCGCCACCGCGAGCTCGAAGGGGTGCGAGCGTTCGAGCTCGAGCAGTTCGCCGGGCGCGTCGCCCACGACATCCTGAGCCCGCTCGGCGCGGTCTCGTTCGCGCTGCAGCTCGCGAGTCAGTCCGGGCTCGACGCGGCGAAGCGTGGGCAGGTCGTGGAGCGCGGGACGTCGGCGCTGCGTCGCGTGAAGCGGCTCGTCGACGGACTGCTCGACTTCGCGCGCGCGGGGGCCACGCCCGATCCCGACGCGCGCGCCGAGATCCGCGCGACGTTGATGGACGTCGCGAGCGAGCTCCAGCCGCTCGCGGACGAGCGCACCATCGAGCTCGCCATCAAGGAGGACGGCGTCTGCTTCGCGCGCTGCAACGCCGGCGTGCTCACGAGCCTCGTCGCGAACCTCGCGCGGAACGCGATCAAGTACATCGGCGACAGCCCCGTCCGGCGCATCGAGATCCGCGCGCATCACTGCGCCGAGGTCGTCC
This sequence comes from Labilithrix sp., assembly GCA_019637195.1. Taxonomy (GTDB): domain Bacteria; phylum Myxococcota_A; class Polyangia; order Polyangiales; family Polyangiaceae; genus Labilithrix. The sequence continues at coordinate 5,827 of JAHBWA010000246.1, read as the reverse complement.
ACGTCGAGGTCGAGGACACGGGCCCCGGGCTGGCCCCGGACGTCGAGCCGCACATCTTCCAGCCGTACGCGCGCTCGCACAACGCCACCGAGCCGGGGATCGGCCTCGGGCTGGCGACGGTGAAGCGCCTCGCCGAGGCGCACGGCGGGCGCGTGGGCGTCCGCTCCGTGCCCGGCTGCGGTTGCGTCTTCTGGTTCGAGCTCCCGACGGCACCTGCCGCGCCCGCGCCCGAGCCCGTCCCCGCGATGGCCTGACGGACGGAGCCACCGGGCGTGGAGCGGGCCGAGGACGGCGCTGACCTCGGGCGCGCGGCGCGCTACCGAGCTCCGAGCACGCGGACGGCGCCGAGGATGGCCGCGGCGACGGTCTCCGTGCGAAGCACGAAGGGCCCGAGCGACACCGGGAGAAAGCCGCTCGCGCGCGCGAGCTCGATCTCGGCGCCGGAGAGCCCTCCCTCGGGCCCCACGGCGAACGCGATCGACGCGCCGCGCTCGATCGGGGCCGCGAGCTCTCGGCCCAGCGCGACCTCCGCGCGGGGATCGAGGCAGAAGCGGGCCCCGCAGTCGGCGGCGCGCTCGAGCGCCTCGGCCCACGCGAACACGCCGTCGACGGCGGGGGGATCGGCGCGACCACACTGCCGGGCCGCCTGCTCGGCGACGCGCCGCCAGCGCGCGAGCTTGTCGGTCGCGCGGTCGCCCGCTGCCTTCATCACGGCGCGCTCGGTGCGCGTCACGAGCACGCGGGTCGCGCCGAGCTCCGTGGCGTCGCGGACGACGGCGTCGACCTTGTCGCCCTTCGCCAGCGCGTAGACGAGGACGAGGTCCGCGGTCGCCAGCACGCGCGCCGGCCGGAGCGCCCCGACGGCGATCCGTGCGGCGTCCGCCGAGGCCTCCAGGATGGTCGCGTCGGCCTCGGTGCGGGCGTCGGGATCGAACGCGAGGAAGCCATCGCCGGGGCCGAGGCGCCGGACGCGGCACAGGTAGCGCGACGTCTCCGCCGGCAGCGCGCGCTTGCCCTCCGCGAGATCGGAGACCGGCGCGCGGACGGTCATGCGCCGGGCTTCCGCAGCGCGAGCAGCGTCCACTCGCCCATCTCGGGCGCCGCGAGGAGCTCGAGGTCGGGGTAGGCCGCTCGGACGTCGTCGCGCTGCGGGACGAGGACGCCCGAGAGGAGGAGGAGCCCGCCGGCCGCGACGTGACGCGTGAGCTCGGGCGCCATCGGGACGAGCACCCGCGCCTCGATGTTCGCGACGACGACCGGCGACACGAGCTCGACCGACTCGATCTCCGTCGTGCTCGCGTCGACGAGGTCCGTCATCGCGTTGCGCGCCGCGTTCTCGCGGGTGACGTCGATCGACTCGGGATCGACGTCGACGGCCACCGCCCGCGCGGCGCCGAGCGAGAGCGCCACGAGGGCGAGCACGCCGCTCCCGCAGCCGACGTCGAGCAGCGTGACGCCGTCGAGCTCGGCGGCGTGGTCGGCGAGCGCCTGCGCGACGAGGCGCGTGGTCTCGTGGAGGCCCGTGCCGAACGCGCGCCCCGGCTCGAGCTCGAGCACGCGCTCACCCTCTTTCGGCGCGTGCGGCTCCCACGGCGGCCGGACGACCACCGCGCGCCCGTCCGCGGCGCGCGCGATGGTGAACGGGCGGTAGTGCTCCTTCCAGGCGTCTCGCCAGGCGTCGCCGATGATCTCCTCGTAGCGGGCGGCGAGGTCGGGACCGAGCGCGGCGATCGCCTCGTCGGCCTCCGCGCGCGTCGCGAACGCGGCGACGAGCGTGACCTTGCCGCTCGCGGCCGACTTCGCGAGCGTGCCTTCGTCGCGCTCCTCGACGCCTTCCGCGCCGAGCTCGAAGAGGAGGGCGCTCGTCTCGTCGACGGCCTCCGGGATCACGTCGACGTGGACGTACGGATAACGAGGCTCGCTCACGCTCTCACCTGGCTCGGTCGTGGCTCGATCGAACGGCTCGCGGCGGCCTTCAGAAGCGAAGGCCGGCCTCGCCGACGTTGACCGACACCGTCGAATTCCCGCGGCCCGCGGGCGGGCTCGAGCTCTTGAAGACGCCGGCGAGCGCGAGGCCGCCGACGATCGCCGCCGCGCCGAGGATGCCCCCGCCGATCGCCAGCGGCAGCACCCAGCTGGAGCTCTCGCCGTCCGGGATCGCGATCCGGAGCGGCCCCTGCGCGTCGCCGCGCGACGAGATGACGCCGCCCCCGCCGTCGAGCACCTCGAAGTAGTAGTCCATCAGCGGGGGCTTCACGGCCGAGGCCGGGATCTGCGCGCGCACGTTCTCGCCGTCGACGTCGGCGACCGTCTCGGTGAAGTCGCCCTTCGAGCCGGTGCGGAAGTAGAGCTTCACGGTGCCGGTGCGGCCGTCGGGATCCTCGAGCTTCGCGCGGAGGTCGATCGGCTTGTCGCGCTCGGCGGACGAAGGCGAGCCGTGCCGGATCACGACGGGGGCCTCGGTCGGCTTCTCGCTGACGAGCCCGGGCCGGCCCTCGGCCTCCCACTTGGCGCGCGCCTCCTTGAAGAAGTCGCGGAAGCGCGGCGACTCGTTCGCCGGGAGCTGGTAGTCGGGCTGCGCGACGAGCAGGCCGCGCACGGCGTTGTCGGCCTCGTCCTTGCGCCCGAGCGTGATGTAGTTGAGCGCGAGGAGGCGGTAGATATCGACCTTCTGCTCCTTGGTGTTGCTGGGCCGGAGGAGGGCCGCCGAGAGCGTCTGGATCGAGTCCTCGTACTGCTGATCCTCGAAGAGCTCCTGGCCCTTGGCGATCAGGTCCTGGGGCGGCGCGGGGGCCGCGGGCTTCGCCGGGGCGGGCTTGGGCTGGGCGAACGCGAGCGAGCCGGGGAGCGCGAGCTGGGCGCACAGGACGAGCGAAACGCACGCCGAGAGTCGTTTCCGCGGACCCCGCATCATGTCGAGCGACCTTAGCGCGCGGCCCGTCGCGCGTCACCACCGGACCGACGTGGGCCGCCGGTCACTCCGAGCCGGCCGCGCGCTGGGCCGGGACGAACCACACGCGGCGCGCCGGCTGCGAGACGAGCAGCGCCCGCCGCGCCGCGACGGCCCGCGGGACCCGCTGCCCCTTCGCGAGCACCATCGCCGTCAGGCGGCCGCCGTAGACGCAGCCGGTGTCGAGCCCGGTGGCCCACTCGTGGAGCTGGAGGCCGGGCGCCGCGTTGTGTCCGAACACGACGTGCGGAGGCCCCACGTAGCGCGTCCCCCACAGCACGAACCGGTCGCCGCGCGCGGGGCCGGGGACGGTCACCGTGCGGATGCGCATCAGCGTGTCGGGCGACTGCTGCTCGAACGGGACGTCCGGATCGAGCCCCGCGTGGACGACGCGCACCTCGTGCTCGGGGAGATCGAGCCAGATCTTCGAGGTCTCGAGCAGCGACCAGTCGACCGGCCGGAGCTCCCGGCCGAGGTCGCGGTGCAGCTTGCCGATCGGCTGCCGCGCGGGCGCCTCACCGCGGATCCAGCGCGCGCGGCCGTCGCGCCAGTCGAGGAGCTTCTGCTCGTGGTTGCCTCGGACGACGATCGCGCCGGTCGTGCGCGCGATGTCGAGCACCCCGAGAGAGTCGGGCCCGCGCGCGATCAGGTCCCCGACGAAGACGAGCCGGTCGCCGCTCGCGAACGCCACGGCGTCGAGCAGCGCCGCGAGCTCGCTCGCGCATCCGTGCACATCACCGACGATGATCGTGCGCATCGCTCCTCTCTTCGTCCGACGTCCTCGACCGCGCTCGACGCGCCGCCGCGCTCCGCGCCCGGTCACTCGGCTAGAGCCGCCACATCTTCTCGTCGTCGAGCTTCGCGCGCTTCGGGATGACGACGAGCCCGTTGTCGGTGACGAAGAACCGCTTGCGGTCGGCGTCGAGGTTGAACCCCACCTCGACCCCCGCCGGCACCTCGACGTCCTTGTCGATGATGCAGCGTCGCAGCTTGGCGTGGCGCCCGACGCGGACGCGCTCGTAGAGCACGCTCTCCTCGATCTCGGCGAACGAGTTCACGCGGCAGCCGACGCTGAGGACGCTGCGGTGGATGCGCCCACCCGAGATGATGCAGCCGTGGCTGACCATCGAGTCGGTGGCGATGCCCACGCGCGCGTGCGCCTCGTCGCGGAAGACGAACTTCGCCGGTGGGTCGTGGGTCACGCCGGTGCGGATCGGCCAGCGGTCGTTGTAGAGGTTGAAGAGCGGGTGGATCGCGATGAGGTCCATCTGCGCCTCCCAGTAGGCCTCGATGGTCCCGACGTCGCGCCAGTAGCCGTGGGCGCGCTCCTCTTCGCCGGGCACGAGGTTCTTGGCGAAGTCGTAGACGTAGACGTCCTGCCCGTCCGTCACCATCCGCGGCAGGATGTCGTGCCCGAAGTCGTGCTTGCTCGTCTCGACCGCGGCGTCGCGGTTCAGCTCGCGGATGAGGTCGTCCTTGCGGAAGACGTAGTTGCCCATCGACGCCAGGCACATGTCGGTGGACCCGGGCATCGTCGGCGGGTTCTTCACCTTCTCGTGGAACGCGATGATCCGGCCGTTCGGGTCGATCTCGAGGACACCGAAGTCGCTCGCCTCGCGCTTCGGCACCGGGATCGCCGCGACGGTGGCCGCGGCGTTCCGCGCCACGTGCGCGTTGATCATCTGCCGCACGTCCATCTTGTAGACGTGATCGCCGCCGAAGATGGCGACGATCTCGGGACGCTCGTCGGTGATGACGTGCTGGCACTGGTAGACGGCGTCGGCCGAGCCCTTGAACCACGACAGGCCGGTGCGCTGCTGCGCCGGGATGGCCTCGATGAACTGGTCGAGCATCGGGGACAGGCGCCAGACGCGCGCGATGTGCTCCTCGAGCGAAGCGCTCTTGTACTGCGTGAGCACCTTGATCCGCGCGAGCCCCGAGTTGACGAAGTTCGACAGGACGATGTCGATGATGCGGTAGCGTCCCGCGAACGGGACCGCGGGCTTGGCGCGATCGAGCGTCAGCGGATAGAGGCGCTTGCCCTCGCCGCCGGCGAGGATCATCACGAGCACCTGGTTCGGATCGTAGGAGGGACCGAGGACGGCCATGAGCGGGGCCGCAGGATAAGGCGAACTGTCGGCGTTCGGGAGGTAGAATGAGCGGCGATGACGACGCGCCGCGCACCGGACGCCTCCGCGAGCCCCGAGGGAGACCGTTCGGCCCCCTCGGTCCTGGCGCTCGTGTCGCAGTCGGCCCCGGGGCAATCGGTTGCCCTCACCCCGGGGCAACCGGTCGCCGTCGCCCCGGACCACCAAGGCCCCGCAGAGCCGGCCGCTTCCGCCGGGAGCCTGCCCGTGCCGTCGCCGGGCGACGTGGCGGCGGTCCTCGGGGCGGCGGCTGCCGCCGCGCGACGGGGCGTGCCCGGGGCCATGGCGACGGTGCTGGAGCGGCACGGCTCGGCCCCGGGGACGCCCGGCCAGAAGCTCTTCGTCGCCCAGGACGGCGCGGCCGTCGGGACGGTCGGCGGCGGAGCGGTGGAGCGCGCCGTCCTCGAGTCCCTCGTCGCGCTCGCCACGGGCTCGAGCGCGAGGCACGACGTGCGCACCTTCAAGCTCGGCGCCGAGCTCGGGATGTGCTGCGGCGGGCGGCTCGTCGTGCTCCTCGAGCCGATCGCCGGCCTGGTGCCCTCGCTCGTCGTGGGAGCCGGCCACGTCGCCACCGCGCTCGCTCCGCTGCTCGCCAGGGTCGGCTTCGCCGTCACCGTCGTCGACGAGCGCGACGCGTGGGGCGAGGAGGGGCGCCTCGCGGGCGTGCGCTCGGTCGCCGGCGAGTTCGACGAGGTCGGCCGCGAGGTCGATCCGGGCGGCGCTTGCCTCG